>JBBRLS010000187.1:0-1004 GCA_038231215.1 Burkholderiales bacterium | reverse complement strand
GCATAATCAGAGCGCTTCGAGGAAGGCGAGGAGCCGGTCGTCGGGCCGATACCGGCCTGGCGGCACGGCGGATGCGGCCATTCGGCTGAGCGCCTGTTCCTTCAGCTTCATGTCGGCATGCAGGTAGACCTGGGTGGTCTCCACGGATTCGTGGCCGAGCCAGAGCGCGATCACCGACTGGTCGACGCCATGTCTCAGCAGCTCCATGGCGGTGCTGTGGCGCAGGACGTGCGGGCTGATCCTGCGGCCCTTCAGCGACGGGCAGGATCGCGCGGCGGCCTCGACGTGCCGACGGACGAGGTGCTCCAGCGCATCGCGGCTCAGGCGATCGCCGCGCATCGTGGGGAAGAGCGGCTGATCCTCTTCGCCATGGCGTTCCTTGATCCACGCCTCCAGCCGCTTTGCGGTCTCGCGCCGGAGTGGCGTAGCCCGTTCTTTGCGGCCCTTGCCCTCGCATCGGATGTGCGCCCCGACGCCCAGCACCAAGTCACGCCGGCGCAGGCCGATCAGCTCAGATGCCCGCAGGCCGGCCTGGAGCGCTACGAGCAGCATCAGATGGTCGCGTCGCCCGATCCAGGTGGAGTGATCCGGCGCGGCCAGCACCGCGGCGATCTCCTCGCCGTCGAGGAAGGCGACGGTACGCTTCACATAGCGTTTGCTCGGCATGGCGAGGATCCGCTGACAGTGCAGCAGATAGGCCGGCTCGTTCATCGCCACGAAGCGGAAGAAGGAGCGGATCGCGGCCAGGCGGGTGTTGCGGCTACGCGCGCTGTTGCCTCTCTCCGCCTCGACGTAGGTCAGGAAGGCCGCGACGAGGTCAGCGTCGAGGTCGTCTATTCGAAGCTTGGTTGGCGGCCTGCCGCGCTGTTCCTGGGCGTAGCGCAGCAGCAGTCGGAAGGTGTCGCGGTAGCCGGCGATGGTGTTGGGGCTGGCGTTCATCTGCGTGCAGAGGCGCTCGGTAAAGAAGCGCTGGAGCAGCGCCGGGAAGGTCGAGGCGGTCATGG
>JBBRLS010000186.1:0-1036 GCA_038231215.1 Burkholderiales bacterium | reverse complement strand
GAGCGGCACCCGCTCCAGGCTGGCCTGCTGGACGGCGATCGCTTCGTCGTAGTGTCCGACCCCGGCCAGCGCCTGGCTGAGCAGACCGCGGGCCGCCAGCGAGTGCGGGTGGCCGGGCCCGAGAACGCGCTCCATGTCGGGCACGAGAGCCTGCATCTCGGGCAGCGCCGACGCATCGTCGCCTTCGTAGTGCGACGCGCGGGCCATTTGCAGGCGAGCCACCATCGTGTCGTCGACGGCGAACAATGGCACGCCCTTGCTGTCTTCGAGCAGATGACGAAACGTCTCGCGCGCCTCGGCATAGTCACCGGTCTCGATCTGGATCTGGCCGATGACGTTGCGCACCCTCAGCCGACGCCAGGCATCGAAGGCCCGGTCGTCGCCCACCGGCTGCGCCAGGCCGAGGCGCGCCGTCTGCATCGCCTTGTCCGTCTCGCCGAGCTCCAGGGCTATGAAGGCCTGCTTCTCGCGCGCCGCGACGGCCCAGCGGTTGCGCGGGCCGAATTCCTCCGTTCCCCATTGCAGGCAGCGGTCGAAATCAGCGCGTGCCTCCGGCCACTTTCCGCTTTGCATCATGACGACGCCATGATGAAAGATCGCGTCGATTCCGGCGCGGCTGCGCTGCAGGCCCAGTGCGGCGAAGCCCACCAGCGCGCGGTCGAGGTGCTTGAGCGCGGCGCCGTCGTCGCCCAGCTCGTTGTAGATGTCGCCGAGCTCGCCGTCGAGCTCGGCGAGCGCTCGTGGCTGGTCGCGCAGGCTGTCCTCCAGATGGGCGGTGCCGCGCGCCATCAACTCCTTGACGCTGACGTCCTTGCCACGCGCCTGGTCCGGCGCGCTCGCCCTGAAGATCGACAGCAGCACATCCTGAACGGCGGTCGCACGCCTCGCTTCGTCGCGCGCCACTCCAGCCTGCCACAGGACGCCGCCCACGCCGACGGCAATCGCCAGGAGCACGACGGCCGCCCCCGTGGCTGCGGTCCGATGCCTTCTGAAGGCCCGGCCGGTCACATAGCGCCAGGTGCGTCGCCTCGCATGG
>JBBRLS010000185.1:0-1054 GCA_038231215.1 Burkholderiales bacterium | reverse complement strand
GGCCTTCGATCGCGCGGCGGCAGCGGCGGACAAGGCGACCGCAAGCACGCAGCGCTTCAAGACCGCGATCGAGGAGCTGCGCGCGAAAGGGCAATCGGGAGCCCTATCCGCGACCGAGGTCGAGATTCAGGCGACCGCGCTGACGAAGACGCACGACGCCGAGCTCAAGGCCATCCGCGACGCCAAGAAGAAGCCGCGCAAAGGCCCCAGGGGCCCGAGCGAGCAAAGTCTGCTGCGCGCCGAGGATACCGTCCAGAACCGGATCGACGCGGCGTTCCGGCAGCTTGCGAGGGATACCGCCAGCAACGCCGTCGAACCGACCGCACGCCGTGACGACGACACCGCCACGCTCGCGCTCGAACTCAAGGACAAGCTCGCCGAGATCAACCGCGATGCGAAGGCGCGCAGTCTGGGCAAGAAAGCCAACCAGGGCCAGATCGCCGCCGACGCGGCATCGCTACGCGACCTCGCGGTCCGTGATGCTGCGCAAAGGCAGATCACGATCGACGTGCGCGAGCGCGGCAGGATTGCGGCACAGGCCCTCCATCTCGCCGAGCTGGACGACGCGAGCGCGGCAGAGATGCTGCAGCTGCAGCTCGCCGATGCGGGGACCGCCAAAGAGGCGCGCGCAATCGAGTTGCAACTGCTCGACATCGCGCAGCGCGACGCGATCCGTGCGCAGCAGGCGCTTATCGATTCCGAAACGACGGACAGGCTCACCAAGGCCGCAGCACGCAGGCGGATCGCGACGCTAGAGGCAGAACTGCCGATCAAGCAGCAGCAGCTGCGCGACCGCACGAACGGGCCCCTTGCCGCCTACGCCAAGAAGCTCGACGATGTGAACATCGGCGAGGCCATCCAGTCGGCCGAGGTGCACGGGCTGCAGGTCCTGGGCCAGCAGCTCGACCAGATCGTGCCCAAGGTGCATCTGCTGGGCGGCGCGTTCGACAATCTGGCGAACACGATCATCGCCGACCTCGCGAGGATCGCGATCGAACAGGCGATCATCAAGCCGCTCGCCCACTCGCTTGGGGTTGATGGCGGAGGTGGCGGC
>JBBRLS010000184.1:0-1059 GCA_038231215.1 Burkholderiales bacterium | reverse complement strand
CGGCGCGGCCTGCGCCAGGCCCCGCAGTTCCGGCGCCGCGCCTTCGAGCAGCTTGAACAGGTTGTCCAGCGAGCCATCACTCGACAGCGGCATCAACAGCTGCGCCGCGGTCGGATTGATCATCTCGACCTCGCCGTCGAAGGTCGTCTGCACCAGGGCGATAGGTGCCTGGTACAAGAACTGGATCAGCGCCTCGTAGGCGGCTTCGGAAACGGTGCCCGACACGACGCTCAGCCTGCCTCGGCGGGCACCAGCGCAGGCCCGCAAACCCGGTTGCGGCCGCTGTGCTTGGCCGCATACAGGGCTTCGTCGGCACGTTTGAGCAGCGCTTCGACGCTGGTGGTCGCTTCATCCATGGCTGCGATGCCAATGCTGACCGTGCAAGCCACCGGGCCGGCGTCAGTCTGCGTCGGCTGCGCTTCGATCGCGGCACGCAGGCGTTCGGCCACGCGCTGCGCGCTGGCCAGATCTGCCGAGGGCAGCAGCACCGCAAATTCCTCGCCGCCGATGCGGGCCACGACGTCGACCTGGCGGAAGGTGGCGCCCATCAGGCGCGCGATATGACGCAACACCGCATCGCCGACCGGGTGGCCGTGGGTGTCGTTGATTTTTTTGAAGTAGTCGGCGTCGATCAGCACCAGCGTCAGCGGTCGCGGCAGCCGCCGCCAGCGCCGAAGTTCGATTTCGGCCGCATCGAAAAAGGCGCGGCGGTTGCCGATGCCGGTCAGGTGGTCGCAGACCGCGGCATGACGTGCCTCCTCGGCGGCGTCGCGATGACCGGACATGTCGCGAATGATCAGGCAATAGCCATTCTTGTCGGTGCTGGCGAACGCGACGGCGAGCGGGGTAGTCCCCTCCAGCGCGCGCTGCGGAGCGATCATCGCACTGCCCCAGAAGCGCTTGCCGTCGGCGCGCACGCGCCAGCCGTCGTCCAGGCTCCAGCCGCTGTGCTCTGCCTCGTGAAGGCGGTCAAGCACGCGTTCGGGCGTGATCGCATCTTCCGGGTAGAACACCCCGAGCGAGCGGCCGACCACCTCGGCACCATGGCCGGTGACTCGG
>JBBRLS010000183.1:0-1069 GCA_038231215.1 Burkholderiales bacterium | reverse complement strand
ATCCGCTCGAGCGCATCGAGGATCTGGAACCCGACGACCTCGCGCGGCGCGTCGACGCGATCGAACTTCGCCTCGGCCTCGGCGCTGCGGTGCTGCTCGAGCGCGCTCTTGACGGCCGCCGGTGCACCTGCCAGATCGCCCTTCAGCTTCGCCATCAGCCGGTCCACGACGGGCAGCAGCTCGGCCGCGTGCTCGCCGAGCTGTCCCCACAACGGATTCGACTCGGCGAGCAACGCGTCGGCGCTGGTCGAGGTGTCGGTCCCCAACGTCACGGCGGTGGCGCGCGCGACAATCGATTCGAGCTGGTTGGTGAGACTCATATCGCGCGGTCGGGGTGACTGTGAGCGGGCTTCAACGTGGCCGTGGCGGTCTCGGATCGGTTCTTTCGCGTCCGCCTGGTGCTGCACTAGGGGCGGCTTCCTCAGACTTTGCGCGCGAGTTCCGCCCGCACCTCGTCGGCCAGAAAGCGTGGCCCAATTTGGGATACGTCGAGCGCCGGCCACCGACCTTCACGACTCGTCCCAAGTAGGAGTTCGATGGTGCGGCGGTATACACGGGCTTTTGATCGCCTCCGCCATCTCCCTCGCGGATCGGAAACGCCAACCCGGATCCTTCCGCATCGCGCACTGCACGATGGCATCGAGTCTCGCATCCGCGAGTGGTGGCGGCATCAGAATCTGCGCATCGACGTTGAGGGTCCACACCGATTGTTGCGCATCGAAGGGCGGCGCTCCGGCGAGCATCTCGTACAGCATCGCTCCAACACCGTAGACATCCGCGGCGACATCGAGATTCTCAGTGCCGTGGAGCCGCTCTGGAGGCGCGTACATCGCGATGTCCGCAGGCAGCGCTGGGCCGGCCCGCGTCTCGCGTAGCACGGTCAGCACGAACTGCAGGCCGAACCCGGTGACGCGAACTCGGTCGTTATCGTCGAGCAGCACATTCGGCGGCCGGAGATCGCCGTGAACGAGGGGCGCGGCCTCGAGCGCGGCGAGAATCTGGAGCGCGATGCGGCTGGCGCGCGCGGGCGCGAACGGCTGGCCGAGCACGTCCGCCAGCGTCCGCGGAT
>JBBRLS010000182.1:0-1085 GCA_038231215.1 Burkholderiales bacterium | reverse complement strand
CCATGACCGCCTCGACCTTCCCGGCGCTGCTCCAGCGCTTCTTTACCGAGCGCCTCTGCACGCAGATGAACGCCAGCCCCAACACCATCGCCGGCTACCGCGACACCTTCCGACTGCTGCTGCGCTACGCCCAGGAACAGCTGGGCAAGCCGCCAACCCGGCTTAGGATAGACGACCTCGACGCTGACCTCGTCGCGGCCTTCCTGACGTACGTGGAGGCGGAAAGAGGCAACAGCGCGCGTAGCCGCAACACACGCCTAGCCGCGATCCGCTCCTTCTTCCGCTTCGTTGCGATGAACGAGCCGGCCTATCTGCTGCACTGTCAGCGGATCCTCGTCCTGCCGAGCAAACGTTATGTGAAGCGTACCGTCGCCTTCCTCCATGGCGAAGAGATCGCCGCGGTGCTGGCCGCGCCGGATCGCTCCACCTGTATCGGGCGACGCGACCACCTGATGCTGCTCGTCGCGCTCCAGACCGGCCTGCGGGCGTCTGAGCTGATCAGCCTGCGCCGACGTGACGTGGTGCTGGGCGTCGGGGCACATGTCCGATGCGAGGGTAAGGGCCGCAAAGAGCGGGCTACGCCGCTCCGGCGCGAGACCGCGAAGCTGCTGGAGGCGTGGATCAAGGAACGCTGTGGCGAAGAGGATCAGCCGCTCTTCCCAACGATGCGCGGCGATCACCTGAGCCGCGATGCGCTGGAGCATCTCGTCCGACGGCACGTCGAGGCCGCAGCACGATCATGTCCATCACTGAAGAGCCGCAGGATCAGCCCGCACGTGCTGCGCCACAGTACGGCCATGGAGCTGCTGAGGCACGGCGTCGATCAGTCGGTGATCGCGCTCTGGCTCGGCCATGAATCCGTGGAGACTACCCAAGTCTACCTGCACGCCGACATGCAGCTGAAGGAACAGGCACTCAGCCGCATGGCCGCGTCCGCCGTGCCGCCAGGCCGGTATCGGCCAGACGACCGGCTGCTCGCCTTCCTCGAAGCACTCTGATTATGCCGACGCCCGGCGCGGCTGGAGCGAGGCGGGCCAAGGCCCGGGGGCCGCCCCCCGCGGCATAATCCGGCGCTCGGCATCATG
>JBBRLS010000181.1:0-1092 GCA_038231215.1 Burkholderiales bacterium | reverse complement strand
GTGCGCCCTCGCCTATGAAGGGCTGACGTGGTTCACCGGCGCGAGCGTGATGGCGGGCGGCCTGCCCAATGGACGCATCCTTGCGCTCCTCGGTCTCTACAGCCTCGGCGCGCACGGCATTATGACGCTGAACGATTTCAAGGCGATCGAGGGCGACCGGGCGATGGGTTTGCGCTCGCTGCCGGTGGTGCTCGGCGTCGACCGCGCCGCGCGGGTTGCGTGCTTCGTCATGGCGGTGCCGCAGATTGTGGTCGTCGCGCTTCTGCTCCACTGGGGCCTGCCGTGGTACGCTGGCGGCATCGCGATCGCTGTCGTCGGGCAGATCGCGCTGATGATCCGGCTGCTCGGCGACCCGCTCGGGCGGACACCGTGGTATAATGCGACCGGCACTTCGCTTTATGTCTTTGGCATGCTGGGGGCGGCGTTCGGCGTCGCGCAACTCGTCCGGTGACGGGGCTTGGCTGGACCTCGATCGTCCGTCTCGGACTCGTCCAGAGCGCGATCGGCGCGATTGTCGTTCTCACCACGACGACGCTTAATCGGATCATGGTCGTCGAATATGGCCTTGCGGCGTCGCTGCCGGCGGGGCTCGTTGCGTTTCACTACGCCGTCCAGATGAGCCGCGCGCGCTGGGGCCACGGCTCCGACGGCGGCGCGCGGCGGACGCCGTGGATCATCGGCGGAATGGCTGTGCTCGCCCTCGGCGGCTTTCTCGCGGCGGTGGCGACAACGCGGATGGGCGAGCCGGAGGGTCTTGTGCTCGCCGTCGTCGCGTTCGCGCTGATCGGCATCGGCGTCGGCGCGGCGGGGACGTCGCTTCTTGCCCTGCTCGCCAGCGCCGTCGCTCCGGCGCGGCGTCCCGCGGCGGCGGCGATCACGTGGATTATGATGATCGTCGGCTTCATCGTCACGACCAAGGCCGTCGGCGATCACCTCGATCCCTTTTCGCCTGAGCGCCTCGTCGCCATCGTCGGCGCCGTGGTGGCGACCGCCTTCGTGATCGCAGTTTTGGCCATCGCCGGCGTCGAGCGCGCCACTGCGCCGCTGGCCGTCACGGCCAAACCCGACTTCGGCGTCGCCTTGCGCGAAATC
>JBBRLS010000180.1:0-1109 GCA_038231215.1 Burkholderiales bacterium | reverse complement strand
TATGTGTCATGAACCGAGACGGCGCCGTCATGAACGAGATGAAGGTGCCGTCGACGCCTGCCGATATCGCGACAGCGCTCGCCCGGGCTCCGACCTGCGAGCGGATCGTGTTCGAGACGGGCCGGATGGCGCCGATGCTCTACCACGGCCTGAGCAAGCTTGGATTGCCTGTCGTCTGCATCGAGAGCCGGCAGGCCTATCAGGCGCTGAAGTCGCTGGCGACGCACAAGACCGACCGGAACGATGCGCGCGGCTTGGCGCATCTTGCCCGCACCGGCTTCTTCAAGCCCGTCCATGTGAAGTCGCTGTCGGCACACGCCGTTCGGTCGTTGATCATCGCTCGCAAGAAGCTGGTCGGCCAGCGGGGCACCCTCGAGAACCAGATCCGCGGCCTTGCCGTGGTGTTCGGCGTGCGGCTGCCGCGTGCGTTAACCGCCGCATTCATTAGGCAGGCGCTGCGGGCGAGCGAAGGGATCGCCGGCCTATCTGCCGCCGTGCGGGGTCTCGTGGCAGCGCGTACCGCCGTGCTCGGCGCCGTCGTGGCGATCGATGGGGACATCCGGCGGATGGTCAGGGCATCCGATGCGTGCCGCCGGCTGATGGGCATCCCAGGTGTCGGCCAGCTCACCGCGCTCGCCTTCACGGCGGCCATTGATGACCCGGAGCGCTTCCGCCGATCTCGCGACATCGGCGCTTATCTCGGCTTGGTACCGCGGCGCTATCAGTCGGGCGAGGTCGACTACACCGGCAGCATCTCGAAGTGCGGCGATCGGCGGGTGCGTACCCTCTTGTACGAAGCCGCCAACGTCATGCTGACGCGCTACAAGGGGTCGCTCAAGCTCAAGGACTGGGCCTTCGCGATTGCCAAGCGATCGACGATGCGCAAGGCGCGGATCGCGCTCGCGCGTCGTCTCGCCATCATCATGCATGCCATGCTGCGACACGGCACCGAGTTCAAACCCGCGTAACAGCGCTACCTGAACAGGAGATCGAACCGAGCTCCCGAGCGGAGCGACGCCCGAGGGAGGGAGCAGATGACGGCGTGGATTCTGTAGCATGCGGCCAAGTTGGCCGACTGCGATTTCAACCGAGCCGCTCTGCACCCAGCT
>JBBRLS010000179.1:0-1124 GCA_038231215.1 Burkholderiales bacterium | reverse complement strand
TCTTCGCCGCCTTGATCGTCGTCGCGATGCCCATGGCTTCGAGGCGCGAGAAGATGAAGGGCTTGAAGAGCTCGAGCGCCATCAGCTTGGGCAGGCCGCACTGGTGCAGCTTGAGCGTCGGGCCGACGACGATGACCGAACGGCCCGAGTAGTCGACGCGCTTGCCCAGCAGGTTCTGGCGGAAGCGACCCGACTTGCCCTTGATCATGTCGGCGAGCGACTTGAGGGCGCGCTTGTTGGCGCCCGTCATCGCCTTGCCGCGACGGCCGTTGTCGAGCAGCGAGTCGACCGCTTCCTGAAGCATGCGCTTCTCGTTGCGGACGATGATTTCCGGCGCCTTCAGCTCCAACAGACGCGCGAGGCGGTTGTTGCGGTTGATGACGCGGCGATACAGGTCGTTCAGGTCGGAGGTCGCGAAGCGGCCACCGTCGAGCGGCACGAGCGGACGCAGGTCTGGCGGCAGCACCGGCAGGACCTCCATCACCATCCACTGCGGCTTGATGCCCGACTTCTTGAAGGCTTCCATCACCTTCAGGCGCTTCGAGTTCTTCTTGACCTTCAGCTCGCTGCCGGTCATGTCGTTGCGCAGCTTCTCGGCCTCGACGTCGAGGTCGATCTCGGCGAGCAGCTTGTGCACGCCCTCGGCGCCCATCAGCGCGATGAACTCGTCACCGTACTCGGTGCGCTTCGCGTCGTAGTCGTCCTCGGTCATGATCGAGAACTTCTTCAGCGGCGTCATGCCCGGGTCGACGACCACGTACGCTTCGAAGTAGAGCACCCGCTCGATGTCGCGCAGCGTCATGTCGAGCACGAGGCCCAGCCGCGACGGCAGCGACTTCAGGAACCAGATGTGCGCGCACGGCGCCGCCAGGTCGATGTGACCCATGCGCTCGCGCCGAACCTTGGTCTGGGTGACCTCGACGCCGCACTTCTCGCAGATCACGCCACGGTGCTTCAGGCGCTTGTACTTGCCGCACAGGCACTCGTAGTCCTTGATCGGGCCGAAGATCTTGGCGCAGAAGAGGCCGTCCCGCTCCGGCTTGAAGGTGCGGTAGTTGATGGTCTCGGGCTTTTTGACTTCACCGAACGACCAGGACCGAATTTTCTCGGGCGAAGCCAGGCCG
>JBBRLS010000178.1:0-1135 GCA_038231215.1 Burkholderiales bacterium | reverse complement strand
GCTGAATTGCAGCGTCGTCTCGGCGCGGTCGAAGCGCTGATAGGGTGACGAGCCGCCGACGTTCTCGGTGAGCACGCCGATCGTCGGGTTCGGCCGAGCCCGCGCCTGTAATGCCTGCCCCTCGGCGCGGCGCGTGTCGGCCACGGCCTCCGCAAGGCGCGGTACATCGATCGACTGGCGCAATAGCTGGCCGAACGGTGGCGCTAGTGCCGCTGTCGCGGGCGCACCCAGTCCGGCGAGCAAGCTCGCGGCGATACCGCCGGGCAGGACCGCACATCGCGGCCGCCGGCGCAAGAAAGCAGGCATGGAAGTCCTCTCGAAGGATAATCAGCGACGCGTGTTTCGCGCCCGCTCAGCCTCGAGGGGGACGAATGTCGGTAACTGGCACCGCAAGCGGGCCGAAAACCGCTGATGCCGGGTGCCAAACCTCGGCTGAACGCGGCTGCGACAGGACGGTCAGCGCAACCGGTGGCAAGTCGATGTTTTGCAAAGCGGCGTGCGCAGCAAGATGGTCCGGCTGGTTTTCATCGTCGTCGTCGTGGCCGGCGTGGGCCACGCCGTCAGCCGCTGTAACGCTGGAATATCCATGGTCATGACCGGCGAAAGCGACATCGTGCCAGCCAGCAATCAGCGACAACCCGAATAGGGCGAGCAACGCAACCACAAGGCCGAACCGCAGGTCCCGCTTTCGGCCAATGTCGCCGCTGAAATCGAGGTTAGAGGTGGTCATCAGATGTTGCCTACGGCCGGCACCGCGACGTCACTAGCAGCGGCGCGCCAAGCAGCATCAATGCGCATGGCCGGCCGGCTCGGTCATGCGAAATTCGAGCGCCTCGTGGCGGGTGTCGGCAGCGAGGTGTAACGAGGCATCGAACTCATGCGGCTCGGCGGGCGCGACCACGCTCAACAACGTGCCGGCGTTGCCCGGCACCGGTTCGAGCGGCAGAACTTCGTCGGGCAAGCCCGGTCGCTCGATGACGACCTTTGCCGTAATACCGTCGGCGCGCTTGCCAAGGCTGAGTTGCATCCGTTCGCCGTTCGGCGTGTCGACGATGGCAAGCTCACCCGTGGCGATCTCGCGAGCAAAGCGAAAGGGCTCTGGCGCATGATGGCCGGCATGGGCGGGTCGCGCTTC
>JBBRLS010000177.1:0-1195 GCA_038231215.1 Burkholderiales bacterium | reverse complement strand
TGCTTGATCTTCGTGCGCTTCGACCACGGCAGGTTGACCAGCGTGTCGATGTAGTTGCGCACCACCGTCGCTTCGGCCGACATCGGCGACATCAGCTTGAGCTTCTTGAACTCGGCGTCGACCTTCTTCTTCGCTTCCTTGGGCAGCTTGGCGGCGATGATCTTCTTCTCGAGCTCTTCCATGTCGGCGCCTTCTTCGCCGTCGCCGAGCTCCTTCTGGATCGCCTTGACCTGCTCGTTGAGGTAGTACTCGCGCTGACTCTTCTCCATCTGCCGCTTGACGCGGCCGCGGATGCGCTTTTCGACCTGCAGGATGTCGACTTCGTGCTCGAGTTGCTCGAGCAGCTTCTCGAGGCGCTTGCCGGTGTCGACGAGGTCGAGCACCGACTGCTTGTTCTCGAGCTTGAGCGGCAGGTGCGCGGCGATCGTGTCGGCCAGGCGGCCGGCGTCGTCGATGCCGGCGATCGAGGTCAGGATCTCGGGCGGAATCTTCTTGTTGAGCTTGACGTACTGGTCGAACTGCTGAGTCACGGCGCGGCGCAGCGCCTCGACCTCGCTCTTCGTTTCGGCCTCGGGCGGCACCGGCGTGACCTCGGCGACAAAGTATTCGCCGTTGTCGGAGACGCTGTGCGTGATCGCGCGCTGAACGCCTTCGACGAGCACCTTCACCGTGCCGTCGGGGAGCTTCAGCATCTGCAGGATCGACGAGACGCAGCCGACCTCGAACATGTCGTCGGGCTTGGGCTCGTCCTTGCCGGCGGCTTTTTGCGCGACCAGCATGATCTGGCGGCCGGCTTCCATCGCGACCTCAAGGGCCTTGATCGACTTGGGGCGGCCGACGAAGAGGGGAATGACCATGTGCGGGAAGACGACCACGTCGCGCAGCGGCAGCAGCGGCAGGGTGATCTTCTCGGCGGGGAGTACAGGGTGACCGGACATGTCGCGTTTCCTCTCTTTCTCGTGCCGATGTGGGGCCCGAGGGTTCGATTAAAAGGGGACGGCCGAGAGGCGGGCCGGGAGGAGTGACGAATCCTGCCCGATCGGGGAGTCGGGCAGTCTGCGCATCAGGCGCTGAACTTGGCCGGTTCTCGATAGACGAGAAGCGGCTTGGCTTCGTCCTGGATGGTGTGCTCGTCGAGCACGACCTTGGCCACGCCGTCGAGCGTGGGCAGCTCGAACATGGTGTCGATCAGCGA
>JBBRLS010000176.1:0-1200 GCA_038231215.1 Burkholderiales bacterium | reverse complement strand
GAGCGTAGGTAAAACAAGGCCGTTTTCGGCCCGCCGGTCCACCCGATGCCCGACCTCCCGACGGCATCCTGCGGGGGCATTTCGAGCGAACCAGAGGCCGAGCGACGGGCTCGCCGACGATTGGGGCGGCGTTCAGCCCTCTGTCGCGACCCGTTTCCGGGGCGCGAGCACACGTTCGCCGCGCGGTCTCTGCCGCTCTACGGCGCTACGGCGCTCGGAGGTGGCACCTCCACGGGTCCGTGCGCGGGGCCGTGCGAGCCCTACGGGTGGCCGCTGGCCTTGAGGCGCAGGACGGTGCTTTTCCAGTAGGGCGGGCCGCGGCTCGGTGAGCGCTCGGGCACGTCGTCGAGCTCGCCAAGCTTCTCGAGGAAGCGTCGGATGCTCTCTGGATCGGTCACGACGGCCAACAACTTCATCCGTCCGCCGCACTTGGGGCAGCACAGCACGTCGATGGAAAATGTCCGCGCGAGAAGCTCAGCCCATCCGCGATAGACCCCGCGCTTCGGGGGACGCTCCTCGTCGGGGCGCTCTTGCTTCGCGTCCCCCGTCTCGGGCGGCTTCGGTGGCGCGATGCGCGAGCGCCACGGGCTGGCCGGAGCGAGGACGCCCGCGTACTTCACCGTGTGGAACCGGGGCGGGGGAACGCTCGCGGCGAGCCGGCAGAGGAGGGAGAGCGGGTCCATGTCGACAGCGACAGTGCCGTCGGCGAAGGCGCGCTTGAGCGTGATGCGCACGAGGCCATCGGACCGATGTTCCACGCGATGCTGGGCGATCGGTGGGCGAAGCACGTACCGCAGGAGCGCTTCGCGACCCGCAGCGTCGTGCGCGCCAGCTCGCGTCGCGGCGTGCAGCGTGAAGCCGTCGAGCGCGGCGCACAGGGGCTTGTCGTAGGCGAGAGAGCTCAGCGTGAGCGGCGGCAACCCACGGGTCCACTGCGGGCCGGCGGGTGGCGTCTGACCCGACACGGCCGACGCGGCGAGGTTGGCCTCGGCTTCGTCAGTCGCGTCGTCGCCAGAGAGCTCGCTCGACTCGAGCGCGCCGCGGCGCCGCAAGTGCCTCACCATGCGCTGAACGGCGTGCTCGAGCACCGCGCCGACCTCGCTGGTCTTCAGGTGGCCCAGCTCGCGCCACACCAGCTCGCCCTTCGCGTCGTGATAGGCGCCGTCCAGAAACAGTGTGTGGAGATGTGGATTGAGCTTC
>JBBRLS010000175.1:0-1206 GCA_038231215.1 Burkholderiales bacterium | reverse complement strand
GAGACCAGCACGACAGCTTCGGTCGCCGGCAGTTGCATCACTTCGCCGGGCGTCAACAGCGGTCGAGCCGTCTCTTGGCGGCTGACCATCAGATGTCCGAGCCACGGTGCCATGCGGTGCCCGGCATAGTTGCGCGCATCGCGAATCTCAGTGGCAGTGCCGAGCGCGTCCGACACCCGCTTGGCGGTTCGCTCGTCGTTGGTCGAGAAAGCGACGCGGACATGGCAGTTGTCGAGGATGGCGTGATTGGGGCCATAGGCGCGCTCGAGCTGGTTGAGGCTCTGGGCGATCAGGAAGCCGCGGATGCCGTAGCCCGCCATGAACGCGAGCTGGCTCTCGAAAAAGTCGAGCCGACCAAGCGCCGGAAACTCGTCGAGCATCAGCAGCAGGCGGTGGCGATGACCGGCATGGTCGAGCCGTTCGGTCAGGCGGCGGCCGATCTGATTGAGCACCAGCCGGATCAGCGGTTTGGTTCGGGCAATGTCGGAGGGCGGTACGACGAGGTAGAGCGTCGTCGGCCGGTCGCCAGAAACCAGATCGTCGATCCGCCAGTCGCACCGCGCGGTGACCTTCGCGACGACCGGATCGCGGTAGAGGCCAAGGAACGACATCGCTGTCGACAGCACACCCGACCGCTCGTTGTCGGACTTGTTGAGCAGCTCGCGCGCCGCCGAGGCGACAACCGGGTGGGGCCGGTCGCCGAGGTGGGGAGTAGCCAGCATCGCCTTTAGCGTGACATCGATCGTCCGCTGCGGATCGGACAGGAAGTTGGCGACGCCGGCGAGCGTCTTGTCGGCCTCGGCGTAGAGCACATGCAGGATGGCCCCGACGAGGAGCGCGTGGCTGGTCTTTTCCCAGTGCGACCGGCGTTCGAGCGCGCCTTCGGGATCGACCAAGATGTCCGCGATGTTCTGGGCGTCGCGGACCTCGCACTCGCCGCGCCTGATCTCGAGCAAGGGGTTGTACGCGGCGCTCGCCGCGTTGGTCGGATCGAACAGCAGGACGTGCCCAAATCTTGCGCGCCAGCCGGCAGTCAGGGTCCAGTTTTCACCCTTGATGTCGTGGACGATGCACGACGCCGGCCACGTCAGCAACGTCGGCACGACCAACCCGACGCCCTTGCCCGACCGCGTTGGCGCGAAGCACAGCACATGCTCGGGTCCATCGTGGCGGAGGTAGTGCTCGTCGTATCGACCGAGGATGACG
>JBBRLS010000174.1:0-1234 GCA_038231215.1 Burkholderiales bacterium | reverse complement strand
CGATCGCGATGCCAAGCGTGCTTGCAAGCTTGCCGAGATCTTCTTCGGCGACGTGGCGGCCGAGATACGACCGGCCTTCGGCATCGCTGATCCGCGACACCGACACGTAGTCGCCGGGCAGCTTGTTCCAGATCGGCAGCAACAGGCCGGTGGCGAGGTTGATGTGCTCGACATCGAGGCGAGCTGCAGCGGCGTCGGCCTCGGCGCGCCACAACGTCTCGAACGTCGCCGCGTCGATCGGCGCCCAGCTGCTCTCGTCGAGCAGCGACTGGCGGATGCGTTCGCGCTTCGTCGGGCGAACGAGCTGCACGACGGTGATGACGTCGCCGTCGTCGGCCATGACCGAGTAGGACGGGATCAGCGCCGCGACCATGCCCGAGCGCCCGTTGCGCAACCACTCGACGGGCAGGCCGTGAACGACGCGGTCGATCAGGGCGTCGTAGGCGAGGACCTTCGGCTTGCTGTGCACCTTGAGGCGAACCAGATGCGTCTCGGCCCCCGAGTAGGCGTCGGTGCGGAGCAGGTGGCGCTCGACCTCGACGATCCTTTCAGCGACGATCGTCTCGACCCCGACGTCGAGGCGGCCGGCGGCGCGGAGCGCGTCGATGCGCGCCTCGACGAGGCCGAGATACTCGTCAAACACCGCGTTCTGCAGCGCGATCGGGAACGCCAACAGCCGGTTGAGCCAGCGCTGAATCGGCGGCATGTCGTCCTTGAGCCCACCGCTGGTCTTGTCGATCAGGACCAGCCCCGATCGACGGCAGAACGCGTCGAACCCGATGCTCGTCAGCTTGCCGTCGAACAGCAGGCGGTACCAGCTGGTCAGCGCCTCCTTGGCGTGGTCGCTCTCGAGGTTGTCGGCCGGATCGAACAGGTTCTGCCCGCCGGTCTGGCGCTGGCCGCGGGTCAGTGCCCCGAGGCTGTCGAGGCGGCGGGCGATTGTCGAGATGAAGCGCTTCTCGCCCTTGACGTCGGTCGTGACCGGCCGGAACAACGGTGACGACGCCTGATTGGTCCGGTGCGAGCGGCCGAGGCCCTGGATGGCCTGATCGGCTCGCCACCCCGGTTCGAGCAGGTAGTGGACGCGGCGGCGCTGGTTCTTCGCGGCGTTGTCGGCGTGGTACGAGCGACCGGTGCCGCCGGCGTCGGAGAACACGATGATCCGCTTGTTGCCGTCCATGAACGCCGACGTCTCGGCGAGGTTGGTGCGGGCCGAGCGGCTTTCGAGCTTCTG
>JBBRLS010000173.1:0-1237 GCA_038231215.1 Burkholderiales bacterium | reverse complement strand
TAGACGACGACACTTCAGATGTCCGGTGTGACGACAACCATGATGGCCGGTGGTGAGGAGTCGAAGGCGGCGTAGCCGCCGTAGGCGACGAGCTACCGGCGCGGCCGGTTGGTCGGGGTTCACGATGGCAGGCTCAGGTCTCAGAAGAGGTCGGCGCCGTGCCCGGAACCCATATCACCGATCAGCAGGTTCGCCTCTACATGACCATCCGCAAGAACAAGTCCCAGGCCCTGGCTGCAGCGAAGGCCGGCATCAGCGAGCGCAGTGCACGCCGTCTCGAGAGCGCGGTGGCACTGCCTTCTCAGAGCCCACGGCGTTATTGGAGCTCGCGCGCCGACCCGTTTGCCGACGTCTGGGACGCCGAAGTGGTGCCGCTGCTCAAGAGCGCGCCGACCCTGAGGGCCGTCACGCTTCTGCGCAAGCTCCAGGACGACCATCCGGGCCGCTTCCCCGATGGCATGCTGCGCACCTTGCAGCGCCACGTCAGGAAGTGGCGCGCCCTGCAGGGGCCGGCTAAGGAAGTGTTCTTCCCTCAGGAACATGCGCCAGGCCAGCAAGGCCTGTCGGACTTCACATCCGTGGGAGAGCTGCGCGTCACGATCGCTGGGCTGCCGTTCGCTCACATCCTCTACCACTTCGTGCTCGCCTTCTCGCGCTGGGAGCACGTCGAAGTGGTCGCCGGCGGCGAGAGCTTCGAGGCGCTCTCCAAGGGACTGCAGAACGCCCTATGGCAGGCCGGCGGTGTTCCAGCGGAGCACCGCAGCGACAGCCTCTCGGCAGCGTTCAAGAACCTGACCGAGCAAGAGGACTTCACCGCACGCTATAGCGGGCTGCTCGAGCACTACGGGATGGTCGGCACGCGCAACAATCGCGGCCTTGGCCACGAGAACGGCAGCGTCGAGTCCTCGCACCGGCATCTGAAGGAGGCGATTGAGCAAGCCTTGCTGCTGCGTGGGCACCGCGACTTCGACGACCGGGCGGCCTACGAGGCGTTCGTGCGCGAGGCGGTGATGCGGCGCAACCGCCGCAACGCGGCGGCGTTCCGGATTGAGCGCGCGAAGCTGCAGGATCTGCCACAGCGGCGCACCACCGACTTCGTCGAGGAAGAAGCGCGCGTCACGCGCTGCGGCACCTTCACCTTGCGCGATGTCCTCTACAGCGCGCCGTCGCGCCTGATTGGCCACCGGCTGAAGGTGCGGCTCTACAGCGATCGGCTGGAATGCTTCCTCTCGGGCGC
>JBBRLS010000172.1:0-1248 GCA_038231215.1 Burkholderiales bacterium | reverse complement strand
TTGACTATGCCGCAATCGCTGTCACTTGTGCCTTCAATTCAAATTCGATCGGACTGACGTAGTCGAGGTGCGAGTGCAGCCGCTCGACGTTGTAGAAGCTCTCGATGTAGTCGCCGACGGAGGCTTCGGCCGCCTCCGGCGACGAGTAGCGCTCGTCGTCGACCAGCTCGGCTCGGAGCGTCGCGAAGAAGCTCTCGGCGACGGCATTATCCCAGCAATCGCCCTTGCGGCTCATGCTCGCGATCATGCCGCGCGCGGTCAGTGCGGCGCGGTAGTCGTCGCTCGCGTACGGGCTGCCGCGGTCGGTGTGGTGCACGAGGCCGGTCGGCAGATGATGGCGAGAGCGAATCGCGCGCTCGAGCGCTGCAAGGGCGAGCGCGGTGTCGTTGTGCTCGCTCATCGCCCAGCCGACGACGCGCCGCGAGTACAGGTCGAGGAGCACGGCCAGATACGACCAGCCCTCGATGGTCGCGATGGCGGTGACGTCGCCGGCCCAGACCTGGTTTGGTGCCTTCGGCTCGAAGTCGCGCGCCACGACGTTGGGCGCGATCGGGCTCGCGTGATTGGAGTCCGTCGTGCGCCGGAACGGGCGCTTGCGACGACCAACAAGGCCATTTTCTCGCATGAGACGCGCGACACGCTTCTTGCCGACGCGAACGCCCTTCCTGCGAAGCGCGCGATGCACGCGCGGGCTGCCGTACCGCTTGCTGCTCTTCTTATGCGCCGCCGCGATCTCGACGGCCAGCTTCGCGTCCGTCTTGGAACGCGCGCTCGGAGACCGCGTCGTGCGCGCGTAGAAGCCGCTGCGAGAGACCTCCAGCACGTCGCAGAGAACTGTGATCGGGTAGTTCGCCTTCTCCGCGTCGACGAGCTCGAACATCACCCGTTCTCCTTCGCGAAGAAGGCCGCAGCTTTTTTTAAAATTTCGCGCTCCATCTCGAGGCGCTTCACGCGTTTCCGAAGATCGCGCAGCTCGCCGCGTTCCTCCGTCGTCAGCGCGCCGGGCGGCCCGTTGCCGGCGTCCACATCCGCGCGCTTGACCCACTCACGCAGCGCGGTCTCGGTCAGGTCCAAGTCCTCGGCGACCTGCCGGATCGTGCGATCGCCGACCTTGCAGAGCCGGACCGCTTCGGCCTTGAACTCCGCGGTGAACGACCGTCGCCCTCGTCGTGCTTCTCGTTTCGCCATCGAACACTCCTGGCGCATCTTCGCGCCTTTCGGGGTGTCCACGGAAGCGGGTGAAGATCA
>JBBRLS010000171.1:0-1249 GCA_038231215.1 Burkholderiales bacterium | reverse complement strand
TGTCCCTTGCTCCTCTGTCAAGTGGCGGTGGCTGTGGCGGTGTGCGCGTCGGCGAGGAGCGCGCGGTAGACGACGTCTGAGAGCCGGCGCTTGAGCACGCGGAGTGCTTCGAGTCCGCCATCGCCGTTGGCGCGTCTGCGGGCGAGCAGGGTCTGCGCGCCTGGGTGGAGGCGGGCTTGGGTGAGGGCGATGCGGTGTAGGGCGGCGTTCAGTTGGCGGTTGCCGCTGCGGCTGAGTCGGTGCCGTGACCGGTTCGATGACCAGACCGGCAGCGGCGCGCTGCCGTTGTGTCGGGCGTAGGCGTCGGGGCTCTTGAAGCGCTCGATGCCGGCGGTCTCGGCGAGGATCTTCGCGGCCGTGAGCGCGCCGCAGCCGCAGATCGCGAGCAGCGCCGGAGCGAGCGTGGCGACGAGCTCGCTGATCTCGCGCTCGAGCCGGTTGATCTCGGTGGTGAGGGTCCGGCAACGATCGACGAGCTCGCGTGCGATTCGTGCCACGGTTCCCTCGAGGCCCGCGAGGCGCTTGGCGAGCCGGTCGAGGTTGCGGAGATGGTTTAGCGTCCTCAGGGCCGGCTCGTTGCCCGGATCGAGCTCGTGCAGATGCCAGCGAAGCCGGCTGATCATGCGGGTTCGCTCGCCCACCAGGTCTTCGCGGTGGTCGACGAGCAGCCGTACTTCGCGCTCTGCCCCGTCGAGCCTGGCGAGCGGCAGGTCGGGTTCGCGCAACGCTGCGCGGGCGACGGCAAGCGCATCGATCGGGTCGCTCTTGCCGAATGAGCGGGCGCTCGTGCGCATGTTCGCCATCAGCTTCGGCGGTACCCTGACGATCAGTTCGCCGGCGGCGAGCAGGTCCCGCTCCAGACGGCGCGAGAGGTGCCGGCAGTCCTCGACCGCCCAGCGTCGCTCGGTGAAACGAGCCGCCCACGCAACGAGCTCGAGATGGTCAGCTGACGTCGTAGCGATCGTCCTCGCCGCGAGCTGACGCCCCTGCTCGTCGACGATCACGACGGTGTGGCTGCGCTTGTGCGCGTCGATCCCGATTGTCACCATGCCCGGTGTCTCCTTTGCTCGATGGGAGATAACGCCGGACCGGCCGGCGGGCATATCCCAGTAGGGGCGAAGCCACGCTCCTCTCAAGCCACGGCGGCCGGTCCCGCATCGTCTTGCGGGCCGCACAACGGACACAAGCCACGAAGGCACATAACATTGTGGAGCGAACCCGCAAGACCCGCTCACACTGACACTGGGAT
>JBBRLS010000170.1:0-1304 GCA_038231215.1 Burkholderiales bacterium | reverse complement strand
GCCTGCTGTTCGGGCGTCGGCGGCGTCGGGGTCGCGTAGACCGGGCGAAGCGCCTCGGTTGCCTGCCAGTCGGGACGGTTGCCGAGCACCGGCACGACCGACCCGAACCCGGCGATGCGCGCGGCGGCCTCGGTCATTTTCGCTTCGGCAAGCGATGTGACGATCGCATAGTCGATCCACATCTCGTCGGTGCCGTCGCCGAACAGGTCACGCTCGATGCGGCCACCGGCGGCGACATAGTCGTCGCGACCGACCAACTTCGCCAGGCTGTGCGCGCCTGTCACCGTCTGGTCGGTCATCATCCGACGGACGGCGATCGCGGTGATGCCGTTGTAGCCCCCCTTCAGCTGCTCGTAGACGCGCGCCTGGCGGCCGACGTCGGTGGTCGTGCCGAACGCCTGCGCGACCTCGAGGCCGATCTCGCCGTTGCGCAGCGCCTCGAACACGTCGTCGGCGAGGCCCGCGAGGCGGACACGTCCCTCGACAAAGCGCGTCGTCAGACCGAACCGCTTGGCGATCTCCTCGACCGTCGAGCCCTCAACCTCGATGAAGTGGCGGAATGCGACGCATTCGTCCGCTGGGTTCATCGCGGCGCGTTCGAAGTTCTCGGCGAGGCTGGTCTCGGCCGCAGCACTGGTGTCGTTCATTACGAACACCGGGATCTCGTAGTCGGCGGGCAGGATCGTCGCCTCGATCAGGCCGTGGACGGCGGCGAGCCGGCGGCCGCCGGCGGTGATCTCGAACTTGCCGCGCTTCTTCGGGATGGCGAACCCGATCAGGTTTTGGAGCACGCCGCGCGCTTCGACGCTGGCCTTGAGGGTCTCGAGGCGTGCCGGGTCGGCGGCGGTGCGGCGGACGTTGCGTGGGCTGAGGATGCAGTTGCGAGCCTGGATCATCTGAACGGTCATGACGGTCTCTCCGGTCGAGCTCGCGCCACCATGGCCGGCTCAATCCGGCGCAGCCCCCTCCCCTCCCGACCTTGCCACCAGAACATCCGCCCAGTCGTTGTGCTCCGCCGGCGGCCAGACGACCTCGACCGTCAGGCCGTCACGAACGTGACCGGCTTCAGCCAGGGTGGCCGCTCGGCGGCCGCCAGCGTCATTATCGGCGAGGATGATAAGGCGTTCGACGTGGCGGGGGATCGACACCATGCCGAAACGCTCGTTGCCGAGCACCGCCCACACCGGGATGCCATGGATCGCGCTGGCGGCGAGAGCGGTTTCGATGCCCTCGGCGATGCCGAGGACACGCGTGGCTTCGCCGATGCGAACCGAACCGCGCCCCGGGACCGCGAGCAGGCGTTT
>JBBRLS010000169.1:0-1316 GCA_038231215.1 Burkholderiales bacterium | reverse complement strand
GCGCATTCCCTTCACGATCGTGCGGCGCGACTGGCGTGCGCTCGGCGCGCTCTCGCTCACCAACATGATCGTCTGGCACGTGCTCGCGATCCTGGCCGTGCAGGCACTGTCGTCGGGACGCGCCGCGATCCTCGGCTACACCATGCCGATCTTTTCCGCGCTCTGGGGCGTGGCGCTGTTCGGCGAGCGGCTCAGGCCGCGCCATGTCGCGGGGATCGTTGCCGCCGGTGCCGGTGTCGCGCTCCTGCTCTGGCACGAGCTCGGCACGATCTCGGGACGGCCGCTGGCGGCGTTCGGCATGCTGTTCGCGGCCTTCGTCTGGGCGCTGGGAACCCAGCAGATGCGGCGCACCACGATCACCGCGCCGACGCTCGCCCTCGTCTTCTGGATGACGCTGGCGAGCACGCTGGTCATGACTGTGGCGACGGTCACCTTCGAGCGCGATCACTGGGTCGCGCCCGGTACCGCGACGATGGGCGCGATCGCCTACAACGCGCTGCTGATCTTCGGCTTTGCCCAGGCGATCTGGCTGATCATGGCCCGCAACCTGCCGCCGGTCGCCTCGAGCATGTCGGTGATGCTGATCCCGGTGCTCGGCACGGTCTCGGGCGCCTGGTGGCTGCACGAGCAGCTGCACTGGCAGGACGGCGCCGCGATCGTGCTCGTGCTGGTGGCGATCGCCTCGGTGATGCTGCCGGCGCGCGCTTCGGACAGGCCCTAGCGAGCGTAGGGATCGGCGAAGCCGAGCGCGACGACGATCCGGCTTTCGCGCGTCTCCATGGCCTTGGCCTCGGCATTCGCTTCGTGGTCGAAGCCTAGTGCATGCAGGGCGCCGTGCACGATCAGATGCGCGTAGTGCGCCTCGAGCGCGATGCCCTGCTCGCGCGCCTCCTGCGCCACCACGGGCGCGCAGAGCACGAGGTCGGCGAGGACGACGGGCTGGCTCTCGTAGCCGAAGGTCAGCACGTTGGTCGCGTAGTCCTTGCCGCGAAAGTCGCGGTTCAGCGTCCGGCCTTCGTCGGCGTCGACGACGCGCACCGTGATCTGCGCCGGCGCATCGAGCGCGGCACGCAGCCAGCGCGCGACGCGATGGCGCGGCAGGGCAAGACGCGCGCTGCGATCGGCGACCTGCAGCGAGAGCGTCAGCTGCTCGCGCGGCAGCACGGGCTCAGCGCTTGTCCTTGTCGGCGCGACCATAGGCCTCGACGATCCGTGCCACGAGCGGATGGCGCACCACGTCGGCCGACGTGAAGTGCGTGGTGGCGATGCCCTCGACCTTGCGCAGGATGCGCTCGGCCTCGACGAGGCCCGAGTCG
>JBBRLS010000168.1:0-1319 GCA_038231215.1 Burkholderiales bacterium | reverse complement strand
GGTGCCAAGCGGCGATTGCGGCCGGTGCTGATGACGGCATCGATCACCGCCTTCGGCCTGATCCCGCTGCTGTTCGCGACCGGCCCAGGCTCCGAGATTCAGCGCCCGCTGGCCATCGTCGTGATCGGCGGGCTCATCAGCGCCACGGCGCTGACGCTGATCCTGCTGCCGATCCTCTATCTCCGTTTCGGCCACCAGAAGCACAAGTCAACCGCAATCGCGCCCAGCGCGACGGAGCTGAACCATGTCTAAATTCTGTTTGACGCTGATCTGCTCGCGCGAGGTCGAGGAGAAACTGCTCGACACCCTGCTGACAAACGTCGAAGGCGAGGTCTTCACCAGCACGCCGACCTTCAGCCACGGCACGGCACAGGGGCAACTGTCCAATGTCGAGAAGGTGATGGGCCGCAGCCGTTCGGTGCAGGTGCAGATCGTGACCACCGACGACGAGCTGGCGAGCCTGATCGAGCTGCTCAAACAGCGCTTCAAAGGCACGGGGCTGCGCTACTGGGCCTCGGCCCTTTCCGTCGAAGGGGAAGTGGCATGAAGCGCCGCAATCGGCTGCTGATAGGTGCAGCGTTCCTCGCCACGGCGCTCCTGCCGTTCGCCCCGCTCACAGCACTCGCAGCGCAGCGACCGACACCGCCAGACCTGCCGCCGACCGAACTCGCCCGCGAGAGCATCGACCAGGACCCTGCCGTTGTGGAGGCCCGCCGCGCCCTGACCGCCGCGGGCCACGGCGCTGCTGCGCTGCGTGCCGGCTCGCATGAATGGACCACCAAGCTGGCGGCACAGCGCCGGCGCTACGGCAACGGCGGCAGCGGCGGCGGCGGCAACTCGAACGAATGGACGGCTTCACTCGAACGCACGATCCGCATCGGCGGCAAGGCCGGGATCGACGCGCAACTCGGCGACAGCGAACTCATCATCGGCCAGGCCCGCATTGGCGAAGCGCGGCACGAGGCCGCCCGCGCGCTGGCCGACCTGTGGCTCGACACGCTCGCGACCAGCCGGCAGCGCGAGCTGTGGGCCGAGCAACTGAGCTTTGCAGAGGCCAGCCACCAGGCGGTCGAGAAGCGCCGCAAGGCGGGCGATGCGTCGGTACTGGACCTCAACGTCGCACGGGCGGACCTCATCGACGTTCAGCGGCAACTGAGCGCAGCGACCTCGGCCGAGGCCAAAGCCAAGGCCAAGCTCGCGGTTCGCTTCCCGACGCTGAAGTACGAGCCGAAGCCGCTGGCAGAACCGACCGCGCTCGACATGAGCCTGCCTCAATGGCGTGACCGCATCCTCGCCGAAAGCGATCCGATCAAGATCGC
>JBBRLS010000167.1:0-1321 GCA_038231215.1 Burkholderiales bacterium | reverse complement strand
TTGGGCCCGGTGTCGCCGGTGTAGACCCACCAGCCGGCGGCGCCGCCGTCGACCGCGAAGCCGACCGCCGGCACGGTATGCGAAGCTGATATCACCTCGATCTTCTTGCCGCCGAGGAGCATGGTCTCGCCCACGGCGATCGGCGTGAAGGCGAGCACCGGACGCTCGGCGCTGGGCAGCCGGGTGAAGTCGGGCCAGATGACGCCGTTGAAGATGTGCGTGCGCAAGGCCAAGAGCGTCTCGGGCAGCGCATGGACCCAGATCGGCGCCTTGCCTTCGATGCGGCGCGCGCGCAAGACGCTGTCGGCGAGCAAGCCGATCGACAGCACGTGATCGAGGTGCGAATGGCTGACGAGGATGTGCTCGATGCGCGCCAGCGCCTCGAGCGGCAGGTCGCCCACGCCGGTGCCGGCGTCGACGAGAACGTCGTCATCCAGCAGGAACGATGTGGTCCTGCAGCCGGCCGCGATGGAGCCGGAACAACCGAGCACCTGAACGATCATGGGAGGGCGATGTTCGGGCCGCGCGAAGAATGGCGCAAGCGCCCAAATCCCGGATTCGCGGGGGGCATGCGAGAGAGGGGCGCCGGGCGCGGAAGGGACGTGAAATGCGTCACGCGGCGGGGCCAGCCCTCACTCAAGCCCTCTCCCGTACGCGGGAGAGGGAGAACGCGAGGTCAGGCGGCCTGGACGAACTGCATCTGCGTGCCGGCGAGCTCGATGACGTCGCCGTTCTTCAGGCCCACGGTCTCGCCGGCGAGCGGCGTGTTGTTGACGGTCGGGCGCAGCGCGCCTTCGACGTGGGCCAGCACGTAGCCGGTGGGCCGCTTGGTGATCGAGGCGACCTGGACGCCGGGCTTGCCGACCGTCGTGACGACCTTCGTGAGCACGACCTCGCGGCCCGCGGCGGCGCCGTTCATGACGCGGATGGTGGCCGGCCCGACGTTGCCGCTGGGAGCGCCCGCGAGCGCGCCGAAGCTGGACGTGCGCCCGCTCGACGTGTAACCGCCGGCGCCGGAGCCGGACGACATCGCGCCCGGCTTCATGATCATGGTCTTCTCATAGTCGGTGCCGTCGTCGACCATGAACTTGATCTTGTACTTGCCGACCTCGACCGTGTCGTTGTGGGCGAGCAGCTGCTTCTTGACGGCCTTGCCGTTGATGTAGGTGCCGTTGGTGCTGTTCAGGTCTTCGATGAAGACGTCCTGCCCGACCATCTGCAGCACCGCGTGCTCGCCGCTGACGGCGAGGTTGTCGATGACGATGTCGTTATAGGGGCGGCGGCCGAGCGTGGTCTTGTCTTTCGTGATCTGTACTTCCTT
>JBBRLS010000166.1:0-1351 GCA_038231215.1 Burkholderiales bacterium | reverse complement strand
TGAAGGTGGCGCGAAGCTCAGTTGAGCAGGGGTCGCGGCGCGAGTCGGAGCTCCCATCGGCCACCGGAGCGGAGGAGGCGCGCAGGTACGAGCACGCAGGCCCTTCGGATCCAGGCCGCTCGCCAGCGCGAGACGATAGTGCCTTTTGCGAGCTGGAGTGCCCATCGTCGCATCAGGTTGTAGGCGAGGATCTTGATGAGGAACGCGGCCTCGTTGGCGTTGAAGTCGGCAGAGGAGATCTTGCCGATGCCGAAGCCGTTCTTGAGTTCGGCGATGAGCGGCTCGATGGCAGCACGGTCGTCGTAGAGGCGTGCAAGGTCGTCGATGTCGCGATGCCAGTCGTTGGTCACGTAGATACTCACGGAGTGGTCGATGCCGTCCCAGAGGCAGACCTGTTTGCCGCTCTCACGCTCGGTGGTGCGCACGGCGATGACGCGGTACTTGCCCTTCGGCCAGTCGCTACGCTCGAAGTCGATGACCGCGACCTGGCGCGTCGGCTTGCCGAAGGCGTCGCGGTCGACGGTACGCCATCGCGTCGTCGCCCAGACGGCGCTGATCAAATTCGCGGTCTGCTTCGCCTTCACGACGAAATACGCACCGCTGCGTTCTACCGCAGAAAATAAGGCCCCGCAGTCGCCGCCCGCGTCGATGCGCACGGTGACCGTCGACCGCGGCGAGACCGCATGCAAGCGCGCGAGCCACTGCTCGATGTCCTCGACGTCGCGCTCGCCGAGGCCGGTGTCGCCGGGACGAAGGCGCGCTCCGAGCACCGTGTCCGTCTCCGCGATGCGCGCGAGGATCGGATGGTAGCTCGGACGTCCGTGGTAGCGCGGATTCGGTCCAGGCAGAGCGCCTTCCTGCTCTCCGAAGAGCGGCATCACGGTCGTGTCGATGTCCACGGTCAGCGTCGAGAAGTGCGCCGTCTGCACGGCCTTGAGCCCCTGCTCCGCAACGTGCGCCTCGAGCTTCTCGAGCGCGGCCGGCGAGAACCGCCTGAGGTCGTCGTACAAGACATCGATGCTCGGCATCGCGCCTCCCGCGAGGTGCACGAACAGCGGATCGGCAGCGAGCGATTCGAAGTCGAATATGCGCCGCGCGCCGACGACCGACGCGTCGATGAGCAACTGCATCTGTGCGTGCATCGGGTAGACCACGCCGCGGCCCCTCTTCAGGTGACCGAAGTCGCGACGAAGTCGGCGGCCCAGCCCCTCCGCCTGCACGAACGCGTTGAACGAAACCAAGCCGCCCACCGACGACAGCGTTGGATCCGGCGCCCCTACGCGCATCCGCGTCACCGACGCGCGACTGACTCGCTCGCCACGCTTCTGCCACTCCCAGCCCTCGGCCCTCT
>JBBRLS010000165.1:0-1353 GCA_038231215.1 Burkholderiales bacterium | reverse complement strand
CGATCGAACCCACCGGGATGTTGCGGATCGGCAGCGTGTTGCCCGCCTTGATCGGCGCATCAGCACCCGACAGCACGGTGGAGCCGACTTCAAGACCGCGCGGGGCGATGATGTAGCGACGCTCGCCGTCCGCGTAGCACACCAGCGCGATGTGCGCCGTGCGGTTCGGGTCGTACTCGATGCGCTCGACCTTCGCCGGAATCGCGTCCTTGTTGCGCACGAAATCGACCACTCGGTAGTGGTGCTTGTGGCCACCGCCCTTGTGCCGGATCGTGATGTGGCCGTTGTTGTTGCGGCCCGAGTTCTGCATCTGCGGCTCGAGCAGCGACGCTTCGGGCCGGCCCTTGTACAGGTGCGGATGCGTGACCTTGACGACCGCACGACGACCTGGCGACGTCGGCTTGACTTTGATGACGGGCATTACGCGCCCTCCCCGGAGAAGTTCAGCTCCTGCCCGGCCGCGAGCGACACGTAGGCTTTCTTGATGTGGTCGCGCCGGCCGATCGACTTGCCGAAGCGCTTCGTCTTGCCCTTGTGCTGCACGGTCTGTACCGACTCGACGGTGACCTTGAACATCAGCTCGACGGCCGCCTTGATCTCGGGCTTGGTCGCGTCGCGCATGACCTTGAACAGCACCTGGTTGTGCTTCTCGGCGGCCATCGTCGCTTTCTCGCTGACGATCGGCGCGATCAGGATCTGCGTCAGGCGGCCTTCGGTGTGCGCCGGGCGCACCTTCTTGGCGGCGACGATCTTCTTCGCCGCGGGCTTCTTCGCTGCCTTCTCGGCAGCGGGCTTGGCTGCCTTCGCGGGCGTGGGCGCGGCCGCCTTCGCCGGTTGAGCCTCGACCTTGGTCTCAGCCTGGGCCTTGGCAGCCGCCTTGGCGGCCTTTGCCGCCTTCGCATCGGCCGTGCTCATGACAGCATCTCCTTCAGTTGCTCCATCGCGCCCTTGGTGACGAGCACCTTCTTGTAGTGCACGAGAGCGAGCGGATCGGCGTAGCGCGGCTCGATCACCAGCACGTTGGTGAGGTTGCGCGAAGCGAGCACCAGGTTGTCGGCGAGTTCATGCGTGATGACGAGCACCGAGTCGAGGCCCATCGCCTTGAACTTCTGCGCCAGCGCCTTGGTCTTGGGCGAATCGACGGTCAACGATTCGACGACCGAGAGGCGGCCTTCGCGCACGAGTTGCGAGAGGATGGCCGCCATGCCGGCGCGGTACATCTTCTTGTTGACCTTCTGCGTGAAGTTCTCGTCCGGGCTGTTCGGGAAGATCCGTCCGCCGCCGCGCCACAGCGGCGACGAGGTCATGCCGGCGCGGGCGCGGCCGGTGCCCTTCTGGCGCCACGGCTTCTTG
>JBBRLS010000164.1:0-1413 GCA_038231215.1 Burkholderiales bacterium | reverse complement strand
CATCATCGCCTTGCCGGGCTCGCTCATCACCGTCTTGACGTCCTCGAAGTCGACGTTGACGAGGCCGGGGATGTGGATGATGTCGCTGATGCCGCCGACGGCGTTCTTCAGCACGTCGTTGGCGTGGGCGAAGGCCTGGTCTTGCGTCACGTCGTCGCCGAGCACGTCGAGCAGCTTGTCGTTGAGGATGACGATCAGCGAGTCGACATTGGCTTCGAGCTCGGAGACGCCGGCGTCGGCCGCCTTGAGCCGGCGCGGCCCTTCGAACTCGAACGGCTTGGTGACGACGCCGACGGTGAGGATGCCCATCTCGCGCGCCACCCGCGCGATCACCGGCGCCGCGCCCGTGCCCGTGCCGCCGCCCATGCCGGCGGTGATGAAGAGCATGTGCGCACCGTCGATCGCCTGGCGGATACGGTCGACCGCTTCTTCCGCCGCCGCCCGCCCGGCTTCCGGCTTGGCGCCGGCGCCGAGGCCGGTCGAGCCGAGCTGGATCAGGTGATGCGCGGCCGAGCGGTTGAGCGCCTGCGCGTCGGTGTTGGCG
The DNA here is from genome assembly GCA_038231215.1 of Burkholderiales bacterium. Classification (GTDB taxonomy): domain Bacteria; phylum Pseudomonadota; class Gammaproteobacteria; order Burkholderiales; family Burkholderiaceae_C; genus Schlegelella_A. Next base: position 869 of record JBBRLS010000164.1, on the reverse strand, counting down.
CAGATGAAGTCGACGCCTTGCACACCCTCGTCGATCATGTGCTCGACGGCGTTGCCGCCGCCACCACCCACGCCGATCACCTTGATTTGTGTGCCCATGCTGAACTCTTCGATCATTTCGATGGCCATTTTGAGACTCCGTTTGCAGTTGCCTGATGTGATTCGGGGAATACGTTCTTGGTGTGATTGGAGTGACCGGTCATCCGCTCGGGGGTGGGTCATGCGCATGCCTCCCTGTCATCCTGAGCGAAGCGAAGGATGCCGGCCTTCGAGAGGCTCGGCCTTTCGCCGCGGCGAGATCCTTCGCTTCGCTCAGGATGACAACGGTGGTCGGCATGACGAGGCACGTCTTCATCAGAAGTTGCCCAGGAACCAGTCTTTGGCGCGGCCGAAGAGCGTCTTCACCGAGCCTGCCTGCTGCGCCGCCCGCTGGCCGCGCGTGCGCGCAATCCGCGCTTCTTCGAGCAGGCCCATCACCGTGGCCGATCGCGGGTTGGCGACCATGTCGTGCAGGGCGCCGCGATAGAGCGGCGTTCCCTTGCGCACCGGCTTCAGGAAGATGTCCTCGCCGAGCTCGACCATGCCCGGCATCACCGCCGCGCCGCCGGTGATGACGATGCCGCTCGAGAGCAGCTCTTCGTAGCCGCTCTCTCGGATCACCTGGTGGACCAGCGAATAGATCTCCTCGATGCGCGGCTCGATCACGCCGGCCAGCGCCTGGCGCGAGAGCATGCGCGGCGGGCGGTCTCCGAGGCCCGGCACTTCGAGCTGCTCGTTCGGGTCGGCGAGCAATTGCTTGGCAACGCCGTACTCGACCTTGATCTCCTCGGCGTCCTTGGTCGGCGTGCGCAGCGCCATCGCGATGTCGCT
>JBBRLS010000163.1:0-1413 GCA_038231215.1 Burkholderiales bacterium | reverse complement strand
CGGAATCCGGTCTTTCGTGTCGGCTTGCTCGGATCAGGCAGCGGTGCTGGTGCCGGCTCCCAATCGAACGGCAGCGATGTGAATCGGTAGCGGTCGAGATCCGCCATCACGCGCGCGGTGCCTGGCCGGCCGCTGCGCTGTGCCTGGACGATCAGTTCGGCTGTGCCGCGGTCCTCGGACTTCGGGTGATAGACCTCGTCGCGGTAGACGAAGATCACTGCGTCCGCATCCGCCTCGAGGCCGCCGGTGTCGCGCAGGTCGGACAGCACTGGCCGCTTGTTCGGACGTTCCTCGCATTTGCGATTGAGCTGCGACAGCAGGATCACGACGCAGCCCATGGCGCCCGCCATCAGCTTCAGCATGCGCGTGACCTGCGCATAGCCGATGTTCTGGTTCTCTGCGCGACCGAGGTCGACGAGCTGCAGGTAGTCGACGACGACGAGCGCCAGCGGATTCGCTGCATGCTCGCGCTGGGTCTGCGCGACGATCTGCACGCCGCGCACGTTGCGCGGGCGCGAGAACAGGATCGGCGCACGACGCAGGACGCCAGTGACCTTCGACCAGCTGGTCCATTCCTCTTCGGTCAAGGTGTTGTTCTTCAGACGGTTCGCGTCGATGCCGCCGACGCTGCAGATCGAGCGGCTGAGCAATTCCTTCGGCTGCATCTCGAGCGAATGGATCGCCACGCGCTTCTTCAGCCGCAGCGCGACATGCTCTGCGATGTTCTGAGCGAGGGTCGACTTGCCCATCTTCGGACGGCCGCCGATCACGATCAGTTGGCCTGGACGCAGTCCGCCGAGGATCACGTCGAGATCTGGCAGGCCAGTCGTCAGGCCCTCGATCGCTGGCTTCTTGTCGGATTCGAACGCCTCACGGACGATCTCGTCGATCGTGCCGGCCGTGGATTCCAGCTCAGAAGGCTGGCCCTGCAGGACGCGGCCGAGTCGCGCCTGCGCGTCGGAGATCAGGTCGGCAGCGGATGTGTTGCCGTCACTGAAGGCGCGATCGACGATCGTGGTCCCCTGCTCGATCAGCAGCCGGCGGATATACCGCTCCGCAACGATGTCGGCATAGGCCTCGATGTTCGCAGCGCTCGGCGTGGTGCTGGCAAGCTCGATCAAGTAGGCGCTGCCGCCGATCTGGTCGCTGAGTTGATGCGCATCGAACCACTCGCCCAGGGTGACGACGTCGAACGGCTTGCGCTTCGCGTGCAGTTCGAGGATCGCGCGATAAATCAGCCGGTGGTCGCGGCGGTAGAACGATTCCTCAGTGAGCACGTCGAGCACGCGAAAGATCGCTGTCGGCGCGAGCATCAGGCCGCCTAGGACTGCCTGCTCGGCTTCGCCGTTCTGCGGCGGCTGGCGCAGCGAGGCGATGCGGTCGTCGTCGCGGTAACCGTCCACGGCTATTGCG
>JBBRLS010000162.1:0-1417 GCA_038231215.1 Burkholderiales bacterium | reverse complement strand
TCGCCCATGTTCGCGCCCTGGTTGATGCCGGAAACGACGAGGTCGGGCCGGTGCTCGAGCAGGCCGGAAAGCGCGAGATGGACGCAGTCGGAAGGCGTGCCGTTGATGTAGCGCCAGCCGTTGGCCGCGATGTAGACCGAGAGGCCTCGATTGAGCGTCAGCGAATTCGAGGTGCCGCTCGCGTTCTGCTCGGGCGCGACCACGTCGAGGTCGCCGAGGCCCTTGCATGCCTCGACGAGTGCGGCGAGGCCGGGTGCGAGGTAGCCGTCGTCGTTGGCGATGAGAATGCGCATGCTTCGATTGTAGGGAGTCGTCGCACAGGCGACGCGACGCGCACGCCTCGCTGCGTATCATGGATCAGAGGCGCGCCGACCGGTGCGGCGGCGTTGAAAGCAGGAGACTGAATATGCATGCATGGCTTTGCGAGAACCCGATCGGCGTCGAGGCGCTGCAATGGAAGGAGTTGCCGACGCCGGTGCCGAAGGCAGGCGAGGTGCTGATCGCGATCCGCGCCGCCAGCCTCAACTTTCCCGATCTGCTGACGGTGCAGAACAAGTACCAGTTCAAGCCGCCCCTGCCCTTCGTGCCGGGCTCCGAATACGCAGGCGTCGTCGAGGCAGTCGGCGAAGGCGTGAAGCATCTCAAGGTCGGCGACCCGGTCGCGGCCATCGGCTCGAGCGGCGGCTTCGCGACGCATGCCCTGGTCAACGCTGCCGGAGTGATGCCCTTGCCACCCGGCTTTGCCTTCGACGACGCCTCGGCCTTCGTCATGACCTACGGCACCACACACCACGCGTTGCTCGATCGCGCCCAGATCAAGGCCGGCGAGACGCTGCTCGTGCTCGGCGCGGCCGGCGGCGTCGGCACGGCGGCGATCCAGATCGGCAAGGTCGTCGGCGCGCGCGTCATCGCGGCTGCGTCGAGCGACGAGAAGTGCGACTTCTGCAAATCGCTGGGCGCCGACGCGACGATCAACTACAGCACCGGCAACATCCGCGACGAGCTGAAGAAGCTCACCGACGGCAAGGGTCCCGATGTGGTCTACGACCCGGTCGGCGGGGACCTCGCGGAGCCCGTCTTTCGCTCGATCGCCTGGCGCGGCCGCTATCTCGTCGTCGGCTTTGCACAAGGCGGCATCCCTGCCCTGCCGCTCAACCTGGCGCTGCTCAAGGGTGCGTCGATCGTCGGCGTGTTCTGGGGCGACTTCGCGAGGCGCGAGCCAAAGGCCAATGCCGCCGCGCTGGCGGAACTGGCGCGCTGGTACGGTGAGGGCAAGATCAAGCCGGTGATCGACCAGAAGCTGCCGATGGAAGAGCTGCCGGCAGCCTATGCCCGCATGGGCAGCCGCAAGGTGCGCGGCAAGCTGGTAATGACGAACGCTTGAGGGAACGAGTCAGGTGGGGTGGCTGATGGGGCT
>JBBRLS010000161.1:0-1428 GCA_038231215.1 Burkholderiales bacterium | reverse complement strand
GGCTCTTCGCGATGAACGCTGGGGGCGTGTCGTGAACGGGCCGGGTTTGTAGGTCCACCAATGAGGCCAGGGGCCTCGCCACTCTTGCGGCTGTCGAAGGCAGCGAGAGAGGGAGACCCCTGGTGATTGGTCACGGTAGCGATGGCGCGACCGCGTTGTTCGACATGGACGGCTTCGTCGTGCGCGCGCATGTGCTCGAGGACGGCGAGTGGTGGTTGCTGGTCGAGACGACCGCCGATCGGGTGGGCTGTCGGTCGTGCGGTGTGCGGGCGGTCGGTCATGGCCGCCGGCGGGTGCAGGTGCGGGATCTGCCGATCGCGGGCCGGCCGGTCCGGCTGGTGTGGGCGAAGCGGATCTGGCGCTGTCCCGACGGCGACTGCGCGACCGCGACGTGGAGCGAAACGCACGATCAGATCAGCCCGCGGGCTTCGCTGACGAGCCGAGCTCGGATCGAGATCTGCCGCCGAGTCGGTGAAGACGCAGACAGCGTCGCTCAGGCCGCGCGCGAGTTCGGCGTCGGGTGGCACACCACGATGGCAGCGGTGCGCGCGCACGGCGAACCGCTCGTCGACGACCCGGAACGGTTGGGCGCACCGAGCGCGCTCGGCTTGGACGAGACGAGCTTCTTGCGGGCCGGACCGAAACATCCAACGGTGATGATCACGGGGTTCGTCGACCTGGATCGCCACCAGCTTCTCGACGTCGCTGAGGGCCGTTCTGGCCAGGTCGTTCGCGACTGGCTCGATGATCGACCGGCCGAATGGGTCGCGCACGTCGACGTTGCGGTCATCGACCCGTTCCGCGGGTACGCGATAGGTCTCACCGACCGGCTCGACGCGACGATCGTCGTTGATCACTTCCACGCGATCCGCCTCGCGAACAAGGCGATCGACGATGCCCGCCGCCGTGTGCAACAAGAGTCGCTCGGTCATCGGGGCCGACGCGACGATCCGTTGTATCGGATCCGCCGCCGGCTCCTCGTCGGCCACGAACGCCTCAGCGACCAACAACACGAACGGCTCCTCACGATGTTGGGTCACGGCGACCGCCACGGCGACGTCACCAACACCTACCTCGCGAAGGAGCTTCTGCGCGACGTCTACGACGCGCGCACGGTCCGCGGCGCTCGTCGGCGGTTGCGTCTGTTCTACGAGCACTGCGATCAGACCGCCGTGCGCGAATGCCGGCGGCTCGCGCGCACGATCCGGGCCTGGGAAGCCGAAGCGCTCGCGTTCCACACGACCGGCCGTTCGAACGGGCCGACCGAAGGGATCAACTTGTTGATCAAGAAGGTCAAACGCGTCGGGCACGGCTTCCGCAACTTCAACAACTACCGGCTACGACTCCTGTTGCACTGCGGCGTCACCTGGCACACTGTCCCGACCGCAAGAGTGCGAGGCCGTCAACCACGCTTCATCGCGTAGAGCC
>JBBRLS010000160.1:0-1437 GCA_038231215.1 Burkholderiales bacterium | reverse complement strand
TGATCTGTACTTCCTTGATCACGACCCCGTCGAGCGATACGACCAGTTTGCCCATGCTTGCGACCTCGAGTCACTTTATCTTTATACGAAGGCCCGCCGGTCTGGAGCGGGCGGCGGCGGACGCCTCGAAACGGTCAGCGGCGAAACGGCCACCACGACCGCGCGGCTCCCGCCGGGCCCCTCACCCGGACGAGTACGACGGAGATATTATCCTTTCCGCCCGCCTCGTTGGCCGCGTCGATAAGAGCGGTGGCCGCTTCCGGCAGTAATTCGCAACTCTGCAACAACTGCCCGATCGTCTCGTCGTCGAGCATGTCGGAGAGGCCGTCGGAGCACAGCAGGTAGATGTCGCCGGGCATCACGTCGTGCAGGTGCGTTTCCAGCAGCACCGTGTCCTCGACGCCGACGGCGCGCGTCACCAGGTTCTTGTTGGCGGAGAACGCCGCCTGTTCGGCGGTGATCAGGCCCGAGTCGATCTGCTCCTGCAACAGCGAGTGGTCGTGCGTGATCTGCATCAGCCGCCCGGCGCGGTGCCGATAACAACGCGAGTCGCCGACGTGACCGAGCAGCAGGCGGTTCTCGCGGAACACGCCGACCACCAGCGTCGTGCCCATGCCGGCGTACTGCGGGTTCGAGTTGGCGGCGTTGAAGATCGCGCGGTTGGCGTTGTCGACGCAGATGTCCATGGCCCGGCGCACGTCGGTGTCGGTTGCCGATTCCGACGCCTCGGAGAGCCAGCGGCCGAGCTCGGTCTTGATGAAGGCGGTGCACATGCCGCTGGCGACTTCGCCGGCGTTGTAGCCGCCCATGCCGTCGGCCAGCACGACCAGCGACGAAGGCTCGTCGACGGCGGCGGAATCCTCGTTGTTGTTGCGCGCCCGGCCCGTGTCGGAAGCGCAATGGAACTCGAGCGTCATCATCGGCACGGCAGAAGCGCTTGACGGTTGGCGCAGGGGATTGTGCCTCGACTCATGCGGCCTTCAGCCGCTGCGCGCGCCGATGCAGCCACTTGCCGGCGACAAAGACGAGGAGCGCGCCGGCCGCAGCGCCGGCGTAGTGGATCCACGGTTGCGAGGCGATCGCCTCGCCGAGCGCGACGTCGCTGGCGATCGTTTCGCCGCCGACCCAGCCGATCAGCGCGGCGCCGAGCACGACGATGACGGGGAAGCGATCCATCAGCTTGATCATCAACGTGCTGCCGAAGATGACGAGCGGGATGCTGATCGCCAGGCCGAGTATCAGCAGCGTCATGCTTCCCTGCGCCGCGGCGGCGACGGCGATGACGTTGTCCAGGCTCATGATCAGGTCGGCGATGAGAATGGTGCGCACCGCGGCCATCAGGGTGCCGTGCGCGCGGTGCTCGCCCTCTCCCTCGTCTTCGTCGCTGAGCAACTGCACGCCGATCCAGAGCAGGAGCACCCCGCCGACGATCTGCAG
>JBBRLS010000159.1:0-1482 GCA_038231215.1 Burkholderiales bacterium | reverse complement strand
GGCCACTCCTTCCGCGCTCTAGCATCATTTCGCAAAAACCTCCACGCGGCCCTCCAGCACTCGTTGCACCGAGACGTGATCGCCTTTGAGGCGCTGCCGCGGCTTGGGTTTGCCGCGCGGTTTTTTGTCCGAGGCCTTGGTGTAACGCTTGGCGTTCCACCGGCCCTTGAGCAGCTCGGCGAGGCGCGTTCGCATCGCGGCCGCGTCGCGCTTCTGGCGTGGCCAGTCGCCGTCGCCGTGGTAGGCCCAGGCCTCGAGTTCCTTGCGCATGTTCTGGAAGAGATAGAACGTCGAGATGATCGACGGAAGCACGCCGCCGTCGTTGGCCAGATACGCCTTGACCACCGCCGTGAGGTTGTACAGCAGGAGACAGTAGGCGAGTTGGAACAGCGTCGCCTTGGGGCCGCAGCCGATCAGGTGCGCCAGCGAGAAGGTCTGGGTGATTTGTTGGAAGACCTGCTCGATGCGCCAGCGATGGCGGTAGAGTTCCAGCAGGTCGGCGGCGGTGAACTTCTCGCGGTCGGTCAGATCGGTCATGAGGATCACGTCCTCCTCGCCGCCGCCGCGCACCAGCGTCACGCGGCGCAAGCGCAGTTTCACATCCGGCTGGCGGCGTGTGCGGATAAACGTGCCGATCTCGTCGATGATCTTGCGGCCCTCTTTGTCGGTTGACTCGACGCGCGATTCGACCTGGAAATTCAGCCCTCCCTTGCGGACGCGGGCCAGGAACGAATCGCCGTCGCGCTGGCGTAGATGCGTGAACGTGGTGAAGTCGTCGAACTGCCGGTCCCACACCGACAGCACCGGCGCAGGGATCAACGCCCGCACCTGCTCCATCAAGGCCGGCACGAGCGGCACATCGTTGGTCATGCCGTCGAGCGTGTCGCTCATCGCGATCGCCAGGCCGCCGCGGAGATTGAGCGCGACCAGCGCCTTGCCTCCCAGCAGCGACGCGTTGTAGGGGCGCGTCGGCTTGAGGCGGGCGGCGACCTGTTTGATCGTCTTGCCGTCGCCGGCGATCACCTCGAAGCCGTCGAAGCATTGGGGCAATGTTGTCCGCATCACCGGCGTCAGCGACGACAGACGCGCCGCGCTGTCGCGCAAAAGCGCCCGGCTCAGCGCCGGCGGCGTACGCGAGAGCTTGCGGTAGAAGTTGCTCTCGTCAATCGGATGGCTCTTGTCCGCCTCGAGCTCGACGAACAACTGATGCGCGCTGCCCTTGTGCCGCAGCAATGCGTCGCGTGTGAGTTTCAGAAACTGCTCGAAGCTCAGCTTGTCCTCGTAGCAGCGCCCCCGGTGGGTCTCGTACACTTCCGCTAGCCATGCGTCGTCGAAAAGAAAGTCGCACGTCTCCAGAACCGCCGCCGCCAGCGGCGATCGCCGCATCAACTCTCGATTGAAAGCATCCATGCCGAATCTCCTTGTGTTGCAAGATTTCAGCGCGAAAGGACTTGCGCGTCAAGAAGTACGCGGAAGGAGTGG
>JBBRLS010000158.1:0-1484 GCA_038231215.1 Burkholderiales bacterium | reverse complement strand
GAGGATGTCCCGTGCGTCGTGGAACTTCGCGACGGCGGTCCCGGTGTGATGGTCAGACATTGACGAGGATAGTTGCCTCCTTGGTCGGGATGCGAGCGGCTTCGGAGTGACGGCGGCTGTCGTTGTTGCGTTCGATCGCGATGACGAGCGTGGCGAGGTCGCGGTAGCCGATGATCTTCCGAAACTGCTGTTCGGCTTCGAGCATGCCGGCAGCGGTCCAGCGCAGCGCCATCTCGCCCGAGGACCAGCGCTTCACGTTGTGCTGGGTGCGGCGGACGATCTCGATCATCGACTCGCACGGGTTCGTCGACTCAAGCGTTCGCTTCAGCGAGCCGGTGACGCCGAGCCGGGTGAGCGTCAGCGTCTCCTCCATGCCTTCGCGGAGCGAGCCGGCGGCGCCGGGGTAGCTGCGATCGAGCTCGCCGGCGAGCTGGCGGAGCTGGTCGAGCGCGCGCGTGTGATCCTCGAGCGCCCAGGCCCGCCGCAGCCGCAGCTGCACCGGCGGCCGGTCGCGCTCGGGCAGATGCTCGAGCACGTTTCGCTCCTTGTGCCGCACACATCGCTGCACGGGCGCCTCGCCGAAGACGTTGCGGATCGCCTTCCGGAGCGCTTTGGCGCCGTCGATCACGAAGAGGATCCCCTGGGCGGGGTCGAGGCCGCGCTCGACCAGGTCGGAGAGCAGCGCCGTCGCGACGGTCGCGTTCTCCGTCGATCCTTCCCAGAGCCCGAGCGGGATCTTGACGCCCTCGGTCGTGATCCCGAGCGCGACGACGTTGGTGTGGCCCTGCAGCTCGAGCCCGTCGATCATCATCGCCGCCAGCCTGACGTCCTCGAGGCGCCGGCTCATCAGCTCGCCGAGCGACCGGCGGGTGCGCTCGACGAAGCTGCGCGAAACGGCCGAGCGCGACGTCGACCGCGCCGCCCGCTCGACCTCCGAGCCGACCGGCTCCTGCGTGCGCCGATAGCGGCGCGTCGAGACGCCGGCGAGCATCCGCTCGAGCACGACCCGCGAGAGCTGATCGCGGTCGGCGAAGTGCGCGTAGGTCGCAAGCGGCAGCTCGCTGCGACCATCGGCGCTCCTGACGCGCGGCCGCTCGACCCCGAGCCGCCGACCACCGAGCGTGACCTCGCCAGCCTCATGGCCGTGGCGCACCGCCGCACGGTCGCGATCGTGCCTGCCCTTCGGCCCCACGACCTCGTCGACTTCCTCTTCCATCAACTCGGCAAGCACACCGAGCCCGACACCGACGCTCAATGCCAAAAGCCCCTCCTTCGCAGCGCCAACAAGCTCCCCGAGCGCCTCCTGCACACGCAACGGCAACACGGCCTCCAACCCAAGCACGGCCGGGGCAAGCGATACGGTTGTCTCCTTCACGGCGGTTCCTCCTCTTGATCTTGGACGGATCACCCCGAACGCTCCCAACACGAGCGGACGAGGCAGGAGGGACCGCCGTCAAGTTCTACGAGCTACGGGACAACCTCTC
>JBBRLS010000157.1:0-1494 GCA_038231215.1 Burkholderiales bacterium | reverse complement strand
GGGAAAGATGCGCACCTCGACGGGCAGCATCAGCGTCACGAACACCGCCCAGAAGAAGAACATGCGGAACGGGAAGCGGAAGTAGACGATCGCGAACGCCGACAGCAGCGAGATCGCGATCTTGCCGAGCGAGATGACGAGCGCCGTGACCAGGCTCACCCACATCATGCGGCCGACCGGCGCTCCCGACCCCTGGCCCTTCTCCGAGCCGGTGATGGCGGCCGCGTAGTTGTGCCAGAACTGGTCGCCGGGCAACAGCGGCATCGGCGCCTGCACGATCTCCTCGGCGGTGTGCGTGGAGGCTACGAAGGTCAGGTAGACCGGAAAGGCGACGATCGCCACGCCGACGAGCAGCACGGCGTGGGTGAGGAAAGTCAGGAGAGGGCGCCGCTCGACCATCAGTAGTTCACTTGCTTCTCGACGAACTTGAACTGCGCCACGGTCAGCATGGCGACGATGAGCATCAGCACCACCGACTGCGCCGCCGAGCCGCCGAGGTCGAGCGCCTTGAAGCCGTCGTAGTAGACCTTGTAGACGAGGATCACCGTGTCCTTGCCGGGGCCGCCTTCGGTGGCCGCGTCGATGATGCCGAAAGTGTCGAAGAAGGCGTAGACGATGTTGATGACGAGCAGGAAGAAGGTGGTCGGTGAGAGCAGCGGGAAGACGATGGTCCAGAAGCGACGCCAGGGCCGGGCGCCATCGATCGCTGCCGCCTCGATCAACGATTTCGGGATCGCGCTCAGGCCGGCCAGGAAGAACAGGAAGTTGTACGAGATCTGCTTCCATACGGCCGCCATGACGACCAGCAGCATCGCCTGGTTGCCATTGAGCAGGGAATTCCACTCGATGCCGCTCTTCTTCAAGGCGTACGTGACGACGCCGATGCTCGGCGCAAACATGAAGAGCCAGAGCACGCCTGCGACCGCGGGCGCCACGGCGTAGGGCCAGATGAGGAGCGTCTTGTAGGCGAGCGCGCCTTTTATCACTCGGTCGGCAAAGACCGCGAGGAGCAGCGACAGGGTGATGCCGAACACGGCGACGCTGACCGAGAAGACGGCGGTGGTCTTGAACGACTCGAGATAGCTCGTGTCCTGGAACAGGTGGACGAAGTTCTCGAAACCGACCCAGCTCGTGCTCGTGCCGAATGCATCCTGCTGCTGGAACGACTGCAGCACCGCCTGCACGGCGGGCCAGAAGAAGAAGACGGTGATGACCGCCACCTGGGGCGCAAGCAGCGCCCAGGGCAGCCAGGGAGAACGGAAGACGACGCGCTTTTCGGCGGCCACTTCGTCTTCGGACTAAAGCCAGCCCATCAGGACTTGTTTGCCGCCTGGAACTTCTCGAGTTGTTCGTTGCCGCGCACCACGGCCTTGTCGAGCGCCGTCTTGGCGTCGGTCTTGCCCGCCCAGACCTGCTCGAGCTCCTCGTCGATGATGGTTCGGATCTGCAGGAAGTTGCCGAGGCGGATGCCGCGCGACTTGTCGGTCGTCTTCC
>JBBRLS010000156.1:0-1496 GCA_038231215.1 Burkholderiales bacterium | reverse complement strand
TGCCCGCCGACTACGAGATCCCGGTGTTCGTAATGAACGACACCAGTGCTGCGGCCGAGACCAGCCTCGCCGAGAACTTCGAACGCGCCGCGATGAACCCAGCGGACGAATGCGTCGCTTTCCGCCACTTCATCGAGGTTGAGGGCTCGACCGTCGAGGAGATCGCCAAGCGGTTCGGTCTGACGACGCGCTTTGTCGAAGGCCGCGTCCGGCTCGCCGGGCTAGCCGACGACGTGTTCGAGGCGCTGCGCAACGGCGAGATCGGCCTCGAGGTCGCGCAGGCGTTCGGCACGACCACCGACGTCGGCCGCCAGGCCCGCGTCTACGAGCAGCTGAAGGGGGGCTACAACGGCATCACCGCGATCGCCGTCCGTCGGATGATGACCGACCAGACGGTGACAGGCGCGCACAGCCTAGCGAAGTTGGTCGGTCGCGACGACTATCTCGCCGCCGGCGGCCGTATCGAGCGCGACCTGTTCGGCGACGGCACCGACGAGATGTGGATCGACTATGCGATCGTCACATCGCTTGCCGAGGCGAAGATGACCGAGGCCGCCGCTCGCATCGCCGGGTTCGGGTCGGTCGTGCCGGTGCTCGGCAACCGTCCCGACTGGCAGGCAACCGAGGCGCTTCGCCCGGTCTACGCGACCCCGACGCCGCCGACGCCCGAACAGCAGGCGCGGCTTGACCAGATTGCTACCGAACTCGAGACCATCGAGGCCGAGGGTGAGGAGTCGGGTACCACCGAGGAGATCGAAGCACGATACGAGGCGCTGCAGCTCGAAGCCGAGTCGATCGAACGGCAGCCGGGGCAAATCGCGCCCGAGGTGCGGGAGACGGCAACCGCGTATCTCGTCATCGGCCCCGACGGCACGCCGACGCTACACCCGACGATCTACGTCGAGCCGACCGTCCGCCCTGCAGAAGGTCGCAGCAACTCGACCGACCACGACAGCGCCAGCGGCACCGCTCTAGCTCGTCCACTGCGCGACGAGCTTGCCGTGCAGCGGACACAGCTGCTCGGCCTGCATATCGCCACCGATCCGGGCGTGGCGATCGATCTGGCGATCTTCCTCCTCGCCGATGCGAAGGTCAGCCAGGGCCGGACGTTCGATCGCGGCTCGAGCCTGTCGGGCAACCGCCCGACCCGCGCCCCGTTCGACTTCAAGCCGACCGGCGCCACCGTCGACCAGCTGCAGACGATCAGCGACCAGCTCGATCACAGCTGGGTCGAGGGCAGGGACACCGGAGCGCGGTTCGACGCCTTCCGAGAGCTGAGCGACGAACAGCGCGGGGCATGGGCCGGGTGGGTCGTCGCTCGCACGCTCGAGCCGAAGCTCGCCGACGAGAAAGAAGCGGCGTTCCACAATCATCTCGGCCGGACGATGGGCATCGACGTCGCCGCATGGTGGCGGCCGACTGCGGCGAACTATTTCGGCCGCGTGAAGAAGTCGCTCGTCCTCGACGCAATGACGACGATCGGCGGACCCGAGCTC
>JBBRLS010000155.1:0-1529 GCA_038231215.1 Burkholderiales bacterium | reverse complement strand
CGTCGCGAGATCGAAGCGGAGCGCGCGTGTCTTGGCCGGATCGCTCGGCGGGCTCGTGACCGTCGGGTCGAAGCCGGCGGGTCCGGTGCCGGCGCCGGAGCTACCTGCGGGCATCCTGGCTCGCTGTCATTCGCGGGGGCACGTGAGGGGCTTCAGCTTCTGGACCTTGTTGATCGCCGCGACGGCCTTCTTCATCACGGCGATCACAGCCGCCAGCGGGAGCGGCGGGATCGGATTCGGCAGCGGCGGGATGGGCAGCGGCGGCAGCTTGCAGCACACGCCCTCAGGAAAAGGAGGGAGCGGCAGCGGCGGTGGAGCAAAGGAGATCCCGCCCGGCAGCGAAGGCTCGGGGATCTGCGGAATGGGGATGCACTTCGCCATCAGCTGCTCGCGAGGGCCGCGGTCATGATGAGAGGGGGCGTCGATGCGGCGGAGACCGCCGTGGCCACGAGTGGCGCCGTCGGGAAGGTCGCAGGCCCGCCGCTGACGGTCACGCCGCCGACGCTGAGGGTCGTGCTGATGGCCTGGAGCGCGGCGGCCACCTCGGCAATCCAGGCGAGGAGCAGCGTCGCGTTGGCGAGCGGCTGGTGCGGGAGCGCGCCGGTCTCGCTGTCGAGGCCGAGCGTGACCGCAGGCGCGTTCAGGTCGACCGTGCCGGCGGAGAGGGTGATCGCGCTGCCGATGGTGTTCAGCGGCGCAGGCAGGCCGCCCACCGCGGTCGCGCGGATGCTGGCGCCGCTCCGGTGGTCGACGGCGAACTGCTCGGGCGTGAAGCGGAGCGTGCCCATCGCGCCCGAGAACTCGATGCCATCGGCGGTGAAGCGGTAGCTGGCGTCCGGGCCGCCGTCCTTGCCGGGGATCCACATCGAGATCGCGCCGTCGTCGTGCATCCGGATGAATTGCCCCAGCGGGCCGTGCATTCCGTTCTCGCCGTCGTGAATCTGCGGGAGTTTCGCGACGATTTCGGGGTTTTCGAGCGCGATCACGTGGCTTCGACCGCCCTCGTGGGCGATGAGCGCGTTCGTGACCGACGACGGAATCGCGACGCCGTTGCCGTCCTTGCGAGGCTGCGGCGGGCGACCGAAGAGGCCGTAGGGAAGGTGCGACTCCTGCGGCAGGAGCCCAGAGTTGTCGCCGTCGGGCGCGTCGACCTGGACGTCGAGGAAGTTGTTCTCGTCGTAGACGCTGAGCAGCGCGCCGCCGAGCTCCCAGCGAAGGTCGGCGCCCATCAGCCCTCGCCTCCGAGCGGGATGTCGCCGGGTCGCATGAGCCTCAGGGTGGTCGTGGTCTGCGGGTCGCGCTGACGGCGGACGCCCTCGACGTAGAAGACGTCCTTGATGTCGAGCACCTCGTCGATGACCTCGACGGTCGTGTCGATGGTCGGGATGGCGCGGTAGCCCGTGCCGATGGCGGGGAGCGTGAGGCCGGAGATCGTGTAGCTGAGCTGCCAGCCGTCCCGGCGCTCCTCGGCGAGCTTCCGGCGCGCGTAGAACTCGGCCTGCGCCTCGCTCTGCACGTCGACATCCCGG
>JBBRLS010000154.1:0-1580 GCA_038231215.1 Burkholderiales bacterium | reverse complement strand
GCTCGAAGCCGCCGAAGTGACCGCCAGCGAGGACGAAGCCGCCGCCGCAATCGCCGCCGCCAAGACCACGACCGTCACCGCGTTCGTCCGCAACAGGCCCTCGCGCCAGCCACTGCCGGCGCACCTGCCGCGGACACGCGTCGTGATCCAGAGCCCGGCCTGCTGCGCTGGTTGCGGCTCGGACCGCCTGTCGAAGCTGGGCGAGGATGTCACCGAGACGCTGGAAGTGATCCCGCGCCAGTGGAAGGTCATCCAGACCGTGCGCGAGCGCTTTGCCTGCCGCGCCTGTGAGGCTATCAGCCAACCGCCGGCGCCGTTCCACGTCACACCGCGCGGCATGTTCGGGCCTTCGCTGCTGGCGATGATGCTATTCGAGAAGTTCGGACAGCACCAGCCTCTCAACCGCCAGCGCGACCGCTATGCCCATGAAGGCGTCGATCTCAGCCTGTCGACGCTTGCCGACCAGGTCGGTGCCTGCACCGCCGCGCTGATGCCACTGCATCGGTTGATCGAGGCACATGTGCTTGCAGCCGAGCGGCTGCACGGTGACGATACCACGGTGCCGGTGCTGGCCAAGGTCAAGACCGACATCGGCCGCATCTGGACCTATGTCCGTGACGACCGCCCGTTCGGCGGCCCGGCGCCGCCGGCGGCGCTGTTCCATTACTCCCGCGATCGGCGCGGCGAGCATCCACGAGATCATCTCGCCGGCTTTTGCGGCATCCTGCAGGCCGACGCCTATGCCGGCTACAACGAACTGTTCAAGCCAGGGCGGACTCCGGGCCCCGTCACTCGCGCGCTCTGCTGGGCGCACGCGCGGCGCAAGTTCTTCATCCTTGCCGACGTCGCCGCCCAGGTGAAGCGCAAGCCCGATCTTGCGCCCGTAATCTCGCCGCTGGCGCTTGAGGCGGTAACACGGATCGACCGGATCTTCGACATCGAGCGCGCGATCTGCGGCAGGACCGCCGCCGAGCGGCTCGCCGTGCGTCAGGAACTCGCCGCCCCGCTTGTCGCTGAACACGAGCAGTGGTTACGCAAGCAGCGCGCACTCCTGTCGCGGCACTACCCCATCGCCAAGGCGCTCAACTTCCTGCGCACGGACGGGCCAGCGTTTGCGCGCTTCCTCGATGACGGCCGCATCTGCCTGACGAACAATGCCGCCGAGCGGGCCCTGCGCGGGATCGCATTGGGTAGAAAATCATGGCTGTTCGCCGGCTCCGACCGTGGTGGCCAGCGCGCCGCGGTCATGTACTCGCTGATCGTCACGGCAAAGCTCAACAGCATCGACCCGCAGACCTGGCTCGCCGACGTCCTCGCCCGCATCGCCGACATCCCGCAGCAACGCCTCGACGCACTCCTGCCCTGGAACTGGAAAGCCGCAACCTCAATCAGGCTGACCGCTCAGGCCGCCTGAGCGGTCACGACGAGCCTGCGGCCTTCACCGGATGCGTACTAGCTATCTCATCTACAGGGTACCGTTCGAAGACCGGGCAAGGCGCAATGATCAATATGAATTGCTGTATTTTCGCGATAGCGGAGTTCAACGCCGTCTAATCGAACGATCTTACACGGCCTCTCGC
>JBBRLS010000153.1:0-1582 GCA_038231215.1 Burkholderiales bacterium | reverse complement strand
CAGGTGCGCTCGACCTTTAGGCGTCATTGAGGCATTCTTGTGAGTGTTCATCCGGGGAGTCCTGAAGGTCAGTTGAAAGGCGTCAGACACCTCCATCTTCCTTCACCTCGGGTGAACAACCTCTTGGGAAACTACAGCTAGGCGTCGTCCCTCCTCGTGGCCGGCTTACTTGGCCGGTGCCGGCGACGCCAGCGGCTTGCCCTTCTCCACGACGTAGACACCGACCAGCTTGATCGGCTTGTCGGTGCCGTTGTGAGCGTCGTGGATGACGCCGGCCGGGATGATGAACGATTCACCGGCGTGGACGATGCGCGGCGGCTGGCCGTCGATGAGCAGTTCGGCATCGCCCTCGAGCACGTAGCTGATCTCGTCGCCCGGGTGCGTGTGCCGGCCGGCGTAGGTGCCGGGCGAGACCTCGACGCGGGCGATCACCGCCTCGCGTCCCGGCACCGAGACGTCGCCTCGACCGACCATCGTGCGAGTCAGCCCGCTGGCCTGCGCGAACAGCGTGCCGGCGACCAGCGCGAGGGCGGCGCCGACCAGGGCAAATCGTGGCTGGAACTTCATGGTGTCGTCCTCGGTGATGGATGTCGATCCGAGTATCGGCCGAGTCGAAATGGAATCGTTCCGGGGCAACCCTAGACGAACGGTCACGCACCTGAAGCGCGGCCGCCGCTACGATTCCACTGCCACCGCGCGGCGCATTGCCGGCATCCCGTTCAATCATTCCAGAAGGTTCTGCAATGTCCCTGCTCGAAGCCCTCGGTCTCGAAATGACGAGTCTCGTCAAGGCCGGCCTGGCCAAACCCCTCGAGACGCCGCCTTCGGAGGTGCAGGGGCGGCAGCGCTCGAACAGCGACCCCGGCCCGGGCCCGAACAAGGACGGCGCGACACCCGATGTCGACAAGGCGCGCTTCGAGGCACGCTGGGCCACAAGCGGGCCGCGCGTCGAGGCGATGCGCGCCGACATCGCCTCGAAAAAGCTCGGCACCGTACCCGACGGCGCGCTGAAGACCGCGATGACCGCCTTCGAGGCGGCCGACAAGCTGCTCGTTCCGGCAGTCGCGGCGCCCGACCACGCCAAGGCGTTCGCCGCGCTCGTCGCCGCCGACAAGGCGCTCGCCGATTTCGACGCCGCCTTTCCGGCGCAGAACGACCAGGAAAAGATCGCCTACCTCGCCGCCAAGGCCAAGGCCCAGGGCGCGATCGTCCGCCTCGACGCGGCCGTTGCGGCGGCCAGGTTCGGCAGCCCACCGCAACGCTTCTTCGGCTCGCCGATCGCCGAGTTCTCGCGCGGTCGCGGCATCATGGACAAGGGCGAGGCCGACGCCAACTACCTCGCCGCGCACCGCGGCCTGAAGCTCGTCATCACCTCGCAGCTCATGCTGAAGGGCGCCTTCGACTCGCTGAACATGGAATGGCAGATCGACCAGGTGCCGGCGGCCAAGCTCTCGGCGCTGGTCGACGGCGGCGACTTCGCCGACGTCGATGGCAAGCCCTTCCAGGCGGCCTTCAAGACAGCCACGACGGCGATGGCGCGCGCCCTGTCGGACAACGAGATCGTGCCCGCGCTCGCGTCGAT
>JBBRLS010000152.1:0-1584 GCA_038231215.1 Burkholderiales bacterium | reverse complement strand
GCTCGCCGACGCTACCCGGCCCCGTGCGCGCGCTTCCACCCGTCGCGCCTGGGCCACCAGGGCGCGGGCCTCGACGGTTGCGGCGATCGTCTTCGGCACCGGCCGGCGTGTTGATGTTCGGCGCCTCGCCGTTGGCGAGCCGGTCACCGCGATAGACCCAGCACTTGACGCCGATCACGCCGTAGGTGGTCTTGGCTTCCGAGAATCCGTAGTCGATGTCGGCGCGCAGCGTATGGAGCGGCACCCGACCTTCGCGGTACCACTCGCAGCGCGCGATCTCGATGCCGTTGAGACGACCCGACGACATCAGCTTGATGCCTTGGGCGCCCAGGCGCATGGCGTTCTGCATCGCTCGCTTCATGGCGCGGCGGAACATGATCCGCTTCTCGAGCTGCTGCGTGATCGAGTCGGCGATCAGTTGCGCGTCGATCTCGGGCTTGCGCACTTCTTCGATGTTGACGGCGACCGGCACGCCGAGACGGCGCGTCAGCTCGGCCTTGAGGTTCTCGATGTCCTCGCCCTTCTTGCCGATGACGACGCCGGGACGTGCCGAGAAGATGGTGATGCGTGCGTTCTTCGCCGGACGCTCGATCAGGATGCGCGACACCGCGGCATTCTTCAGGCGCGTCTTCAGGTACTCGCGGACCTTCAGATCCTCGGCGAGCATCGTCGAGAAGTTCTTGTTCGAGGCGTACCAGCGCGACGACCAGTTGCGCGTGACGGCGAGGCGAAAGCCCGTCGGGTGAATCTTTTGTCCCATGGGATTCCTTGTCAGCGGCGCACGGCCGCCCGAAGACGCTGACGCGCCCCCACGGGGGGCAGCGAACGAAGTGAGCGTGGGGGTTTCATTTCTTCAGTTGCCGACGGTGATGTAGATGTGCGCAGTCGGCTTGCTGATGCGATTGCCGCGGCCCTTGGCGCGCGCCGAGAACCGCTTCAGCGTGGCGCCCTGCTCCACATAGATCGACTTGACGAGCAGGTCGTCGATGTCGGCACCGTCGTTGTGCTCGGCGTTGGCGATGGCCGACTCGAGCGCCTTCTTGATGATGCCGGCGGCCTTCTTCTGCGTGAAGTTGAGGATGTCGATCGCCTGACCCACCTTCTTGCCGCGCACCAGGTCGGCGACCAACCGGCCCTTGTCGCAGGAGAGGCGAACGCCGCGAACGATTGAACGGGTTTCCATGGTCGTCATCCTTACTTCTTCACGACCTTCTTGTCGGCCGGGTGGCCCTTGAACGTGCGCGTGAGCGCAAATTCACCGAGCTTGTGGCCGACCATCTGGTCGGTAACGTAGACCGGCACGTGCTGCTTGCCGTTGTGCACCGCGATCGTCAGGCCGATGAAATCGGGCAGGATCGTCGAACGGCGCGACCAGGTCTTGATCGGCTTCTTGTCCTTCGTCGCGCTCGCCTTCTCGACCTTCGCCGCGAGGTGATGGTCGATGAACGGGCCTTTCTTCAGGGAACGAGTCATGGCCGTTTCTCTTTACTTCTTGCGGCGCGCGACGATCATCGTCTGCGTGCGCTTGTTGTTGCGCGTGCGGTAGCCCTTGGTCAGCGTGTTCCACGGCGAGACCGGTGCCTG
>JBBRLS010000151.1:0-1599 GCA_038231215.1 Burkholderiales bacterium | reverse complement strand
GCCGTATCGCCCGCACATCGGTACGCTGAGCTGCTCACCCGAGATCGACTCGATCAACACCCTCACGCCCGACGCGCACGGCGGCAACATGGACCTGCCCGACATGGGCCCCGGCAGCATCACCTACCTGCCGGTCCGCACTGCGGGGGCACGGCTTTTCATCGGCGATGCGCACGCCTGCCAGGGCGACGGCGAGGTCTGCGGCACGGCGGTCGAATACCCGAGCACGACCACCATCCACGTCGAGCTGATCAAGGGCTGGGCGCTCGAGTGGCCACGGCTCGAGAACGACAAGATCGTGATGTGCATCGGCAGCGCGCGCCCGCTCGAAGACGCCGCGCGCATCGCCTACAAGGAACTGGTGCTGTGGATGGAAGCCGAGTTCGGCTACGACCGCTGGGACGCCTACATGATGCTGAGCCAGTGCGGCAAGGTGCGGCTCGGCAACTTCGTCGATCCGAAGTACACCGTCGGGGCCGGCATCGAGAAGAAATACCTCGTCTGATTCACAAGGAGACCTTCATGGACCTGCAACTCAAGGGGCTCAACGCCCTCGTCACCGGCGGCACCAAAGGCATTGGCCGCGCCATCGCGCAAACCTTGGCGGCCGAGGGCGCGAACGTCGCGTTCTGCGCACGCAACCTGGAAGGCGTGCAAGCCGCAGTGCCCGAACTCTCGCGCCACGGCGGCAAGGTGTTCGGCGAGGCCGTCGATGTGGGCGACGGGCCGGCGCTGAAGGCCTGGGTGGCCGGTGCGGCCGCGGCACTCGGCAGCATCGACATCATCGTCGCCAACGTCAGCGCACTCGCCATCGCGAACGACGAGGCCGCATGGCAGCGCGGCTTCGAGGTCGACATGATGGGCACGGTGCGGCTCGTCGACGCAGCCATGCCGTGGCTCGAGAAGAGCAAGCACGCGGCGATCGTGACCATCGCCAGCGTCTCGGGCCGCGAGATCGATTTCGCGGCCGGCCCTTATGGCGCCTTCAAGGCCGCCATCGTCCACTACACGCAGGGGCTGGCCTTCCACCTGGCGGGCAAGCGCATCCGCGCCAATTCGGTCTCGCCCGGCAACACCTACTTCGAGGGCGGCGTCTGGAACCAGATCGAGGTGGGCAACCCCAAGTTTTACGCTGAAGCACTGGCGCTGAACCCGACCGGGCGCATGGGCACGCCGCAGGAGATGGCCAATGCGGCGGTCTTCCTGGCGAGCCCGGCGGCGAGCTTCATCACCGGCACCAACCTCGTCGTCGATGGCGCCTTGACGCGCGGCGTGCAGTTTTGAGCGCGGCGCTGGCGCGGGTACTTGCAGAGCTGGCCGACTTGCCGCTTGGCTCCGGGCGCGATCAGATCGTCGGCGGGCTGCTGGCCGCGTGGTTGCCGCCGGCCAACGAGCTGTCGCGCAAGATGAGCGTTGCCGAGTACGCCGCCCTGCTGCCGGCCACGGTGTTCACGCACGCGCCAACGGACGACACCCTCTGACATGCGCGGCTACCCCGAACTGCTCGACTTCAGCCTCGCGCAGATCGCGGGGCTGATCAAGCGCCGCGAGCTGTCACCGGTCGAGGTGGTCGAGGCCACGCTCGCGCGCGTCGCCGAG
>JBBRLS010000150.1:0-1599 GCA_038231215.1 Burkholderiales bacterium | reverse complement strand
GGGCAACCAGAGGTCAGCGTCGAGGACCTCCTTGGAGAACGGGGGCTCTTGAAGCGCGAAGTGCGCGAGATAGGGAGCGGACATGTCAGACCTGCTCGTCGCTTGAGCGATGACGCGGCGGACGACCGACGAGCTTGTCGAGGAGCGCGCCGGCCGGGTCGAAGGGAATGGTTTCGGTGGGTGCAGGCACGGGCCGTTTGCGTCGGGTCTTGGACGCGGCGACGGCGTCGACGGGGCGCAGCAGGTAGCGATGCGAGTCGTGCTCGATGAAGGGGGCGTCGGCACCGGTCATGTCGATGGCGACGGTGACGAGGCAGCCAGCGAGGAAGCCTTGGTCGCACTGCCAGGGTGCACCGGCGATATCGACAGTGCCGTCCTTGCGGACGCGGCGACGGGCGCGCACGGTGAGAGCGGCGGTGAGCTGCGGCTCGTCGATGGGACGGGTGCTGGCGCTGCTCCACGTCTCGGCGGGCGTTTTGCCGAGGAGGCCGCCATGCGGCGCCTTATGGTAGTGCCCGTCGAGAAACGCGATGAGTCGCGCCTGGACATCGTGGAGCGAGGTCATCGTGCCGATGTGATCGAGGCATCCTTCGCGCAGCGTGCGCCAGAAGCGCTCCATCTTGCCGCGCGCAGCAGCGTCGTAGGGCTGCGCGTGCAAGAGCGTGATCCCGAGGCGCTCGCAGGCGACGCGGAGCCCCTCGCCGCGGTAGGTGGAGCCATTGTCGAGGTACAGGGCGTCGGGTGCGCCGTGGCGACGGAGCGTCGCAAGGAAGAGCCCAAGCATGTCGACCTCGCGCTCGGAGTGATGCGCCTCGAGCGCGATGACGAAGCGCGAGGCGTCATCGAGTAGCGCATGGATGCGCAAGGGGCGCGTGGTCCCGCCGATGCGCAAAGAAGGGCCATGGCAGACGTCGCCATGCCAGAGCGCGCCCGGGTGCTCGGCCTGCCAGCGCAGTCGCGTGTGCCCGTCAGGCCGGGCACCGCGTGGCAGACCGGCTTCGCGCAGGAGGCGAGCGATGGTCGTCACCGAGATCATGTCCTTTGGCAGACGGCCGTCGGTCGTGAGTGTCCGCAGGATCAGATGCGCCGAGGTGAGCGGGTGCTCGCGGCGGATGTCGACGACGAGCGCGCGCTGCTGAGCGGTGAGCGCGCGAGCGCGACCACGGTCCGAGCGCAAGGCGGGCTTGAGCCCCGAGAGCCCACCGCGTCGGTACGCGTAGTACCAGCGCTCGAGTGTAGACGGCGCGATGCATCGCGTGACGGCGCTGCCAGGCAGACGGAATCGCACCTTCGAAAGCTCGCGTAGCAACGCGGCGAGCTCACCTCGGGTCAGCTCGCGGCGCGCGAGCGCGCCTATCACCTCGGTACGAAACAGTGCGACCGCCTCGGCGTGGTCACGCGGGCGGAGTGGATCATCGGACATGGGGCCTCCTTGGGCCGCGGCGAGAAAAATGGCCGCCGGGCCGAGGTCCTGACTCTCACGCGGCGCGCTCTCTGCCGACGACCCAACGCGGTGGGCTCGCCCACAGCGACGGTCACACCGACAAGGCCATCACGGCATCGCGCTGCCTCCGGCGAATGCCTGCGCCCACAGCGGCG
>JBBRLS010000149.1:0-1726 GCA_038231215.1 Burkholderiales bacterium | reverse complement strand
GGTACGCATCCGGTGAGGGCCGCAGGGTCGCTGCGACACGCTCAGGCGGCTTGAGCGAGCGGCACGTCTGAGGTGTCGGGTCGCCAGTTCCACGGGAGTAGCTCGGCGAGGCGGTGCTGCGGCAGATCGGCGATGCGGGCGAGGACATCGGCGAGCCAGGCTTGCGGGTCGATATCGTTGAGCTTGGCGGTGACAATGAGCGAGTACATGACCGCGGCGCGCTGGCCGCCGCGGTCGGAGCCGGCGAACAGCCACGACTTCCTGCCGAGGGCGATCCCGCGCAGAGCCCGCTCGGCGGCATTGTTCGTCAGGCAGATGCGGCCATCGGCAAGGAAGCGGGTGAACGCGGTCCAGTCCTTGAGCATGTAGTCGGTCGCCACCGCGACCGGGTTATGCCGGGCAAGCGTCGCACGCTGCTGGCGCAGCCAGTGTTCGAGCTCGGCGACGAGCGGGGCTGCGAGTTCCTGACGCACGGCGAGCCGCTCGTCGACGGTCTTGCCGCAGATCGCGCGCTCGATGTCGAAGATGCGGTCGATCCGCGTCACCGCCTCGAGCGCCAATGGCGAGATCACCGGGGCGATGTTGGGCTTGCGCTTCACCTGGGTGGCGACGTCGGCGAGAACGAAGAACTTGCGCCGTGCGTGTGCCCAGCACAGCGCGCGGGCGACCTGCCCGGCGGAGCGGCCAGGCTTGAACAGCTCGTTGTACCCGGCATAGGCATCGGCTTGCAGGATGCCGGTGTAGCTGGCCAGATGATGACGCGGATGCTCACCGCGCCGGTCGCGCGAGTAGTGGAACAGCGCTGCTGGAGGGGCTGGGCCACCGAATGGCCGGTCATCGCGGACATAGGTCCAGATGCGACCGATGTCGGTCTTGACCTTGGCCAGCACGGGCACGGTGGTATCGTCGCCATGCAGGCGCTCGGCGGCAAGGACATGCGCCTCGATCAACAGATGCAGTGGTTTAAGCGCGGCGGTGCAGGCGCCCACCTGGTCGGCCAACGTCGACAGGCTGAGATCGACACCTTCATGCGCATAACGGTCGCGTTGCCGGTTGAGCGGCTGGTGCTGCCCGAACTTCTCGAACAGGAGCATCGCCAGCATGCTCGCGCCGAACAGGCCTCGCGGGGTGACGTGGAACGGTGCCGGCGGCTGGCTGACGCGCTCGCAGGCCCGGCAGGCGAAGCGCTCGCGCACCGTCTGGATGACCTTCCACTGGCGCGGGATTACCTCGAGGGTCTCGGTGACATCCTCGCCGAGCTTCGACAGGCGGTTCGAGCCGCAGCCGGCGCAGCAGGGAGGGCTCGGGATCACGACGCGCTCGCGCGGCAGGTGCGCGGGCAGCGGTTGCCGCGACGGCCGGGCGCGGACGAACGCGGTGACGGTCGTGGTCTTCGCTGCAGCACGAGCGGCGGCGGCTTCGTCGGCAGCGGCGGTTGCCTCGGCCTCCTCGAAGGCCAGCTCCATCTGGTCGATCAATCGCCGACTGCGCTCCGAACGCTGGCCGAACCGGTCGCGTTTGAGCATCGCGATCTGGAGCGCCTGAAGGGCGATGCGGGCTTCGAGATCGGAGTTGACCGCACGGGCGTTGGCGGCGTCGGCCCGGGCGACGGCGGCATCGCTTCGTGCCTCGTCAAGCGCCTGTCGGAGCGCAATAATATCGGCGGGAGACAACGCTTCCATCGCCCCCACAACATAGCAAAATCGCGATCAATCGCGAAGCCTTT
>JBBRLS010000148.1:0-1739 GCA_038231215.1 Burkholderiales bacterium | reverse complement strand
GCTTCAACGCGCTGCTCACCGAGATGGGCATCGACCAGGTCGTGGCGGAGCACAAGGAGTGGAATGGCAAGGTCGAGGTGTTCAACGCAAACCTGCACAAGGAGCTGTTCGACGCGCATCGCTTCTACGACGTCGCCGAGATGCGACGCCGGCTCGAGACGCACATGCACTGGTACAACCACGCGCGCACGCATCACGCGCTCGGTGGGCTGCTCGTGCCCGCGGATCGCTACTACGGCCGCGCCGCGGAGGTGCTCGCGCGCATCGAGGCGGGGGCGGGCCGCGAGCTCGGCGACGGCATCGAGCTGCGCGAGCGCTGCCTCGAGCTGTTCAAGGTGACTAGCCGCGGCGGCGTGCCGGAGGTGTGGCTGCTCGGTCAGAAGCTGCTCGGCCCGCCGACCTGATCGCGGGCGCGCCCCACGAGCGCAGCGCCGAAAAGAGAAGTGGCCCTCGTCGATTTCGGGCATGGGGAGTTTGCACACGTCCCCAACCCCAACCGAAAAGGGCCATGCCATCGGTAGCCGAAAAACTGCTCTCCGTCTGCCCCGTCGTCGTAGCCGCGCTCTTGCTCCTGGCGCGCGCACTGTGCGGGTTGCTCGCTCTGCCCGCGCCGAGCGTCGCCGAGATCCTTGCGGCTACCAAGGCGCCGCGCAGCTCCGCCTACGAGCTGCTCGACGTGATCGTCGAGCTCTTGCCGACGCTCGTGCGGACGAGGGGCCGCCCGCCGAAGCCGACGACGACGTCGACGACGACGACCGAAGGTGGTGCGCTGACGCGCGCGGTGCTCGGCTACGTCATGGGTCACCCCGGGTGCGTCCGTCGCGGCGAGGCGCGCCAGCACTACTCCGACGCCTTCCGGCGCTTCGTGCTCGACCTGCGCGCCGAGCACGAAGGGGTCGAGATCGAGGTGTTCGCCGAAGCCATGGGGTTGCCGCTCGGCACGCTCAAAGACTGGCTGCGAAGTCCGGCTTCGGATGCGGCCGCGCCGGAGCCAGCAGCCCCCGCGCGCCCCGACGCCGAGGGCCCGCAGATGCAGACGGTGCTCGACGCGTGGCCGCGCTGGGAGGGCAGCTTCCTCGGCTTCTGCGAGCACGTGCAGGGCGAGCTCCGCGTGCCGTTCGGGCGCGACCTGGTCGCGCGCATCCTCGAGGTCCACGGTCTGCGGCGCCGCGCGAAACGCGACGGAAGGAGACCGGACGAGATCGCGCTGCGCGGCGCGTTCCGCACCTTCTTCCCCGGCGCCCAGTGGGTCGGCGACGGCATGCAGGTCCCCGTCGTCGTCGACGACCGACGCTTCACCTTCAATCTCGAGCTCGACGTAGACGCTTACACGGGGGCGTTCGCCGGGGCCTCCGTCCGCCGAGAGGAGGACGCCGCGGCCGTCGTCGAGGCCTTCAACGATGGCGTCCTGACCACCGGCGCCGCGCCCCTCGCGCTCCTCCTCGACAATCGCCCTTCCAATCACACGCCCGACGTCGACCTCGTGCTCGGTGACACGATCCGCATCCGCGCCACGCCAGAGCGCCCGCAAAACAAGGCCCATATCGAAGGAGCCTTCGGCCTCTTTTCGCAGGTGCTCCCCGAGCTCGTGCTCGACACGCGTAGCGGCGAGCACGCGCTCGCCGCCGCCTTCCTCAGCCTCATCGTCCAGGTCTGGGCCCGCACCACCAATCACCGACCACGCAAGGATCGCGGAGGACGCTCACGCGTCGATCTCTATTCCGATCCGCCGTCCGACG
>JBBRLS010000147.1:0-1743 GCA_038231215.1 Burkholderiales bacterium | reverse complement strand
GTTCTTCACGTCGCCGATCAGCCGCGTCAAGGGCAGGTTGGGAAAGCGATCGGCCAGCGCCTGGTCGATCGTGTAGAGGTTGAGCTCGCTCAGCTCGAACAGCACGAGGCGCGCCGGCGCATGACGGGCGATCTGCCGGCACAGCTCGCTGCCGATGCTGCCGCCGGCACCGGTGACGAGCACCGTCTTGCCGCGGATCAATTGCGCCACGCCGGCCTCGTCGAGCTGCACCGGGTCGCGGCCGAGCAAGTCTTCCGGCTCGATCGCGCGCACCCGCTCGATGCGCGTGCCGCCATCGCGCAGCTCGCTGATGGAAGGCACGGTGAGCACCGGCAAGCGTGCCGACGACGCCAGCTCGATGGCGCGCCGGCGCTGCGCCGTCGTCGCCCCCGGCATGGCGGTGATGATGTGGGTGGCCGACGCGATCACCTCGGGCCGCGTCACGTCGTCGAGCGTGCCGACGACCGAGACGCCGCCGATGCGCGCGCCTTGCTTGGCCGGGTCGTCGTCGAGCAGGGCGAGCACCGTCCAGCCCTGGTCGTGCAAGCCGGCGAGGAGCAGGCGCGCCGCCTCGCCTGCGCCCATGACGAGGGCGCGGCGCGTCTCGGCCGTGCCTTCATGGCGCCTGGCGCGCGCCTGCTCGTAGAGCATGCGGTAGAGGATGCGGACCATGCACAGGCCCATGATCGTGACGATCGGGTGCAGCGCCAGCACCGCGCGCGGCACCTCGCGCAGTTGCAGCAGCAGCACCGCCGCAGCGGCGATCACGCCCGCGGCCAGGCAGGCGAGCGTCAACCGCTTGATCTCGGCAAAGCCCGAGAAGCGCCACATGCCGCGCGGCACCCGCGCCAGGGTCAGCACGGCAAGATAGATCGCCGCGACGCCGACCATCACGGCAAGGTCATAGCCCGGCCGCGCCGACCACCAGCGTTCGAAGCCGAGCCGGAACAGGTAGGTGAAGTTCCAGCTCGCGCAGATCACGGCGGCGTCGACAGCGAGGATGAGCGGTACGCGATGCGGGCGCAGGCGCTCCAGCACGCGCTCGACTCCTTGCCATGCGCTCGGGTCGCTCATCGTTCGCTTCGCGTCCTTCAACGCGAGCCGATCAACGCGCGCAGCGTCAGGCCGATCAGGCGAAGATCGCCCGCCAGCGTCGCCTGGTCGACGTACTCGACGGCAAGGCGCAACTTGGCAGGCAGCACCACCTCGCGGTATTCGCGCTCAGGGTCGGCGGCAAGCGCCAGCAGCTCGCTCTCGTTTCGGAATTGCAACGAAGCGGGATCCGTGATGCCGGGGCGCACGCTCAATACCTTGGCGCGCAGGTCGGCCGGATAGGCAGCCACGTACCTAGGCACTTCCGGACGCGGGCCGACCAGGCTCATGTCGCCACGCAGCACGTCGATGAGCTGCGCCAGCTCGTCGAGCTTGGTGCGGCGCAGGAAGGCGCCGGCACGCGTGATGCGCGGATCGGCGCCGACGGTGATTGCCGCATCGGCTGCGCCGGACGCCGCGCGCATGGTCCTGAATTTGTGGATGCGAAAGACGACGCCGTCGCGGCCCACCCGATCCTGGCGGAAGAACACCGGCCCCGGCGAGTCGAGGCGGATCCAGATCGCCATGACCGCGAACAGCGGTGCCAGCAACAGCAGGCCGAACGCGGAGGCGAAGAAGTCGAGCAGACGCTTGGCCATGCGCTGGTGACCACGTTCAATCGAGCACGCTCGCCACGTCGGCGAGGGGAAT
>JBBRLS010000146.1:0-1792 GCA_038231215.1 Burkholderiales bacterium | reverse complement strand
GAGCTGCTCAAGATCGCGCGTGCGCGCCTGCGCGTGCACGGCCACCAGACGCTGCTCGACACCGAGGCGCTGGTGCACGAGAGCTTCCTGCGCTTCGTCGCCGCCGACAAGCTGAGCATCGAGGACCGCAAGCACTTCTTCACCTATGCGGCCAAGACCATGCGCAACATCGTCACCGACTTCGCACGCCGTCGCCTGGCCGAGCGCCGCGGCGGCGCGGCCGAGCGCGTGACGCTCGATACACGCGCGCTCGGCACGCTGCAAGCCGACGCCTCGGTGCTCGACGTCGACACGGCCTTGCGCGACCTCGAGGCGCTCGAGCCTCGCCTCGCGCAAGTCGTGGAGATGCGCTACTTCGGCGGCTACACCGACGCCGAGGTGGCAGCGGCGCTCGGCATCACCGACCGCACCGTCCGACGCGACTGGGACAAGGCGCGCGCCTTCATCCTGGCCCAGCTGCAGCCCTGAGCCGGCCCGTCGCGCGATGAGCTCGGCCGGCTCCGGCACCTCGTTCCCCGCGGCGCTCTGGCCCGAGATCTCGCGTCGCCTCGACGAAGCGCTCGGCCTCGACGCCGCGCAACGCGGCCCCTGGCTGGAGCGTCTGGCGGAGACCGCGCCGGACATCGCGCCGCACGTTCGACGTCTGCTGGCCGCACACGACCAGCAGGCCGAAGGGGACCCGCTGCGAGGACCTCCTTCGGAGCTCATCGCGGCGGCGCTGATGTCCGAACAGCCGGGCGCCGAGGCTTTGGTCGCCGGGCAGATGGTGGGGCCCTATCGTCTGCTCGCGCCAATCGGCCAAGGCGGCATGGCAACGGTCTGGCTCGCCGAGCAGACGCTCAACGTCCTGCGCCGCATCGCCCTCAAGATCCCTCGCCGCGGCCTGGAGGACACGGCCGCGACTGCCGCCCGCTTCGAGCACGAGCGCGACCTGCTCGCCGGACTCGAGCACCGTCACATCGCCCGCCTGTACGACGCCGGCATCAGCGCCGCTGGCCAGCCCTACCTGGCGATGGAATGGATCGACGGTGTGCCGATCACGCGTTATGCCGATGCGCAGCGGCTCGACATCAGGCAACGAATCGGCCTCTTCCTGCAGGTGCTCGAGGCCGTGCGCCACGCCCACGCCCGGCTGGTCATTCATCGCGACATCAAGCCCTCCAACGTGCTCGTGACGGCGGAGGGCGACGTCAAGCTGCTGGACTTCGGCATTGCCCGATTGCTCGACGACGATCCAGGGACGAACGCGGCCCCGCAGCGAACGGGCTTCGCGATGACACCGGAAACGGCGTCGCCGGAGCAACTGGCGGGCGAGCCCCTGGGCACAGCGTCGGACGTGTACTCGCTCGGCATCCTGCTCTACGAGCTGTTGACCGGTCGACGACCCTACCGGCTCCGGCTCGACGCCTCGACGAGCGCCCGGGCGCTGCATGCCGCGCTCCTGGACACGCCCGTCCCGACGCCCAGCTCGCAGACCATCGACGCGCCGAGCGCGCAGTCGCGCAGCACCCGCCCTCCCGAGCTCGCACGCATGCTGAGCGGCGACCTCGACGCGATCGTCGGCAAGGCGCTTAGGAAGGAGGTGTCCGAGCGGTATGAAGGCGCAGACGCCCTGGCGGCAGACCTCGATCGCTATCTGCGTTTCGAGCCCGTCCATGCGAGGCGACGCACCTGGCGCTATGTGACCGGCCGGGCCTTCAGAAGGCATCGGACCGCAGCCACGGGGGCGGCCGTCGTGCTCCTGGCGATTGCCGTCGGCGTGGGCGGCGTCCTGTGGCAGGCTGGAGTGGCG
>JBBRLS010000145.1:0-1802 GCA_038231215.1 Burkholderiales bacterium | reverse complement strand
GTTAGCGCCGAAGTAATACTGACCCACGTCGCCGAAGTAAAAGTGACCCACCTGGTAGACGATGACGGCCTTTTTGGTGCCGTCGATGCTGATCCAGGAGCAGGCAGTGGAGATTCGAGTGATGGCCCGACGGGGCGAAGGAGTGCGGTCGATCGCGAAGCAGCTGGGCTGCTCGCGTAATACGGTGCGGCGGTACTTGCGTGAGACCGGTGCGAAGCGGTATGGCCCGAGGACGCCGCGGGTCTGCAAGCTGGATGCGCATCGCAGCTACTTGAGCGAGCGCATCGTGCAGGCCCGACCTCGCTGGATCCCGGCGACGGTTCTGCTGCGGGAGATCCGGGAACGTGGCTATGACGGTGGGATCAGCCAACTCAAGGCGTGGCTTGCTCCGTTCAAGCGGATAGCGCCCGAGCCGGTGGTGCGCTTCGAGACCGAGCCCGGCGTTCAGATGCAGGCTGACTTCACGCACGTCCGTCGGGGACGCGATCCGCTGATCGCGCTGGTTGCGACGATGGGCTACAGCCGGGCGACGTTCGTGAAGTTCACGACTAACGAGGACACGACGACGCTATGCGCCGGTCTGCGCGAGGCGTTCGATTATTTCGGCGGCGTGCCAGAGCACGTCCTGTTCGACAACGCCAAGTCGGTCGTGATCGATCGCGACGCCTACGGTGAAGGGCTGCATCGGTGGAACGACGCGATGAAGGAACTGGCGGAGGCGTGCGGCTTCAAGCCGCGGCTGTGCCGGCCGTATCGAGCCAGGACGAAGGGCAAGGTCGAACGCTTCAACTCATATCTGAAGGGCAGCTTCGTCGTGCCCCTGGCCGCGACGATCGAAGCCACCGGGCTCAAGCTGGAGGTCGACATCGCCAATGCAAAGGTCCGTCGCTGGCTCGACGAGGTCGCCAACGCGCGCGTGCATGGGACGACGCACGCGGTTCCGGCGGTCCGGCTGATCGAGGAACGCGCGGCGATGCTGCCGCCACCGGCGTTGCAGGCGCCACTACCGATCGCGCACCGCGTAGCCCTGCCGATCGAGAGCTTCCAGCATCCGCTGGCCGTCTATGACGCACTGCTCACGGAGTTCGCATGAACCAGCAGCACGATCGGATCGTGGCGCTGTGCGAGCAGTTAAAGCTCGACCGGCTCGGCACCGAATGGCCGGCGCTGGCGCAGGACGCCGCCAACAACGAAGCCAGCTTCGCCGACTTCCTCGAAGCCGTGTTGAACACCGAACGCGGTATCCGCGACGAGCGCAAGCGAGTGACCCTCTCGCGTCTGGCGACGATGCCGTCGATCAAGACACTCGAGCAGTTCGACTGGAACCATGCCGGCGGTGCGCCCAAGGCACAGATCCAGGAACTCGGTCATCTCGCCTTCGTACAGCGCGCCGAGAACATCGTGCTGCTCGGCCCGAGCGGCGTCGGCAAGACCCATATCGCGCTGGCGTTCGCCCATCGTGCGGTGATGGCCGGCATCAAGACGCGCTTCATCGGCGCCGCCGACCTGATGCTGCAACTGGCGGCCGCCAAGAGCCAGGGCCGACTCAAGGAATACTTCAACCGTGCCATCCTCGGACCGAAGCTACTGGTCGTCGACGAGATCGGCTACCTGCCGTTCGGACGAGACGAAGCCAACCTGTTCTTCAACGTCGTCGCCAAGCGCTACGAGCGCGGCAGCATGGTCCTCACCAGCAACCTGCCGTTCACGCAATGGGCCAGCGCCTTCGCCGACGATCAGACCCTGACGGCAGCCATGCTCGACCGGCTGCTGCATCACGCGCACATCGTGCAGATCAGCGG
>JBBRLS010000144.1:0-1805 GCA_038231215.1 Burkholderiales bacterium | reverse complement strand
TTGATGCAGGCTGATTCTGGTGCGATCCTGTGCTCACCACACAGGAGCCGGCGATGTATTTCCGCAAGAAGACCTCTGCCGGGCGCGCCTATCTGCAGATCGTCGAGAGCCGGCGCGACGGCGCGCAGGTCCGTCAGCAGGTCATCGCCACGCTGGGCCGCTACGACGATCTGCGCGAGAGCGGCCAATTGGAACGGCTGTTGCGCTCAGGCGCGCGGTTTTCCACCAAGGCAATGGTGGTGGACGCCGTCCATGGCGGGAGCGCGACGGTGTCGGAGGTGCGGCGGCTTGGGCCCGCCCTGGTGTTCGAGCGTTTGTGGGACGAGACCGGCTGCCGCGCCGTGATTGAGAAACTCGCCGGAGAACGCAAGCACGGGTTCGCGCTCGAACGTGCCGTGTTTCTTACTGTTCTGCATCGCCTGTTCGCGGGCGGGTCCGACCGTGCGGCGGACCGCTGGCGGGACGACTACCGGATCGACGGCGTCGCGGGGCTCGACCTACATCACCTCTATCGGGCGATGGCATGGCTGGGCGAAGAACTGCCGGCCGCCGAACAAGATGGCCGCACCCTGGCGCCGCGCTGTCTCAAGGATGTGCTGGAAGAGCGGCTATTCGCCAAGCGGCGCGACCTGTTCACCAAGCTTGATCTCGTGTTCATGGACACGACGAGCCTGTACTTCGAAGGCGCCGGCGGCCAGACGCTCGGTCGTCACGGCTATTCCAAGGACCACCGGCCCGACCTGCATCAGATGATCCTCGCCGTCCTGCTCGACGGCAACGGGCGGCCGGTCTGCACGGAGATGTGGCCCGGCAATACCGCCGACACGGCAGCCTCATTCCGGTGGTCGACCGGCTGCGCAAGCGGTTCTCGATCGGTCGCGTCTGCATCGTCGCCGATCGCGGCATGATCAGCGCGGAGACGATCGCGGAACTCGAAACGCGTGGGCTGTTCTACATTCTCGGTGTTCGTGAGCGTTCCGACAAGCTGGTGCGCGAGCTCGTGCTCGACGATCCGGCACCGTTCGTGCCGCTGACCATCACCAAGCGCCGCAGGAGTGTCGACTACGAGGCTAAGGCGGTGATGCTTGCCGGCCGCCGCTACATCGTCTGCCGCAATCACGACGAGGCGAAGAAGGATGCCGCCGACCGCGCCGCCATCCTGGCCGCGCTCGAACGGCAACTGAAGAAGGGCGACAAGGCACTCGTCGGCAATACCGGCTATCGTCGTTTTCTCGCATCGACCAGTGAGGATCGCTTCGCCATCGATCACGCCAAAGCCGAGGAGGATGCCAAATTCGACGGCGTCTTCGTACTGCGCACCAACACCGACATCGCGCCGCTTGATGCCATGCTCTGCTACAAGCAGCTGACGATGGTGGAACAGACCTTCCGCACCGCCAAGAGCCTGTTCGCGACGCGGCCGATCTTCCACAAAATCGACGAGACCATTCGTGGTCACGTCTCCTGCAGCTTCCTCGCTCTCGTCCTGAAGAAGGAGTTGGAGGAGCGCATCGCCGATCTCGGTCGCAACGGCTCCTGGCCCGAAATCCTCGCCGACCTCGACTCGCTCACCGAGACCAAGGTCGAGCAAGACGACAAATGCTTTCTGCTGCGCTCGCCGCCGCGTCCCGCCGCAAACCTCGCACTCTGCGCCGCCGGCGTCGCCCTGCCGCCAACCGTCCGCCAGCTCGACAAAGCCTGACCAAAAACGCTGTCCATCCCGAAATGTAGTGCCAACGCCCTCTCGCGGCGCCGATTATCGCGGCCGATCAATCAGTTGGGTATTCGCACTGTCGAAGATGAGT
>JBBRLS010000143.1:0-1866 GCA_038231215.1 Burkholderiales bacterium | reverse complement strand
GCGGTGAAGAGCGTCTCGCCGAGCGTGCCGTAGACGAGGCGCTCGGCGCCCAGCATCTCGAGCGCCTGCACGCGCACCGGCCAGCCCGAAGCCGTCAGGTCGAAGCTCAGCGCCACGTGTTCCGGCCGCACGCCCATCACCAGCTCGCCCGTGCGCGGCGCCGGTGCGGGCAGCGGCAGCAATTGCCCGCCCGCGGTAAAGCCGGCACCGTCGGCGTGGCCTCGCACCAGGTTCATCGGCGGCGAGCCGATGAAGCCGGCGACGAAGGTCGTGGCCGGCTTGTGATAGACCTCGTCGGGCGTGCCGATCTGCTCCATGCGGCCGGCGTTCATGACGATCATGCGTTCGGCCAGCGTCATCGCCTCGACCTGGTCGTGCGTGACGAAGAGCGAGGTCGTGCGCAACTCGCGATGCAGCTTCTGGATCTCGAGCCGGGTCTGCGCGCGCAGCTTGGCGTCGAGGTTGGAGAGCGGCTCGTCGAACAGGAACACCGCCGGCTGGCGGACGATGGCGCGGCCCATCGCGACGCGTTGCCGCTGCCCGCCCGAGAGCTCGCGCGGCTTGCGCTGGAGAAAGGGGGCGAGCTCGAGGATCTTGGCCGCCTTGTCGACGCGGGTCTTGATCTCGGCCTCGGGCACCTTGGCGATCTTCAGGCCGTAGGCCATGTTCGCGAACACCGTCATGTGCGGATAGAGCGCGTAGTTCTGGAACACCATGGCGATGTCGCGCTCCGACGGCTCCTTGTCGTTGACGACCTTGCCGGCGATCCAGATCTCGCCGCCCGAGACCTCCTCGAGGCCGGCGACCATGCGCAGCAGCGTCGACTTGCCGCAGCCGGAAGGGCCGACGATGACGACGAACTCGCCGTCGGCGATCTCGGCGTTGACGCCGTGGATGACCTGGTTCGCCTTCGGCCCGAAGCCGTAGCGCTTGACGACGTTGCGTAAGGAAATGGCGCCCATTATTTTTCAGTGTCCACCAGTCCCTTGACGAACCACTTCTGCATCAGCATGACGACCAGCGCCGGCGGGACCATCGCCAGGATCGCCGTTGCCATGATCAGGTTCCAGGCCTGCAGCGCATCGCCGCCGCTGATCATCCGTTTGATGCCGATAACGACTGGGTACATCGATTCGTCGGTGGTCACGAGCAGCGGCCAGAGGTACTGGTTCCAGCCGTAGATGAACTGGATGACGAAGAGCGCGGCGATGCTCGTCGCCGAGAGCGGAACCAGCACGTCCTTGAAGAAGCGCATCGGCCCGGCGCCGTCGACGCGCGCCGCCTCGACCAGCTCGTCGGGCACGGTGAGGAAGAACTGGCGGAACAGGAAGGTCGCGGTGGCCGAGGCAATCAGCGGGATCGTGAGGCCTGCGTAGCTGTTCAACATGTGCAGGTCGGAGACGACCTGGTACGACGGAAAGATGCGCACCTCGACCGGCATCATCAGCGTCATGAAGATCGCCCAGAAGACGATCTGCTTGAAGGGAAAGCGAAAGTAGACGATCGCGAAGGCAGAGAGCAGCGAGATCGCGATCTTGCCGAGCGAGATGACGAGCGCCGTGACCAGGCTCACCCACATCATGCGGCCGACCGGCGCGCCCGAACCCTGGCCCTTCTCCGAGCCGGTGATGGCGGCCGCGTAGTTGTGCCAGAACTGGTCGCCGGGCAACAGCGGCATCGGCGCCTGCACGATCTCCTCGGCGGTGTGCGTGGAGGCGACGAAGGTCAGGTAGACCGGAAAGGCGACGATCGCCACGCCGACGAGAAGCACGGCATGGGTGAGGAAAGTCAGGAGAGGGCGGCGCTCGACCATCAGTAGTTCACTTGCTTCTCGACGAACTTGAATTGCGCCACGGTCAGCATGGC
>JBBRLS010000142.1:0-1876 GCA_038231215.1 Burkholderiales bacterium | reverse complement strand
CGGAAAACGACACGACGCTGATCGGCGCCAGCGGCGTACCGCACCGGGACGGACTCCCGGAAACAAAGACCGACCGTCCACGCGAACTCTTGGAGGAGAGCGTGAACGGCCGGTGGACCCGCCCCGAGGGGCAAGGCCTAGCCCGAATTTCTCACCCGGGTATTGCATAACAGCCGCCCCATGTGGCATAAGGTATTTGTCGAGAACACCTTACCGCACACATCGGAGACGGCTGTTATGCAGACAGAGTGTATGCCCGAGGCGCTGGCGTTTCAAGGGGTCGCCGGCCGCGAGGTGGTCGCGCGCTTTGACGGCGGGACGCTGACCTCGGATGGCGGCGCGG
Organism: Burkholderiales bacterium; assembly: GCA_038231215.1. Taxonomy (GTDB): domain Bacteria; phylum Pseudomonadota; class Gammaproteobacteria; order Burkholderiales; family Burkholderiaceae_C; genus Schlegelella_A. The sequence continues at coordinate 1,533 of JBBRLS010000142.1, read as the reverse complement.
TGCTGCTCCGCGAGGCGGATCGGGCGACGAATCTGCTGGGACAATTCGCCGGGTGCTTCACCGATCATCGGGATCCGACGCGCGTGACGCATCCCGTGGCGTCGCTGGTGCGGCAGCGGGTCTACGGACTCGCGCTCGGCTACGAAGACTTGAATGATCACGACGCGCTCCGCCACGATCCGCTGATCGCGGTGCTCGCGGAATCCGGTGATCTGGCGGCGCCTGGCGCCGGCAAGAGCACACTCAATCGCCTCGAGCTGACCGGCACGACCGTCGGCGAGCAGGCGCGCTACAAGAAGATCACGGTCGATCACGACGCCGTGGATCGCCTGTTCGTCGACGTGTTCGTCCAGGCGCACGCGACCGCCCCGGCGGAGATCATCCTGGATCTCGATGCCACCGATGATCCGATCCATGGTATGCAGGAAGGGCGCTTCTTTCACGGCTACTACGGCCACTATTGCTATCTGCCGCTCTACATCTTCGCGGGCGAGCATCTGCTCTGCGCGCGGCTGCGGCCGTCGGATCGCGATGCGAGTGCCGGCGCGCTCGAGGAAGTGGACCGGATCGTGGCGCAGCTCCGTGCGGTGTGGCCCGCCGTGTCGATCACGCTCCGCGCCGACAGCGGCTTCTGTCGCGATGCGCTGATGACGTGGTGCGAGACCCACGCGGTCGACTATGTGTTTGGGCTGGCGAAGAATGCCCGCCTCATCGCGCTGATCGCCACTGAATTGGCCGACGCCGCCGCGACGTGCACGGCGACGAACCAACCCGCGCGCGTCTTTGCGGAGCTGACGTACGCGACGCTTGACAGCTGGACCTGCGCGCGTCGCGTCGTCGCAAAAGCGGAACAGCTTACGGCCGCCACCGCCGACGGCGCGGGCAAGTCGAATCCGCGCTTCATCGTGACGTCACGCGCGATGACCGACGTCGACGCACGCACGCTCTACGAAGACGTCTATTGCGCGCGCGGCGAGATGGAGAACCGGATCAAGGAACAGCAGCTGATGCTCTTCGCGGATCGCACGAGCGCGGCGACGATGCGCGCCAATCAACTGCGGCTCTATTTCTCGTCGGTCGCGTACGTGCTCTTGGCCGCGCTCCGTCGGCTCGGCCTCGCCGGCACCACGTTGGCGCGCGCGCAGTGCACGACGATCCGCCTCACGCTGCTCAAGATTGGCGCGCGCATCCGAGTGACCGTGCGCAAAGTCTGGCTCGCACTCGCGAGTGGCTGCCCGCACGCCGCACTCTTCGCGCAGGTGCACGCGAATCTGCGCCGATGTTAACACGACAGCGCTGAGCACCGATCAGCACGCACGTGCTCCACACGCGTGGGGCCGCGCGGCGACCGTGTCAGCGCCAAAACACCGTCATCGGGCGCGCCGCGCGCTCATTGCTGTCGACGAAACGGGCATTCCGGCCTCTCGGAGCGTACGGACGCGCACCACCGCACCCGCGAGATCGCCAAAACGCCCGTCGAAGCATCGCCGACTACTCTCTCCTCACCCGTGGTGAGAAATTCGGGTTAAGCCT
>JBBRLS010000141.1:0-2035 GCA_038231215.1 Burkholderiales bacterium | reverse complement strand
TAGCCCAACTTCCGCAGTTTGAAGAGCACAAGTGAGTGTTTTCAAGGATTTAGGTTTCCAGGTTTGCACTACAATCGTGTTGAGAGGGTGCGGATCTGGAGCCTTTCAGGGATACGCAAGCCGAGGCGATCGAGGAGGGCGGCCTGGGCCTTGTCGGGCCGCACCACGCAGCGCAGGCGGAGCTCGCGCGAGGGTGTCTCGGCGGTGGGAAGGACGATGTCGGCACTGTGGATAGCAGCGAGCTCGTGGAGAACGGTTCTCGGGCTGTTGCCGAGACCTGCTCGGCTTTGCCACTGCTCGAGCATCTTCCACAGCACGTAGGCGAGGAAGCAGACGAGGATGTGGGCGAGCACGCGATCGCCGCGCTGGTGCCAGACCGGCCGGATCGACAGCTCGCTCTTGTGGATGCGGAAGGCAGCTTCGGCGTCGGTGAGCTGGATGTAGGTGCGCCACAGCTCCTGTGGCGTCCAGTCGGTGATGTTGGTGCGCAGGATGTAGCAGCCTTCGCTGTGGCGCGCCCAGTCGTCCCATTCCGGACGTGTCGACCAGTCGAGGCGACAGCCGGCGGCAAGCGCCGGATCGTCGAGCAGGCGGATGGCATAGCGTGCGGCAGCGCGCGTGTTGCGGCCCAGCAGCCGGCCGATCTGGCGTTCGGTGGCGGCTCGATCGATCGGCTTTTGGGCCCGCGCCAGCCTGCCCTTCAGGCGCTCGAGCGCGACCTCGATGCGCTCGCAGAAGCGGGCGTGCATGGCGCGCTCCTTGTCCTGCCGATCGGCCGAGCGGACCAGCAGGAACCTCTCCTCGCCGTCGGGGCCGGTGCACAGCTTGGCCTCGACGCCGTCGCGCACCTGCTGCCAGTCGCGCGCCTCGGCGAGCTGCGGCGCCAGCTTCTTCAGATCCGCCTTGTTGGCGCCGATCAGGTAGCGACGCTGACCGTCTTGCAGCCAGGCGACCGTCTCGGCGCTGGTCATGCCGCGATCCATCACCCAGATGCGATGCGCCCGGCCGTAGCGCGCCTCCATCGCGCCGACGATCTCCTCGACCGTGGTCACGTCGGTGCGGTTGCCGGCGAACACCTCGTAGCCCACCGGCATGCCCTCGCGCGTCACCACCAGGCCGATGCAGACCTGCTTGCAGTCCGGCCTGTGATCGCGGCTGTGGCCGCGCGCGGCCAGCGGGTTGGCCGCCGCCTGGCCCTCGAAGTAGACGCTGGTCACGTCGTACAGCAGCAGCTCGTAGTCGAGGTCGAACAGAGCGCCCAGGCGGTGCTTCAGATGGGCCTCCAGCGCCGGCTTGTGCGGCAGCAGCCGGTCGAGCGCGCGGTACAACCGGTCGTCGTTGACCGCTTCGGCCGGCACGCCCAGCAGGTCGCTCAGCGCCGTGCGACGGTACCAATCCTCGGCGATGTGCAGCTCACTCGACGGCTCGCACAGCCGGGCGATCACCAGGATCGCCGCCATGCTCGGCCACGGCACCCGCTCGCGGCCACACGCCAGCTCTGCGTCGCACAGCGCGTCGAGCCCCAGTGCGCACCACAGCCGCCAGGCCAGCCAGACATCGCCGAACTGCCGCATCCGATCCAGCCGAACCAGCTCCGGCCGCACCGTCACCGGTGCGCCGCCCGGCGCCGCCTCGAACAGATCGTGCTGCTCGCGTCCGCCATTCATCCGCAACGCAAGCTGCCGCGCCCGGGCGCGGCCCTGCCCGTCGAGCTCGCCCAGATGCGCGACCGTCTCCTGCTTCACCCGCCGACCGCGCCGCACCGAACGCACCAGCCGCCAATAGGTGTGCGTCTTGCCGCCCTTCCTGATCGTGGTGTGACGCAGGTACATCCCAGGCGCGACCTCCGAGCGAGGACTCGCGCAAACCGCCGCCACGTTCAACCGCCCGAAGTTGGCACTACATCGAGCGTCAGCCACAGAACCGGCGAGGCTCGGCAAAAAAATCTTGGTTCTTCAACACCCCCATCCCTCAGAATGCCGACAACAGGGCCGCAAAATAATTTATCGACCGCTAATCTGCGGAAGTTGGGCTA
>JBBRLS010000140.1:0-2086 GCA_038231215.1 Burkholderiales bacterium | reverse complement strand
CTGGTTCTTCGCGGCGTTGTCGGCGTGGTACGAGCGACCGGTGCCGCCGGCGTCGGAGAACACGATGATCCGCTTGTTGCCGTCCATGAACGCCGACGTCTCGGCGAGGTTGGTGCGGGCCGAGCGGCTTTCGAGCTTCTGCTCGCCGGTCGCTTGGCGAACCAGTCGCTTGGTCCGGCCGGTGACCTCGGCGACCTCGTCGGTGCCGAAGTGAGCGATGATTTCGTCGAGCGCGGTCGACACCGCCGGTAGCGCGCACAGCTGCTCGATCATCACGTCACGCATCGCGACCGCCTCGGCGCTGATCGCCGGGTTGCCGTCGGCGTCGACCGCCGGACGTGAGCGCAAGAACCCCTCGTCGTCGCAGTAGGTCTCCATGGCGCGCGTCGGGAACGCGGTCGTCAGATAGTCGACGACGTACTCGCGGGGCGACAGCTCGATTTCGAGCTCGGCGCGCTCGTCCGGCGTCAAATCGGCGAGCCGACGTCCGAGCATGGCTTCGGCGGTCGACACCAGCTGGATCACGACCGCATTGCCGCCGGCGAGGTCGCGCTCGATCGCCGTGAGCAGCGTTGGCAGCTTCATCGCCGTCAGCGTCTGGGCGAAGAACCGCTGCTTGGTGCTCTCGAACCGTGACAGCGCCGCGCCCTTGGCCTGGCCGTTGAGCGTGTCGCCGGTGATCGCGTCGACGATGTTGGTCGCCTCGAGCACGGCGTCGAGGTTCTGGTGGATCACCTCCCAGGCATCGCAATAGGTGTCGTAGATTGCGACCTGCGCCGGCGTCAGCCGATGTTCGAGGATGTCGTACTCGACCCCGTCGAACGACAGAGCGCGCGAGGTGTAGAGGCCGAGCGCCTTCAGATCGCGGGCGACGAGTTCGATCGCCGCCATGCCGCCGTCGATCATCTGCTGCATGAAGATTTCGCGAGTCTCGAACGCGGTGCCCGTACCCCACAGCCCGAGCCGAGTTGCATAGGCGAGGTTGGCAATCGTGGTCGCCCCGGTCGCCGAGACGTAGAACATCCGAGCGCGGGGCAGCAGCTGCTGGAGGCGGACACCGCAGATGCCCTGCTCTGACCCCTTCATCACGCCGCGCGTCGTCTCGCTGCCGGCGGCGTTGGCCATCGCGTGCGCCTCGTCGAACACGATCAGGCCTTCGAATTCGGTCGTCGTGCCGCCGCTGACCCAGGCAAGGATCTGGTCGAGGCGACTGCCCTTTTCGGGTCGCGCTGAGCGAAGCGTCGCATAGGTCACGAACAGGATACCGTCGGGCATCGTTACCGGATCGCCGAGCCCCCAATCGGTCAGGGGCTGGATGTCGATGCCGACGCCGCCGAGTGCCGACCAGTCGCGCCGCGCGTCCTCGAGCAGCGAGCTCGTCTTCGACACCCAGACGTGGCGACGCGATCCGCGGACCCACTGGTCCATGATGACCGCGGCGACCTGGCGTCCCTTGCCCGCCCCGGTGCCGTCGCCAAGGAAGTAGCCGACGCGGTATGCAGCGCCGTTCGCGTCCTCGACGAGGGTCAGCCCCTCCTTCTCGACGCGGCACTTGCCCGGCAGATCACGCTCGAACGATTGTCCGGCGTAGCAGAGTGTTTCGAGCTGGGCTTCCGAGAGTGCGGCAGCGGCCATGCGCGGGAGACGCGGTGCATAGGTAGGCGGCGGCGGGACGATCGACGCCATGGCGAGCGATTCGACCAGGGGCGTCGGATGCGGCGCGGCCTCGGTGAAATCGATCCGCGCGACGCGGTACGGCACGTAGATGCCGACCGGTTCCGCCGCCGGCAGCGGTACCGCGCGGGCCGTGTAGGCAACGTCGCGAACGTCGGCACCGGCGAAGTCGAGTTGTGGTGCGCGTGGTGCGATCGGTCGAGCGAGCGTCGAGCGGCGGAGAAGGCCGCCGGACGACGGCAATGGCTGCCTGGGCGACACCACGGTCTTCGGGGCTGGTGTAGACAGCGAAAGGCGCGGAGGAAGTGAGGTGACGGCGTGCAGGACCTCTTCGAGGCTTTCTCCTGTGAGACGGCGCGTCGGTTCTGTCCGGCCCTTGTCGTACACCATCAGGCGAACGTCGATCGCGGTG
>JBBRLS010000139.1:0-2098 GCA_038231215.1 Burkholderiales bacterium | reverse complement strand
GTAGGCCTTGGCCTCGCCACCGAACAGCTTGCTCAACACGGTCGTGATGGCCGCCGTCAGGGTCGTCTTGCCATGGTCCACGTGACCAATGGTCCCCACGTTCACGTGCGGCTTGGTCCGCTCGAATTTGCTCTTTGCCATTTGCTTCTTGCTCCGATGAAAGAACGATGGCCCGTGTGCTGTTTAAGGTTTCCGGCGTTCACTTGAGCCGCGTGCCACGGGCAACACGCGAAGAAACGCCGAAGACCACTCGAAAACCTTCTTGGGGTCGCCTCGCGACCCCGCTGTCCTGTTTACGTCGCGCGGCCGGCAGTCACGCTGCCCCGCGACGTGATGATTGCGTCGGCGACGTTCTTCGGCGCCTCGCTGTAGTGCTTGAATTCCATCGAATACGTGGCGCGGCCTTGCGACATCGAGCGCAGCGTCGTCGAGTAGCCGAACATCTCCGAGAGCGGCACCTCGGCCTTGATGATCTTGCCACCGCCGGCCATGTCGTCCATGCCCTGGACCATGCCGCGCCGCGAAGACAGATCGCCCATCACGTTGCCGGCAAAGTCTTCCGGCGTCTCGACCTCGACCGCCATCATCGGCTCGAGGATCACCGGCGAGGCCTTGCGGCAGCCGTCCTTGAAGCCGAACGACGCGGCCATCTTGAACGCGTTCTCGTTCGAGTCGACCTCGTGGTACGAGCCGAAGGTCAGCGTGACCTTGACGTCGACCACCGGGTAGCCCGCCAGCACGCCGGCCGGCAGCGACTCTTCCACGCCCTTCTTCACGGCGGGGATGAATTCGCGCGGTACGACGCCGCCTTTGATCGCATCGACGAACTCGAAGCCCTTGCCCGGCTCCTGCGGCTCGATCTTGAAGACGACGTGGCCGTACTGACCCTTGCCGCCCGACTGGCGCACGAACTTGCCCTCGACGTCGGACACGGCCTTCCTGATCGTCTCGCGGTACGCGACCTGCGGCTTGCCGACATTGGCCTCGACGCCGAACTCACGCCGCATGCGGTCGACGATGATTTCCAGGTGCAGCTCGCCCATGCCGGAGATGATGGTCTGGCCCGATTCCTCGTCGGTCTTGACGCGGAACGACGGGTCTTCCTGGGCGAGACGGCCCAGCGCAATACCCATCTTTTCCTGGTCGGCCTTGGTCTTGGGTTCGACGGCCTGCGAGATCACGGGCTCGGGGAACACCATCTTCTCGAGCGTGATGATCGCCTGCGGATCGCACAGTGTTTCGCCCGTGGTCACGTCGCGCAGGCCCACGCACGCCGCGATGTCGCCGGCGAGAATTTCCTTGATCTCTTCGCGCTGGTTGGCGTGCATCTGCAGGATCCGGCCAATGCGCTCCTTCTTGCCGCGAATCGGGTTGTAGACCGAGTCGCCCGACTTCAGGATGCCCGAATAGACGCGCACGAAGGTGAGCTGGCCGACGTAAGGGTCGGTCATCAGCTTGAAGGCGAGGGCCGAGAACTTCTCGTCGTCGGCGCGGCGGCGCGAGGCCGGCTTGTCATCGTCGTCGGTGCCCGGCACCGGCGGGATGTCGACCGGCGACGGCATGTAGTCGATGACGGCGTCGTGCATGCGCTGCACGCCCTGGTTCTTGAACGCGCTGCCGCAGAGCATCGGTTGGATCTCGCCGGCGATCGTGCGAATGCGGATGCCCTGCGTGATCTCGTCCTCGGTCAACTCGCCCGACTCGAGGTACTTGTTCATCAGCTCCTCGTTCGCCTCTGCGGCGGCCTCGACCATCCGCTCGCGCCACTTCTGGGACTCGGCCAGCAGTTCGGCCGGGACGTCGTCATAGCTGAACTTCATGCCCTGGGACGCTTCGTCCCAGTAGATCGCCTTCATCTTGACGAGGTCGACCACGCCCTTGAAGCTGTCTTCCGCGCCGATCGGCAGGGTGATCACGACCGGATTCGCCTTCAGGCGATCGATCATCATCTGGCGCACACGCAGGAAGTCGGCGCCGACGCGGTCCGGCGGGTTGACGAACGCGTGGCGCGGCTGCGGGTACGTGTTGGCCTGGCGCGAGACGGATTCGGTTTGGGGCTGGACTGCGCCCACCGAGTCGTTGAGCATGACGGCGCCGT
>JBBRLS010000138.1:0-2099 GCA_038231215.1 Burkholderiales bacterium | reverse complement strand
GCGCAAGAAGTAGGCGTGCTCACTGGATCGTGGCGACCAGTCCGGGCGCCAGCCTGCCCAATGCCGACGCCGTGCAGGTCCTGCGCGCCGGCCGGATCGGCGGGTCGGTCAATCCCGCGGTCGCCACGATCTCCCGCCAACCCGAGCCTAGCCCAACTTGCGCGGAATCGATATGTGCAAGCAATAGAATCAATGGGTTATCCTAAAAGTCGGCACTACATTTTTGGTTTTTGGCGCGTCAGGCGACGAGGTTCGCTGCGAGGCTTTGTTGGTCTGTCCGCATTCTCTTCGGCAGGATGATGCCGAGCCGGTCGAGCAAGGCGGCCTGGGCGGGATCGGGCTGGGTGATGCAGCGCAGGCGGATGTCTCCGTGCGTGGCGGTGGGCAGGACGACATCGTGGGAGTGGATGCGGGCGAGCTCGTCGAGCACGGTGCGCGGCGAGTTGCCGAGGCCTGCACGCTGCTGCCACATCTCCAGGGTCTTCCACATCACGAAGGCGAGGAAGCACACGAGGATGTGGGCGAGCACGCGATCCTCGCGCTGGTGCCAGATCGGGCGGACCTCGAGCTGATCCTTGTGGATGCGGAAGGCGGCTTCGGCCTGGGTGAGCTGGATGTAGGCCTTCCACAGCTGCTCGTCGCTCCAGTCGGTGATGTTGGAGCGCAACAGATAGGCGCCCTCCGACGCGGCGGCCCAATCGTCGAAGGCCGGATCGATCTCGACCTGCAGGCGCAAGCCGGCCGGGCAATCGTCGGGGTGCAGAGCCGCCTTGAAGCGGGCGGCCGAGCGCGTGTTGCGTTGCAGGATGCGGCCGATCTGGCGGTTCACCTGGGTGGCATCGAGAGGCTTGGTCGAGCGGGCGATGCGCCCGGCCAGGCGGGCCAGCGCGGCCTCGATGCGCTGGCTGAACTTGTCGTGCATGGCCTGCTCCTTGCTGCGCCGGGCGGCCGAGCGGCACAGGATCGCCGTCTCCTCGCTGTCGGGCCAGCGCGCCAGCTTGACCTCGATGCCGTCGCGGATCTCGCGCCAGCCGCCGGCGGCGGACAGCTCGGCAGCGAACTTGCGCAGCTCGACCTTCGGTGTGCCGATGATGTAGCGCCGGCCGGTCTGGCGCAGCCAGGCAAGGTTCTTCGCGCTCGCCATGCCGCGATCGGCGATCCACACCCGGCCGACCACGCCATGCCGGCTCTCCATCGTGTCGACGATGGTCTGCAGGGTCCTCGAATCGTGGACGTTGCCGGCGAACACCTCGTAGCCCAGCGGAAAGCCGTCGAAGGTCACGACCAGGGCGATGCAGACCTGCTTGCAGTCGGACCGGTGATCGCGGCTGTAGCCGCGCTGGGCCAGCGGATTGGCCTCGGCCTGGCCTTCGAAGTAGGTGCTGGTCACGTCGTACAGCAGCACCTCGTTGTCGATCGCGAACAGCTCCCCGCAGCGCCGCGACAGATGGGCCTCCAGCGCCGCCTTGTGCTCCAGCAGCACGTCGAGCGCGCGGTACAGCCGATCCTTGTTGACCAGCGCCGGGTCGAGCTGCAGCAGATCGCCCAGCGCCGTGCTGCGGTACCAGTCCTCCGCGATGTGCAGCTCGCTCGACGGCTCGCACAGCCGAGCCGCCACCAGCACCGCCGCCATCTTCGCCCACGGGACCTGCTCCTTGCCGCTCGGCAGCAGCTCCTCGCACAGCGCCGCCAGGCCGGTGCCCCGCCATAGCGCCAGCGCCAACCAGCCATCGCCGAAGCGACGCGAGCGTTCGAGCCGCACGCCCTTCAAGTGAACTGCAACCGCCTTGTCGCGATAGCCGTCGTCGAACAGACGCTCCTGCTCGGGAGATCCGATCAGATGACGGGCCAGGGCCTGCGCTTCGAGGCGACCCTGCTCGTCGAGCTCACCGAGATTGGCAACCGTCTGCTGGATAACACGGCGTCCCACCCGAACGCTGCGCACCAGACGCCAGTAGCGATGAACCTTGCCGTCCTTCTTCCGCGTCGTGTAGCGCAGGTACATGCGCCCATCACAACTCAACAAACGGCAAAAGAAAATACCCAAGGTCGGCACTACACACGAATATCAACACTCCACGACAACCAACCCTTTGATC
>JBBRLS010000137.1:0-2142 GCA_038231215.1 Burkholderiales bacterium | reverse complement strand
TCAACTACTTCAGGGCCAAGAAGCAGTTCTCCAGCGGCGTCATCGAGGGTCTGAACAACAAAGCCAAAGTCACACTGAGAAAAGCATACGGCTATCGGACGTTCAGGATCGCCGAACTCTCTCTGTATCACGTGCTCGGCAAGCTTCCAGAGCCAAAACTTGCCCACAAATTCTTCTGACGAACCAAATTTCCTATCCCCGGCAAGCGACTGCGGCGCCCTTGTGGCCAGAGGGACCCGGTGACGCCGATACGGCGACCGTGCGGCGACTGTGCGGCAAAGGATTGCGGTCCCCGCTGGCGAGGTCTTGCCTTGTGTCTGAAAGGGTGCCGGTGATGAGCCCGCGGAGCGTGTCGATGACTCTGCGCCACCGACCGCTGTGCTATGGCTTCGCTGAGACCTCCACCGCTTTCACGAGCGTCACCTCGCCATCGAGAAGCGCTGCGGCGATGCCGTAAAAGCGCGCCACGGTCTCGGAGTCGTTGTGGCGGTCCATCGCGGCTGCGTCGGAAAAGCGCTCGTAAGTGGTGAACAGGCAGGGGTCGTCCGCATCTTGCGAGATGAAGAAGCCGATCGTCTGCGGCTCGTTCAAACGGACGTGGTCGGCGACGGTGAGCAGCGCGTCACGCATCGCCCGCTCGGTACCGGTCTTGACACGGATGATCGCGGTGATGGTCAGCAGGGTCGGCTCCCCGGCGCCTCAGATCGGCGGCGCCTTGCGATGAAAATCGGTCAGCGCCTGGTAGGCTGCGCCGACCCTGAACAACGTGGCCTCGTCGAAGGGCTTGCCGATCAACTGCATGCCCACGGGCAGGCCGTCGGCATCGAAGCCGCAGGGCACGGCCAGGGCCGGCAGGCCGGTGAGGCTGGGCACGCCGGTGTATTGCATGATGGCCGAGAGCATGTCTTCTTCGATACCGTTCTCGATCACGACCGTCATCGCGCCGACTGGCGTGGCGGCGAACGGCAAGGTCGGGCACAGGAAGATGTCGACCTTGTCGAAGGCTTCGAGAAACTCGTTGCGCAGCAGCGTGCGATAGCGCTGCGCCTGCAGGTAGTGGGTGGCGAGCAGCATCTCGCCGACTTCGAGCAGCGTGCGCACATCGGCGCCGTAGTCGTCAGGCCGCTCGCGCAGCCAACGCTGGTGGTAGGTGCTGGGCTCGGCCGACTCGATCGTGAGCTGAGCCGAGATGTTGCCGTGGATGTTCTTGATGTCGACCTCGACGACCTCGGCGCCCGCTGCCTCGAGCAGCTTCAGCGCCGCCATCACCGCCGCATGCACGGCGGGCTGCAGGTGCTGGAAGAAGTAGCCGGGCACCACGCCGATGCGCAGGCCCTTCACCCCGTCGTTCAGCCGCGCCAGGTAGTCGTGGGTCGGCACGCGCGCGCTCGCCGGGTCGGCGGCGTCGTGGCCGGCGAGCACGCCGAACATCAGTGCGCAGTCTTCGACCGTGCGTGCCATCGGCCCGGCGGTGTCCATGCTCCACGCGAGCGGGATGATGCCGTGGTTGCTGACCCGGCCATAGGTCGGTCGGAGGCCGACGATGCCGTTGATCGCGGCCGGCAGGCGGATCGAACCGCCGGTGTCGGTACCGATGGCGCCATAGCAGGCACGCGCGGCCACGGCCGCACCAGAGCCGCCACTGGAGCCGGCCGGAAAACGATCGGTGTTCCACGGGTTGCGCACCGCGCCGTAGTGCGGGTTGTCGGACGTGCCGCCCCAGGCGAACTCGTGCATGTTGAGCTTGCCGATGAACACCGCACCGGAGCGGCGCAGGCGGCTCACCACCGTGGCATCGTGCGCAGGCACCCAGTCGGCGAGGATCTTGCTGCCGGCCGTCGTGCGCTGGCCTTGCGTGGCCACGTTGTCCTTGAGCGCAATCGGCACGCCGTGCAACGGGCCGAGGTCGTGGCCGGCCATCATCAGCATCTCGGCGGCGCGTGCCACTTGCCGCGCCTGATCGTCGAAGACGCTGATGTAGGCGCGCAGCACGGGGTCGATCTCGGCGACGCGCGCGAGCGTGGCCTCGACCACCTCGACCGGTGACAGCTCGCGGCGCTTGATCAGCCCCGCGATCTGCGCGAGGCTGAAGTCGAGCAGTTCGGGGTAGCCGCGCATGTCAGAGGGTGTCGTCCGTTGGCG
>JBBRLS010000136.1:0-2143 GCA_038231215.1 Burkholderiales bacterium | reverse complement strand
CCGCCGCGGTCCGAGCCGACGAAGAGCGAATTTTTGCGATTCAGGCTCGGCTGGCGCCACTGGCGCTCGAGGGTGTTGTTGTCGATCGGTACTCGTCCGTCACGGGTGTAGGTCCGCAGCTGGGGGAAGATGTTCAGCGTGTACCGCGCCGCCCGGTACAGCCCACTCGAGGGCCGCTGCGTTGCCACCCACTCCGTCAGCAGCGCCTCGAGGCGATCCAGGATCGGAACCGCCTGGGTCTGCCGGCGCGCTCGTCGCTCATCGGGCGGAGCACCGGCCACCGCGTCCTCGACTCGCCACAGGATCGTGAACAGGTCGAGCGCTCGACTCGCGGCCAGTTCTCCGGCCTTCAGTGCCTCATCGAACTTCCGCCGCGCATGCGCCATGCACGCCGCCCACGTCATCCTTCCACTGACGAAGAGCCGATGGTGGCCGGAAAAGGCATCGGCCATCACCGTGCCGACGTAGTCGGCAAGGAACTCCGCCGGCCAGCGCCCTTCCCGGCTGCGCCGGTAGTCGCAGTAAAATTCGTCGTCGGCGTAGTATCCCCAGAGCCGCGACTCGTGGGTCTCGCCCGCGCCGGGGTCCAGCACGTCGATCCAGGTGTCGTCGAGGCCGATCACCGGGCTGGTGCGGATCGACGCGCCGATGGCCTGATGGATCGGCGCCAGGAACTCGGCGCCGTGCCGGACCCAGTTCATCAGCGTCGCCCGGCTCAGGTCGATGCCGGCGCGGTCGAGCTTCGTCTCCTGCCGGTAGAGCGGCATATGGAAGTCGTACTTCTCGACCAGGACCATGGCCACCGTGCCATCGGTGGGCAGGCCATGCGGGACGACGCAGGCCAGCGGCGGAGCGATGATCCGCGGCTCGTCGCTGAACGGGGCCCGGTAGATGGGGCGGGTGATCCGCAGCCGGCGGAACCACGCCGGCAGGTAGTCCAGCTTCCAGGTGACCTCGGTGCCGACCTCGGGCAGCGGGACGCCATCGGGGCCGAGGCGTTCCGACTCGGGGACTTCGAGGCGGAGGTCTTCGATCGGGAGATGATCGGGCAGCGTGAGCCGGCCACGGCCCTTCTTCCGGTCCCTCTTCTCGGTCTCCGGGACGGCGGCTACCGCCGGCGACTGGCCCGTCGTCGGCGCGTCCGTCGGCGCCAGCGCGGCCGGGGCATCGGCGATCGCACCGGGCTCGCCACCGGTCCTCTCGTCGGGGAGGAGCGCGTTCTCGACCAGGACATGTCGCAGGATCTCGTCGAGCGCCTGCTGGTCCGGGTGGTGGCGCTCGCTGGAGCTGCCGAACAGGCGCCTCGTCATCTGGGTCATGCGGAAGTGCATGACCTCGAGCTTCTCGGTGAGGTCGGTCACCTGGGCCTGCAGGTTGGCGTTCTCGAGCACGAGGTCGACCGGCGTCGTGCTCCGCTCCTGATGGGCGCGCAGCGCGGCGTTCTCGGCTTCGAGGCGCTGGTTCTCGACCTCGATGGCCTGGAGGCGCAGGAGCGTCGCTTCCAGCGTCGACGTGACGCGCGCCAATCGTGCTGCCAGCGACATGAGGCGGCGATCGTACGACCACCGTACGTACATCAACGCGGTAAAATCAGGGCATTCGCTCATTATTATCCTGCTGCCGTGGCCGCAGAGATATCGCGCCGATGGTAGTGGGCGTGATACGTGGCGCGGTGGACGTCGATGCCTTCGAGCAGCATCTGGATCTGTGCGGGCGAGAGCGGCATCGTCCCGTCCGCCGTGGCGACGGCCGCGCCGACAGGCACCGCGAACATCCCTTGTTCGAGATGTTTGGCCGCGAGCCAGAACCCGGAGCGATCCCAGGCGATGAGCTTCACGCGATTCTTCCGGCGACCGACGAAGACGAAGATGTCGCCGGCATAGGGATCGTGTCCGAGCGCGTTCTCGACCAACGCGGCCAAGGACGCGCAGCCCTTGCGCATATCGACCGCTTGCCGGGCGAGGAAGATGCGCCGGCTGTCGCCGAAGCTCAGCATCGCTCACCTGCCAGGGCGCTCACCACGATACGCAGCAGCGCTGGGTCGACGCCGGGGACGACCCGCACGACGGCGCCGCACCCCAGGAGAATCTCGAGCGGCGATCCGTTCGGAGCGATGCGCGATGGCGAGGATGCACGGCTCGGT
>JBBRLS010000135.1:0-2205 GCA_038231215.1 Burkholderiales bacterium | reverse complement strand
GCGCCGCCGGTGCAGGCGTTGCCGCAGGTGCCGCAGTTCTGGTTGGAGTCGAGCGGCTGGCAGCCGTCGGCCTGGTTGCCGGTGCACTGGTCGAAGCCGGCCTTGCAGGCGAGGCCGCACTGGCCGGCGGTGCAGGAGGCGGTGGTGTTGGCGGGAGAGGGGCAGGAGTTGCTGCAGGCGCCGCAGTTGGCGAGGTCGCTCTGCAGGTCGAAGCAGGCGTTGCCGCAGGCGGAGCCGGCCGAGCAGGTGGCGGAGAAGGTGTTGCTGCTCGCGCTCAGGCCGGCGGCCGTGGCGATGAAGAAGTAGGGCACCGAGACGGTGACGATGCCGAGGCCGGTGAAGGTGGCGGTGCCGCTCGCGGCCACGGCCGTGCGCGGACCGGTCAAGCTGCCGCTCTGGTCGCCGGGCAGCACGGGCGAGGCGAGCGAGATTCCGACCGAGGTGCTGCTGTCGTCCGACTTGAGGTTGCCGAAGTCATCGACGAGCGAGACCTGCACGGGGTCGATGGCGGTCAGGTTCGGCACGGTCGTGGCGATGGTCGAGATGAGCAGCGCGGAAGCGTCGCCGGGCGTGGCGCTGATCGGATAGGACGCCGAGATGGCGCCCGCCGCGGCCGTGAAGGTGCACGTTCCGGCCTGGGTGCAGACGGTGGCCACCGTGCTCGAGACGCCGGCCGCGTCGGTGGTGGTGGGCGAGGTGGCGGCGCCGTCCACGAGGCCACTGGCCGGCGCGGTCCAGGTGACCGAGGCGCCGGGCACCGCGTTCTGGAACGCGTCCACCGCGACGACATCGAGGCCGAGCGCGCTGCCGACCGCGGCCGAGGTCTGGATGTTTGGATCGAGGAGCAGCGCGCTGACGGGGCCTGGCGTGATGTCGAAGGCGTTGCTGTTGACGGTGGGCAGCGCGCCTGCGGACGCGGTGAGCGTGAAGGCGGCGCCGCTGGTGGTGAGCTGCAGATTGTTGAACGTCGCGAGGCCAAGCGACGTGCTGGCCGGGTTCTGGCCGAGCAGCGTCAGGTCGGGCGCCCCGGTGACGGCGAGCGTGACGTTGGTGGCCGCGGCTCCGGTGGCGCGGTTGTTGTACTTGTCGAGCAGCACGACGGTGACCGCGGGCGAGAACGAAAGGTTCGCCGCCGTCGATTGCGGCTGCTGGATGAAGGCGAGGTGGCTCGGCACGTCGGGCAGCGCGGTCTCGGTAAAGGTGGCGACGACCGTGCCGCCGAGCGAGGCGGTGAAGGTCGCGGGGCCGGCGATGAAGCCAAGCACGAGCGAGCTCGACGCCTTGCCGCTCGAGTTGGTGAGCGTGGTCGTCGGGCTCAAGCCGCCGCCGGTCCAGTTGATGGTCAGGCCCGAGACGCCGTCGCCGCAGGTGTCATGCACGGTGACGCTGAGCGAGGTCGGGAGCCTCACGCCGACGGTGCCGCTCTGGCCATCGCCTCCCTTGACGAACTTCGCCGGCGCGCCCACTGCCACCGGGGTGGCGACGCTGCCCGCGCTCAAGCCGGTGGCGCTCGCGGTCAGCACCGCGCCGCTCCCGGCGCCGCAGATCGACAAGCCCGAGAAGCTGGCCACGCCGCTGGCCGCGGTCACCGTCTTGGTGCCGCTGAGCGCGAACGGGCCGTTCACCGAAAGAGTCACCCGCGCCAGCGAGCTGACCACGGTGTTGCCGAACGAATCGACGACGGTCGCGGTGGCGCCAAACGGCAGGCCCGCGGTGGGCGCCGAGCCGATGGTCAAGCGCAGCGCGTTGCCGCTCAGCGCCTGGCCTTGCGCCGAGAAAGTCGCCACCGGCACGCCGGCCGCCGTGGCGCTGAAGCGATTGACGCCGGCCACGGTGTCGAGCGTCGCGGTCGCGGTCGCATGGCCGGTGGCGTCGGTGGTTGCGCCGCCAGGCAGCACGCTGCCGGCCCCGGTGACCACCGCCCAGCTCACTGCCACGCCCGCAACGCCATTGCCCGCCGAGTCGCGCGCCTGCACCGACAAGCTCACCGGAAGCACCGACCCGGCCGGCGCCGTCTGCCCATTGCCGCCGTCGATCACGAGCACCCGCGCAGGTCCCGCAATAACGTCGAAGGCGTTGCTCGTCTGCGCGAACGACCCCGCGCTCGCCTGCAGCGTGTAGCCCGTGCCGATCCGATCGACGGCCAGCGACCCGAAGACGGCGACTCCGGCCGAGGCCGAAAGCGTGGTGGTGCCCGAGAGCGTG
>JBBRLS010000134.1:0-2292 GCA_038231215.1 Burkholderiales bacterium | reverse complement strand
GAGGTCGGTCGGGTCTTCGGTGAGGAATCGGAACGTCGGCGGGCGGATGTCCTCGCCGAAGTTGAGCCGGAGGAGCGGCCCGATGATGTCGCGGTCGATGTCGGAGGCGACGGCCTTGGCGCGCGACTCGCGTAGGTCCTTACGGATCTCGTTGTGCACGTTGCCGAGGGCCTGCGAGCCGACCTTCGGCTGGTCCGTCGTGAGCGTCTGGCCGAGGACGGCCTTCGACATCTCGCCCGCGACGAAGCTGAGCAGCGCCTGATGCATCGGCGTGCCGCTCGCCGTCGACTTCGGCCACTCGATCGTGAGCTGCGCCGTGTCCGGAAGGACCGCGACGCCGCTCGATGTCATGGCCTCCAAGACCTGGAGGAGCGCGTCGGCCTCGGTGTCGTCGTCGAGGTTCTTCTTGTAGGTGGCGTGCCGCCAGGGCTTCCACGCGATTTCGCCGAGCTTGACCCAGTCGGCCATCGCCCAGTTGCGGAAGAGCGCGGCCCACATGAGGACCCGCACGAGCCCCTCGCGGCACGGCACGTCCCCGTTGATTCGTGGCTGCGAGACCACGAAGCGGTCGGGGTACGCGGCCCGGAAGTCGATCCCGGGGTAGGCCATGCCCGACTGCGAGTCCCACCAGTTCAGCTGGGAGCCGTTCTCGTAGGCGTACGCGAACCGGCGCGGCGCGTGCGCGCAGAGCTCGTCGATGACCAGCTTGTCGCCCTCCTTCGCGAAGAGGATCTCGCTAACCGCGAAGCCGTAGTAGTTCGCACCGACGTGGTGCGCGATGAACCGCGGAAAGCGGTCCTTCATGCGCGATCGAAGGCAGTATTCGACGAATTCCGCCGCCTTCTTCTCTTTGAGCTTCGGGACGTCGGGGAGGACGAGCTCCCAGGGGAGCCCGGAGATCGACTCTTCGTTCGTCGCGAGGATGGCCTGGAGGTGGCCGTCCTTCTGGCGCGACTCGTTCGCCAGATCCATCAGGCCGTACATGCGGCCCGTGTCGGCCTCGCGGATGTACGCCGAGACCGCGGCAGGGGTGAGGCCGCCGCCGATCCGCTGAAGCTGTTGCCAGACCGGGAGATCCGGGATGACCGCAGCGCCACGGCCGATGCGGGTGGCGCGGGCAATGGGGGCCGACGGCGACCGCTTGGCGAGGGCGTCCGCGCTCGCAGGCGCCTTGGAGCGCGGCGTCTTGGGCCGGCTCGTGGTCGCGGCCGTCATCCGAACCCGCGACCACCACCGAGCCGGTAGGCGGACGGGCGGGGCTTGGGGGGCGTGATGGTCTGCAACGTCTTCCGGAGGACGTCGAAGGCGATGGCGTGGGCCATCGTGAGGTCATCGTGCGTGCCGCGCTGGGCGACGGCCTTGCCCGTGCGGTCCACGATGAAGGTGAGAAGCTCGGCGGTGCTCTCGACGTCGGGCGTCGACCACTCGCCGGTGCGGTGCGCGTTCTCGAGGGCTTCGAGCGCCGCCGACCGCCGAACCGCGACGTTGTACCAGCCGGCCTTCTCGTCGTCGGCGCGGTAGACGTTCAGGTACTTCTCGCCCTGCTCGAGCGCCTGGAGCACCGCTGTGCCGTGGTTGTTCCGCTCGACCGCGATGAGCGCGTTGTTGTAGGAGCGCGCCAGCGTCGCCAGGAGCCGGCCCATCTCCCACGTGGGGAACTGGCCGTGCAGCGTGGCGACGTGCTCGGCGGTCGCGCGCTCGTAGACCACCGCCGCGCCCGGATCGCCGCCGGTGCCCTCGGAGGGGTCGGCGGAGATGACGTACTGGCGTCCGGGCACTGCGCGCTTCCAGATCCGGAGCGCGCCGCCCATCTCGGTGAACGCGGGAAGCGTCGCCTTGGAGTGGAGCGTGGCGGTGACGGTCCGATCGAAGAACAGCCGCCCCGAGACGAGGAAGCAGGTCGCCGGGTCGGAGGGGTACTCCTGATCGACGAGGTCCTGCTTCTTCTCAGCGACCTTCTGCTGGTACCACTTCAGCTGCTCAGGCGAGATGCGGTGCCGCTCGACGAGCTTCTCTTGCCGCTCGTCCTCGGGCTCGATGACCTCGCCGGGCCGGAGCGCGGCGCGGTACTCGGTCTGCTGAAACCACGGGTAGAAGTGCGCGGTGTACCCGCTCCGGCCCTCGGCGGCCGCGCGGTACTGCTCGAAGTACGTGCCCGCCGCGCCGTTCGGCGTCGACTCGCTCACGATCTCCGAGCCCGCTTCCGGCGACGGCACGCACTCGAGGAGCGCGTTGAGCGTCTCCTCGGCGTACTCGTAGAACGCGGTCTCGGTGAGGTGCAGGCGGCTGATG
>JBBRLS010000133.1:0-2353 GCA_038231215.1 Burkholderiales bacterium | reverse complement strand
TGCTCGGCGCACGTTCCGCACGACAGTGCCACCTGCTTGCGGAGCGCCTCTCGCGCGCGGAAGACCCGCACGGCGGCGTTGTTGCTCGAAATGCCAGCCTCGACGGCGAAGGCCTTCACGGTGACGCCGTCCACTTCGATGCGCTGGATGGCGTCGGCGTATTCGGGCTTCAACGTTTGCGCGAGCCGGCCCACGCATTGGCAGACGGCGTTCTTCACCGCCGCCTCGGGTTCGACGTGCTGGTCGAGCTCCTTGGCGAACGCCTCCAGGCCGCGGCTCGCGGCGCCTCGCTTCCGATAGTGGTCGATGACCGCGTTGCGCAGCATTCGGTAGAACCAAGCCACCGCGGATTCGCCTTCGCGGAGCGTGTCGAGCTTTGCCATCCCCTTGACGAAGGCGTCTTGCAGGATGTCCTCGGCGAGCGCTCGGCTCTCGACCTTGCGCTCGATGAAAGCGAGGAAGTCGCGGTGGTTCGCCACCAGGTTCGCGACCACCGCCCCCGAGGGAACGACGTCCTGGCTCTCTTCGGCGGAAGCGTCGCCCATGGCCGCGATGATGCAGCCGCGGGACCAGCCTCGCAACCAGCGTTGCCCTACAGCCGCGCTCTCCGCAATCGCAGTGCATTCGCGATCACCGACACCGAGCTGAGGCTCATGGCCGCGCTGGCGATCATCGGACTGAGGAGCAAGCCGAAGAACGGGTACAGCAAGCCCGCAGCGATCGGCACGCCGGCCATGTTGTAGGCGAAAGCCCAGAATAGGTTCTGTCGGATGTTGCGTAGGGTCGCCCGGCTGAGGTGGCGCGCGCGAACGATGCCGAGCAGGTCGCCTTTGATCAGCGTGATGCCGGCGCTCTCCATTGCGACGTCGGTGCCGGTCCCCATGGCGATGCCGACATGCGCCGCTGCCAAAGCGGGTGCGTCGTTGATGCCGTCGCCGGCCATCGCCACGATGCGTCCCTCGCGACGGAAGCGCTCGACCACGGCGCTCTTTTGGGCGGGAAGCACCTCGGCCTCGAATTCAGCGAGGCCCAGCTTGGACGCGACCGCCCGTGCGGTGGCGCGGCTGTCACCCGTCACCATCACAACCCGCACGCCTTCGTCTCGCAATGCCCGCAGCGCCTCCGCGCTCGATGGCTTGATGGGGTCGGCGACGCCCAAGAGACCGGCGAGCTTTCCTTCGATCACGACGAACATCACCGTCTGGCCTTCTTTGCGCAGAGCTTCGGCGCGGTCCGCCAGCGTCGCCAGGTCGACGTTCAGCTCCGCCAGCAGGGCCGCGTTGCCTACCGCCACCGCGCGCCCTTCGGTGCTGCCGGCGACGCCCTTTCCGGTGATGGAGCGGAAGTTCGCAGCGGCCGCGGGCTTGGCGCCGCGCTCCTCCGCGCCTTTCACGATCGCGGTCGCCAAGGGATGCTCGCTCGCGCGCTCGAGGCTGGCCGCGAAGCGCAGCAGCTCCTGCTCCGATTGCCCTTGCGTCACCTCGACGGTGACGAGCTGCGGCTTGCCTTCCGTCAGCGTTCCGGTCTTGTCGATGAGCAGCGTGTTCACCTTCTCCATCATCTCGAGCGCTTCGGCATTCCGGACGAGCACGCCTAGCGATGCGCCCCGCCCGGTGCCGACCATGATGCTCATCGGCGTGGCCAACCCGAGCGCGCACGGGCAGGCGATGATGAGCACGGCGACCGCGTTCACGAGCGCGTGCGCGAGCCGCGGGTCGGGGCCGAGGGTGATCCAGACTGCGAACGTGATGAACGCTATCCCGAGCACGATGGGAACGAACCAGGCGGCGACCTTGTCGGCGAGCCGCTGGATCGGCGCCCGGGTTCGCTGGGCCTCGCTGACCATGCGGACGATCTGCGCGAGCAGGGTGGCTGAGCCGACGCGCTCGGCGCGCATCAGGAAACTGCCGGTGCCGTTGACGGTGGCACCGGTGACCTTGCTGCCCGCACCCTTCTCGACGGGCACCGGCTCGCCCGTGACCATCGACTCGTCGACGTTGCTGCGGCCATCGAGCACCACGCCGTCGACGGGGATCTTTTCCCCGGGCCGCACCCGCAGAACGTCGCCGGGCTGCACGGCGGAGAGCGGCACGTCGCGCTCCTCGCCGTCCGCATCCTTGCGGCGTGCCGTCTTGGGAGCAAGGCCGAGCAACGCCTTGAGCGCGCCACGGGTGCTGGCGCGGGCCCGAAGCTCGAGAACCTGGCCGAGGAGCACGAGCGAAATGATGAACGCGGCGGGCTCGAAATAGAGCGGTGCGGCGCCGTGCTCCAGCAGCGTCGCTGGCATTGAGTTGGGGAATAGGGTCGCGACGACACTAAACACATAGGCCACGCCGGTTCCAACGGCGATGAG
>JBBRLS010000132.1:0-2378 GCA_038231215.1 Burkholderiales bacterium | reverse complement strand
TAGCCTCTACGAACTCCTACAGATCCTGAGCCTGACCATGTTCGAGACAACCCCAATAAATCAACTACTTAGCCCACCTGCACCGCCACCGGATGACGATCAACAACTCGTTCTCCTATGACGGACGTTGGGACACTACTGCCTTAAATTAAAGAATGCTTTAATATACGTCCGAGTCATTCAAGTTCGCTTTGACACGATGCGCAGCACCGGCACCTACGTCGCCTCCACCACACTGGGAGAAGCGGTGCGGGCGTTCGTGCCCCGCCCCTTGCCGCCGGCCAGGCCGCCCCTGGCCCCCGAGTCATACGCCACGGCGAACCGCAGCGCCGAGTTGGCACTGGCGCGCCTCTCGGGCGTATCGGGGCTGGTGCCTTCGGTCGACTGGCTGCTGTACAGCGCCCTGCGCAAAGAAGCCCTGCTCTCGTCGCAGATCGAAGGCACGGAAGCCACGATGGCCGACCTGTTCGACGAAGAAGCAGGCCTGGCCATCAGCAACACCGACGACGTGGCCGAAGTCACCAACTACCTGCGCGCCTTCCGGCTGGTGCGCGACCAATTGCACGACCCCCGCGGCCTGCCGCTCAGCGTGCGGCTGCTGCGCGATGCGCACCGCCTGCTCCTGGACGGCGCACGCGGCGCCGGCAAGCGGCCGGGTGAGCTGCGCCGTTCGCAGAACTGGATCGGCGGCACGCGGCCGGGCAACGCGGCATTCGTACCGCCGCCGCCCGAGAAGGTGCCGGCGCTGCTGGCCGATCTGGAGCGCTTCATCCACGACAGGATGCCCAGGCTGCCGAGCCTGGTGCGCGTGGCTTTGGTGCACGTGCAGTTCGAAACCATCCACCCGTTCCTGGACGGCAACGGTCGCATCGGCCGGCTGTTGATCGCCGCGCTGCTGGAGGATTGGGGCCTGCTGCCCGAGCCCTTGTTGTACCTGAGCGGCTATCTGAAGCAGCATCAGGCCGAGTACTACCGGCGCCTTGCGGCCGTGCGCACCGAGGGCGACTGGGAAGGCTGGGCGATGTTCTTCCTGGAAGGCGTGGACGCGGCGGCGGCCGAGGCCGAGCGCGGCATCGTGGCCGTGGCCAGCCTGGTGACGGCGCACCGGCGCCGCCTGCTCGCGGCGCCCAAGGCGGGTGCGACGAGCCTGCGCCTGTTCGAGATGATGCCGATGATGCCGCGCTTCACCATCGAGCAGGTGCGCCAGAAGCTGAGCACGAGCTTTCCCACCGCCACATCGGCAGTCAAGCTGCTGGAGCATCTGGGCATCGTGAGCGAGTTGACCGGGCAAAAGAAGAACCGGACTTTCAGCTACCAGACCTACGTCGAACTGCTGAGCCGCTGAACCCGCGCCGGGCCGACAGCCGACTGAAAGCCCGGCTGCTAGACGAAGAGCTGCACCGCCGGCAGTGCCGCATCGCTGTTGATGAGATCGACGCGCTTTTGCCGGATGCGCAGCGCGCTGGCTTCGGTGCCGACGAGACGATGCCAGCAGACGCCGACGAAGCTGTTCAACTCGTCGCCCTGCGACTCGGTGTACTGAAAGACGGTGCGCAGCAGATGCTCGTCGGCGCGGTTCGGGCTGGCCGGCTCGACGGTCGGCGTCTGCAGCAAATGCAGGCAGCGTGTCGGCGGCTGTTGCGAGAAGGCGCGCGGACTCTTCAGCCGCTCGATGCGCAGCTCGCGCAGCAGCTTGTCCTCGTAGAGATGCGAGGTGTGGTCCAGGCCTTCCGGCTGGTTGGGCACCAGCGGCACCCAGTAGATCGCGTCGTCGGTGAAGAGCCCATTCCATTCCTCGTAGCGCCGCTCGTCGAGCAGGCGCGCCTCGCGCAGCACGAAGTCGATGAGATCGCGTTCGGTGACCATCGTCAGGCTCCCATCGACATCGTCATGGTGCGAGCCCAGGCGCGGTACTGGTTGCGCATCGAGATCTCGCTCGTGCCGATCGCCGTGATGTCTTTCTGGCCGATCTCGCCGGCGTCGAAGTTCCGGTGCAGGCTGACCCACGGATTGCCGCTCGCGTGCAGACCCGCCTGGATGCCGCGATAGGCCTGCAGGTCGTCGTGGCCGACCACGGAGAACGGCGAGTTGATGAGCCGGCTGTACATCGCCGTGCGTTGCAGCATCTCGGGCGGTGCGCCGGCCAGGCGGAAGGTCCAGCTCTCGATCAGCGTCTTGTCGACGGCTATCGGCCTGACGACGCGGATCGCCTGGATCGCGCCCTTGATCGTCAGGTTCGGGTAGTACACGGTGTTGTGCCGCGCCAGGCCGAGGATCCGCGCCGTGCGCTCCTCGCCATAGGCTGCCTTCATGGCGGTGTCGTAGGCCGGGACCGCCGAATACTTGCTGTGGATCGAGAAGTGCACGCCCGAGAAACT
>JBBRLS010000131.1:0-2382 GCA_038231215.1 Burkholderiales bacterium | reverse complement strand
CCTCTGCGACAAGCTGTTCGACATCGACGAGAAGCTGCAGATCGTGCCGCAGCTCGCCACCGCCTACGAGTGGTCGGCCGACAGCAAGGCGCTGACGCTGAAGATCCGCCCCGGCGTCACCTTCCACGACGGCGAGAAGCTCGACGCCGCGGCCGTCAAGTTCAACATCGAGCGGCACAAGACCATGCCCGGCTCGAACCGGCGCGGCGAGCTCGCGCCGGTGACGACGGTCGACGTGGTGGACCCGCTCACCGTGCGCCTCAACCTCTCGGCGCCGTTCGCGCCGTTGCTGGCACAGCTCTCCGATCGCGCCGGCATGATGGTCTCGCCGAAGGCGGCGCAGGCCGAGGGCGACAAGTTCGGCTCGAAGCCGGTGTGCTCGGGGCCGTTCAGGTTCGTCGAGCGCGTGGCGCAGGACCGCATCGTCCTCGAGAAGTACGCCGGCTACTGGAACAAGGACGCGATCCATTTCGACAAGCTGCTCTACACGCCGATTCCCGACGCCACGGTGCGGCTGGCCAACCTCAAGTCGGGCCAGCTCGACTTCGCGGAGCGGGTGGCGTCGAGCGACTTCGACAAGCTGAAGAGCGACAAGAAGCTGAAGACGGCAAGCATCACCGAGATCGGCTACCAGGGCCTGACCATCAACGTCGGCAAGAGCGAGAAGGCGCAGCAGAACCCGCTCGGCAAGGATGCGCGCGTGCGCGAGGCGCTCGAGCTGAGCCTCGACCGGCAAGGTCTGGCGCAGGTGGTGATGGACAACGAGGCGCAGGTCGGCAACCAGTGGGTCGCGCCGACCAATGCGTGGTACGCGAAGAACGTGCCGATGCCCAGGCGGGACGTCGCGCGGGCCAAGGCGCTGCTCAAGGAGGCCGGCGTGACGAACCCGAGCTTCACGCTGATCGCGACGACCACCTCGGATGCGCAGCGGCTGGCCCTCGTCATCCAGTCGATGGCGCGCGAAGCGGGCTTCGACGTGAAGATCCTCTCCGCCGAGTTCGCGACCTCGCTGAACATGGCCGACAAGGGCGACTTCGAGGCCTACCTGCTCGCCTGGAGCGGCCGGCCCGATCCCGACGGCAACCTGTTCAGCTTCGACGCCTGCAAGCAGCCGCTCAACTACGCCGGCTACTGCGACGCCCAGACCGACGCGCTGCTCGCGCAGTCGCGCAGCACGCGCGATGCGGCCGAGCGCAAGAAGGTTTTCGAGCAGATCGCCGCGCGCGTGCTGAAGGAGCGGCCGATCATCTATCTCTACCACCGCAACTGGCTCTGGGCCTACAACGCGAAGCTCGGCGGCGTGCGCGGCCTGCCCGACGGCCTGTTGCGCGTCGCCGGCCTGAAGATGGCGCCCTGAGGCCACGATGAGATCCTTCACTGCGTTCAGGATGACAAGGCCACCGCTGTCATCCTGAGCGAAGCGAAGGATCTCGACCTTCGCCGCACCCCATGTTCCAACACCTCCTCAAGCGCCTGGCGGCCGTCGTGCCGACGCTGGTGCTGGTGTCGATGCTGATCTTCGGCCTGCAGCAACTACTGCCGGGCGACCCGGCCAAGATCCTCGCCGGCGAGGAGCAGGACCCGACCGTCATCGCCTACCTGCACAAGAAGCTGCACCTCGACGACCCGCTGCCGGTGCGCTACGCCTGGTGGGCTGGCGGCGTGCTGCGCGGCGACCTGGGCGAGTCGGTGCGCAACCAGGAGCCGGTGCTCGACCTGGTGCTGCAGAAGCTGCCGGTCACGGCCGAGCTGGCGACGCTCGCGATGGCGATCGCGCTGGTCATCGGCGTGCCGGCCGGCGTCGTCGCCGCGGTCGGTCGCGGCGGGCCCTGGGACGTCGCCGCGAACGCGTTCGCGCTCTGGGGACTCTCGACGCCGAACTTCTGGCTCGGTATCCTCATGATCCTGCTCTTCTCGGTACAGCTCGGCTGGCTGCCCGCCTCGGGCTACGTCAGTCCGTTCGAAAATCTGCGCGCCAATCTCGCGTCGATGATCATGCCGGCCTTCGTGCTCGGCAACGCGCTCGCCGCGGTGCTCATGCGGCACACGCGCAGCGCCATGCTGCAGGTGCTCTCGGCCGACTACATCCGCACCGCGCGCTCCAAGGGCCTGCGCGAGCTGCAGGTGGTGCTGAAGCACGCGCTGCGCAACGCGCTGGTGCCGGTGGTGACGCTCGGCGCGCTCGAGTTCGGCACGCTGCTTTCGGGCGCCGTGCTCACCGAGCAGGTGTTCACCATTCCGGGCTTCGGCAAGCTCATCGTCGACGCCGTTTTCAACCGCGACTACGCGGTCGTGCAAGGCGTGGTGCTGGTCACCGCGACGACCTACATCGTCCTCAACCTGCTCGCCGACCTGGCCTACTTCGCCCTCAACCCGAGGCTG
>JBBRLS010000130.1:0-2436 GCA_038231215.1 Burkholderiales bacterium | reverse complement strand
TGATGGCGCCGCCGCGAATCTGATCCAGGTGCCGCTCTGAAACTGATCCACCCCGCGGGGTGTACATCCTATCGTTTTTTGGTCTTGGTCGTCTCTGGCTCCTCCGGTTCTGGCGCTGTGGGCTGCGCCTGGCGACGAAGCATTCGGTAGCTCTTGCCCTTGGTGACGATCACCATGGCGCGATCGGCGAGGCGGTCGAGGAGCGCGGTGGTGAGCTTCTCGTCGTCGCCAAACACCTTGGGCCACTCGGCAAACGGCAGATTGGTCGTGACGATCAGGCTGCGCCGTTCGTAGCGGTGCGCGATCAGGTTGAAGAGCAGCTCGCCGCCGTCGCGCCCGAAGGGCACGAAGCCGACCTCGTCGAGGATGAGCAGGTCGACGCGATCGAAGCGGCGCTGGACACGACCCAGCTCGCGCGAGTCACGGGCTTCGAGCAGCAGCCGCACGAGGTCGGCGGCGCGGACAAAGGCGACGCGACGGCGCTGCTTGGCGGCCTCGACGCCGAGCGCGATGGCGAGGTGGGTCTTGCCCGTGCCGACGGGGCCGGCGAAGACGATGTTCTCCTTTCGGTCGAGCCAATCGACTCGTGCGAGCTTGGCGACGACTGCAGCGTCGATGCCGCCTGCAGCGGTGAAGTCGAATTGGTCGAGCGTCTTGATGTCGGGGAAGCGCGCGTCGCGGAGGCGCTGTCGGACCGCAGAGTCCGAGCGCGAGGTGACCTCGACGGCGAGGCATTCGGCCAGAAACTCCTCGAAGGTCCAGCGCTCCTTCTCCGCCTGACGACAAAGCGCCTCGAAGCCGCGAGCGAGGCCGGGCATGCGTAGCGCCCGAGCGCGGGTGCGGATGAGGTCGGCGGTGACCAGGGCGCGACTCATTGCGCACCTCCGCCCAAGAGCGTGTCGAAGTCGGCCGCCGAGGCCGAGGAGACCTCCGCCATACGCAGCACGTCAGGGACCTGCTCCTGTGCCAGCTGCCTCGTGGAGGTCGCGGTCCGCAGCGACAAAAGGAGCGGAGTGCCCTCCAGCCGCGCGGTCGCGATCAGCGCCACGATCACATCCCGCCCACGTGCGACGACGCCCTCCAGTACTGCGGCAAAGATGCGCGCGGCCTGCCGTGGACCATGCTCGTCGACGAGTGCGGGCCAGAGTGTGTCGAAGGGCGGCCCCAGATCGCGGAGCAGCTCGGGCATGACCTGTCGGACCGCTTGCGGCTTGTGCGACAGCTCGCGCAGGTAGTGCCGGTAGTCGATCGAGCGTCCGCCGAAGCGCTGACGGGGATGGTGCGTGCTGCCGTTGGTGCCGACGAGCTCGACGGCATCGGGGCCGAGGTGCGCGGTGATGTCGAGGCCCGCCCAGTCCTCGGAGACCGAATAGGTCGCGCCCCCGACCTGCACGAGTGCGCGCCGGGAGACGCCCACGATGCTCGTCGCGGTCGCGACAAACGGGCGCAGCGGCAGCGTTACGAATTGGCTGCGCTCCTCCTCGAATCGCTCCTGCGCCGTCCTGCCGTCGCGGTCACGCTGCTCGATGGCCTGTCGGTCGAGTCGAATCATCAGCTGCGTGCTCATCTCGCTCATGCGCTCAGCCGATGGGATCGGCACCAGGTGCTGCCAGCGAATGGCCTTGCCGCGCGCTTCGACGCCCCCCTTGTCGTGGCCGGTCGCGGGTCGCGCGAAGCTCGGCTCAAGCGCGTAGTGACCGACGAGCGCCGTAAAGCGCGCGGTCAGTGCGCGCGCGCCGCCGACGAGAATCTTGCGCACAGCCAGCTTGAGATTGTCGTACGCGATTCGCTGCGGCACACCACCGAAGTGCGCAAACGCGCGAACGTGCCCGTCGAGGAAGCTGACCTGGTCCTGGAACTCGTAGAGCCAGGCGAAGTCGCGCTTGGAGTACATGAGGCGCATGACGAACATCCACGCGCGCCGTCGCTCTCCGTCGAGGTCGACCCACACCTCGAAAAAATCCACCTCGGCCAGCTCGCCGGGTCGGTAGACGAGCGGCACGAAGACCTCGCGTCGTTGGCGCTTCCACTCGGCCACATGCTCTGTGACGAGCGTCCGGCCGACGACATGACCCTCGTCGCGCAGCATTCTCCACAAGCGGCTCGCCGTGAGCTGCTGCTTTCCCTGCGTCCACGTCGCCGACTCGGCGAGTAGCGTCTCGATTCTCGGCGCCAGCTTTTCGCGCACCGGCTGCTCTCGCTCGGGCGTCTTGCGCACCCCGATCGCGGCGCCGGCAACGTACCGCTTCACCGTGTTTCGACTGATCTCGTGCTCCTTGGCCACGCTCCTGACCGAGCGCTTCTCCACGAGCACCTTGTGCCGCACGACAATGACCTGATCCATCTTGAGCATCCCTCCCAGTTGAGCCGTTTTGGCCCCGGGAGGTGGATCAGTTTCGGAGCGGCAGGTGGATCACTTTCAGAGCGGTGCCATCA
>JBBRLS010000129.1:0-2460 GCA_038231215.1 Burkholderiales bacterium | reverse complement strand
CCGCATCCGCCTCAAGGCGTTCGACTACAAGCTGATCGATCAGAGCGCGCTCGAGATCGTCGACACAGCCAAGCGCACCGGTGCCATCGTCAAGGGCCCGGTGCCCTTGCCGACGCGCATGCAGCGCTTCGACATCCTGCGTTCGCCGCACGTCAACAAGACGAGCCGCGACCAGTTCGAGATCCGCACGCACCAGCGCCTGATGGACATCATCGATCCGACCGACAAGACCGTGGACGCGCTGATGAAGCTCGACCTGCCGGCCGGCGTCGACGTGGAGATCAAGCTCCAGTAAGCGGCGGGAGGGCAGCGCGGCTTGGCTCCTTCCAGTCGCTCTGCTACACTCGCAGGCTTTTCCGAAATCGTCGGGTTCGCCCGAGATTTGGGTAGTTTTCGCCGGGCGTGCCCGGCGATCGATCAGTCAGCCCGGCCAATCGATGCCGGGCGTTGCAACAAAGGCCGCGCTTGCGGCTGGAGAACATTCATGACCACGACCTCGACACCACTGTCGTATGTCGATGAGCGCCTCGGCCTGCTCGGCCGCAAGGTGGGGATGATGAGGGTCTTCACCGCCGACGGTGACACGATTCCCGTCACGGTGCTCGACGTTTCCAACAACCGCGTCTCGCAGGTCAAGACTGCAGAGACCGATGGCTATAGCGCCCTGCAGCTCGTCTTCGGCGACAAGAAGGCCTCGCGCGTCAGCAAGCCCGAAGCCGGGCACCTGGCCAAGGCGGGCATCGTCGCCGGCGAGGTGATGGGCGAGTTCCGCGTTCCCGCCGCCGTTGCCGCCGAATACAAGGCCGGCGCCCAGGTGCCGGTCGGCGTGTTCGCGGTCGGCCAGCTCGTCGACGTGCAGGGCACCTCGATCGGCAAGGGCTTCACCGGCACGATCAAGCGCCACAACTTCAAGTCGCAGCGCGCTTCGCACGGCAACAGCCGTTCGCACAACGTGCCCGGTTCGATCTCGATGGCGCAGGACCCGGGCCGCGTGTTTCCCGGCAAGAAGATGTCGGGCCAGCGCGGCAACGTGACCAAGACCATGCAGAACCTCGATATCGTCCGCATCGACGAAGCGCGCCAGCTTCTGCTCGTGCGCGGCGCGGTGCCCGGCGCGAAGAACGGCCACGTGGTCGTGCGTCCCGCCGTCAAGGCGCTGCCCAAGGGCGCGCAGGCCAAGGCCGCCGCAGCGAAGGGAGCCGCCTGATGCAGATCGATCTCATCAACGACCAGGGCCAGTCGACCTCCAAGGTCGAGGCGCCCGACACGGTCTTCGCCCGCGACTACAACGAAGCGCTGGTGCACCAGATCGTCGTCGCCTTCCAGGCCAATGCGCGCCTCGGCACGCGCGCCCAGCTCGATCGGGCGATGGTCAAGCACTCGACCAAGAAGCCGTGGCGCCAGAAGGGCACCGGCCGCGCCCGCGCCGGCATGACCTCGTCGCCGCTGTGGCGCGGAGGCGGCCGGATCTTCCCGAACAGCCCCGACGAGAACTTCACCCAGAAGGTGAACAAGAAGATGTATCGCGCCGGCATGGCGGCGATCCTGTCGCAGCTCGTGCGCGAAGGTCGCCTGGCCGTAGTCGATTCGCTGACCGTCGATTCACCCAAGACCAAGGGCCTGGCGCAGAAGTTCAAGTCGATGGGCCTCGACTCGGTGCTCGTCATCACCGACCAGATGGCCGACAACCTGATCATGGCGTCGCGCAACCTTGCCAACGTACTCATCGTCGAGCCGCGCTACGCCGACCCGCTTGCCCTCGTGCACTACAAGAAGGTGCTCGTCACCAAGGGCGCGATGGAGCAACTGAAGGAGATGCTGTCATGAGCACGGCACCGGAAGCTGCCAAAGCAGTGAAGGCCGCCAAGGCCGATCCGAAGGCGGACAAGAAGGCCGCCAAGTCCGAAGCCGCCGCCAAGCCAGCGAAGGCGGAGAAGGCAGCGAAAGCGCCGGCCGCGAAGCCGGCGAAAAAGCCCGCAGCGAAGAAGGACGTCAGCTCGGCCAAGCGCTCTGCGCACGTCGAGGGCCGTCTCGCGCAGATCCTGATCGCTCCGATCGTCAGCGAGAAGGCGACGATGGCCGCCGAGAAGCACAACCAGGTGTTGTTCAAGGTCATGCGCGACGCGACCAAGCCCGAGATCAAGGCGGCCGTCGAGCTGATGTTCAAGGTCACCGTCGAGTCGGTCCAGACCGTGCAGCACAAGGGCAAGACCAAGCGTTTCGGCAAGTCGATCGGCCGGCGCGACCACATCAAGAAGGCCTACGTGTCGCTCGCGGCCGGCCAGGAGCTGAACTTCTCCGGGGAGGGCGCGTAATGCCCGTCATCAAAGTCAAGCCGACGTCGCCGGGGCGGCGTGCGGTCGTCAAGGTCACGCATCCGCACCTGTACAAGGGCCGGCCCGAAGCTTCGCTGCTCGAGCCGCAGATGCAGAACTCGGGCCGCAACAACAACGGCCACAT
>JBBRLS010000128.1:0-2581 GCA_038231215.1 Burkholderiales bacterium | reverse complement strand
GCGGGCTGGCGAGGCGATTTCGATCCTCCTCCTCCCACCACTGGTTCTACACGGCCTTGATCCGCAAGGACTTCAGCTCGACAAACCGCAGACCTTGCGGAAGCGCTGATATTCGGTCAAGTCCGGTTTTGCCTTGGCGCATTCGGATTCCGGCTTGCCGAGTTTTTTGGCCAAGGCCACGGCCTTGTCGTACTCGGCCTGCCAGTGCGCATACGTATCGGCCAGCGAGTTCACCTCGTCGAGGGCATCGCCGAGGTTGTCGTTGTAGAAACGACCCGACCGGCCGGCCATCTTGCGCAGGTGCTCGAGCGACTTGTTCGCAATCTCGGGAAACTTCTCGATCTCGAAGAGGATGCGGTGCAGGTTGCGGGTGGCGGCCTCGGCTTCATCGTTCGCGCCGGTCTTGCCGGCGTTCTTGCGCATGGCAGCGAGCAATTCTTCCTTGCGCGCGTTGATGGCGGCCATCATCTCGATCTGCACGGCGCCATTGGCGAAGTCTTCTGCCTGGCGCACCGCCAGCAGCATGTTTTCAAGTCGCTTGAACTGCTCCTGGCCCCAAGTTCCCGCCGCCGCGACTCCCTCGCTCTTGGCCTTGACCTCGAGCAGGCCGGCAACGCCGCGCAGCACCAGCTCGTCGTACGCCTTCGCCTGCGGCTGCAGGCTCTTCGGGAACTCGCTGCGCTTGCCGACCGAGACGTCGCCGCCCGGCCGCATCAGGCGCATCAGCACATCCATCCTTCGGCCCTTGTCGTCTCCGATGTAGATGGCCAGACCGTCGGCGACGAACTTGGGGTCCGCCTTGCCCTTGGCCGCGATGTCGCGGCCAAGGGCCGACCACTGCATGATCGCGGCGGTGCTGCCGACGCCCCATGCCATGTCGCTCCAGTTGCGCGCGTTGCCCGCCCTCTCCACGATGCGGGCGATGTCCTCCTTGCCGAGGCGCACGCCGAACACGTAGTGATCGTCGGTGTCGGCCTTCTTGCCACCTGCGACGTCTTCGAGCAGTCCGGTCTTCTTCTTCGGCTCGTCGCCCATCCCGATGACGTTCTTGACCTTGCTCACGAAATTGCTGGAAGTGCGCTCGCGCTTGACGTCGACCGAAACGTTGCCTTCGCCGTCGCTCTTGGAAGTGACCGTGTCCTTGCGTGCGTCCGAGGCTCGGAAAAACTCGCCCACGCCCCCGCTGCCGCCCGAGTCCTGCGTGCCGACGACCTCGCTGCCGATCAGCTTGCCCTCGCCGTCGGTGCGGGTGGTTTTGGCGACCTTGCCCTTGCCTGCCAGGGTCAGATCGGCAGCGCCGAACAGGCTGAACTCGACGCCGCTCGACTTGCCCTCTTCGCTGCCCCTGGTCATCTCCTTGAGCTTGATCTTGCCCTTGTTGGCATCGATGAAGGCCTGCTGCCTTGCCGGCGTCTTGCAGGCCTTGAAGGCACGAAGCAGTTCGCCCTTCGGGTCGTCGGCCGCCTCGATGGTGACCAGGAAGCCGACCAGCGTCTTCATCTCGCGGCCGCCCTTGATCATCACGCCGGTGAGGCCGGTGTCGACACCCGCGCCGAGCGACTGGCCATCGGAATCTTCGGTCTGCCGGTTGACGTCGAGGCCGCCGCTGGCGGTGCGGGTGAGCTCCGTCGACGACTTGGAACCCTTCTTGACCTGGGCTTCGAACTTGGCTGCGCGAAGGTTGCCCTTTGCCGACACTTCGGCGTCGACCTCGTCGGAAACCTTGGCGGAGTCGCCCGTCGCCTTGCCGACCGCCGCGCCGGGGCCGTCGCCAAGGTACATGCGCTTGGCAACGTCCCAAGTCTCGCTCGCACCGACCGAGACGATGACCAGCTCGTTGTAGGTCGCGTCCGCCTTGCCGCCCTTGGCGGCCGCCTCGAGCGATTCGAGGTAGCCGTGCACCTGCTCCTCGGTGAGGTGGTTGACGACCTCCATCCTGGCCGCGGCCGCGAATTTGGCGTCGACCGACAGCTTGCTCTTGGCCTCGGGGCCTTTCTTCTCGTAGCCGCTGCCGGTTGCGACGCTCGCCGCGAACGAGACGGTCAGCGTCACCGGAAACATCGGCGGCGTGCCCTCGCCCTCGCCGATCTTGCAGCTGATGTTGGCGCCGAAGGTCAGCTTGGCGTTGGTCTTGAAGCCGTTCTTGCGCTGGCGAGCGAAGCTCGCCGAGTCCTCGGTCATCGCCCCGTAGCCATCCTCTCCCGCGAGAATGCCGCGCTTCTTCTCGCCGCTGACCGTCGTCTCGGTGCGGTTCGCATCGGTGCTCTTGTGCGACGCGCCGCTGACCACCGCGGCCTTGCCATCGCCGCGCTCGACGCCACCGGAGACGGTGGTCGCCTCCGAGGTGCCGTCGCGCCGCTGCACCGTCTTCGTCTGCGCGCCCTTCGCGCCTTCGAGGCCGATGTCGGCCGACGTTTCGGTTTCGACCGACAGGGTCCGCCCGTCCTTGCCCTTGTATTCGGATCCCTTCTTCGTCTCGACCTTCAGCCCCTCGGGGCCGAGAGTGCCCTTCACTTCGCTGGTCTTCTTCAGGTTTCCTTCTGCGGTCGCCCGCTCGGTTTCGACCTTTTGCCCGACGCTC
>JBBRLS010000127.1:0-2771 GCA_038231215.1 Burkholderiales bacterium | reverse complement strand
CTTGCTCGCCGGCTTGAAGCTCCTCTTGCCCATCTTGCGCAACAGGTTCCTCATGTTCATCGAGACGTCGCCGAAGTCGATGTCGACCGGGCACGGCGCCAGGCATTTGTGGCAGACCGTGCAGTGGTCGGCGACGTCCTCGAACTCCTCCCAGTGGCGCAGCGAGATGCCGCGCCGGGTCTGCTCCTCGTAAAGAAAGGCCTCGATGAGCAGCGACGTCGCGAGGATCTTGTTGCGCGGGCTGTAGAGCAGGTTGGCGCGCGGCACGTGCGTCGTGCAGACCGGCTTGCACTTGCCGCAGCGCAGGCAGTCCTTGATCGAATGGGCAATCTCGCCGATGTCGCTCTGCTGCATGATGAGCGACTCGTGGCCCATCAGGCCGAAGCTCGGCGTGTAGGCGTTGGTCAGGTCGGCCTTGACGAGCTCGGCGCCTTCGCCCGGCGCGGTTCGCGCGAAGCGGCCGCCGCGCAGCAGCTTGCCCTTGTTGAAGCGGCCTTCGGGGTCGACGCGCTGTTTGTAGTCGGTGAAGGCGGCGAGCTCGTCGTCGGTCACGAACTCGAGCTTGGTGATGCCGATGCCGTGCTCGCCCGAGATCACGCCGTCGAGGTCGCGGGCCAGCTTCATGATGCGCGCCACGGCTTCGTGAGCCGTCTGCAGCATCTCGTAGTTGTCGCTGTTGACGGGAATGTTGGTGTGCACGTTGCCATCGCCCGCGTGCATGTGCAAGGCGACCCAGACGCGGCCCTTCAGCACCTCGGCGTGCAGCCTTTCGCACTGGTCGACGATGGGCTTCAGCGCCGCGCCGGCGAAGATCGACTGCAGCGGCGCGCGGATCTGCGTCTTCCATGAGGCGCGCAAGGTGTGGTCCTGGAGCAGCGCGAAGATCGTGCCCGCGCCCGCCCCCTCACCCCTGCCCTCTCCCCCGCGGGGGAGAGGGTGAGGAGCTCCCTCTCCCGCTGGCGGGAGAGGGCCGGGGTGAGGGTGGTCGAGCCCGTCCAGCCAGCCGCGCCACTCGTCGCCCACCTCGCGCAGCAGCGTCAGCGCCTGCTGCACGCGATCCTCGAGCAGCTCGGCCGAGGCGATCTCGCCAGCGTCGTCGCTCTTGCCGAGCGGCAGGTTGCCCGATTCGAAAAACGCTTCCAAGCGGCCCACCAGCGCCAGCTTGTTGGCCAGGCTCAGCTCGATATTGATGCGCTCGATGCCCTCCGTGTACTCGCCCATCCGCGGCAGCGGAATGACGACGTCCTCGTTGATCTTGAAGGCGTTGGTGTGCTTGCTGATCGCCGCGGTGCGCTTGCGGTCGAGCCAGAACTTCTTGCGTGCCTCGGCGCTGACCGCGACGAAGCCTTCGCCCGCGCGGGCGTTGGCGATGCGCACGACCTCGCTGGTGGCGCGCGCCACCGCATCGGCATCGTCGCCGACGATGTCGCCGAACAGCGCCATCTTGGGCAGGCCGCCGCGCTTGCTCTTGGTCGCGTAGCCGACCGCCTTCAGGTAGCGGTCGTCGAGGTGCTCGAGCCCGGCGAGCAGCACGCGCGGCCCGTCGCCGGCCTGCGCCGCCAGGCCGAACAGGTAGTCGCGGATCTCGACGATCGACGGCACCGCGTCCTTGGCATTGCCGAAGAACTCGAGGCAGACCGTGCGCACGTGCTTGGGCATCTTGTGCAGGATCCAGCGCGCCGAGGTGATCAGGCCGTCGCAGCCTTCCTTCTGGATCCCGGGCAGGCCGGCGAGGAACTTGTCGGTGACGTCCTTGCCGAGCCCTTCCTTGCGGAACGCCGCGCCCGGAACGTCGAGCCGTTCGGTGCGCTCGACCTTCTTGCCGCTCGCGTCGAAGTAGCGCAACTCGAAGCTCGCCATCGGCGCGTCGTGGATCTTGCCGAGGTTGTGATCGAGGCGGGTCACCTCGAGCCACTTCGCGTCGGGCGTGACCATGCGCCACGAGGCGAGGTTGTCGAGCGCCGTGCCCCAGAGCACGGCCTTCTTGCCGCCGGCGTTCATGGCGACGTTGCCGCCGATGCACGAGGCCTCGGCCGAGGTCGGGTCGACGGCGAAGACGTAGCCGGCGCGCTCGGCCGCGTCGGCGACGCGCTGCGTGACGACGCCGGCCTCGGTCCAGATCGTCGCCACCTCGCCCTCGACGCCAGGCAGCGCGACGCGCTCGACCTCGCTCATCGCCTCGAGCTTTTCGGTGTTGATGACGGCGCTCGCCCAGGTCAGCGGAATCGCGCCGCCGGTGTAGCCGGTGCCGCCGCCGCGCGGAATGATGGTCAGGCCGAGCTCGATGCAGCCGGCGACCAGCGCCGCCATCTCGGCCTCGGTGTCGGGCGTGAGCACGACGAAGGGGTACTCGACGCGCCAGTCGGTCGCGTCGGTCACGTGCGAGACGCGCGACAGGCCGTCGAACTTGATGTTGTCCTTGGCCGTGACGCGGCCGAGCACCCGCACGGTGCGCTTGCGCAGGTCCCAGACGGCGCGGAACTGGGCGGCGAAGGCGTCGACGGCGGCGCGAGAGAGCTGCAGCAATTCGCCGACCACGGCGTCGCGGGCCGCGTCGGCGCCGGGCGTGCGGCGCTTCTCGACTTCGCCCAGGCGATGCTGCAAGGCCTCGATCAGGAGCTTGCGGCGGCGCGGGTTGTCGAGCAGATCGTCCTGCAGATAGGGATTGCGCTGCACGACCCAGATGTCGCCCAGCACCTCGTAGAGCATGCGCGCCGAGCGCCCCGTGCGCCGCTCGCTGCGCAACAGGCCCAGCACCTCCCAGGCGCGCG
>JBBRLS010000126.1:0-2820 GCA_038231215.1 Burkholderiales bacterium | reverse complement strand
GCGCGAGCTGATCATCGGCGACCGCCAGACCGGCAAGACCGCGGTGGCGATCGACGCGATCATCAACCAGAAGGGTCAGGACATGACCTGCATCTACGTCGCCATCGGCCAGAAGGCGTCGTCGGTGAAGAACGTGGTGCGCTCGCTCGAAGCAAGCGGCGCGATGGAATACACGATCGTCGTCGCCGCCACGGCCGCCGAATCGGCGGCGATGCAGTACGTCTCGGCCTACTCGGGCTGCACGATGGGCGAGTACTTCCGCGACCGCGGCGAGGATGCGCTGATCGTCTACGACGACCTGTCCAAGCAGGCCGTCGCCTATCGCCAGGTGTCGCTGCTGCTGCGTCGCCCGCCGGGCCGCGAAGCCTATCCGGGCGACGTGTTCTATCTTCACTCGCGCCTGCTCGAGCGCGCCGCGCGCGTCAACGAGAAGTACGTCGAAGACTTCACCAAAGGGGCCGTCAAGGGCAAGACCGGTTCGCTGACCGCGCTGCCGATCATCGAGACCCAGGCCGGCGACGTCTCGGCCTTCGTGCCGACCAACGTGATCTCGATCACCGACGGCCAGATCTTCCTCGAGACCTCGCTCTTCAACGCCGGCATCCGCCCCGCCATCAACGCCGGCATCTCGGTGTCGCGCGTCGGCTCGGCGGCGCAGACCAAGGTCATCAAGGCGCAGTCGGGCGGCATCCGTACCGACCTCGCGCAGTACCGTGAGCTTGCCGCCTTCGCGCAGTTCGCTTCCGACCTCGACGAAGCCACCCGCAAGCAGCTCGACCGCGGTGCCCGCGTCACCGAGCTGCTCAAGCAGAACCAGTATTCGCCGCTGCCGATCTCGCTGATGGCGGCGTCGCTCTTCGCCGTCAACAAGGGCTTCATGGACAGCATCGACGTGAAGAAGGTGCTGGCCTTCGAAAGCGGCCTGCACACGCACCTGAAGACCAGCCACGCCGCGCTCCTGAAGAAGATCGAGGACTCGAAGCAGCTCGACAAGGAAGCCGAGGCCGAGCTGCTGGACGCAACCACCGCGTTCAAGAAGTCGTTCGCCTGATCGAACCGACGCACAGGAACAGCAAGGAAACGCGATGGCAGCCGGCAAGGAAATCCGCGGCAAGATCAAGAGTGTCGAGAACACCAGGAAGATCACCAAGGCGATGGAGATGGTCGCCGCCTCGAAGATGAGGAAGGCGCAGGCGCGCATGCGCGCGGCACGTCCCTACGCGGAACGGGTGCGCAGCCTCGCGGCCAACCTGTCGCATGCGACGCCCGAGTACAAGCACCCGTTCCTGATCGCCAACGACGCGGCCAGGACCGTGGGCTTCATCGTCGTCACCACCGACAAGGGCCTGTGCGGCGGCCTCAACACCAACGTGCTGCGCGCCGTCACGGCCAAGCTGCGCGAGCTCGACGCCGAGGGCGTGAAGGCCGAGGCGGTGGCCATCGGCAACAAGGGCCTTGGCTTTCTGAACCGGGTCGGCGTCAAGGTCGTCTCGCATGCCACGCACCTCGGCGACACGCCGCAGCTCGAGAAACTGATCGGCCCGGTGAAGGTGCTGCTCGATGCTTACGCCGCCGGCCACCTGAAAACCGTCTACCTCTGCTACACGCGCTTCATCAACACGATGCGCCAGGAGCCGATGGTCCAGCAACTGCTGCCGCTGACCGACGAGCAGATGAAGATGGAAGATGGCAAGCACGGCTGGGACTACATCTACGAGCCAGACGCCAAGGTCGTGATCGACGAGTTGCTCGTCCGCTACATCGAGTCGCTGGTCTATCAGGCGACGGCCGAGAACATGGCCTCCGAGCAGTCGGCGCGCATGGTGGCCATGAAGTCGGCCACCGACAACGCCGGCAACGTCATCGCCGAGCTGAAGCTCGTCTACAACAAGACGCGCCAGGCGGCGATCACCAAAGAACTTTCCGAGATCGTCGCCGGGGCGGCGGCGGTCTGACCACCCCTGTCATCCTGAGCGAAGCGAAGGCTCTCGAGCTGCGAGCCTGCGAGATCCTTCGCTGACGCTCAGGATGACATTGCTGAAATTGAAGGAAGCAAAGAACCATGGCTGACATGCAAACCGCCACCGCCGCAAACGGCAAGATCGTCCAGTGCATCGGCGCCGTCGTCGACGTGGAGTTCCCACGCGACGCGATGCCCAAGGTCTACGACGCACTGAAGATGGAGGGCTCGGCGCTGACGCTCGAGGTGCAGCAGCAGCTCGGCGACGGCGTCGTGCGCACCATCGCCCTCGGCGCCTCCGACGGCCTGCGCCGCGGCATGAAGATCTCGAACACCGGCAAGGCGATCACCGTGCCGGTCGGCCCCGCGACGCTCGGCCGCATCATGGACGTGCTCGGCAATCCGATCGACGAGCGCGGCCCGGTCGACCAGACGCTCACCGCCTCCATTCACCGCAAGGCTCCAGCCTACGACGAGCTCTCGCCGTCGCAGGACCTGCTCGAGACCGGCATCAAGGTGATCGACCTCGTCTGCCCGTTCGCCAAGGGCGGCAAGGTCGGCCTGTTCGGCGGCGCCGGCGTCGGCAAGACCGTGAACATGATGGAGCTCATCAACAACATCGCCAAGGCGCACAGCGGCCTATCGGTGTTCGCGGGCGTGGGCGAGCGCACGCGCGAGGGCAACGACTTCTATCACGAGATGGCCGACTCGGGCGTCGTCAACCTCGAGAACCTCGGCGAGTCCAAGGTCGCGATGGTCTACGGCCAGATGAACGAGCCGCCCGGCAACCGCCTGCGCGTCGCGCTCACCGGCCTGACGATCGCCGAGTCGTTCCGCGACGAAGGCAAGGACGTGCTCTT
>JBBRLS010000125.1:0-2841 GCA_038231215.1 Burkholderiales bacterium | reverse complement strand
TTCGCTCCCCTGCTCCGCTTCATCGCCGAGCATCCACTGGCCCAGGCGAGTACCCAGTGCCGGCTGGGCACCAACGAGCTCTTCGAGCGCGTCAAGGGCACCGACACGAGCCTGGCCGCACTGGCGGACGACGACACCGACTACAAGGCGATGATCGTCCAGGCCAAGGACACCGCGGAGAAGGTCGCCCTCGCGCGCAGGCTGGCCACCAGGCGCCTGGCCTCCGGCGTCGTCCCAGAACTCGACGAGTGCTTCGCCGCGCTCGAGTTGAAGTAGCGGAGGTGCGTCGATGAGATCGACCACGGTCCGCGAGGAACTGGTCGTCGCCCTGTTCGAGGATGCGGCGGATATCGTCAAGCGGCTCGAAGCCCTGGCGCCGGTCATGGCCGACACGCGCTACGGCCTGGCAGAGGCGGCCCGGGATCTGGCAGCGCAAGTCGAGCCGTTTCAGACCGAGATGCACCGGATCGCCGCCGACGAGCAGTACAAGGCGATTCACTACGTGCGTGATCAGGTCGAGAAAACCTCGCGCGCCGTGCAGGAGATCGAGGCCGAGGCGTTGAAGCAAGCCGGACGGGCGGTCCTGAAGGAAGAGGTCGGCACCACCTTGCAGCAACTGGTCGCATCCCTTCAAGTGATCGTCAAGGGAGCCAAGCAGCGCGAGACGGTGCTGACGCACCTGGCCACCGGCGTCGTCTCAGCCGCTTGCACAGCGAGCCTCTTGCTGTACCTCCTGCCGCGCGACGTGACGGCACAAAGCGCTGTCAGCGCCAAGGCGTCTAGCGTCGAATCTCCGGCCCCCGCTCCGCCGGCTGCGCAACCCGATCTACCTTCAAGACCGGAGCAGGCTCGCGCCCGGAAATGACCCGCGACTGCTCACGGCGTTTTTCGAGATGCTGCGAGTACTCAAGCGCGAATGGCGTCGCGCGAACGTAGCGATCGACGCTTTCCGCCAGCGCGCGATCTGCAGCATCGTCCGAGCCGGCGAGGCTGCGTGCGATGTGCGTCCAGGCGACGATGGCTTCCTTGCGGCTGCGCTCCGAGCCGGATCCTGACTTCGCCTTCTCGCGCGTCGATCTCAGCCGCCCCGACTCGGCAGCCTTGATGCGCCAGAGCGGCTCGTAGTTGCGCAGCTGACCTCGGGTCGCCTGACGCGTCGACTCGGCATCGATGCCCCACCCGCGCAGCTTCTCCGCAAAGGTCTCGCGCCAGCGCTGCAGATCGGCCTTCCGCGGATTGAGACGCTTGCCGTCCCTGCCCTCGGCGCGCACGCTCAGGTGGACGTGCGGGTTGGCCTGGTGGTCGTGCAGCACCATGACCCAGCGATGACCTATGAGCTCGGCATGCGCGAACTCGCGCGCTGCACGCTGGATGGACAGCGGATCGGTGCCGTCCGGCATCGACAGCATGATGTTGAACGCCTCCCGCCTGTGGCTGACCTCGCCGATGTAGGAGCCGCTGTACTGCCACTGCCAGGCCAGATCGCGCAGCGCCTCCTTGCCTTCCTCGACCACGCCGCGGTCGTCCTCGAACGGCAGCCTGCCAGCCTTGGCGATGTATCGGAAGTGCGCCGCGATCGCCGCCATGCCGCGCCCTCCTCCCGTCACCTTGACCATGACCTGCGGCGCACGCCGGACCACAGTCGCCTGGATTCGGGCGCGGATGGCTCTGGCACGCTTCCCCAGGCTGCCCGACAGGCGTACCGGCGGCGCAGTCCTGGTCATGCGGTTGGCTGGATAGAAGAGGCGCTCGCCCCACTGGATGAGGACGCCGTCGATGCTCGGGCCGCCGGTCATGACGTCGAACCGGAGCCGTGAATGCCCTTGCCAGCGTCGCGAAGCGAATCCGCCAGGGGCTTGAGATCAGCGACCAGGCGGGCCGCCACGCGCAGATGTGTTCGCACCTCTCCAACCACTGCGTCCACCGCACCATCGACATGATCTGCCGAGAGCGACGCCCCGCGCCGCAAGAGGCGAGCAAAGCCATTGAGATCCGTCGCCGTCGAAGCAAGACGGTCCGTCGACACGGCGAGCGCCCTCACCGCTTCCCTGTGATCGACGGCGACAGGCGCGGCGCCGATCAGAGTGCTGATGTAAGCGCCATGCGAGAGGCCGGTGGCCCGTGCGCGTGTCGCCAGGTCGCGCGCGATCCGGGGAGACACCCGGAGGGTCACCTTCACGGAGGGACCCGCCGAGGCCTCGTGGCTTGCGTCCAAGGTATCGGCTACGACGATGCCTGAGTTCTCGAGCATCCTCGCAACCGCCATTCTCGCGACCGAAGCGACCGGCATGTTGCGGGCCTTCGCGTGTGCCCGGAGTGCCGGGCCGAGACCCCGCAGGTCGAGGGTCGTCCGCTCGCGAGAACCGGCACTCGCCATGCGACCCAGACGATGCTGCCTGACGTGTCTGCTGCCGCGGTCTCTCAGCGGCGGCGCGCCGACGAACCGTTCGAGTCCGGCGCAGTACTCGGTCGCCCGCTGGTCCAGCGCCGGACATCGTCGTCGCGCCACGCGACCGCGCGCTTGGCGAGCTTGACCGGCGCGGGAAACGCCCGCTCGGCAATCATCCTGTAGACCGTCGAGCGGCCCAGTCCTGTGGCCTTGAGCACGGCGGGAAGGCGCAACAGAGGCGGAATCGGTCCGATGCCGGTGGCGGGCGCGGCGGTTGGGTCGTCACTCATGGGGAGCTCCACAGCAGGCGTGCGAATGAATCAGTGTCGGCCGAAACCGGGTCCGATTTCCTGTCGGATTTGCGCGAAATTCCGGCACGTCAATCGGTACCGAATGGTGTTAAAAGATCGCCCCATCTTCGCGCCGATCCGGCGTGCTTCGAGCGATGAATT
>JBBRLS010000124.1:0-2857 GCA_038231215.1 Burkholderiales bacterium | reverse complement strand
GGTGTCCGTCCGCCCGAACGCACCGGACGTCGGCGGCACGGCCGCGGTGGCCGCGATACCCTGCGCGGCTTTTCGGCGCGCGCCGCTGCCGGCCCGCATAGCCGGCGCCAGGCCGCCGGCCATCCGCTCCGGGCGGCCGCGCTCCCGCACTGGCAGGACGCTCGTCCGTGCGAAGCGGCAGCCCGGCCGCGCACCACGTGGCGCGCCTTCCCCGACGGCGAGCGCCCCAGCCGCCGGCCTCCGAAGGTTGCACTCCGACAGTAGCCAGGCGCCCGTCAGGGCGCCGGGCCGGCAGCTGCTGCGCGGCGCGCCTTCCAGGCGGCGGGCAGCAAGTCGGGAAGCTTGATCAGTCGTATGCGGCGCGCGAGCAGCGGCACGACGTCGTGAAGATACTCAGTCGGATTGACGCCCGCGATTCTGCAGCATCCGAGTATCGTATACGCGATTGCCGCGCGTTCGCCGCCGGCGTTGGAGCCGGCGAATAAGTAGTTCTTGCGAGTGAGGGCTGCGCGAACGTGGAGCCGTTCGACGGCACCGTTATCCATCGGTACAAGGCCGGACTCGAGGAAGCGGCCGAGCGGGACGCGATGATTGAGCAAGTAGCGGATTGCCTCGCCCAGCTTGCTCGTCGGCGGCTCGTAGGGCTGGTGGACCTTCGCCCAGGCAACGAGCTCGTCGAACACAGGCTTGCTCTGCGCCTGCCGCACAGCGAGCTTCGCGTCCGCATCGTAGAGGCGAATCTCGTCCTCGATCTCGTAGAGCTTCTTGTACGCGGCGATCGGCAGCGCCGCGCGCTTGTCGCCCGCGTCGAGCGCCTTCACGTAGTAGCGGCGGCTGTGCATGTTGCAGCCACACTCGATCAGCTTCGGGTTGTTCAGGAAGCTGGCGTCGAACACGTTCGAGGCGTCGGCGACCGTGAAGCCCTCACGCAGCGCCAGAATGTCTTCCGGCCCCATCTCACCCTCCGCCTGGCCCTCCGCTTTCCCCGTCGACGCAAAGATGTACGCGGCGACGTCATCACCGACGTAGCCCCACAGGGCACCGATACGTTTGCCGCCGGGGGCACCATGATCGAGCACCGGCAAGCCGGTCGCGTCGAGGTGCAT
Organism: Burkholderiales bacterium; assembly: GCA_038231215.1. Classification (GTDB taxonomy): domain Bacteria; phylum Pseudomonadota; class Gammaproteobacteria; order Burkholderiales; family Burkholderiaceae_C; genus Schlegelella_A. Next base: position 1,751 of record JBBRLS010000124.1, on the reverse strand, counting down.
GACCTTCGAGCCAATGCATGCGGCGATGGCGGCGCGCCACAGCGGGCGCAGCAGGTCGGCGATCCACATGATCTGATCGCAGAGCGTCGACACCGCGAGGTCGAGCCCGAGGCGCGCGAAGCGTTGTTTCTGGCGATGCAGCGGGAGGCCGTCGTCGTACTTTCCGACGAACAGGTCGATCACGAGGGCGTCGCCGAGCTTGCCGCCGGGCACGACCTTGTCACCGAGCGGAGCGCGGACCAGCTCGCCTTCACACAGCGTGCACGCCAGCTTCTCGCGCGTATCGAGCCGCACGATCGCCTGTGCTGGAATGAGGTCGATCACCTCCGTCGTTTCGTGCCCGATGCAGGTGCGCTCTGCGCCGCATCGCGGACACGGTCGCTCCGCGGCGGGGACCAACAACGGGTTCGGCACGCGCAGCAGGTGCGGCGGTGCCGGTCGCCGCCGCGACGGTCGCTCGCGGGGCTGCTTGGTCTTTGGCTCATCATCGTCGGCCAGGTCCGCTGTGTCGCGCAGCCGCTCGTTGGCGCCCGGCCGCGGATCGTCGTCGCTGGTTGGCACGTCGCCGGCCTCGCCACGCGCAATCGCGTCGAGCAGCAGGACGAGCTGAGCTTTCGAAAAGGTCTCGTTCTTCTTGTAGCGAGCGAGCTGCCGATCGAGCTGCCGCTGAAGGTCCGCGGCGCGGGTGGTCGCGGCATCGGCACGCGTCGTCGCCAGCGCGACCTGCGTCGTCAGGTCTTCGTTCTGCTCGACCAGCTTCTTGACTAGCAAGAGCAGGTCATTGCTGCGACCGTCATCCAGCAGCCCGCGGGCGACCTCGAGCACCTCACCACGGCGCTCGCGCTCAGTCTTGCTCGCGTTCGCGGGACTCACTCCCGCGCATCATCGTCATCGAGATCGCTCGCGCAAGCACAAACGGTCGTGCCGCGCGAACAAATTCGGTCCGGATTTTGCTCGGACGATCACCCAGCGCGCGACGCGTGCATCGGCGGATCCCACCGCCCCGAGGTGCGCGCGCGGCGAACGTCAATCCCCTCGAGCAACATCGCCAGCTCGTGCACGTCGATCTCGATGCACGTCGCGCCATCGACGATCCGCGCAGGAAAGGTGAAGGTACCGTGCTCGAGCCGCTTTTGAACGATCGTGAATCCGCCCCGCGTGTACACCAGCAGCTTCACCTGAGTCTTGCGACGATTGAGGAACACGAACACGTGTCCCGCCAAGGGGTCGTGCCGGAGCACCTCGCGGACCTCGTTCGACAGGCCCTCGAACGACCGCCGTAGGTTGGTAGGCTGCGTCGCGAAGTACACGCGGACGGATCGCGGCACCAAGATCACGACGCGCCCTCGATCTCGCTGACGATCGCCGCGACCATGCTCGGCGATGCGTTCGCCATCTCGATGGCGATCCCACTCGGCAGCCGGATCACGATGGACGCGGCGTCCGTCCGCATGACGATCTTGGCTGGAACCAGCGACAAGGACGGCGCGACGGCGCTGGCCTTCGGCAGCCGCCGCCGCCACCAGTAGAGCCGCGGCGCGCTCACGCGGCGGTCGCGCGCAAACGCCGCGATGGTCTGGCCGCTCTGCCGCCACTCATCGAGCACTTGGCGCGCGTCGCTCTCGGTCCATTCCGTCGACAACTCGGGGAGCAGGATGTTTCGCATCCGTCGAGGCTCGCCCGTCGCCAGCGCCGACGTCGGCAGCCGCACCCTCGGCTACGGGTGCATTCGGGCGGACGGACACCGACGT
>JBBRLS010000123.1:0-2865 GCA_038231215.1 Burkholderiales bacterium | reverse complement strand
TGGCTGTTCAACATCGACACCGTCGACAAGGCGCTGGAAGTGCTGATGACCCAGGGCCAGAAGGTGGCCGGCGGCGACCGTCTCGGCAAGACGATCGTCTTCGCCAAGAACAACGACCATGCAGACTTCATCGCCGACCGCTTCAACGTCAACTACCCCCAGTACAAGGGGCACTTCGCGCGGGTCGTGACCTACAAGACCGAGTACGCGCAAAGCATCATCGACGACTTCTCCGCCAAGGAGAAGATGCCGCACATCGCTGTGTCGGTGGACATGCTGGACACCGGCATCGACGTGTCCGAGGTGGTGAACCTCGTGTTCTTCAAAGTGGTTCGATCGAAGACCAAGTTCTGGCAGATGCTGGGGCGCGGCACGCGGCTGTGCAAAGACCTCTTCGGCCCGGGCGAGCACAAGCAAAACTTTTTTGTCTTCGACTTCTGCCAGAACCTGGAGTTCTTCAGCCAGAACCCGGCTACTTCTGACGGTTCATCGAGCGAGCCGCTGAGCACGCGGTTGTTCAAAGGGCGGCTTGAGATGATTGCCGAGCTGGACCAGCGACAGAAGTACGGTATGCAAGCCAGCGAGCCGCCCCTCAAGGGCATCGGGCACCTGACCGACGAGCAACTGCGCGACGAGACAGCCGAGCTGCTGCGGGCGCGCGTGGCGGCCATGAACATCGACAACTTCGTCGTGCGGCCCCAGCGGCGCTTCGTCGAGAAATACGTCGAGGCGAAAGCCTGGAAGCAACTGAACGATGACGACCACGCCGAGCTGGGGCATCGCATCGCCAACCTGCCGTCGCAACAGGCTGACGAAGACGAAGAGGCCAAGCGCTTCGACATGCTGGTGCTGCGCACGCAACTGTCCATCCTGCAAGCGAAGCCCGAGTTCGCCAGTCTGAAGCAGAAGATCCAGGCCATCGCCAGCGCGCTGGAAGACCAGGTAGCGATTCCGGCGATCAAGGCCGAGATCATGCTCATCAGTGCAGTGGCTGGCGACGAGTGGTGGGACGACGTGACGGTGCCGATGCTGGAAACGGTTCGGCGCCGACTGCGCGCACTGGTCAAGCTGATCCCTAAGGGACAGAAGAAGGTTGTGTACACCGACTTCGAAGATGAACTCGGCGAAATGACCAAGGTCGACCTGCCGCAGGTGACAGCCGGATTGAACATGAGCAAGTTCAAAGAAAAGGCGAGGCAGTTCCTGAAGGTGCATGAATCGCACCTCTCGCTTCAGAGGCTTCGGCGAAATCAGCCGCTGACGGCCGCCGACTTGGTCGAGCTAGAGAGGATGTTGATCGAGGCAGGTGGCACAAAGCCGCTGATCGAAGAGGCGAAGGAGAAGAGCCAGGGGCTGGGGCTCTTCATCCGCTCATTGGTCGGGTTGGACCGTGAGGCAGCGATGCATGCCTTCGGTGAACTGCTGATGGGTTCGACCGCAACGCCAGACCAGATCGAGTTCATCGAGTTGGTCGTCCAGGAGCTGACTTTGAATGGCGTGATGGAGGCCGACCGGCTTTTTCAGTCGCCGTTCACGGACATCAACTCGCAGGGGCCGATTGGGGTTTTTCCAGCATCGAAAGTAGCGTCGCTTGTGATGATCCTGTCCGATATACGACAGCGGGCGGTTGCCTAGAGAGCCGCTTCCGGCCGGGGATTCGAGAGGTTGCTTGGGCATACAAGGCAGCCTGCCAACAGTACCTGGACAGATATCCGCCTTCAGTCTGCAGCGGCCGTTCGCAACGCCGAGCCGAGAGACAGCCCTTGGCCGCCAGCGGCGACTCGCGTACGCAGGAACGAAAGGCGTCAAGGCCGGGCCGTTGGGACGGGCGCACGCTTGCTCTAAGCTCCACCCCATGACCTGGTCCATCCTCGGCCGCGACCCCTCCGGCCGCCTCGGTGTCGCCGTAGCCAGCCGCTTCTTCGCCGTCGGCGCGCTCTGCCCGCACACCCGCCGCGGCGTCGGCGCGGTCTCCAGCCAGGCGCTGCTCAACCCGCTCTACGGCCCGGCCGCACTGCAGCTCCTCTCCGAAGGCCAGACCCTCTTCGACGGCGCCCGCGCCCTCACCGACGGCGATCCCGGCCGCCAGCAGCGCCAGCTCCACATCCTGCCCGCGCGCGGCAAGCCGATCGCCTTCACCGGCGAGCGCTGCGTCGAGTGGTGCGGCCATCTGCTCGACGACGACTTCAGCGTGGCCGGAAACATGCTCGCGGGCCCGCAGGTGATCGAAGCCAGCGCCGCCGCCTACCGCGATGCCCACGCCCTGCCGCTCGCCGAGCGCCTGCTCGCCGCGCTCGAAGCGGGCGACGCGGCCGGCGGCGACAAGCGCGGCAAGCAGGCCGCCGCGCTCGTGATCCAGGGCGACGAAGATCGGCGCGAGCTCGACCTGCGCGTCGACGATCATGTCGAGCCGATCGTCGAGCTGCGCCGTCTCTACGACGTGAGCCTCGAGCGCTTCCAGCCCTTCGTCTCCTGCCTCGCCGGCCGCCACAGCGCCGGCGGCCTGATCGATCGCGACGAAATCGAGGCACGCATCGCCGCCTTTCATACCTCACGGAGCAGCCCCCGATGACCATCCGACACTTGCGCCACTTCGCTGTCGCCCTGCTCGCCCTCTCGTCGTTCGCCGCTTCGGCGCAGACCCTGCGCATTGGCCTCGCCGAAGACCCCGACGTGCTCGACCCGACGCTGGCGCGCAGCTTCGTCGGCCGCATCGTTTTCGCGGGCCTCTGCGACAAGCTGTTCGACATCGACGAGAAGCTGCAGATCGTGCCGCAGCTCGCCACCGCCTACGAGTGGTCGGCCGACAGCAAGGCGCTGACGCTGAAGATCCGCCCCGGCGTCACCTTCCACGACGGCGAGAAG
>JBBRLS010000122.1:0-2887 GCA_038231215.1 Burkholderiales bacterium | reverse complement strand
GGCGTCGTGATCGGCAAGAAGGGCGAGGACATCGAGAACCTCAAGGCCGAGCTGACGCGCCGTCTCGGCGTGCCGGTTGCCGTCAACATCGAAGAGGTGCGCAAGCCCGAGATCGACGCGCAACTGATCGCCGACTCGATCACGCAGCAGCTCGAGAAGCGCATCATGTTTCGCCGCGCCATGAAGCGCGCCATGCAGAACGCCATGCGCCTGGGCGCGCAGGGCATCAAGCTGATGTCGTCGGGCCGGCTCAACGGCATCGAGATCGCGCGTTGCGAGTGGTACCGCGAAGGCCGGGTACCGCTCCACACGCTGCGCGCCGACATCGACTACGGCTTCTCCGAAGCCAAGACCACGTACGGCGTCATCGGCGTCAAGTGCTGGGTCTATCGCGGTGATCGCCTCGCCAATGGCGAAGCGCCGAACATCAACACGCCGGCCGGCGCCGAAGACGATCGCCGCAATCGTCGTGGCCCGCGTCCGGGCGGTCCTGGCGGAGCGCCGGGTGGTCGTACGCGCACTGCGCCGGGCGGTAGCGTCGGCGAGCGTCCGCTGCGCGCGGCCGCCGGTGCCGACAAGCACGACAAGGCGATCGATCCAGGCGCCATCGCGGCCGCCCCCGACGTCTCGGTTCCGGGCGCCGGAGATCCGCCCAAGGGCCCCGCCGTCAAGCGCGTGCGCAAGGCCGTCGCGCCGCCGCCGGCTGTCGACGCCAAGAGCGACGGCAAAGGAGAGTAAGCATGCTGCAACCCGCGCGCAGAAAATACCGCAAGGAACAAAAGGGTCGCAACACGGGCGTCGCCACACGTGGCGCCAATGTTTCGTTCGGCGATTTCGGCCTCAAGGCCACCGAGCGTGGCCGCCTGACGGCGCGCCAGATCGAGGCGGCTCGCCGCGCGATCTCGCGTCACGTCAAGCGCGGCGGCCGGATCTGGATCCGCATCTTTCCGGACAAGCCCATTTCGCAAAAGCCCGCTGAAGTCCGTATGGGCAACGGCAAGGGCAACCCCGAGTACTACGTCGCCGAGATCCAGCCGGGCAAGGTGCTGTACGAGATCAACGGCGTCCCGGAAGCCTTGGCGCGCGAGGCATTCCTGCTCGCCTCGGCCAAGCTGCCGCTGAAGACGACGTTCGTCATGCGCCTGGTCGGCGCCTGAAGGCCGGAGAAAGCATTCATGAAGACATCGGAACTCCGCGCCAAGGATGGCGCCGGCCTCGAGAAGGAAGTCAGCGATCTGCTGAAAGCCCACTTCGGCCTGCGCATGCAAAAGGCGACTCAGCAACTCACCAACCATTCGCAGCTCGGCAAGACGCGCCGCGACATCGCGCGCGCCAAGACGATCCAGGCCGAAGCCAAGGCCGCTGCGAAGAAGACCACCGGAGCGAAGAAATGAACGCCGACGTCACCCCGGCCGCCGCGCCGGCAGCCGCCGCCGAGCCGGCCGCGCGCGTCAAGAACACGCGCACGCTGATCGGCAAGGTCGTGAGCGACAAGCGCTCGAAGACGATCACCGTGCTGATCGAGCGTCGCACCAAGCACGAGCTGTACGGCAAGATCGTCGCCCGCTCGAGCAAGTACCACGCGCACGACGAAAAGGGCGAGTACAAGATGGGCGACGTCGTCGAGATCGCCGAAAGCCGACCGATCTCGAAGACCAAGTCCTGGGTCGTGACGCGCCTGGTGCAAAAGGGCATCACGGTCTGAACCGCGCACGAAGGAACGCAACATGCTGAAAGTCGGCGACAAGCTGCCCGCGGGCACGCTGCAGGAATTCGTCGAGGTCGAAGGCAACGGCTGCAGCGTTGGCCCGAACACCTTCGATATCGAGAAGGCGACCGCCGGCAAGACGATCGCCGTCTTCGGCCTGCCGGGCGCTTTCACGCCGACCTGCTCTGCCAAGCACGTGCCCGGCTATGTCGAGCAGGCCGAGGCGTTCAAGGCCGCCGGCGTCGACGACATCTGGTGCGTGTCGGTCAACGACGCCTTCGTCATGGGCGCCTGGGGCCGCGACCAGCGCACCGCCGGCAAGGTGCGGATGATGGCCGACGGCAGCGCCGACTTCACCAAGGCGACCGGCCTGACCTTCGACTTGACGTCGCGCGGCATGGGCGTTCGCTCGCAGCGCTACTCGATGCTCGTCAAGGACGGCGTCGTCAAGGCGCTGAACATCGAGGCGCCGGGCAAGTTCGAAGTGAGCGACGCCAAGACCCTGGTCGACCAGGCGAAGGCACTCTGAAAGGTCGAATCCGATCCGGTTTGACACGTCAGATCGGGTCGGGCGATAATCGCCGGCTTCGCTTGTGGCATTTGGCCGCAGGCAAAGCGCTAGTCATACCGATAGTCATACCCCGCGCGGGCCCAAGACTGTCCTTGTCCGGAAACGGTGCGAGGAGCAAGTTGGGAAAGAGGACAACATGATTCAAATGCAGTCGCGGCTCGACGTCGCCGACAACACTGGCGCGAAATCCGTTCAATGCATCAAGGTGCTTGGCGGCTCCAAGCGCCGCTACGCCGCGATCGGCGACGTGATCAAGGTGAGCATCAAGGAAGCCGCGCCGCGTGGGCGCGTCAAAAAGGGCGAGGTCTATTCGGCAGTCGTCGTGCGTACCGCCAAGGGCGTTCGCCGCCCCGACGGCTCGCTGGTCAAGTTCGACGGCAATGCCGCCGTGCTGCTCAATGCCAAGCTCGAGCCGATCGGCACGCGCATCTTCGGGCCGGTGACGCGCGAGTTGCGCACCGAGCGCTTCATGAAGATCGTCTCGCTCGCGCCGGAAGTTCTCTGAGCAACCTCGCTGATTCGGGAATATCGCGATGAACAAGATTCGTAAGGGCGACCAGGTCATTGTCCTGACCGGCCGCGACAAGGGCCGCCGCGGCACCGTGCTG
>JBBRLS010000121.1:0-2911 GCA_038231215.1 Burkholderiales bacterium | reverse complement strand
CTGCCTAACCCCGCCCTCCCCGAGCGGGCAAGCGGCCGTCATCGCACGGCGCCGGGGCGCAACCGGCAACGAATCCCGCACCGACTGAGAGAACACACCGATGAGCGCCAACGCACCGACCGCACTTGCACCTCGCACGATGCCGCAGAACCAGATGGTGACGGCCGAACACGCCGCCGCCGTGCGCACCGCGCTAAAGAACAGCCTGTACCCCGGCGCGAGCGACGCGTCGGTCGACCTGGTGCTCGCGTACTGCCGCGCCGGCAATCTGGATCCTCTTACGAAACCAGTCCATATCGTCCCGATGAAGGTCAGTACCGGGCGGAAGGATGACAAGGGCTGGGACATCAAGGAGACCCGCGATGTCGTCATGCCGGGCATCGGCCTGTACCGCACGAACGCCTCGCGCACGGGCACCTATGCCGGCTGCAGCGAGCCCGAATACGGACCGACCCGCACGCTGACGTTCAAGCGCGAGCAATGGCAGGACAGCCCGAGCGGCAAGGGGCGCGTGAAGAAGTCCGTCGACGCCGAGCTCGAGTACCCCGAATGGTGCCGCGTCACGGTGCGCAAAGTGCTGGACATCGGCGACGGCAAGAAACAGGTCGGCGAGTTCACCGCCGTCGAGTACTGGAAGGAGAACTACGCCGAAAAGGGCGACGACGGCGCGCCGAACGCAATGTGGGAGAAGCGACCGTTCGCGCAGCTCGCAAAGTGCGCCGAGGCGCAGGCGCTGCGCAAAGCCTTCCCGGAGGCCGTTGGCTCGCAGCCGACCGCCGAGGAAATGGAAGGCAAGGATCTCGTCGACGTGACGCCAGCCGGCACCGTATCCGCCGGCGTGCAGATGCCCGTCGCAAAGTCTGCAGCGGCGCGCGCACCGATCGAGCACGAGCCTCAGTCCGGCGGTGAGACTCCGGCGGCCGTTGCCGAGCAGCTCGCAGGCGAACCCGGCATTCACGTCGCCGGCAGCATGAAGAAAGTCCTGCTCGCGAAGGCAAGTTCAGCGGGCTTGAACGAAGAGGAACTGCTCGAGCGGTTCCCGCGAGTCGACGCGTCGAACATCAATGAGGTGCTCGCCGACCTGACGAAGCTGGCCGAGCAGCAGTAATGCTCGACGCGCCCGCCATCCTCTTCGAAGCCGAAGGGCACACGTACAGCCTCGACGGCGTGCGCGTCCCTTCGGTGACGCAGATCCTCGCCGACGTGACGATGCGCGAATACCGCATGGTTCGCGCCGACGTGATGGCGCGCGCGGCGCAACTCGGCTCGGCGGTGCACTCCGTGATCGAGCTCGACATCCGCAAGGACCTCGATGAGGACGCGCTCGATCCCGCGCTTCTGCCGTACCTGGCGCAATGGCGGCAGTTCGTCGCGCGGTCGGGGTTCGTGCCCTTGTTGAGCGAGGCGATCGTGCACAGCCGGAAGTTCGGATTCGCGGGAAAGCTCGACCTGTTCGGGGTTTTGCATGGTCGACACGCCGTGATCGATGCGAAGCGCTGCGCCAGCGTGCCGCGCTCCGCCGGTCCGCAGACCGCCGGCTACGCGATCGCGCTCGCCGAGAGTCACCCGAACGGCGTGCCGATCGGTGCGCCGCTCGATCGCTACGCGCTGCACCTGACCCCGGAGCGGTGGCAGCTCGTGCCGCTGCGCGGCCGCGACGACGCGCGCGTGTTTCTTTCCGCTCTCACACTTCACCAATGGAGCAATGCCGCATGAACCCGCTCGACATCACCAAGCCCACCGAAGCCACCCAAGCCGAGCGCGCCGCACAGGGCATGCTGACGCTGGCGCAGTCCTACGAGATCGACTCGACCGAGATGTACCAGGCGGCCGGCGTCGAACTGCAGACAATCGCAAAGCGCGCGCGCGAGATCGAGGCGCAGCGTGTGCACATCAAGGAGCCGTTCCTCGAGGGCGGTCGCCGGATTGATGCGTTCTTCAAGGCGCCGCTCGACTTCCTGAAGCAGGCAGAGCAGCTGCTGAAGAGTCGCATGGTGACCTTCCAGAGCGCCGAGCGCGCCAAAGCCGACCAGCTGCGCCGCGAGGCCGAGCAGCGCGCGCGCGAAGAGCGCGAGGAACAGGCACGCATTCAGCGCGAGGCCGAGGCCGAACAGCGCCGGATCCGCGAGGAAGCCGCAGCCGCCGAACGCCAGGCGCAGGCCGAAGCCGAGGAAGCACGCCGCGCCGGCGACGAGGCCGCAGCACGCGCGATCGAGGAAGCGAACGATGCAGCCTTGCGCGAGGCGCAGCAGAACATCGCTGCCGCTGCTGAGGTCGCCGAGAGCGCGGCTGCCGCGATTGAGATCGCAGACGTCGCGCCGGTGTTCGTTCCGGCCGTCGTGATGCCTGCGGCCGCGGGCGTGTCGACTCGCCAGAACTGGAAGCACGAGGTGACGTGCCTCGCGGATCTCGTCTGCCACGCCGCCGACAAGTTCCGCGACGGCGATCCGACGTTTCTGGCCTACCTCGCTGCGGATCCGAAGTCGCTCGGCCAAGCTGCGAAGTCGCTCAAGGCGCAGGCGCGGATCCCCGGCGTGCGGGTCTACAGCGAGGATTCGCTTGCGGTGCGGACGGCGGCCTGACGTGTCCGAAGGTCTCGTCCAGTACAAGCCAGCTCCGCCGCGCACCATTGCGGCCGTCGTCGTCGACGTCGAGGCGCAGTTCAAGCGCGGCCAGGTCGTGACGCTGATGCCGTCCGAGCTGCGCCGGCTGCTCGCGGCCGCGCGCGATGGGCACGTCGACGCGCTGCTGGCTGAATTGGACAACGGCCCGGGCACATTCATGCAGGTGCCGACGGTTGTGCTGAACAGCCCGAACTTCTGCGCGCTATCCACCAAAGCGAAAGCTTTGCTGCTCGACATGGGGGCGCGCTTCACCGGTCACAACAACGGCAACCTGGCAGCGCCCTGGT
>JBBRLS010000120.1:0-2914 GCA_038231215.1 Burkholderiales bacterium | reverse complement strand
AGAAAGAGATCGGCTATATCTCGACGGGCGGCGGTGCTTTTCTCGAAGTGCTCGAAGGCAAGACCCTGCCGGCGATTGAAATCCTCGAACGTCGCGCAGCGGAATCAAAAGGAAGCTGATGGACACGACCACGCCGCGCGCTACCAAGATCGTCGCCACCCTCGGGCCGGCGTCGAGTTCGGCCGAGGTGCTCGAGCGGATGATGCGCGCCGGCGTCGACGTGATGCGGCTCAACTTCTCGCACGGCACGGCGCAAGACCACATCGACCGCGCCGCGCTGATCCGCGAGGTGTCGAAGAAGGTCGGCAAGGAGGTCGCCATCATGGCCGACCTGCAGGGCCCGAAGATCCGCGTCGGCAAGATCGAGGGCGGCAAGACGATGCTCGAGGCCGGCGGCAAGCTCGTGCTCGACGCCGCCTGGACCGGGCTCGGCAGCAGCGCGCGTGTCGGCCTCGACTACAAGGAGCTGCCGCGCGACGTGAAGGCGGGCGACACGCTGCTCCTCAACGACGGCCTGCTTCGCCTGACGGTCGACGCGGTGCGCGGCGAGGAGGTGCACACCACTGTCGTGATCGGCGGCGAGCTGTCCAACAACAAGGGCATCAACAAGGCCGGCGGCGGCCTGACCGCCCCGGCGCTGACCGCCAAGGACATGGAGGACATCAAGACGGCGATGAGCTTTCAGTGCGAGTACCTGGCCGTGAGCTTTCCGAAGAACGCCACCGACATGGAGATGGCGCGCCAGCTCGCCAATGTGGCCGGCGAGCAGTGGCGGCACGAGCCGCAGCTCATCGCCAAGATCGAGCGCAGCGAGGCGATCCCGCAGCTCGAGGCGATCCTCAGGGCATCCGACGGGATCATGGTGGCGCGCGGCGACCTCGCCGTCGAGGTCGGCAACGCCGCGGTGCCGGCGCTGCAGAAGCGCATGATCAAGATGGCACGCGAGATGGACCGCATCACCATCACCGCGACGCAGATGATGGAGTCGATGATCGTCAACCCGGTGCCGACGCGCGCCGAGGTGAGCGACGTCGCCAATGCCGTGCTCGACGGCACCGACGCGGTGATGCTCTCGGCCGAGACCGCCGCCGGCAAGTACCCGGTCGAGACGGTCGAGATGATGGCCTCGATCTGCGTCGAGTCCGAGCGTTCGGAGGAGATTGCGCTCGACGCCGGCTTCACCAACAAGACCTTCGGCCGCATCGACCAGTCGATCGCCATGGCGGCGCTCTTCACCGCCTATCACCTCGGCTGCAAGGCGATCCTCGCGCTCACCGAGTCGGGCTCGACGGCCTTGTGGATGAGCCGGCACAAGATCCACGTGCCGATCTTCGGCATCACCTCGCAGGTGCGCAGCCAGCGCCGCATGGCGATGTACCGCAACGTCTCGCCGTTGCTCATGCCGAGCTTCGCCGATCGCGACGAGGCGCTGCGCCACGCCGAAGAGCTGCTCGTCGCGTCGGGCGTGCTGAAGCCGGGCGACACCTACGGCATCACCTGCGGCGAGCCGATGGGCCACCCGGGCGGCACCAACATGCTGAAGGTCGTGCGCGTCGGATGAGCGCTCCAGCGGTATCGATCGCAGACATCCGCGCTGCGGCCGAACGCATCGCCGGCGAGGTCAGCCTCACGCCGTGCCTGGCTTCGCGCACGCTCTCGGCGATCTGCGGCTGCGAGGTCTTCCTGAAATTCGAGAACCTGCAGTTCACCGCCTCGTTCAAGGAGCGCGGCGCGCTCAACAAGATGGCCCAGCTCACCGCCGAGGAGCGGGCCAAGGGCGTGCTCGCGGTCTCGGCTGGCAACCACGCACAGGCGGTGGCCTATCACGCGCAGCGCATGGGCGTGGCGGCGACCATCGTCATGCCGCGCTTCGCCTCGTCGGTGAAGGTCGAAAACACGCGCGGCTTCGGTGCCGAGGTGGTGCTCGAAGGCGACACCTTCGATGACGCACGTGCGATCGGCCTGAAGCTCGCGGCAGAGCGCGGACTTACCGTCGTGCATCCCTACGACGACGCCGCCGTCATCGCCGGCCAGGGCACGATCAGCCTCGAGATGCTGGCCCAGCAGCCTGACATCGACACGCTCGTCATCGCCATCGGCGGCGGCGGCCTGATCGCCGGCATCGCCACGGCCGCCAAGGCCGTGAAGCCGGGCATGAGCATCGTCGGCGTGCAGACCGAGCGCTTCCCGGCGGCCTGGAATTCCAAGCACGGCGAAAACCGCGAAAGCCGCCAGGCGACGATCGCCGACGGCATCGGCGTCAAGTCGCCGGGCGCTCTGACCTTGCCGGTGATCCGCGACCTCGTCGACGACGTCGTGCTCGTTTCCGAAGACGACATCGAGCAGGCCATCCTCATGCTGCTCGAGATCGAGAAGACGGTGGTCGAAGGCGCGGGCGCGGTCGGCCTTGCCGCAGTCCTCAAGGACAAGGCGCGCTTCGCCGGTCGCAAGGTGGGGCTGGTGCTCTGTGGCGGCAACATCGAGCCGCTCGTACTCGCCGAGATCATCGAGCGCGGCATGGTCAAGTCGGGCCGCCTGGCGCGCCTGCGCGTCGACGTGCGCGACGTACCCGGCGCCCTCGCCGACGTCGCCGCGCTGCTCGCTCGCCTTGGCGCCAACATCGACGAAGTGCAGCACCAGCGCGCCTTCACCTCGCTCTCGGTCGAACGGGTGCAGATCGAGGTCGTGGTGCAGACGCGCGGTGCCGCCCACATCGAGAAGATCCTCGCGGCGATGCGCGCCGAGGGCTACGACGCCGAGCGCGTCGGCTAGGTGTAGTTTCTCAGCACGTTGTTCCCTTCGAAGCCCAAGCGGGTGATGGGAGGGCGATGTGAGACGGCGGAGTGAGGTCGCTGGAAGTTGTAGTGATACATCCAGGGTTCGAGTTCGCTGCTGCGGTGGTCAGAGGTTGGGT
>JBBRLS010000119.1:0-2990 GCA_038231215.1 Burkholderiales bacterium | reverse complement strand
GATGGACGTGCAGATGCCCGAGATGGACGGGCTCGAGGCGACCCGTCGCATCGTCGCGCGCTGGCCGAACGGCGAGCGCCCGCGCATCGTCGCCATGACCGCCAACGCGATGCAGGGCGACCGAGAGGCATGCCTGGCGGCGGGCATGGACGACTACATCACCAAGCCGATCCGCGTCGACCAGCTCGTCGACGCGCTCATCGGTACGCCGGCGCATCGGGGTGTCGCATCGTGACGGCTGTCCAGGTGTCGACCGAGGCGTCGTGGCTCACGCCGGGCCGATGGCGCGCCCTGATGATTCCGTTCGCTGTCGCTTGCGCGTCCTTGCTTGTCTGGGCGGGCGCGCACGTCGACCGCAGTATCGTGCCGGGCGTAGCCGGGACCCTGGGTTTCACTTCGGGCCCGCTCGATGGCGAACATCGTCGCACGGTCGAGACGATGCTCGCGCAATCGCCTCTCGCTCTGGCCGGCGGAAAGGTCGGCGATCGCGTCGCCTTCGACCATCAGAGCGACCGTTGGCGCAGCCCGGGCGTCGACGAAACGATCGGCCTGACGCTGTTCGATGGCAACGAAGCGCGGCATCTGCAGTTGCAGCCCATGCCCGCCCCCGACGTGGAGGCCCGTCCGGTCGCCGTCGCCGCGCAGACCTTGCTCGGTTTGGTCAATGCCTGGCTGTGGTTGCTGATGGGCACCTTGTTCGCGTGGCGTCTGCCCGGCCCCGGGCCGCTGCGCAGGCTCGCCATCGTGATGGTGACCGCCAGCCTCATCGGCATCGAGCAGTTTCTGCCGCGCGGCGTGTTCGGCGACTACGCCATGCCGTTCGTGCGTGGCTTCTACCCGCTCGTGACCTTCGCCGGCTTCGCCTGGTTCTGCCTGGTCTACCCGCCAGAGCGCCCGCACTGGCGCCTGGCCTGGGTGCGCGCGATGTTCTTCGCTTACACGGTCGTCTTCGTCGCTTACGCGATCGTCTTTCCGCTCAGCGTCCTGGGATGGCTGCCTTGGGCGATTCGCGAACCGATCGACGTCGTCCTGTGGCTGCGCTGCATGGCGGTCGTGTCGGTCGTCGCGTCGCTCGCCGCACTCGGCCTCTCGTGGCGATCGAGCGCCGGCGTGACGCGGCAGCGGATGGCCTGGATCAGCCTGAGCCTCGGCGTCGTGTACGCGACCAGCGTCTTCAGCTTTGTCGACCTGCGCATCGATCCCGTCACGCTGGCCGTCGTGCAGACCGGCGTCATGTCGATGGCCACCGTCGGCTTCAGCTACGCGCTGCTGCGCCGCCGCCTGTTCGACGTCGGCTTCGCCTTGAACCGCCTGAGCGTGTACGCGCTGCTCGGCCTGCTGCTGCTGTTCGTCGCCTTCGCCCTGCATGCGCTGGCGGCACCGTGGCTCGACCTCGGCCGCCGCGCGAACAGCGTGCTGCTCGATCTCGCGATCGCGGCCGTCCTGCTGGCGCTCTACCCGATCGCCCGGATGCTCGCCGAGCGCGTCGTGCAGGGCCTGCTCTATCCGCGCTGGCGAGCCACCGACGCGGCGCTGCGCCAGGCGATCGAGCGGGCCGCCGAAGTGCAGGGTCGCGACGCCGTGCTCGCCCACTATCTCGACGCGCTGGGCGCCTATACCGGCGGTGCGGCGAGCGCCGTCTACCAGTGTCTTGACGGCGTGTGCGTGCGCGTCGCCGGCAGCCTGGCCGACACGCCGGCGCGCTACGTCCCTGACGCTGCCGACGCCGAGCGGCTGCTCGGCGGCAGCGTGCCGCAAGCGCTGCAAGGCCCGGCCGGCGAGAACGCGCTGCTCGCCCCGGCGATGCACCGCGGTCGCCTCACCGGTTTTCTGCTGCTCGGCGAACGGCCCGACGCGCACCAGTACCGGCCCGACGAGGTGCGCACCATCGCCCGCACCGCGTTGCAACTGGAGCAGGACCTGCAGGCCGAGGCACAGCGTGTGCACCAGCAACTGCTCGAGGACAAGGCCGCCGCCGAGCTGCGCGCGCGCGAGCTGGCCGAGGCGGCCAATGAAGCGAAGAGCGCCTTCCTGGCGACGATGAGCCACGAGATCCGCACGCCGATGAACGGCGTCATCGGCATGAGCGGGGTGTTGCTCGACACGCCGCTGAGCAATGACCAGCGCGAGCTCGCGACGACGATTCGCGACAGCGGTGAGGCGCTGCTGGCGATCGTCAACGACATCCTCGATTTCTCGAAGATCGAGGCCGGGCGCATGGACGTGGAGTCGCGGCCCTTCGCGCTTCGATCGTGCATCGATTCGGCGCTCGACCTGGTTCGCAACCGGGCCATCGAGAAGGGCCTGCGGCTCGACTGCACGATCGACGCCGACGTGCCCGCTTCGGTCGTCGGCGACGTGACGCGCCTGCGCCAGGTGCTGCTGAACCTGCTGGCCAACGCCGTCAAGTTCACGAAGCAAGGCGAGGTCGCGCTCTCGGTGCAACGCGGCAGCGACGACCAGTTGAACTTCAGCGTGCGCGACAGCGGCATCGGCCTGAGCGAGGCCGGCCTGGCCCGGCTGTTTCGCGACTACAGCCAGGCCGAAGCCGGCACCGCGCGTCAGTACGGCGGCACCGGCCTGGGTCTGGCCATCAGCAGGAAGCTGGCCGAATTGATGGGCGGCGCCATGAGCGCCACGAGCGAGGGCCTCGGCCGCGGCAGCTCCTTCTGCTTCAGCATCCGCGCACCGGCGGCCGTGGCCGCCGAGGCGCTCGCGGGGGCGTCGAGATCGGGCATCGATGCCGGCACGGCCGGGCGCCATCCGCTGCGAATCCTCCTCGCCGAGGACAACGTCGTGAACCAGAAGCTGGCGATGCGGCTGCTGCAGCAGATGGGCTACCGCGCCGACCTGGCGAGCAACGGCATCGAGGCGATCGAGAGCGTCGAGCGGCAGCGCTACGACGTCGTGCTGATGGACGTGCAGATGCCCGAGATGGACGGGCTCGAGGCGACCCGTCGCATCGTCGCGCGCTGGCCGAACGGCGAGCG
>JBBRLS010000118.1:0-3038 GCA_038231215.1 Burkholderiales bacterium | reverse complement strand
TGACCCATAACCCGTTCGTCGAGGTGACCAAGGACACGACGACGCTCTATGCGAGCGACCGTGACGTGTTCCTCTTCCTTGTCGACGACACCCATCCGATCGAGGCGGGGCGGCTGCCAAACGGCGATCCCGATCTCTACTTCCGCGGCTTCTATTGTTGGAACTCGGAGGTCGGCTCGAAGACCCTCGGCATGGCGTCGTTCTTCCTGCGAGCCGTTTGCATGAACCGCAACATCTGGGGTGCCGAGGGCTTCGAGGAGGTGTCGATCCGCCACAGCAAATTCGCGGCGCACCGCTTCGCCCACCAGGCTGCGCCCGCGCTCGAACGCTTCGCCGACAGCTCGGCGGGCGCCTTCATCAGCGGCATCCGGGCGGCACGCGAACGCATCGTCGCGCGCACTGACGAGGACCGCGAGACCTTCCTGCGCAAGCGCGGGTTCTCCAAGGCCGAGACTACGACGATCATCGCCACCGTGCTCGGCGAGGAAGGCCGGCCACCCGAGAGCATCTACGACTTCGTCCAGGGCATCACCGCCGTCGCGCGTGATCGTCCGCACCAGGATGCCCGTCTCGAACTCGAGGCACGCGCCGCCAAGCTGATGGCGAGCGCAGGGTAGCGCCGATCCGCAATGCCGCTTCGGCGGCTTCGCGGATGTCCGGTTGTACGCCTCCGGCGTACCGTTTTCCGGCCTACCGCTTCCTAGAGGAAGAGGTGGGCTGGAGTTTTCGTGACGGGTTCAGGGTCGAGAGAGAGGCTTTCGGCCGGCCCGTCATGGAGAAGCCCCGTGACCAAGTCCGTGCAGAAGATCGCGCTCAGCACCTCGCGCGACATTCCCTTCGACAAACTGGTGCTCGCCCAGTCGAACGTCCGCCACGTCAAGGCCGGCGTCGGCATCGAGCAGCTCGCCGAGGACATCGCCCGGCGCACGCTGCTGCAGAGCCTGACCGTGCGCGCCGTCGTCGGCGACGATGGTGCCGAGACCGGCATCTACGAGGTCCCCGCGGGCGGCCGCCGGTTCCGTGCGCTCGAACTGCTGGTCAAGCAAAAGCGCTTGGCCCGCACCGCGCCGATCCCGTGCGTCATCCGCGAGGCCGGTCTCGCCGAGGAGGACAGCCTCGCCGAGAACGTCCAGCGGGCACCGCTGCATCCGCTCGACCAGTTCCGGGCGTTCCTCGCGATGCGCGAACGCGGCATGGGCGAGGAGGAGATCGCGGCCGCGTTCTTCGTCACCCCCGCCGTGGTCAAGCAGCGGCTGCGGCTCGCCAGCGTGTCGCCGGCGCTGCTCGACGTCTATGCTGAGGACGACATGACGCTCGAACAGCTGATGGCGTTCACGGTTCATGGCGATCACGAGCGGCAGGACGCAGTGTGGGAAGCGATCCAGCGCTCCTACTCGCGCGAGCCGTACGCGATCCGCCGCATGCTGACCGAGGGCGCGGTTCGCGCCAGCGACAAGCGCGCGGCGTTCGTCGGGCTCGCGGCGTATGAGGAGGCCGGCGGCACAATCCTCCGCGACCTGTTCCAGGCCGATGACGGCGGCTGGCTGCAGGACCCCGGCCTGCTCGACCTGCTCGTCGCCGAACGGCTGCGCGAGAAAGCGGAGACCGTCCGGGCGGAAGGCTGGCGCTGGGTCGATGCGGCGCCGGACTTCGCCTACGGCCATACCTACGGCCTGCGCGGTCTGGTCGGCGAACGCCACGAACTGACAACCGACGAGGAGGCAGCGCGTGAAGCGTTCGTCACCGAGTATGCCGAGATCGAAGCCGCCAATGCGGGCGGTGCCGATCTGCCCGACGAGGTCGATGCGCGGCTCGGCGAGATCGAGACCGCGCTTGAAGCCTATGACAACCGTCCAGCAGTCTACCCGCCCGAGGATCTTGCCATTGCCGGGGCGTTCGTCAGCATCGACGGCAGCGGCAAGCTGCGGATCGAGCGCGGCTATGTTCGGCCCGAGGATGAGGTGCCGGTCGCGACGCTGCTCGGCGAAGATGCGGGGGATGGCAGCGACGGTGCCCCGAGGCAGATCGGTGACGGCGAGCACGACGGTATCGATGCAGCCAGCACAGGTGTCGGCGCGGGCGGGACCGAACCCGAGGAGGACGAAGACCTCAAGCCGCTTCCCGACCGGTTGCTGACCGAACTGACCGCGTGCCGGACGGTGGCATTGCGCGAGGCGGTCGGGCGGTCGCCGGAGGTCGCGTTCACCGCCGCGCTCCACGCGCTCTGCCTCAAGCTGTTTTATCATTCTGCACAGGACAGCTGCGTCGAGCTCGACATCAAGAGCGTGTCGTTTGGGTCGGGCGTCCCCGGCCTCAACGACTCGGCAGCCGCAATCACGATTGACGCCCGGCACCGCGACTATGCCGAGCGGCTGCCGCGTGAACCCGGCGACCTGTGGGATGCGCTGGTCGGCTTCGGTGACGATGACCGTTCGAACCTGTTCGCGCACTGCATCGCCCACGGGGTCAATGGGGTGCACGAGGCGTACAACCGGCGGCCCCGCGCGCTCGCGCATGCCGACCGGCTGGCGGCAGCGGTCGATCTCGACATGGCACAGGCGTGGACGCCGACGGCTGAGAATTTTATCGGCCGGGTGACCAAGGCGCGGATCGTCGAGGCGGTTCGCGAGGCGCGCGGCGACACGGCGGCCGACCGGCTGACGGGAATGAAGAAGCCCGACATGGCCGCCGCCGCCGAGGTGCAGCTCGCTGGCACCGGCTGGCTGCCCGAGCCGCTGCGGACGCCGGCCCGGTCGTTCGTTCCGGTCGAGGGTGAGGTGATGATCGACGAGGCGGATTCCATCGAGACGATCGACACCACTGCGGACGAGCCGGGCGAAGAATCGGCGGCAATCGACGGCGAACCGGCCATCGACGCCGGCGACGCCGAGGGCGAGACTGACGACGTGCACTTCCCCGCGCACGCCCTCGCCGCCGAATAGCTCAGCGCCAACTGGGGTCCGCTGGAAACAGCGGGCCCCTTTTCATGGAAGCGCCCCATGTCGAGCCCCGCCGCCGATCTTGCCGAACGCCTTGCC
>JBBRLS010000117.1:0-3074 GCA_038231215.1 Burkholderiales bacterium | reverse complement strand
GGCGCTCGTAGTGCGGCATCGCCGCGTCGAGCAAGGCGTTGGCCTCGGTCGAGTTTTCGAGCCAGAGAAGTGAGCCGATGATCTCGTGCTCGAGCATGGCGTAGAGCTCGGGCTCCTGTTCCCGCTCGATCAGCTTGATCGAGCGGCGCGCGTGGGCGAGGCAGTCTGCCTGGCGGCCTTCGCGCCCGATGTAGACGCAGCGCATGACCGCGGCGCGCGCCTGCTGCACCGGCGTACGCGCCAGGCCTTCGAGGCGAGGCACGGTCTGGCCGTGCAATGCGACGTCGGTGAGCTCGTCGGCCATGTTGGCGAGCTCGAGGCACAACTCGAAGGCGGCGTCGGCATCGCCGGCCTGCTCGAGGATGTCGATGGCGTTGCCGTACCAATGCACGGCCTGGTTGATCATCATTGCGCGCCGCGCCGCCTCGGCCGCGCGCTTCATGTGCGGCAGGGCCTTGTCCGGGCGCGCACCTTCGAGCCAGTGCGTGGCGACGCGCGCCGGATCGGCCTCCCTCCCCTCGAGAAAGGCCGCGATCTCGGTGTGCAGCTGGACCGCGATCGGCGCCGGCACCGACGCCAGCGCAGCGTCGTGGATGAGGTCGTGCACGAAGGCGCCGTCGCGCAGCACCTGCGCTGCTTCGAGCTCGGACCAGCCATCGATCAGGTCCATCAGCTTGACGCCGAGCACCTGCACCGCCAGCTCGGACGAGAAGTCCTGCCCGGCGACCGCGGCGCAGCGGGCGATGCGGATGGCGTCGCTCGAGAGGCGGCCGATGCGCCGCTCGATCAGACTGGTGACGTTGGCCGCCGCCGGCAAGGCGAGCGCGCTGCGCTTCGTTATGTTCGATGCCGCGCCGCCGTTCGTCAGCATCGCCTTCAGCGTCTCGAGCAGGAACAGCGGATTGCCGCCGGTGTGCCGCGCCAGCGCCGGAGCGAGCTTCGCGCCGTCGAGCCCGGGCACGTCCAGCGAGTCGATCAGCTCGGCGATCTGTGCAGCGCTCAGAGGCTCGAGCGTGCGCGTTCGTGCCGAGCTGGCCTGCAGCAACTCGTCGCACAGCGCCTGCGCTTCCGCGGCCAACTCCACCGGCCGGTAGGCGACGATGCAGCGCAGGCCGAGGTTCGCGGCGATCAGCCTTTGCAGCACCTCGACGCTGGCCGTGTCGGCGAACTGCAGGTCGTCGACGACCAGGCCGAGCAGGCCCTGGCCGACCGCCGCTTCGAGCGTCGCATCGACGGCATTGAGGAAGCGCGCCCGGTCGGCGCTGCCGACGACCGCCTTGGCGTGGCCGAGCTCGGGCAGCAGCCGGGCCAGCTCGTCGATGACGCCGCGCGGCAACGGCTCGGCCAGCATCGTCAGCACCGGCCGCAGCAGGCGCGACAGCAGCGCATAGGGCACACGCGCATCGCCGGGCCTGGCGTCGATCATCAGCACGCCGCTGCGCGAGCGGGCGAAGTCACCGATCAGTCTCGTCTTGCCCATGCCCGGATCGCCGACGACGAGCGCCGCCGCGTTTTCGTCCCAGGCCGTGGCCAGGGCGTTCCAGTCCTGATCGCGGCCGATCAGGCGCGGCGTGCGCAACAAGGTCACCGGCACCGGCGCACGCGCCGTGACGGCCAGCGCGCGAACCGGCCCGGCGCCGCCGATCTGCTTTGCCAGCTGCACCGTTTCCGCCGATGGCGCCGCTCCCAGCGCTCGCGCCAGCGCTTCCTTGCAGCGCTCGAAGGCGGCCAGCGCCGCGCCGCTGTCGCCGCGCACGTAGTGCAGGCGCATGACGCGCCGGTGCGCGTGCTCGGAGCTGGGGTCGAGCTCGATCAGCGCCTGCGCATGGCGCAGCGCCGCGGCCAGCTCGCCCGCCGCTTCGGCTTGCGAAGCCAGCGCAGCCAGCGACTCGACACGCGCGCTTCGGCTGGCATCGCGGCGCCCGGCCAGCCAGGCGCCGATGTCCGAATCGGCATCGGGCTCGACACCGGCGAGCAACTGCGTCGCATCGTCGGCCGCGTCGGCGACGACCAGTCCTTGCAAGGCGGCGACCTCGCCGGTGCCGACGGCGTCGAAGCCCAGGCTGCGCTTCAGGCGCGCCAGGCGTTGGCGCAAGGAGCCGCGTGCATGGCCTGTGTCGGCTTCGGGCCAGAGCAGCGCGGCGAGCCGGGCGCGCGGCGTCGCCCCTTCGAGCGCGAGCCAGGCGAGCAGCAGCGCGTCCTTGGCTTCGAGATGCACGGCGCGGCCGCCGCCGAGCTCGCAGCGTGCCGTGCCGTGCAGGACGAGCGAGGCGGTGGCCGTTTGGCCTGTCGTGTCACCGGACGTGGGCACGTCCCCCTCCCAGAGGAGCCCGAGTCGGATCATTCTCGCCCACCCGCGCGCGTGCTCGCGGGAACTTGCAGGCAGCCTCGGCTCACGGCAGGTCGGCGATCAGCACCGCGTTGGCGGAGGTGATGGCCAGGCGATTCGGGCCGACCACGGCGATGCCCTGAGGAAAGGACAGGCCGGGGTAGGCACCCAGCCGCACGCCGTCCTGGCCGGTGAAGCCGACGACCACGTTGACCATTCCGGACGGGCTGATCCGCCGCACCGTCTGGTTGTTGGTGTCGGTGACGTAGACGTTGCCGAGCGCATCGACGGCGACGTTGCGTACCGACGCGAACGTGGCCGCGCTGCCCGTGCCGTCGAGGCTGCCGATGGCGCTGACGGAGCCGGCGATCGTGCTGACATCGCCGAGAGGCGTGATCTTTCGGACCGCGAAAGCATCGGCGGCGTAGAGGTTGCCTGCGCCGTCGATGGCAATGCCGCGGAGCGAGAGAAACCTTGCCTGGTCGCTGGGGCCGTCGAAGACGTTGGACAGGTTCGCTCCGATGAACGTCGTCACGCTGCCGCCGGGCGTCACCTTGAGGATGATGTTGTCGCCGGACAAGGCCACGTAGACGAAGCCCGCGGCGTCGACGGCGATGCCGAGCGCGTTCCGTGCGGGACACACGATTGGCTGCACCCCTGGGACGAAGGTAGCGTTGCAGATCGGCGCGGGCAGTACGGCCAGCGTCGTCACGGTGCCGTCGGGGGCGACCTTGCGGAGCAGGTT
>JBBRLS010000116.1:0-3085 GCA_038231215.1 Burkholderiales bacterium | reverse complement strand
GCCTGGCTGCCGGGCCTCTTCGACGCGTACGTCCTGGCGGCGATCCCGGCATCTTTCCTCGTCGCCGCGCTCGTCGGCGCCGTGCTCGAGCGCGGCGTGATTCGCTTTCTCTACGGCCGTCCGCTCGAGACCTTGCTCGCCACCTGGGGCATCAGCCTGGTGCTGCAGCAGGCCGTGCGATCGCTGTTCGGTGCGCAGAACGTGCCGGTCGAAAACCCGTCGTGGCTCTCGGGCGGGGTGCAGGCGATGAGCAACCTCGTGCTGCCTTACAACCGGATCGCCATCATCGTATTCGCCATGCTCGTGCTCGGCGGCGTCGGGCTCCTGATCGCGAAGACGCGGCTCGGGCTGTTCGTTCGCGGCGTGACGCAGAACCGGCGCATGGCGTCCTGCGTCGGCGTCGACACGGCCCGGGTCGACATGGTCGCCTTCTCGTTCGGCGCCGGCATCGCCGGCCTGGCCGGTTGCGCGCTTTCGCAGATCGGCAACGTCGGCCCCGACCTCGGCCAGAGCTACATCGTCGACTCGTTCCTCGTCGTCGTCGTCGGTGGCGTCGGCCAGCTCGCCGGCACGGTAGTCGCGGCGCTCGGCCTCGGCGTGCTCAACAAGTTTCTCGAAGGCATGGCCGGCGCGGTGCTCGCCAAGATCATGGTGCTTGTCTTCATCGTCATCTTCATCCAGAGGAAGCCCTCGGGCCTGTTCGCGATGAAGGGGCGGAGCGCCGAAGCATGAGCGCGATCGCGGGCGACCCCCTCACCCCGGCCCTCTCCCCCGCGGGGGGAGAGGGAGAAAAGAAACTCCCTCTCCCGCGCGCGGGAGAGGGCAGGGGTGAGGGTCGACCCGCGAGCTCGGGCTTCCTGCGCCGCTGGACGGGCGTCGTCATCGCCTTCGCCGTCGTCGCTGTCCTCGTGCCGATCGCCAACCTGCTCGTCCCCGCCGACAGCGTCTTTCACCTCAGCGACTACGCGGTGCAGCTCTTCGCCAAGATCATGTGCTACGCGATGGCGGCGCTGGCGATGGACCTGATCTGGGGCTACACCGGCATCCTCTCGCTCGGCCACGGCGTCTTCTTCGCGCTCGGCGGCTACGCCATGGGCATGTACCTGATGCGCCAGATCGGCAGCGACGGCCAGTACCGCATGCCCATGCCCGACTTCATGGTGTTCCTGAACTGGAAGCAATTTCCCTGGCACTGGGCGCTCTCGGACTCCTTCATCGCGCAGATGGCGCTGGTCATCCTGGCGCCCGGCGTGCTCGCCTTCGTGTTCGGTTTCTTCGCCTTTCGCTCGCGCATCAAGGGCGTGTACTTTTCGATCATCACGCAGGCGATGACCTTCGCGGCGATGCTGCTTTTCTTTCGCAACGAGACCGGCTTCGGCGGCAACAACGGCTTCACCGACTTCAAGCGCATCCTCGGCATCCCGATCGCCACGCCGTCGATGCGCATGACTCTGTTCGTCATCACCGGCTGCACCTTGATTGTCTTCTTCCTGATGGCCCGCGCCATCGTCGGCAGCAAGTTCGGCCGCGTCCTGCAGGCGATCCGCGACGCCGAGAGCCGCGTCATGTTCACCGGCTACGACCCGCTGCGCTACAAGCTCGCCATCTGGACGCTCTCGGCCGTGATGTGCGGCATCGCCGGCGCGCTCTATGTGCCGCAGATCGGCATCATCAACCCGAGCGAGATGACGCCGGCGGCCTCGATCGAGATCGCGATCTGGGCGGCGGTGGGCGGCCGCGCGACGCTGATCGGTCCGATCATCGGCGCCTTCTTCGTCAACGGCGCGAAGAGCGTCTTCACGCAGTACCTGCCGGAGTACTGGCTCTACGTGCTCGGCGCCATGTTCATCGCCGTCACGCTGTTCCTGCCGGGCGGCATCGTCGGCCTGTTCAGGCACCCGAAGGTCCTCGCCCTGATGCGCCGGGGCGCGCGGCGCGAAGAAGGGGTTTCGCCATGACACCGGACCTGATGCGCGCCGGCGCGAATGCGCTGCGCCACGCCGAGAAGCGCGCCCAGGCCGCCGAGGGAAGCACTTCGGGCGGGCGCGTCGCCAGCTATTCGCGCATCGTCCAGCCGGGCCAGCTCGACATCGCGCACGGCGCCATCCTCTATCTCGACGACATCACCGTCAGCTTCGACGGCTTCAAGGCATTGAACGCGCTCTCGATGAGCATCAGTGCCGGCGAGATGCGTTGCATCATCGGCCCGAACGGGGCAGGCAAGACGACGATGATGGACGTCATCACCGGCAAGACGCGGCCCGATGCCGGCCGCTGTTTCTTCGGCTCGACGATCGACCTGCTGCGCATGCGCGAGAACGAGATCGCCTCGATCGGCATCGGCCGCAAGTTCCAGAAGCCCACGGTGTTCGAGCACCTCTCGGTGTTCGAGAACCTCGAGCTGGCCCTGAAGGCCGATCGCGGCGTGCGCGCCTCGCTGTTCTTTCGCCTATCCGGCGCCCAGCTCGACCGCATCGGCGAGACGCTGGCCCTGATCCATCTCAAGGATGCCGCCCAGCGCAACGCCGGCGCCCTCTCGCACGGCCAGAAGCAGTGGCTCGAGATCGGCATGCTGCTGATCCAGAGTCCCAAGCTGCTCCTCCTCGACGAGCCGGTGGCCGGCATGACCGACGAGGAGACCGAGCGCACGGCCGAGCTCTTCCTCACCCTGGAGGGCAGCCATTCGCTCGTCATCGTCGAGCACGACATGAAGTTCATCCACGCGCTCACCCACGGCAACCCGGCCAAGAAGGTGACCGTACTGCACGAGGGCAGCGTGCTCGCCGAGGGCTCGCTGGCCGACGTGCAGAAGAACGAGAAGGTGGTCGAGGTCTATCTTGGGAGATAGTGCCCCCACGCTTGCGGCTGACGCCGCGGCGCTGCCCCCCGAGGGGGTGCGGCCGGGCTTGGGACGGCCCGGCGCCCGGCCCGTCTCTCTGCGCGCTGAGGGCCTGAACCAGTACTACGGCGGCTCGCACATCCTGCGCAACGTCTCGCTCGAGGCGCGCCCGGGCGAGGTGACGGTGATCCTCGGCCGCAACGGCGTCGGCAAGACGACGTTGCTGAAAAGCATGATGGGCGTCGT
>JBBRLS010000115.1:0-3129 GCA_038231215.1 Burkholderiales bacterium | reverse complement strand
TGTCAGTGATCGCGTGAAATTCCCCACCCGGTGATCGTCTCAAATTCCCCATCCCTTTTCAGGGAGCTGGGCAATGTCGATAGCAGTGAGGCAGCAGGAGGGCCGAGTGGTGGCGTCGTCGGTGGCATGTTCTGGGCAGCCTTGGCCTGGAGCGGATGCGATGGTGACGGAGACGGTGGTCGAGCAGGTGGTGCAGGCACTGGCCCGCGGTGAGGCCTTGGCGGCGGTGGCCCGGGCCTATGGGCTCGACCGCAAGACCGTGCGGACGTGGCGCCAGCGTGGGACGCATCGGCCCCGGGCATCGCGGCCGACGATCTCGCAGCTCGATCCGTATCGGGCGTGGCTCGCGCAGCGAGCGCCCGAGGTCGGCTATAATGCGTCGGTTCTCTATCGCGAGCTGCTCGAGCGGGGCTTCACGGGCTCGGTGATCATCGTTCGGCGGGCCGTGGTGCCACTGCGCCAGACCGCCGCCCCGAAGGCGACCGTCCGCTTTGAGACGGCCCCAGGTGAGCAAGCGCAAGTCGACTTTGGCCAGGTGCGCGTGTGGATCGACGACGTGCACGTCGCCGCGCAGATCTTCGTGATGACGCTCGGGTACTCCCGCCGCTGTTACGCCGTCGCGTTCGCGCGGCAACGCGTGCGCGAGTGGCTCGCCGGCCACGAGCAGGCCTTTCAACACTTCGGCGGGGTCACCGACACGGTCGTCGTCGATAATGCGAAGGCGATGGTGCTGGCGCATACGCGCGGGGCGACGACGTGGCATCCCACGTATGCCGACTTCGCCGGCTACTATGGCTTCCGGCCGTGGGCGTGTGCGCCGTACCGGCCGCA
The DNA here is from genome assembly GCA_038231215.1 of Burkholderiales bacterium. Lineage (GTDB taxonomy): Bacteria > Pseudomonadota > Gammaproteobacteria > Burkholderiales > Burkholderiaceae_C > Schlegelella_A. The sequence continues at coordinate 2,298 of JBBRLS010000115.1, read as the reverse complement.
GACGAAAGGGAAAGTGGAATCGGGCGTGAAGTACGTCGCGCGCAATGCGCTGGCCGGCAAGCGCTTCCACTCGTGGGCGCACTTGAATGCCTGGCTGCTGGAGTGGGCGACCACCGTCGCCGATCAGCGCGTGCACGGCACGACGCACGAAGTGCCGGCGATTCGGTTTGCGCAGGAAGCCCTCACGCCACTCGATGGCCGACCTCCGTATGCGTTTGCGCACGTGCGTGAGCGCATCGTCGCGAGCGACGCGCTGGTCAGCATCGACGGCTCGCGCTACAGTGTGCCCGCGCACCTCGCCGGCACGACCGTGACGGTCCGAGAGCACGCGACGGACTTCACCATCTGGCAGCAGGACACGCTGGTGGCGACGCATGCGCGCCACGCACGGCACCACGTGGTGATGCTGCCGGCCCACTACGCCGGCCTCCTGCGCGTCGACCGGACGCCGCTCGCCGCGATGCCGCCGCAGCATGATCCACGGTACGTCGGCCATGGCGACGTCGCGGTACGCGACCTCAGTATCTACGAGCGCTTTGCCGACGCCAGCCGTGCGGAGGTGGCCGCATGAGTCGCGAGATGATCTCGCCGAGCGCGGAGCTCGACGTGCTGGGCACGCAGTGCCAACAACTGCGGCTCACGCGCGTCGCGCAGACGCTGCCGACGCTGCTGGAACAGGCGGCGGGCCAAGAGCTGAGCTACAGTGCCTTCTTGCAGACCGTGCTCGCGACGGAAGTCGCCGCGAAACAGGAGAAGCATCAGTCGATGCGCGTGCAGATGGCGCGCTTTCCGTTTCACAAAACGCTCGACGGCTTCGACTGGAAAGCGCAGCCCTCGATTGACCCGAAGGTGATCAAGGAGCTCGCGACGATGCGCTTCGTGGCGAACGGCGCGAACGCGCTCCTCCTTGGGCCGCCCGGCGTCGGCAAGACGCATCTGAGCGTCGCGCTCGGACTCGAAGCGTGTCGCCTCGGCCTGCGCGTCTCTTTCACCACGGCCGCTGCGCTCATCACCACGCTCGGCAAAGCGCTGTATGAGAATCGCTTGGAGGAACGACTCAAGATCCTCACGCAACCGAAGCTCCTAATCATCGACGAGATCGGCTACCTCCCGATTGATCGCCAAGGGGCCAATCTCTTCTTCCAGCTGGTCAGTCGGCGCTATGAGCGCGGTGCCATCCTGCTGACCAGCAATCAGAGTCTCGGGGCGTGGGGCGACGTCTTTGGCGATACCGTGATCGCGAGCGCGATCCTCGACCGCCTGCTGCACCACGCCACCACGGTCAACATCAAAGGCGACTCGTATCGACTGCGCGAGAAACGGAAAGCAGGGCTGATGCGGTCGACCCTCACCCCTCACTCCGAGGCGTGAGCTCAACTGGGTGGGGAATTTCAGACGATCACTACCTGGGGACAATCAGACGATCATTGACAAAACGGCTCGTGGCGCAACGGAACGGTGACGGCCCGTGCGCGAGTGGAGCATATGCTCGACGCTCCCCGGTCCCGGAGCGTGCATGCCCGACGCAGTGGCGGCGCCGAGTGGCGTCTACAAACCCCGGCGCCCTCAGGCGTCGCCGCTCTTTCGGTTGGTGTCGGATCATCTGCACCGCCTGCAGACGGTCTACGACGAGCGGTTTGCCCGCGAGTATGGCCCGTGGCGCTCGGTCGTCGCGCAGGTCGCCGACAAGTTCCTGGCGTGTGGCGTCCTCGAGCACGGCTTCGCCCGCATCCGCTGCGACGCCTGCGCGCACGAATACCTGCTCGCGTTCTCGTGCAAGTGCCGGTATTTCTGCCCGAGCTGCCACGCCAAACGCCTCGCGATCTGGACGCAGTGGCTGGACACCACCCTGCTCGCGCCGGTGCCGCACCGCCAGGTCGTGCTCACCATCCCGAAGCGGCTCCGCGCGTATTGTCTCTATCGTCGCCGCCTGCTCGGCGAGATCGCCCGCGTCGCCGCCCGCACGGTCACGGCGGCCATCCGCGCGCTGACGGGTGAGCGCGACTTGGCGGTCGGCATCGTCGCGTGTCTGCAGACGCACGGCTCACGCGCGAACTGGCATCCGCACCTGCACCTGCTCGTCACGGACGGCGGCTTCCGGCCCGACGGCACGTTTGTCTCCTGGCCGGTCCATGACACGGGACGGGTCACCGAGGCATTTCGCCGCGCCGTGCTCCGGTTGTTCGTGCGGCTGGCGCTCTTCGATGCGGATCAGGCCGCCGGGATGCTCACGTGGCCCCACTCGGGCTTCCACGTGCATACGGCGGTCTGGGTGTCGGAGGATGACCGGGCCTTTGC
>JBBRLS010000114.1:0-3133 GCA_038231215.1 Burkholderiales bacterium | reverse complement strand
CGCGCCACCGTCGAGGCGCAGCTCGCCCGCCCCGGGTGGCGCATCGAGATCGTCGTCACCGCGGCCGCCTGACGCGCGTCGTCGCGCCGCTCACCAGCGGTTGCGCAGCTCGCGGAGCTTGACGAAGACGGTCTTCGGATCAGGCTTTTCCGGCAGCTCTGGAAAGGCCTCGCGCAGCGCCGCGATGACGCCGGGGCTCGACAGGCGCAGGAAGGTATTGACGCGCTTCTCGTCGCCGAGCGTCGTCACGCGCGAGGTCGCCGGATCTTGTCCCTCCACCTGGGGCAGCAGCGCTTTCGCATCGGCGTTGTCGGGCTCGCGTGCGAGCGTGAAGCGCAGGTTGTTCTCGATGTAGTCGTGTCCGGGATAGACGCGCGTGTCGTCGGGCAGCTTCGCCAACTGATCGACGAAGGTGGCGTACAGGTCCTCGGCATTGCCGCCGTTGTGGCAGTTGCCGGCGCCGGCGTTGAAGAGCGTGTCGCCCGAGAAGATCGCCGCCTGGTCGCCGTGTGCACGCAGGCAGATGTGGCACATCGTGTGGCCCGGCGTGTCCAGGCATTCGAGCTCGACGGTCTTGCCGACCTTGATAACGTCGCCCGCCTTCACGCCGCGATCGACGCCGACGATCTGCGACCCGGCGCGGTGGTGCGCGATCAGTTTGGCGCCGGTGGCAGCGACGACCGCCGCGTTGCCGCCGGTGTGGTCGTGATGCTCGTGCGTGTTGAGGATCTGCGTGATCTGCCAGCCGTTCTTCTTCGCCGCGGCGAGGCACTTGCCGTGGTCGAGCGGATCGATGGCGAGCGCCTCGCCGCTCTCGGGGCAGGCGATCAGGTAGTTGTAGTTGCGATAGGCATTGCCGGTCCAGATGCGCTCGACGATCATGGCTGCTCCACGGGTTCGGATGACCCGGGCTATGATGCCACCGGGTCGTGCCCGGAGCGGCGTGCGATCATCCCCGTACCCAACCCGGCGGGCGGCTCCCACCCCACTGCGACTCTCCCATCGTCGTGCCCGACCAGCAGCCCGCAGAGGCCTTGTTCAACGAGCTCTACCAGCGCTTGCGCGGACTGGCGCGCTCGCATCTGCGGCGCAACGAGCCGATCACCCTGCTCGACACCACCGGCCTGGTGCACGAGTCGTACGTACGGCTGGCCCAGGCGGCGCCGATGTCCTTCGCCGACCGCCAGCACTTCCTGCGCTCCGCCTCGCGCGTGATGCGCTTCGTCGTCGTCGACTTCATCCGCAAGCGCCACGCGCAATCGCGCGGCGGCGATCTGATGCAGGTCACGCTCGACACCGACCTCGGCGAGTCGCTGACGCTGCATGATGCGCACATGATTCGCCTGCACGAGGCACTCGACGACCTGGAGCGCATCGACGAGCGACTCGCCTCGATCGTCGAGATGCGCTGCTACGCGGGACTCGGCGAGGCCGAGATCGCGCTGGCCCTCGGCGTCACCGTGCGCACCGTGCGCCGGCAGTGGGTGAAGGCGCGCACGATGCTGAAAGCGGCGATGCAATAACAGGCGGCCGACCGGCCCAGAGCATGCCCCTGCCTCCCGAACGCCTGGCCCGGCTCGCGCAGCTCATCGACTCGCTGCAGGCGTTGCCCCTGTCCGCGCGCGCCGCATGGATAGCCGAGCTGGCACCGGAAGACGACGACCTGCGCGTACATCTGCAGGCGCTGAGCGAAAGCGACGCCGACGATGCATCGGCCGATGACGAGATGTCCGCCTCCGGCATCGAGCCGCTCGATACGCTCTGGCGCGGCGCAGCCGAGCGAGCCCTCGACATTCTGCAGCGCGGCGACGCTGCCGAGCCTGCCGCCGGCCAGCGCATCGGCCCCTGGCGGCTGCTCTCGCTGCTTGGCCGCGGCGGCATGGGCGTGGTGTGGCGCGCCGAGCGTTGCGACGGCGCGTACGAGCGGCAGGTGGCGCTCAAGCTGCCGCTGCAGGGGCCGGCGCCAGCGCGGCTGGCGGAACGCTTCGCGCGCGAGCGGACCATCCTGGCGGCGCTCTCGCATCCGAACATCGCGCGCCTCTACGACGCCGGCGTCGACGATGCGGGTCAGCCCTACATGGCGCTCGAGCTGGTCGAGGGCGAGCCCATCGACGCCTGGGCCGACCGCCACTCGCTCGGCCTTCGCGCCCGCGTCGCGCTCGTGCTGCAAGCGCTGCAGGCGGTGCGCCACGCGCACCAGCACCTGGTCGTGCATCGCGACCTCAAACCGTCGAACATCCAGGTCGCCGCCGATGGCACGGTGCATCTGCTCGACTTCGGCATCGCGCGCCTGCTCGACGACGGCCAGCCCGGCCCCGTCGCCACGCCCGACCGCACCGAGTTCGGCAGCGCCGCGATGACACCCACCTACGCTGCGCCGGAGCAGATCGAGCGCCTGCCCACGAGCACGGCGGCCGATGTGTATTCGCTCGGCGTCGTGCTCTACGAATTGCTCGCCGGCGCGAGCCCCTACCAGCCAACGCGCGCGGGCCGCGCGGCGCTGGAAGAGACGATCCTCCAGGTCGACCCGGTGCCGCCCAGCAAGGCGGCCAACGAGGCGTCGGCCGCCCGTTGCGGCCTGACGCTCGCCGCATTGCGCAGGCAGTTGCATGGCGAGCTCGACGCGATCGTGCTGATGGCCTTGCGCAAGCCTGCAGCCGAGCGCTACGACAGCGCCGACTCGATGGCGCAGGACCTGCGGCGCTGGCTCGACGGGCGACCGGTACTCGCCCATCCCGACAGCGCCGGCTATCGCCTGTGGAAGTGGTTGCGCCGGCACCGTACCGCGAGCCTGGCAGGTGCCCTGGCACTGCTCGCCATGATCGGCGGCACCGGCGTCGCGCTATGGCAGGCCGACCTCGCGCGTGCCCAGGCGCGCCGCGCCGAGGCCGAGGCCGCGAACGCCCGTCGCGAGGCGGCGCGCGTGCGTGCGGTGCAGGGCTTCCTGATCGACCTGTTCAACGAGGCAGGCCCGGCCCGTGCGCAAGGTCGAGAGCTGACTGCTCGCAACCTGCTCGATCGCGGCCAGCGCGAGCTGTCGTCGCGCCTGGCGAGCGAGCCCGAATCCAGCGCGGCCGTGCGCGCCGCCCTGATCGAGATCTACCTCAAGCTCGGCGATGAAGAAAGCGCCCTG
>JBBRLS010000113.1:0-3253 GCA_038231215.1 Burkholderiales bacterium | reverse complement strand
TCGCAGCGCTCCGGCCCGCCCAGGTCGGCAAGCAGGGCGTCGATGCGCTGGATGATGCAACCATGCCTCTCGACCTCCCGCGTCCATCCTCGTTCCCGCGCATCTTCGGCAAGCGTTGCCTCGACCTTGCGTCGGTCATGTAGACGTGGCGCGTACGCCGGCGTCGTCACGAAGCGCGAGCACGAGAGGTAAAGATCGCACTCGCACGGGCCCTCCTCCGGCAAGCGCAGGCAGTGACCAAGCTCGAGCTCTGTTTTGAGGAAGTTGGTCTTCAGCCAGTCGACAGCATCCGCCGACAGGATGCCGGCACGCACCGCCTCGGCGCCTGGGCCGGCGATCAGCGCGCCCGGACCCAGCACAGCCTGGTAGTCGCGCAGCACCTCGGGATCAGAAATGCGGGCGTAGACCATCGACATGGCCGAGCTTTGGTGGCCGAGCACGCTCATGATCGTGTCGAGCCGGGCACCGCGCTCGGCGAGCTGCGTACCCAGCGTGTGGCGGAAGCGGTGGGCGGTAATGGTGCGGTGCCCGTGCGCGTCGACGAGGTCTGCAGTCTTACAAGCCTTCTCGAGCGCCATTTCAAACAGGTAGAAATTCGACAGCAACTTGCCATGCATGATAAATAGGAAGCGCACTGGTTCGCTCGTGCGCTCGTCGACAAGCTTGCGGTCGGGCACGCCCTTACGGAGCGCGACGATGGTGTGCAGCGCTTTGGCTGCTTCGTCGTGCAGCGGTACCACGCGCTCGCGTGCCGTCTTGCCCGCAGGTAGCCGAAGCCGGTGCGTGCCGTCGGGGTAACGATCGAGGGAGTCGATCGCGAGGCGGCGAATCTCGTCACGTCGAGCACCTGACCAGCGCGCCGTGAGCAGCGCCGCGCGCTGGTATGGGCACGGGAGCGTGGCGATACCCTCCATCACGCGGGCGAGCTCGTCGGCGGGTATGAAGCGCGGCACACGGTGCAACGCGCGCGGCTTGTCGCGCCAATCGACGAGTTGTCGTGGCGGCGCGCCCTCCCAGTTCCACGCCGCAGTCTCACGGAAGAATACGCCGAGAGAAGCAATGCGATCGCGCCTGGCCGCGACCGACAGGATCGTCCCGCGTGCCGGCTGCGCTTGTTGCGCCATCGCGCATATGAAGCTCTCGACATGATCGCGCGTGACCTGTTCGAAGCGGGCAATATCGGGCGCGATCAAAACCAGATGTTCGAGGAAGCGACGTATCGCGAGCTCACGGTGATACAGCGTGCTGGGACGAATATGCGGCTTTGCCGCAGTGAGCCATCGCTCGACCAGCGCCCACATGGCGGGCGGTAGCAGCGGATGGACGGCGTAGTCCGGCATGGACTTGCGCGGCTGCCGATCCGACTGGCCTCGGTGGTAGAGAAGGACACCGAGCTGACCGGCGTGCGTTATCCAGCTCTTCGCCCGCCCGCGCCGGAAGGCCTCGGTCGAGCCGAAGAATAAATCGATGTCGGTATGGTCGGCGAAATCGCGGATCCCGGCGAGCAGTCGATCAACGTGCTCGACCCGGAGCAGGTTCGGGTCGCGGACACCCTCGTGCATCGCGATACGCGCGAGCGACCAAGAGATCGCCTGGCGGATCGCGACGCGATTAAATCCGAGTGCGGAGGCCTCGCCAACGAGCCGATCGATACCGAGGTCGATCCCGAGCCTCGAGACCACGACAAGCGGGCGTGTGCAACCAACCGCCAACAGCCATGGCATGTCGAGACGCAGTCGGTCGGTGAGCGCGAGATAGTAAAGGTACGGGCGTGCCAGATAAGACAGGCGGAAGCTCGGTGCTTCGCGCCGCTCGCCGCCGAGCCGGCCAACCCGCTCGGGCAATGGCTCGGTTAGCCAGTCCCCGAGATCGGGCCAGCGCACCTTGAAGCGGCGGTACGTCTGGAGCTGCTGGCGGCGGTACATGACGCAGATCGGCTGCCGGGCGACATGACGGGCGTACTCGGTCTCGTCGCAATGCGCGGCAACAACCGGCAGTGGCGGCTGACAGCCGACCGCGATCGCCGCCGCGGATATGGGGCCGCGCCTCACGACGCTGATCCATCCATGCCGAGCGCACGGCGATACTCGGCGACAACCGCCGGGTCGGAGACTCGCGTATACATGCGCGTCGACTCGGGTGAGGCGTGACCAAGGCGGCGCATCAGTGCGAGTTCGCGCATGCCGCCCTCCCACATGCGCGTAGCGTGCGTGTGCCGCAGCGCGTGTGGCGTCACCCATGGTTCGCGGACGCCAGCGCGCTCACACATGCGCGCGAAAAACTTGGCGAGCGCGGCGTACGACAGCGGCTCTTTCCGACGCCGGCCACGGCCTCCGACGAGGAAGACCAATGAGCAGCCGGTGTCGCGCGGGCGCTCGAGCGTGATGTAATCGGCGACAGCCGCCAAGGTGGCGGGCTCGTGCAGGTCGACAACACGTTCGCTCCGGCTCTTTGCGCGCACGCCGCGGGGGTGGTCGTCGCGCTGACGGACGACGATACGTCTGCGTCCATAAGCAACATCCTCCAGATGAAGGCCGAGCGCCTCGCCGGGTCTGAGACCGCCGTCGAGCATAAGCCGCAGGAGCGCGAGGTCGCGTCGGCAGCGCGCTGCGGAGAAAAGCGCGGTGATCTGATCGTCGGACAAGGGCCGGGGCACCCGCCGTATCGTCCTGACACTCAGCATGCGTCGGGTGGGCACGCTATGCGCGATGCCTTCGAGGAAGGGTCGGTGCCGATCGACCGAGCGAAGTACCGTACGTGCCTCGATCTTGATGATCGGGTTCGGGCCGTGATGCTGATCAGCGAGTGCCGCCCAATCGTAAAAGGCCGAGACAGCGGCCAGCGCGCGGTTGACACTTGCCGGCGAGAGCCGGCGCTCGGTATCGGGAACACTCGGCGTGGAGCGTGCTCGTGCGCGGGAAGGAATCGTTCGCAGGTAGACAAGGAACGCAATTGCCTGCGCTCCGGTCAATGCGGACCAGTCGAAGCTGTGAACACCGAAAAAGGTCCAGAGATGGCGCAGGTCGTATGCATAGGCCGCGACCGTATGTGGCGAGCAGCCACGCGCGGAGAGGTAGGCAAGATAGTCGCGGACCGGAATGACCGGCAGCCCGGCAGCGTCGACAAGATCGACAGATGTCGAGGACGAAGGACAGCGCTTGACCGCGAACATCGCAAACCTCCTAACCCGCGCGGAAGACGAGCAGAGCATACGATACTCAATCGCTCGCGTCTGACTGTTGTCCACATAACG
>JBBRLS010000112.1:0-3281 GCA_038231215.1 Burkholderiales bacterium | reverse complement strand
TCGGGCGTGATCCCGCCGATCTTCGCCTCGTCGATCATCCTGTTGCCGACCACCGCCGTTAGCTGGTTCGCCACCGGCGACAGCCTGCGCTGGTTGAAAGACCTGGCCGGCCTGCTCTCGCCCGGCCAGCCGATCTACGTCATGCTCTACGCCGCGGCGATCGTCTTCTTCTGCTTCTTCTATACCGCGCTGGTCTTCAACAGCCGCGAAACCGCCGACAACCTGAAGAAGAGCGGCGCCTTCATTCCCGGCATCCGCCCCGGCGACCAGACGGCGCGCCACATCGACCGCATCCTGAGCCGCCTGACGCTCGCCGGCGCGATCTACATCACCGCGGTGTGCTTGCTTCCCGAGTTCCTCGTCCTCAAATACAACGTGCCGTTCTATTTCGGCGGCACGTCGCTTTTGATCATCGTCGTCGTGACGATGGACTTCTGGGCCCAGGTGCAGAGCTACGTGATGAGCCAGCAGTACGAGTCGCTGCTGAAGAAAGCCAATTTCAAGGCCGGCTGAGCGGCCCCAACGCAATCAGAACGAAGGACGATCCGAAGCGGAACGCATGGCGAAAGACGATGTCATTCAGATGCAGGGCGAGATTCTTGAGAATCTCCCTAACGCCACGTTTCGTGTGAAGCTGGAAAACGGCCATGTCGTGCTCGGCCACATCTCGGGAAAGATGCGCATGCACTACATCCGCATCCTGCCCGGCGACAAGGTCACCGTCGAGCTGACGCCGTACGACCTGACGCGGGCGCGGATCGTGTTCCGCGCCAAGTGAAGAAGACAAGAAGGAGCTGGAAATGAAAGTCGCAGCATCGGTCAAGAAGATGTGCCGCAATTGCAAGGTCGTGCGGCGCAAGGGCGTCGTGCGCGTGATTTGCACCGACCCGCGTCACAAGCAGCGTCAAGGCTGAATCGAAGGTAGAACATGGCACGCATTGCCGGCATCAACATCCCGCCCCACAAGCACGCCGAGATCGGCCTGACTTCGATCTACGGCATCGGCCGCTCCACGGCGCAGAAGATCTGCACCGCGGCCGGCGTGCCGTGGGATCGCAAGGTCAAGGACCTGACCGATACCGATCTCGAGCGCATCCGCGAAGAGATCGGCCATGTCGCGATCGAGGGCGACCTCCGGCGCGAGATGTCGATCAACATAAAGCGGCTGATGGACCTTGGCTGCTATCGCGGCTTTCGCCATCGCCGCGGCCTGCCCGTGCGCGGCCAGCGCACCAAGACCAATGCGCGCACCCGCAAGGGCCCGCGCAAGAGCGGCGCGCTCGTCAAGAAGTGACTTTGCGGCACGCCGCAAAGTCATCCTAAAACAAAGTGAAGGATCTCTCCGCGAACATCGAGATCCTTCACTTCGTTCAGGATGACAAGAACAGAGAAGTTTGAGAAAAGGTTAAAGCATGGCCAAGCCTCCCGTCAGTACCGCCGCGCAGCGCGTGCGCAAGAAGGTTCGCAAGAACGTCGCCGACGGCGTCGCGCACGTTCACGCCTCCTTCAACAACACGATCATCACCATCACCGACCGCCAGGGCAGCGCGCTGGCCTGGGCTTCGAGCGGCGGCCAGGGCTTCAAGGGCTCGCGCAAGTCGACGCCGTTCGCGGCCCAGGTCGCTGCCGAGACGGCCGGCCGTGCCGCGCAGGACCAGGGCATCAAGACGCTCGACGTTCGCATCAAGGGCCCCGGCCCCGGTCGCGAGTCGTCGGTGCGCGCATTGGCCTCGCTTGGCATCCGCATCAATTCCATTTCCGACGTGACACCGGTGCCTCACAACGGTTGCCGGCCGCAGAAGCGGCGCCGGATCTGAAGGAGAGAAGAACCCTCACCCCAGCCCTCTCCCGCAGTCGGGAGAGGGAGTTTCGTAAGACCACCGTCTGAGCGCCCAAGAACAACACTCGCCAGACTCGCGCAGGCCCTGACCGGGCTCGCGCCAGCAGCTACACCAAGGACATCACGTGGCACGTTACCTCGGCCCCAAGGCCAAGCTTTCCCGTCGTGAAGCGACCGACCTCTTCCTGAAGAGTGCGCGGCGGCCGATCGGCGACAAGGCGAAGTTCGACTCCAAGCCTGGCCAGCACGGCCGCACCTCGGGCACCCGCACTTCCGACTACGGCCTGCAGCTTCGCGAGAAGCAGAAGGTCAAGCGCATGTACGGCATCCTCGAGCGCCAGTTCCGGCGCTACTTCGAGGAAGCCGAGCGCAAGAAGGGCAACACCGGCGCCAACCTGCTGTCGTTGCTCGAGTCACGGCTCGACAACGTCGTCTATCGCATGGGCTTCGGCTCGACACGGGCCGAGGCGCGCCAGCTTGTCTCGCACCGTGCCATCACGGTCAATGGCGGCGTCGTCAACATCGCTTCGTACTCGGTCAAGGGCGGCGACACGGTCGCGGTGCGCGACAAGTCGAAGACGCAACTGCGCATCACCGACGCCGTCAAGCTGGCCACCGGCCAAGGCCTGGCCGACTGGGTGCAGGTCGACACGAGCAAGCTCGAAGGCATCTTCAAGAAGGCGCCTGACCGCGACCAGTTCGGCGCGGACATCAAGGAAGCCCTCATCGTGGAGTTGTACTCGCGATAGCGAGTACCAGAAGGACAGCGGGGTAACGGCTTTCAGCCGTCACCCCTTCCCGGTTTCTCTTTGGCTCCGTCTGCCGGCAGCGGAGCTGTTTCCAACAAGCCCGGCGCAGTCTCCATCAACCTTATCGGTGTAACGAGCCGAGGGTATTGAGAGGAACAGGACTTCAATGCAAACGAATCTGCTGAAACCCAAGGCCATCAACGTCGAGCCGCTCGGCGGCAACCGGGCCAAGGTCACGCTCGAGCCTTTCGAGCGCGGCTACGGCCACACGCTGGGCAACGCGCTGCGCCGCGTGCTGCTCTCGTCGATGGTCGGCTATGCGCCGACCGAGGTGACGATTGCCGGCGTGCTGCACGAGTACTCGGCGATCGACGGCGTGCAGGAAGACGTCGTCCACATCATGCTGAACCTGAAGGGCGTGGTCTTTCGCCTGCACAACCGCGATGAAGTCACGCTGGTCCTGCGCAAGGAAGGCGAGGGCCCGGTTGTGGCCGGCGATATCCAGACGCCGCACGACGTCGAGATCATCAACCCCGAGCACGAGATTGCGCACCTGTCGTCGGGCGGCAAGCTCGACATGCAGATCAAGGTCGAGAAGGGCCGCAGCTACGTGCCGGGCAACCTGCGCCGCTACGGCGACGAGCCGACCAAGTCGATCGGCCGGATCGTCCTCGACGCGTCGTTCTCGCCGG
>JBBRLS010000111.1:0-3300 GCA_038231215.1 Burkholderiales bacterium | reverse complement strand
GTCTGCGCATCAGGCGCTGAACTTGGCCGGTTCTCGATAGACGAGAAGCGGCTTGGCTTCGTCCTGGATGGTGTGCTCGTCGAGCACGACCTTGGCCACGCCGTCGAGCGTGGGCAGCTCGAACATGGTGTCGATCAGCGACTGCTCCATGATCGAGCGCAGCCCGCGGGCGCCGATCTTTCGGGCGAGCGCTTTCTTGGCGATCGCCACCAGCGCCGAAGGCCGGATCTCGAGCTCGACGCCGTCCATCGCGAAGAGCTTCTGGTATTGCTTGACGAGCGCGTTCTTCGGCTCGGTGAGGATGCGCACCAGCGCGTCTTCGGTCAGCTCGCCGAGCGTCGCAACGACCGGCAGCCGGCCGACCAGCTCGGGAATGAGGCCGAACTTGATCAGGTCCTCGGGCTCGACCTCCTTGAAGACTTCCGAGACACGCTTTTCCGACTTGGTGCGCACCGTCGCGCCGAAGCCGATGCCCGACTTCTCGGAGCGGTTCTGGATCACCTTCTCCAGCCCGTCGAACGCGCCGCCGCAGATGAACAGGATGTTGGTCGTGTCGATCTGCAGGAAGTCCTGGTTCGGGTGCTTGCGCCCGCCCTGCGGCGGCACGCTCGCCATCGTGCCTTCGACGAGCTTGAGCAGCGCCTGCTGCACGCCCTCGCCCGACACGTCGCGCGTGATCGAGGGGTTGTCGGCCTTGCGGCTGATCTTGTCGATCTCGTCGATGTAGACGATGCCGCGCTGCGCCTTCTCGACGTCGTAGCCGCAGTTCTGCAGCAGCTTCTGGATGATGTTCTCGACGTCCTCGCCGACGTAGCCCGCTTCGGTCAGCGTCGTCGCGTCGGCGATCACGAAAGGCACGTTGAGGAGCCGCGCCAGCGTCTGCGCCAGCAGCGTCTTGCCCGAGCCGGTGGGGCCGATGAGGAGGATGTTGCTCTTCGAGAGCTCGATCTCGTCCTTGGTGCGGCTCATGTGTTTGAGCCGCTTGTAGTGGTTGTAGACAGCGACCGAGAGCGTGCGCTTGGCGACGTCCTGGCCGATCACGTACTGGTCGAGGCTGGACTTGATCTCGCTCGGGATCGGCAGGTCGGACTTGGCCGACTTGGGGTCTGCGGCATCGACCGGGACCTCGTCACGGATGATGTCGTTGCAAAGCTCGATGCACTCGTCGCAGATGAACACCGAGGGGCCGGCGATCAGCTTCTTCACCTCGTGCTGGCTCTTGCCGCAGAACGAGCAGTAAAGGACCTTTTCGCTGGATGAACCTTTTTTCTCGGCCATGAAGTTCGTGGATGCGGCGGCGAGATGGCAGCGAGACCAATGATAGTGGAAAAGAAATCGGGGCCGTCCCGTCGAGAAAGGCCCCGTTCATGGCGTTGTTGGCGGCCCACGGCCGCCTGAAGCGCCGGCTACTTGTCGTTGGCCGGCGAGCCGCGTTCGGCGAGCACCTTGTCGATCAGGCCGTAGGCCTTCGACTCCTCGGGATCCATGAAGAAGTCACGCTCCATGTCGGCGCGGATCTTCTCGATCGGCTGGCCGGTGCGCTCGGCGTAGATCTTGTTGAGCTGCTCGCGCGTCTTCAGGATCTCGCGGGCGTGGATCTCGATGTCGGTGGCCTGCCCCTGCGCGCCGCCCGAGGGCTGGTGGATCATGACGCGCGAGTTCGGCAGCGCCAGGCGCTTGCCCTTGGCGCCGGCCATGAGCAGGAACGAGCCCATGCTGGCGGCGATGCCCATGCACATCGTCGAGACGTCGGGCTTGACGAACTGCATCGTGTCGTAGACCGAGAGGCCCGCGCTGACCGAGCCGCCCGGCGAGTTGATGTAGAGGTGGATGTCCTTGTCGGGGTTCTCGCTTTCGAGAAACAGCATCTGCGCGACGACGAGGTTGGCCGTCTGGTCGGTGACCGGGCCGACCATGAAGATGATCCGCTCACGAAGCAGGCGGCTGTAGATGTCGTAGGCGCGCTCGCCGCGCCCCGACGTTTCGATGACGATCGGGACCATGCCCAAGCCGGTGGTTTCAAGCGCGCTCATCAAGTGCCTCGTTGCGTTACAGACAACCCATGTCGGGATCGATTATGAGACGGCAAGTGGGGACCGCGAGCGGGCGCCCCTGGCCGTTCGGCGAGGCGGCGAATGCGTGGCCGCTCAGCCCGCCATCAGTTCGTCGAATGGCACCGTCTTCGGCGTGACCTTGGCGCGCTCGAGCACGTGGCTGGCGACGTTGTTCTCGACGACAACGGCCTCCACCTCGGCCATGCGCTGGCGATCGCTCAGGTACCAGCGCATCACCTCGGCCGGCTTCTCGTAGCTCTGCGACAGCTCCTCGATGTGCGCCTGCAACTGGTCCGGCTTGGCCTGCAGGTTCTGGCTGCGCACCAGCTCGCCGACGACCAGGCCGAGACGGACCCGCCGTTCGGCCTGGCCCTGGAACATCTCTGGCGGAATCGGCGCTGTGTCGGCGTCCTTCATGCCGCGCTTCTTCAGGTCGGCGCGCATGTCCTGGACCATGCGCTCGACCTCGCCGGCGACCAGCGCCTTCGGCACCTCGAGCTCGGCGGCCTTGACGAGCGCGTCCATCACGCTCGCCTTGTTGCGCGCCTGGATGCGAAACTTGACCTCGCGCTCCAGGTTCTTGCGCACGTCGGCGCGCAAGGCCTCGACCGTGCCGCCACCGATGCCGAGCGCCTTGGCGAAGGCCTCGTCGACGGGCGGCAGATGCTGCGTCTCGATCTTCTTCAGCGTCACCATGAAGTCGGCTTCCTTGCCGGCGACGTCCTTGCCCTGGTAGTCGGCCGGGAACTGCAGCGGAAAGGTCTTCGAGTCGCCGGTCTTCATGCCGCGCACGGCGGCGTCGAACTGCTCGAGCATCTGGCCTTCGCCGATCACGAACTGAAAGCCTTCCGCCTTGCCGCCGTCGAACGGAACGCCGTCGACGGTGCCGGCGAAATCGATACTGACGCGATCGCCGATCGCCGCCGGCTCGGCCGCCGGGCGCTGCTGGAAGGTGCGGCGTTGCTTCCTGAGGATCTCGAGCGTCTTGTCGATCGCGTCGTCGCCGACCTCGGTCGAGACGCGGTCGACCTCGGCGGCGGAGAGGTCGCCGATCTTCACCTCGGGATAGACCTCGAAGGTCGCGTCGAAGGCGACCTCGCCTTCGGGCGCGCCTTCCTTCTCGGTGATGCGCGGCGAGCCGGCGACGCGCAGCTTCGCTTCGTTGACGGCGTCGGAGAAGACCTGCCCGACCTTGTCGTTCAGCACCTCGCTGTGCACCGTGTAGCCATAACGCTGCGAGACGACG
>JBBRLS010000110.1:0-3580 GCA_038231215.1 Burkholderiales bacterium | reverse complement strand
TTGTCCTTGTCGGCGCGACCATAGGCCTCGACGATCCGTGCCACGAGCGGATGGCGCACCACGTCGGCCGACGTGAAGTGCGTGGTGGCGATGCCCTCGACCTTGCGCAGGATGCGCTCGGCCTCGACGAGGCCCGAGTCGGCGCCCTTGGGCAGGTCGATCTGGCTGACGTCGCCGGTGACCACCGCCTTCGAGCCGAAGCCGATGCGCGTCAGGAACATCTTCATCTGCTCGGGCGTCGTGTTCTGCGCCTCGTCGAGGATGACGAAGGCATGGTTCAGGGTGCGGCCGCGCATGAAGGCGAGCGGCGCGACCTCGAGCGTCGCCTTCTCGAAGGCCTTGCTCACGCGGTCGATGCCCATCAGCTCGTAGAGCGCGTCGTAGAGCGGGCGCAGATAGGGATCGACCTTCTGCGCGAGGTCACCGGGCAGGAAGCCGAGGCGCTCGCCGGCCTCGACCGCGGGCCGCGTCAGGATGATGCGTTGCACGGCGTTGCGCTCGAGCGCGTCGACGGCGCAGGCGACGGCGAGGTAGGTCTTGCCGGTACCGGCCGGGCCGATGCCGAAGGTGATGTCGTGGCCGAGGATGTTCTTCAGGTAGGCCACCTGGTTCGGCGTGCGGCCGGCGAGATCGGCGCGGCGTGTGCGCAGGCGCATGTCGGGGCCGGCGGGTTCGGCGGGGGATACGCCGGCGGCGCGCTCGACCGCGTCGATTCGAGGACTGTCGTCGGACATCGCCTCGAGGATCGCCAGCTCCAGTTCCTCGGCGCCGATCGGCCGAGCGGCGCGTCCGTAGAGCTGCTGCAGCAAGGCGACGGCGCGCTCGGCGTTGGCCTTCGTGCCTTCGACGCGGAACGACTCGTTGCGGCGCTGCAGCTTCACGTCGAAGGCCGCTGCCAGCGTGCGCAGATGTTCGTCGAAGCTGCCCGCAAGGTTGGCGAGCCGGGCGTTGTCGGGCGGGATGAAGGCGTGGCGAAGGATCACGAATGCGGCGGTCGAGGCGGATCGGCAGTGTATGCAGATGGCGCCGGCCTCGAAGTCATGTCCGGATTTCCACGCCCTTTGCGTACGTGCCCCGAGCGCGCCAATCCGTGCGCTCGAGGTCAGGAGCGTCATCACGCCCAGGCCTCTCGCGCAACCTCGAGGGGACTTCATGAACGCCGCTGCATTCTTCATCCAGATCGTGCGTCGCCACCTCGGCGGCGGCGTGTTCGTGGCGCTTGCGCTGCCGCTGTTGCTCACGGCTTGCTGGGGCGACGACACGCAGGGCTCACCGCCTTCGACCTTCACCATCGGCGGCAGCATCGTCGGACTGAGCGCCGATGGCCTGGTCATCGCGAACGGCGCCGACACCCTGAGCCCGATGCACGGATCGGCCTCGTTCGCCTTTGCGACGCCAGTCGCGACCGGCGCCGCCTTCGCCGTCACGGTGACGACGCAGCCGGCCGGCGAAAGCTGCGCTGTCACCGCCGGCAGCGGCACGGTCGGCTCGGCCAACGTCTCGAGCATCCAGATCAGCTGCGTGCCGACCTACAGCGTAGGCGGCTCGGTGAACGGGCTGGCCGCCGCCGGACTGGTGCTCGCGAACGGTACCGATACGACGGCGATCGCCGCGGCCTCGACCGGCTTCACGATGCCGGCGCGCCTGACGTCGGGAGCCGCATACGCCATCACGGTGCAGACGCAGCCGGCCGGCGAGCATTGCAGCATCACCAACGCCACCGGCACGATCCCTGCCACCAACGTGAACAATGTTGCCGTCGCCTGCGCCGCCAGCTCGCACAACCTCGGCGGCACGATCACCGGCCTGCCTTCGGCGGGCCTGGTGCTGAGCAACGGCACCGACACGGTGAGTCCCGCGGCCGGCGCGCTCTCGTTCACCTTCACCGTACCGGTGGCCGAGGCCGGCGCCTACGCAGTGGCCGTCAAGACGCAGCCGACGGGCGCCACGTGCAGCGTCGGCAGCGGCAGCGGCACGATGGGCACGAGCGACATCGCCTCGGTGCAAGTGACGTGCGCGGCGAACGCCTACCACCTGGGCGGCACGATTGCCGGTCTGACGTCCGGCGGCCTGATCCTCGCCAACGGCACGGACACAGTGAGCCCGGCAGCGAATGCGACCAGCTTCGTCTTCCCGCTGCCGGTTTCCTTCGGAGGTGGCTACACCGTCGCCGTCACGCAGCAGCCCACCGGTCTCACCTGCTCGGTGGCCGGCACCTTCCCGGCAACGATGGGCGCGGGCGATGTCACCAACGTCGCGGTGACCTGCGCCACCGCCGTGGCCTACGCGCCTCTGGCCGGTCACGAAGTCTGCACAGCCCCCCTCGGCCAGGATGGAACCGGCGCCGCGGCGAGCATCCCGGGCGCCACCGCCATCACGTTCGATGCCGCAGGGAACGTCTACACGTCAAGCGGCGACAGCATCCACAAGATCACGCCGGCGGGCGTCGCAACGACGCTGGCGGGATCGGATGGCGGGGGCCAACCCGGCCAGGTCGATGGAACCGGCGCGGCGGCCGGCTTCAGCGGCACCGTCGGCGCGCTGGCGACGGACAGCGCTGGCAACCTCTACGTCGCCGACCACTACATGATCCGCAAGGTCACCCAGGGCGGCGTCGTCACGACCCTTGCGGGGCAAGTCGGGAACGGCTTTCACGACGGCACAGGCGCGGCCGCGGCTTTCGGCGGCATCAACGGCATTGCGGTCGACAGCACGGGCAACGTCTACGTCACCGACAACAACTCCGCGATCCGCAAGATCACCCTGGCTGGCGTCGTGACGACGCTGGCGGGCAGCAACCCTGCGGTCGGCGCCACACCCGGCTTCGTCGACGGCGCCGGAAGTGCCGCGCGCTTTGCGGCGCCCTGGGGCCTGGTGATCGACGGCGCCGGCAACCTGGTCGTTGTCGACACGTTCAACAACGCCATCCGCAAGGTCACTCCCGCCGGCCAGGTCACGACGCTGGCCGGTGGCGGTCCAGCCGCCCCAGGTTATGTCGACGCGACCGGCGTTGCCGCGCGATTCAATTTGCCAGACAGCCTGTCGATCGATGCAGCAGGCAACGTCTATGTGAACGACGCCAACGGCAGCGCGGTGCGCAAGATGACGCCCGCAGGCGTGGTCACCACCGTCGCCTACAGTGACGGCTTCACCGCCAACACCGGCCAGCCGCCGCCGAGCGGTGCGCTGCACATCGTCGCTCTCCAGTACGCCCTTCACGTCGCCAACGGAGCGGGCATCTTGTACTTCCCGATCGGCTGCGCGATCGAGAAAGCCGGTCCATGAGACTTCTCGAGCATCGACACGATGGACGATGCATCCAGCCCGGGGGCAATGACAAAATGCTCTCGTGGCCGACGAACCCCTCACCGTCACCCTGCGCGCGGCGCACGCAGGTGACCGCGAGGCCGCGGATCGTGCCTACGCGGCCTTGTATCCCGAGCTGCTCAAGATCGCGCGTGCGCGCCTGCGCGTGCACGGCCACCAGACGCTGCTCGACACCGAGGCGCTGGTGCACGAGAGCTTCCTGCGCTTCGTCGCCGCCGACAAGCTGAGCATCGAGGACCGCAAGCACTTCTTC
>JBBRLS010000109.1:0-3603 GCA_038231215.1 Burkholderiales bacterium | reverse complement strand
TGTTAGCGCCGGTGTGAACCCGACACTATTCGCCGGTGAGCTATCGCTTTTGCTCGGACACGACCGGCGGGAGGGATCGAGGGCCTGAAGCAGGCACGGCGCCGAGTGGCGCCGTGATGTCTGTAGTGAGGATGGTCCTGTTGGTTGCGGCAGGCGCGCGCCGCTCAGAACGGCAGGTCGGGGTCGAAGTCGGGCTGCGGTCCGTCCGGCATGAGTTGGTCACACCAAGCTTGCTGTACCTGGGGCCCGTATGCGGCCCAGAGCGCTTCACGCATGGCGTGCAGGCACTCGAAGACGGCGAGCGCCTCCTCGGGTGTCCAGTGCAGCGGCACGACGAGGCCGGTCAATGGTGTCGGTGTCGCCGACGACGTTGATGTGGCGGTCATCTTGGCGCCTTGCGTGCTCGCGTGGTCGCGGCCTTGGCGGCACGCTCGGCCTGACGCTGTACACCGCGCTCGTCGGCTTCCTTCTGGCGATACGACGCGCCGTCGATACGAATGACCTCGGCGCGGTGCATCAGGCGATCGACGAGCGAGACCACGCAGGCGGCGTTGGGGAAGACCTCGCCCCAGTCGGCGAATCGGCGGTTCGTCGTCACGATGGTGCTCTTGTGAAGGTAGCGCCGGCTGATCAGCTCGAACAGCATGTCGGCGTGTCGATTGGAGTACGAGAGGTAGCCGACCTCGTCGATCAGCAGCAGATCGGGCGCGGCGTAGTGGGCCAGGCGCCGGCGCAGGGCCGAGTCGCTGTCGATGGCGGCGAGTTCGCCCAGCATCTGGCCGGCGGTGGTGAACAGCGCGGTGTGGCCCTGGAGCACCGCCTGGTGGGCGATGTTGAGTGCGACCATGGTCTTGCCCACGCCGTTCGTGCCGAACAGCACGACGCTGCTCGCATCGGCCAGGAATTGCAGCCCCATCAGCTCCTCGATCGCTGTGCGGTCGCACTCCTTGGGCCAGCTCCAGTCGAAGTCGGCCAGCGGCTTGAAGCGGCCCAGATGCGCCTCGCGAAGACGACGCTCGAGACTGCGGTGAGCGCGTTCGACGTTCTCCCAGCCGAGCCACTCGCGCACGCGCTGCTCGGACTCGGGCTGGCCGATCAACTCGTCCCAGTGGGCCAGCAGGCCGTGCAGGCGCAGATCGAGCGCCTGCGCACGCAACTCGGCGTGCGATGGGCCCGCGGAGGCGGAGGTGGTCGATTCAGTCATCGTCGGCGTCCTTGAGTTGGTCATATCGGCGGTCGTAGGGGGCCAGCGATTGCGTGCGCATGGGCGCGTCGCGCCGCGTGACGTGCGCGGGCAGGATCAGCGCCAAGGGCGGAGGTTGGCCGGTGCGCTCTCGGGCGCGCTCGAGCGCGAGCCGCACGGCGTTGGGATGGGGCACGTCGCGAGCGATGGCATCGAGCAAGGCGGCCTGCAGCGCCGGCGCGCCGTACTGGTCGAGCATGCGCAGCAGCGCGGCGGTGATGCTGCCCAGGTTGTGACCACGAAGTGCGGCCATCTGCAGCAGCGTGGTGGCCGCGGGCGCGACTTGGGCGAGCGCGTCGCAGCCGCGATGCGCGCGCGCCCGGCGCTTGTACACGATCAAGGCTTGCAAGTGGGCCGGGTCCTCGATCACCCGATGACGATCGAAGCTGCGCGGGTGATCGGCCAGTTCGGTGAGGCCTTCGAAGATGCGCACGCGCTGTTCATCGGCGAGGACCGACACGACGCGCTGAACATGAGTGTGCGGCAGCGTGTAGTCGTTTAAGTCGAAGCGCACGTAGGGCGTCTTGGCGACCGGGACATCGAGCCGCTGGCCGAGTGGGTAGCCGGCCGCGGGCAACCCGGGCAGGCGGGGCTGCTCGAGGACGAAGGCCTGGCGCACGGTCAGCGAGTCGTCTTCGGGCCAGGGCCGGTCGAGAGCGCGGCCCTCGCACCAGACGCGCGCCTGCGCATTGAGGTCGGCCACGTCGCCGAACTCGCGCGCGGCAAAGAAGCTCTTGCGGATGAAGTCGATATGGCGCTCGACGCGCCCCTTCTCGTTGCCGCGGCGGATGGCGACCGGGCGTGGCTCGAAGCGGTAGTGCTGGGCGAAGGCGAGGAACTCGGGGTTGAACCGGATCGTGTCGCCGACGCGCTCGAGAACGACGCTCTTGAGGTTGTCGTAGAGGAGGATTCGGGCCGACCCGGAGAATGCATGGAACGCCTCAACGTGGCCGCGCAGGAAGCTGTCCATCTGGGCGTTCAGGCAGAAGCGCAGGAACACGCGCCGCGAGTAGCTCAGCACGGCCACGAAGCCCATCAGCGGGCGTCGCGCCTTGCCGATCTGCAGGTGTCCGAAGTGGGCCCAGTCGATCTGCATCTCTTCGCCCGGCAGCGTGCGCAGGCGCAGATAGGCCTCGGCCGGCGGCCGTGGGCGCATCGTGCTGACGAGGTGGCGGAAGTGGCTGGGCTGTCCCGCGTAGCCACGCTCGCACACCATGTCGTAGAGCCGTCTGGCGGTCAGCGTCGGGTACTTCTGCAGGGTCTGGCTGATGAAGGTGCGGTACGGCTCGATCAGGCTCGGGCGAAGCGGGACGCCCACATGGGCCACACCGCCCGCGAGCAGGACGCGACGCACCGTGTCGCCGTGCACGTGCAACTGGCGTGCGATGGTTCCCACGCGCCAATGTTCGACCGTGTACAGGCGCTCGATGCGCGCGGCCAGCTCAAGAGGAATGGTCATGACGGCTGCGTTGCACGACGCTGCGTCGGCGCAGGCGTTCCAGGCGAACGAAGGGCAGCAGTGCGTGGGTGCAGCGTCGGCACACAAGCACCGCCACCACCGCAGCCGGCTCCGGCGCCGGCGCCGGAGCGTCGCCCGTTACCGCCGCGGTCGGGACGCAGAGCTCGATGGGGCTGGGCGTGTCGCATGCAACCAGTGAAGCACCGCCGTGCGAATGCGGGCAACCCTGGTGCGTCACTTTATTGGCGTCGTCGCCGGTGTCGACCTGGCACCGGGAGCCTTGCCGAGTGCGCCAGCACGCGCTGCGTGCGGCGTGCTTGAGGCGGCCACCTCGGCTGCGCTGGTAGCGCTGGGCGGTCTCGCGCCGACGATCCTGGCGGGCCGCCGCCGAGCACGTTCGGCCGCAATACAGCTGCCCGTGGTCGCAGTGGGAACACAACAGCACCTGATCGCGACAACGCGCGCACAGGAACAGGCGGGCTGAGCGTGGCATGAGCAACCTCGGCGATGAGCCAAAGGTGCTGGACGGACTCGCCCCAGAGGTGCAACACTGCTGCTGCACCGCCTTCACTGGCACGGTGTAGGGTGCGGCGCGGTCTCCGCTGCCAGGCGTAAGTGACCGTCGCCGTGCCCACCTACTTCGGCATCGTCGCCCGTTGTACCGCGCAAATTCCTGCGCCGTCGCCGGCGGCGTGCAGTGACCGATCAACGGGCCCGCCATCCGGCGCCCGACATCGCACCCTCCCAGCCACGCCGTCATCAGCCTGGCCGCCCTCGGGCGGCCAGGCTGATACCCCTTATGCGCGTTCGGTCGGCATCACCGCGCTGGAGTCGGGAACGCCGTTAAACAAAAAGCGACACCTCACCGGCGAATAGTGTCGGATTCGTACCGGCGCTCACA
>JBBRLS010000108.1:0-3607 GCA_038231215.1 Burkholderiales bacterium | reverse complement strand
AAGTCCATCGTCACGACGACGATGATCAAAAGAGACGTGCCGCCGAAATAGAACGGCACGTAGTATTTGAGGACGAGGAACTCGGGACGCAAGCACACCGCGGTGATGTAGATCGCGCCGGCCAGCGTCAGCCGCGACAGGATGCGGTCGATGTGGCGCGCCGTCTGGTCGCCCGGCCGGATGCCCGGGATGAAGGCGCCGCTCTTCTTCAGGTTGTCGGCCGTCTCGCGGCTGTTGAAGACCAGCGCCGTGTAGAAGAAGCAGAAGAAGACGATCGCCCCGGCGTAGAGCATCACGTAGATCGGCTGGCCGGGGGAAAGCAGGCTGGCCAGGTCCTTCAGCCAACGCAGGCTGTCGCCGGTGGCGAACCAGCTCACGGCGGTGGTCGGCAAGAGGATGATCGACGAGGCGAATATCGGCGGAATCACGCCCGACATGTTGAGCTTGAGCGGCAGGTGCGACGACTGGCCGCCATAAACCTTGTTGCCGACCTGGCGTTTGGCGTAATTGACGAGGATCTTGCGCTGGCCACGCTCGACGAAGACGACGGCGAAGGTCACGGCCACCACCACGAGCAGGATGAAGAGCGCGGTGATTTCCTTCATCGAGCCGTTCGTCACCAGCGCGGCGAACTGGCCGAGCGCGTTGGGCAGCCCGGCGGCGATGCCGCCGAAGATCAGGATCGAAATGCCGTTGCCCAGGCCGCGCTCGGTGATCTGCTCGCCCAGCCACATCAGGAACATCGTGCCGGCGACCAGGCTCACCACCGCGGTCAGGCGAAAGCCGAAGCCGGGCGAGATGACGAGGCCGGGCGAGCCTTCCAGCGCCAGCGCAATGCCGAGCGACTGGAAGAGAGCCAGACCGAGCGTGCCGTAGCGCGTGTACTGAGTGATCTTGCGTCGCCCCGACTCGCCTTCCTTCTTCAGCGCTTCGAGCGTCGGCACGACGTAGGTCATCAACTGCATGATGATCGACGCCGAGATGTACGGCATGATGCCCAGCGCGAACACGGTGAAGCGCGAGAGCGCGCCACCCGAGAACATGTTGAACAGGCTCAGGATGCCGCCCTGCTGGTTCTGGAACAGCGCCTGCAGCTGATTGGGATCGATGCCCGGCACGGGAATGTGAGCGCCGAGCCGATAGACGACGAGCGCGCCCAGCAGAAAGAGCAGGCGCCGGCGCAGGTCGCCGAACTTGCCGCTCTTGGCCAGTTGATTCGCGTTCGTTGCCACGATCGTCGTTCTTTCCCGGAATTCAGGCGACCGAGCCGCCGGCGGCTTCGATTGCCGCCTTGGCGCCCGCGGTGGCGAGGATGCCGCCGCTGATTGCGACCTTGATGCTCAGCTCGCCGCTCTTGATGACCTTGACGACCCTGGTCATCTCGCCGATCAGCTTGGCCTGCTTCAGGGTCAGCATGTCGACTTCGGCGGCGCCCAGGCGCTGCAGATCGGTGAGCGAGACCTCGGCGTTGTACTTGAGCAGATGCGACTTGAAGCCGCGCTTGGGCAGGCGGCGCTGCAGCGGCATCTGGCCGCCTTCGAAGCCGACCTTGTGATAGCCGCCGGAACGCGACTTCTGGCCCTTGTGGCCGCGACCGGCGGTCTTGCCGATGCCCGAGCCGATGCCCCGGCCGACGCGACGGCGCGCCTTCTTGGAGCCTTCAGCCGGCTTGATCGAATTGAGTTGCATGATGTTCCTTCGTCCCCTGCGCTCAGGGCACCTCGACCAGGTACGAGACCTTGTTGATCATGCCGCGCACCGCGGGCGTGTCTTCGAGCGTGCGCGTGCTGCCCGTCTTGCGCAGGCCGAGCCCGCGCACGGTGGCGCGATGCGATTCGCGCGTGCCGGCGATGCTCTTGACGAGCTTGACGGTGAGCGTCGCCTTCGCGGCGGTCTTGGTGCTGTCGTTCATGGTCTCTTCTCCGCTGGCCTTTCGGCTCAGCTCATGATCTCTTCGACCGTCAGGCCGCGCTTGGCGGCGATCTCGGCCGGCGTGCTCGAGCGCTTCAGGCCGTTCAGCGTGGCGCGGACGATGTTGTAGGGGTTCGACGAGCCGAGGCTCTTGCAGACGATGTCGGTCACGCCCATCACCTCGAACACGGCGCGCATCGGGCCGCCGGCGATGATGCCGTCGCCAGGCTTGGCCGGCGCCATGAGCACGCGCGACGCGCCGTGCTCGCCGATCACCTTGTGGTGGATCGTGCCGTTCTTGAGCTGCACCTTGATCATGTTGCGGCGCGCCGATTCCATCGCCTTGGTAACGGACACCGGCACTTCCTTGGCCTTGCCCTTGCCCATGCCGACCCGGCCGTCACCGTCACCGACGACGGTGAGCGCGGCGAAGCTGAGCGTGCGGCCGCCCTTGACCACCTTGGTGACGCGATTGACCGCGATCATCTTTTCCTTCAGGCCGTCGTCGTTGCCTTCGGTCTGGGCGCGGGGTTGAAACTTTGCCATCTGCTATTCCTGTTCGCTACGGTCGCGTGATCAGAACTGGAGGCCGGCTTCGCGCGCGGCATCGGCCAGCGCCTTGACGCGGCCGTGGTAGCGGAAGCCCGAGCGGTCGAATGCGACCTTCTCGATGCCGGCCGCCTTGGCCTTCTCGGCGATGCGCTTGCCGACCGCCGCGGCAGCCGAGACCTTGGCGCCCTTGCCCGCCACCTTGCTGTCGCCCGCGAGCTCCTTGCGCAGGTCGGCTTCGACCGTCGAGGCGCTGGCCAGCACGCGCGTGCCGTCGTCGCAGATGACGGCGGCGTAGATGTGCAGGTTGCTGCGATGCACCGTGAGGCGCGCCACGCGCTGGATCGCGATGCGCGTGCGCGTCTGCTTCGAGCGGCGAAGGCGTTGGTCGTTCTTGTTCAGCATGTCGTGTGCTCCGTCCGCCTTACTTCTTCTTCGTTTCCTTGATCGTCACCTTCTCGTCGGCGTAGCGGATGCCCTTGCCCTTGTAGGGCTCGGGCGGGCGCAACGCACGCACTTCGGCGGCGACCTGGCCGACCGCCTGACGGTCGAAGCCCTTGATGACGATCTCGGTCTGGGTCGGGCACGCCACCGTGACGCCGGCTGGCATGTCCTTGGACACCGGGTGCGAGAACCCGATCTGCAGGTTCAGCTTCGGGCCCGCGGCCTGGGCACGAAAGCCGACGCCGACCAGGGTGAGCTTCTTCTCGAAGCCCTTGGTCACGCCGCCGACCATGTTCGCGACCAGCGCGCGCATCGTCCCCGACATCGCGTCGGCTTCCTGCGAATCGTTGGTCGGCACGAACGTCAGCCTGCCGTCTTCCTTCTTGACCGAGACCAGCGGGCTGACCGGACGCACCAGCGTGCCGAGCGAACCCTTGACGCTGATCGTCTCGGCACCGGCCGTCACGTCGACACCTTGCGGGACGACGATCGGCATTTTTCCTACGCGTGACATGGCCTGGTCTTCCTCTTACGACACGTAGCAGAGCACTTCGCCGCCGATGCCGACCTGGCGCGCCTTGCGGTCGGTCATCACGCCCTTCGGCGTGGTGACGATCGCGACGCCCAGCCCGTTCATCACGTTCGGGATGTCGTGGCGGCCCTTGTAGACGCGCAGGCCCGGGCGGCTGACGCGCTCGATCTT
>JBBRLS010000107.1:0-3643 GCA_038231215.1 Burkholderiales bacterium | reverse complement strand
CTCGACGCTCTCGATCGCCTCGATGCCGTTGCTCGCCAGGTCGGCGCGGTAGCCCATCTGCTGCAGCAGCCGCATCGCCAGCTTCTGGTTCACGACGTTGTCCTCGGCGAGCAGGATGCGCAGCGGATGGCGCGCCGCCATGCCTGCGTCTATCGCTGGTTTGGTCGCAGCGACTGGCGCAGGCTGGGCCGCGGCCGGTGCATGGATGCTGAAGCTGAAGCTGCTGCCGAGGCCCGGCCCCGCGCTCGCGGCCGTCATCGTGCCACCCATCAGTTCGGCCAGGCGTCTGCTGATGACCAGGCCCAGGCCGGTGCCTCCGTACTTGCGCGTCGTCCCGCTGTCGGCCTGGCTGAAGCTCTGGAACAGCCGCGTCATGCCATCGGGGGTCAGGCCGATGCCCTGGTCGCGCACGACGAAATTCAGCATGTCGTCGGCGTCGGCGTCGGCGCGAAGCTCGAGCGTCACCTCACCCTTGTCGGTGAACTTGACGGCGTTCGACAGCAGGTTCAGCAGCACCTGGCGCAAGCGCGTGACATCGCCTGTGACGGCGGGCGGCACGTCGCCCGCGATGTGCAGGGTCAGCAACAGGCCCTTCTCGGTGGCGCGGTGGCGCACCAGATCCAGCGCCGAATCCACGCAGTCGCGCAGCACGAAGGGCTGCGCCTCCAACTCCATGCGGCCAGCTTCGATCTTCGAGAAGTCGAGGATGTCGTTGATGATCGTCAGCAACGCTTCGCCAGAATCGCGGATCGTCTGCGCATGATCGCGTTGCTCGTCATCGAGCTTCGTGTCCAGCAGCAACCCGCTCATGCCGATCACGCCGTTCATCGGCGTGCGGATTTCGTGGCTCATCGTCGCAAGAAAGGCGCTCTTGGCCTGGTTGGCCGATTCGGCGGCGGTGCGTGCCTGCGCTTCCGCATGCGCGAGCGCGCGTCGCAAGTCGGCCTCGGCGCGCGTGCGAGCTTCCTGTTCGGTCAGTCGGATGGCGTCTTCGCGCAGGCGCTGCGTGGCGCGCAGATGGTCGCGGGCACGCCGCACCATGCCGCCCAGGAAAACCAGCGGCAAGGTCGCATAGAACAGGGTCTCCAGCCATGCCGGCGGGTAGTAATTCCCGACGTCGACGCTAGCAAACTCGCGGGCGATGTTCGCGACATGAAACTGCCCCCACGTCAGCAGGGCGAGCAGCGCCACGGCGCCGATCACGGCGCTCACTCGCACGCCCAGCGCCCAGACTCGCCAGCATGCCAGAAGGGTCATGAAGCCAAACGCGAGCGCGAGGACGCTATAGACCTGGCGGCCCACAATGCCACTGCCGACGAACCACAGCGGCGTTTGCAGAAGGTTCAGGGCCGCCATCAGCAGGAACCAGCGATTCATCCGTGGCAGCAGGCTGGACAGGCGCAGCAGAAGCGCGAAGATCAGCGCCGTCACCGCGTTGATGATCGGATAGAACGCGCCGGCCCACCAAAGGAATCCGGGGTATTCCGGCATCAGGACCAGCGCCACGCCCTGGACCACCACTCCGCCCACGGTCAGGATGCCGAAGTACAAGGCAAACAGCCATTGGCCACGATCCCGGTTGACCACTGCCAGCAAGGCGGCCAACAGTGCGAGGAGGGCATAGACAACGCCCAGGCCGAAGTTGAGGAACTGGTGGTTGCGATCGGCCTGGACGGCGTCGGTCAGATCTACGGCCTCGAGCCAGACGCGATTCCTGAACCGGTCGACCCGCGTATAGACGAGGCCCGTTTGCCCGGTGAGAGTTGGGAACAGCATGTCGCCCGAGCCCACGATCACCTGGTGGCGCGCGCCGAGGTCGCGCGCGTCGGCCAGTGGCCGGCCATCGGCATCGAACAGCGTCACGGCCTTGTGACCGGCCGCGCCAGAAATGGCAAGCACTTTGGACGCGAGCCGCGCGCCATCGATGCGCAGCCAGCAGGGGTTGCCGGCGTTGCCCGGCAGCTGGCCGTCGGGCGCGGGTGTCCAGCCCTCGGCCGGCATGCCCTTTTCGAAGGAAAGCGCCTCCCCGCAGCGGTAGTCGAAGGGCAGCCCATCCGCCTGCGCCAGGGGCGGCAGCAGCAGCCCCGTCAGCGTCAGGAACAGGAGGGCGAGCGGACGAGACGGTTTCAAAGGGTCTTTCCAGATTTACAATCTCGAACTCTGACTCCGAAACTGTAAACGTGATCCCCCGCCAAGCCACCGATCGCATCCTGCGCCTGCTGCGCGGCTTCCCCATCGTCACGATCACGGGGCCGCGGCAGTCGGGCAAGACCACGCTCGTGCGTTCGCTGCTGCCCGAGCGACCCTACGTCACGCTCGAATCCCCGGCGCAGCGCGAGTTCGCGCGCCAGCGGCCGGCAGAGTTTCTGCAGCAGTTCCCGAACGGGGCGGTGATCGACGAGGCGCAGCATGCCCCCGAGCTGTTCTCCGAGATGCAGGGCGTGGTCGACGCGGCCGCAAAGATGGGCCTGTTCGTGCTGACGGGCTCGCAGAATCTGGCGCTGCTGTCGCGCATCACGCAGAGCCTGGCCGGGCGCACTGCCCTGGTCGAGCTGCTGCCGCTGTCGATCGGCGAGCTTCGCGCCGCGGGGCGACTCGAGGCGGGCTACGCCAGCCACCTGGTCAAGGGCTTCTTCCCCGCCATCTATTCGCGCGAACTCTCGCCTTACGAATGGCTGCAGGGCTACCTGGTCACCTATGCCGAACGCGACGCCCGGCAACTGGCCGCCATCCAGGACCTGAGTGCCTTTCAACGCTTCCTGAAGCTGACCGCGGCGCGTACCGGCCAACTGCTGAACATGCAGGCTCTCGGCAGCGATGCGGGCGTGTCCGACAAGACCGTGAAGCACTGGCTGTCGATCCTGGAGACCTGCTACCTGATCCATTTCGTGCGCCCGCACGGAGCCAACTTCGGCAAGCGGTTGGTCAAGATGCCCAAGCTCTACATGACCGACGTGGGCCTGGCCGCGGCGCTGATGGGCATCACCGATGAACAACAGGTCATGGCCCACCCGCTGCGCGGCGCCCTGTTCGAGACGCTGGTGGTCAACGAGCTGCTGAAGAGCCGATGCAACCTGGGCCTGCGCGAACCGCTTTACTTCTGGCGCGACAACATCGGCACCGAGGTCGATGTGATCATCGAGCGCGGCAGCGAGATCGCCGCAGTCGAGATCAAGTCGGGCCCCACGGTCGCGTCCGATGCCTTCGCTGCGCTCAACAAGTGGCGCAAGTACGCCACCGAGCGCGGCAGCTTCTCGGCCATCCACCCCGCGCTGGTGTACGGCGGTGACACGAGATTCACGCGCGACGGCGTGGACGTGATGCCCTGGTCGGGCCTGTGACGCGCACACGTCGTCAGGCTTCATGGCGCAGCGTTGCCGTCAGGGCCTGCACCAGCGCATCGACGCGGATCGGCTTGGTGATGTAGTCGTCCATGCCGGCCGCCAGGCATGCCTCTCGGTCGCCCTGCATCGCGTTGGCGGTCATGGCGACGATGCGCGGCCGCTCGCCGTTCGGCCAGCGCGCGACGATGCGACGGGTCGCCTCGAGCCCGTCCATCTCGGGCATCTGCACGTCCATCAGCACGACGTCGTAGCGCTGCCGCTCGACGCTCTCGATCGCCTCGATGCCGTTGCTCGCCAGG
>JBBRLS010000106.1:0-3743 GCA_038231215.1 Burkholderiales bacterium | reverse complement strand
TCATCTGCACGTCGACGGCGACGCTGGCCGGCGCAACGGCGACCGCCTTCGGCCCGGCGAGGCGCGCATCGACGAGCGGCAAGCGGAATTCCTCGACGCGGAAGTTGCCGCTGCTCCAGCTGCGCTGCCGACCCTCGCCTTCTTCTTCGCCTTCGCGCGGCTTGGCTGCGGCGTCGGGCCGTTCGAGCGAGACGTCGTAGACGCCGAGCTTGGCGGCCGGCGGGATCTGCCAGGTCGTGACGGCGCTGCGACCGCCGCCGTTCCACTGCAAGGGGAACACGAACTCCTGGCCGCTGCCCTGATGCACGAGCTTGACGCGCGTCGGCAGCTTGTCGGCCGGCACGGCGGCCAGCCCGCTCGCCGTCTCGGTGCGGATGAAGTGCTTCATCGACACCGTCTCGCCAGCCCGGAACAGCGTCCGGTCGAAGACGGTCGATGCGCGAAGGTCGGACTCGGCACCGCGGCCCGTCGGCACATTGAAACGCCACGATTCGATGCCCTTCTGCCAGCTGCTGAAGACGAATGCGACGTCGGTCTCGCCACCCTTGTCGTCGGCCTTTCGCGCCGTCACGAAATAGCCGTTGTCGGCCGGGCAATGCTCGAAGCTCGAATCGAGCGCGCGCGCCACCACCGCCAGTCCCTTGGCGTCGCTCTTGCCGCTCCACAAAGGCTTGCCGAAACAGTCGTTGACGACGACATCGGCACCTTCCACCGGCTTGCCGCGATCGAGCGTCGTCACCCAGACGACGCTGTTCTCGCGACCCTGCTTGAAGTGAACGCCGAGGTTGGTGACGAGCACGCCGGTGCGCACGAACATCGGCGCGCGCTTGTCGAGCAGCGACTGGCCGAGGCGCAGCGACTCGATCTCGACGACGTGATAGCCGGGCGCGGCGAGTGGCAGGCCGACGACCTCGAACGGGCGCGGGTCGCCGCCGACGAGCTGCGGCAGGAGCAGCCGCTCGGCGCCGGCCTCCCTGGCAAGCAGCGAGATCTCGCGCGTGCCGATGCGGCGCTCGACCTTGCGCTTGATCGGCCGACCCTTCGCATCGGTGTCGTCCTCGGTCGTGAACCACTGGCTCTTCGGCAGGCCGAGCTCCTCGGCCGTCATCTGCGTCTCGTGGTACTTCTGCACCTTGGCGTACCAGGCCAGGATGTCGGCATCGCTCTGCAGTCGCTTCACGCGAACCTGGCCGGCGCTCGCGCTGGCGGCGGCGCCGGGCGGGCGAAGATCGTCCTGCACATGGCGCAGGGTCACGGGCAGCGCCGCGTCGGCGTTGCGCTCCAGCACGCCGAACGGCGCCGCCGCGAACTTGGCAATGGGCGGCGCCGCGCCGGTCGCGACCTGCAGCGGAAAGCTGGCCGCATTGGCGAGCGGCCGGCCGGCGTTGTCCTTCAACGCGCCCGGCAACACGACGCGGTAGACGGCGTTTTCGGCGAGCGGCTTCGGGAACACGATCTCGCTGACCTCGACCGCCTTGTCGTCCTTGTCGAAGACCGGTGCCAGCGCCTCGCCACTTGCCGGCGCGAGACGCACTTGTGCCGCCAGCTCGCGCGGCACCGGCGCGGAGAAGCGCAGGCTCATCGGCCGGATCGGCAGACAGGGCGCCGAAGCGCGTTCGCGCTCGCAGGTGAAGTCGGCGGTAAAGGCGGCGCGGACGTGCAGGCGAAAGCGCTGCTCGATCGTCGTCACGACTTGCGGATTGGCGACGGCGGCGATGCCCTTGCCCCACACGAGGCGGGCCGCCGCGCCGTTTGGCAAGGGGCGGTCGCAGCGTGCGATCAGCGTGCGGGCTGTCTGGTCCTTGGCGATGCGGCGCGCCTTCAGCAGTTGTTCGCGCAACTCGCCCGCCACCAGGCGCAGCGGCAAGCGCTCGCCGATGCCCTCGACCTCGCACCACGCGTTGGCGACGACGCTGGCCTCGACCGCCGGGCCGGTGAGTCGGATCAGGAAATGCTGGTCCTCCTCGATCTCGGCCCCGTCGCCCGGCTGCATCGAAGCGATCGCCGGGCCGCCGGTCGAGAAGCTGAATTCGCGAGGGCCAGTGAGCGGCGGTGTGGCAACGCCGCTCGCCGCCTGCGCACCCGGCTTCCACTCGGCACGCAAGGTCGCGGTGCAGCGAGTCCCCGGCGGCAACGGCTCGCGAAAGTCGTAGAGCCAGATCTTGTCGCTGGCCCAACGCCCGCTCCCTGCAGGCACCGCGCCCTGGCATTTGACCGAGAACGGATCGGCGAGACGCGGATCACCGAACGGGACGACGGCTTCCGAGAAGCGGACCGCGACCTGGCGGACCTGCGCGACCTCGCCTTGCGGCGTCGTCGCGACGATGGCCGCCGCGTGAACCGTCGCCGATCCGATCATCCAGACGGCCGCCAACGCGACCGCCTTCCACTGCTTCTTCATTCCGGGCTCCTCGTGGAACCCGGCGAGTCTACGAGCAGGCGCTGCGCCGAAGGCCGCTCAACGCTGTGCCCGCTTGTCGGCGTCGATCTGCTTGCGCTGCGCCTCGATGGCACGCAGGCGCGAGTCGATCACCGAGGCGTCGATGAAGTCGCCGGCACCGCCGCTGCGTGCGACGCGCTGGCCAGCCCGCAAGCGGTCGACGGCGCCGAGCAGGTCGCCGAGCGCATAGCGCGACTCGGCTTCGGCACGCAGCGAGCGCAGCGGCACGCCGAGGCGTGCCCAGGTCTGGCCGAGCGCGCTCCAGGCGAGCGAGTCGTCGCCGTGCAGGGCGACCCAGGTCTGCAGTTCGCCGGCGCGTACCTTCAATGCCGCGCTGTCGGGAGTGACCACGGGCGTCTCGGCGAGCGCGATCTGCGTCGACAGCAGCAGCACGGGCCGCGATCCCTCGGCGGCGTAGCTCTTCATGGCCTCCGCAGCTTTGGCCGGTGCGCCGCGATCGAGCAACGACTGCGCCTGCATCAGCACCACCGCGCGCTCGGCCCCCGCGCCGCTGTTCGGGCTGCCGCGCACGACCGCGAGCGCTCTCGCGAAGCTGATGTCGGCACGGGCCCAGTCGCGCAGCAGGCTCGACGCCTGCGCACTCTCGCAGGCGTTGAGGAGGCGTTCGATGGCATTGCCTTCGAGATCGGCGTCGCGCGCCTGCCAGCGGCGCAGGGCATCTACGCGCGGGTCCATCAGGACGCGCGCGCGCGCCTGCGCCGTGGTGTGCTCGAGCACGCTGACGCGCGGCGCGGTCGTCACGACGCCGGCGCGCGATCGCGCCTCGCCGATGCGCTCGACGGTGAGCGGGTGGCTGCGAAGATAGGGAAAGCCGCCGTAGTCGTTGAGGCGCACCGACGCGTCCATCTTCTCGAACATCGCGGCCATGCCGCCCGGCGCGAAGCCGGCTGCCGTCATGACCTGGAAGCCGACCCGGTCGGCCTCGCGCTCGACGTCGCGCGAGAAGTTGAGCTGGCCCTGCACGGTGGCCGCCTGGGAGCCGACGATGACGGCGTTGACGGCGTCGGGATTGCTGCTGCGCGAGGCGGCGAGCAGGCCGATGATGAGCGCCGCGAGGCCGACCAGCGAACGCCGAGCGTCGCCCGAGATGCTGCGCGCGATGTGGCGCTGCGTGACGTGCGACATCTCGTGCCCAAGCACCGAGGCGAGCTCGTCGCGCGACGTGGTGATGGCGATCAGGCCGAGATGCACGCCGACAAAGCCGCCGGGCAGGGCGAACGCATTGACACTCGGATCGCGAACCAGAAAGGGCTGCCAGGCGAAGCGCTGATCGATGTCGGCG
>JBBRLS010000105.1:0-3941 GCA_038231215.1 Burkholderiales bacterium | reverse complement strand
GCTTGTGCAAAGCCTTTGCAAAAGCCCGCCACGGCGTCGGAAGAGCCGACAGCACCACTGACAGGCCGGAAATCGACCACGAGGCTCCTGGACCGTCTCTAAATTTCAGCTTTTCAGCTTTCAGTGTTTCAGTTTTCAAGGTTGCGTCTTTCGTTGAGAGACTGAGTCGTCGATGCCGTTAAAAAGCGCGGCCGTCATCGTCTCGGCCAGGATCGACGCCATGGCCGGCGACTTGTTCGCGGCGGCCAGAAAAGCCGGCAGCTCTTTGGAGAGCGCGCCGAGCGCGTTGCCCTGCGCCACCTGGCTCGGCATGGCGAAGATCGATTCGAGCCTGGCTGCGATGCCGGCGAGATCCTGCTTCCTGGCTGCGTCGTAGCGCGCCGCTGCTTTGCTCACCAGGTGCTCGAGCGTATCGATCACGCGCGTATTTCCAACTATCAGCAAATCTGCGAGCGTCTTAGAGCGAGCCTCGGGTGTGGAAGGGGCAGAGTTTAACAGCAGCAAATCTGCTGCGGTCGCTTCGGCTTCGTTCGCCGACGTTGGCTGGCGGTCGGCCGGATTGCCCAGATCGGCACCTTTCTCGCCCGGCACGCCGCCGCTTCCGGCTGCCTTCAGCACTTCCTCGGGATCGACACTCTCGGGGATCGGCCGCCCGTAGCGTTCGCTCGCGCTCTGAAAGGAAATCGGGAAGCCGGAATCGCGCAGGAATTGATCGATCAAAATCTCGTTCTGCGTGTCCTGCCGGCGCGCGGTCAGCACTTTGATGTAAGCGAGCGGCTCATCGTCGCCGTGCGTGTAAGCGATCACTTTGCGCGAGACCTGGATGTTCAGCGTCTCGGAGATCCATTCCGTGTCATCGTGCTCGAGGATCTCGCTCTCTTCACCTTGCACGCTCGCGCCCGAGCTGCGGCCGCCGCCTTCTGCGCCGCGACTCATGGTCGAGAGATCCGAGCCGCGCCACATGGCCGACATCGCGCGATCCATCCGTTCGACGAGTCCCTTGTGCGGCGCCACGCCGGTGCCTTTGGTCTCGAGCAGGGTGATGTTCTCGCCTGCATTTTTGACGGCGGCCGCGCCGCCCATGATCGCTTCCACGGCCGAGAGCATCGCGCCCCATTCCGGCGAATCTTTCGGCGCGTTCGTCTCGCCGATCGGGATCGGCATCCCGAAGCGCTCGCAATAGATCAGCCAATCTTTCAGCGGCAGATTCTTGAACATGTAAGCGATCGCGCACGGCAGCATGAGACCGTCGCCGACGCTGATCAGCCAGTTGTCGGCTTCCAGCTCGAGACCTTCCGTCATGCCTTCCTGCGGCAGATAACGCAGACGGCCGGTGCGATTCTCGAAAAACCAAAGCGGCGCGAATCTGAACTCGGCCGTGAGACCGTTGACGCCTGGCTTCCAGACGATCTCGTGCACGGCGTACTTCTTCCCGATCGCGTCGGCCATCTGTTTTACGAGCAGCTTGAAGCCGCCGCGCTCGTTCTCGCTGATCGCGTTCACGGCCGTCACGTGCGAGAAGAAATGCTCGAGCGTCTTTTTGTGCGCGGTGGCGGCTGCCGACTTTTCCATCGCCACGATCTCGTAGCCGTAGCGGCCGATCGCTTTCTTCCGCTTCGGCGCGACACTGGCGAGGATGTCGTCGCGGCGCTCGATCGCGTCGCTCATCATGGCGAACTCGCGCAGAAAGCCGGCATCGAACGAATCGATCATCGAGCTCAACCATTCCGGCGTGAGCGATCGGATCGGATTGAAGCGCGACTGAATGAAGCGCTGAATGCGTTGCTGAGAAATAATGCTCGGCATTATTTCGATCCTTTCCAACGATCAGCACATCTGCTCGCCGTCTTAGAGGCGAGCCGGGTGAGGATGGGGCAGAGCTTGAAAATAACGCTCGGCATTATTTCGCAAAGCCTCCGGTGACGGTGTTGATCGGCGAGTTCACCAGGCGCAGCCAGGCAGCGGCGCGCTTGAAAAAGTTTTTCACGGCCGCGATGCGCTGCGCGCGTTTCGCCGCTTTCATCGCCTGATCGAGCGCATGGCAATCGAGGCAGCGCCGGCCGCCTGGTCGCACGTGATTAAAGAGCTGCTTCGGCCGCGCGCCGCAGATCGGCGCGGCGATCCTGCCTTGCTCGACGCAGAGATGCGCCGGCGCTTCCGAGCTGGCTGCCAGCCAGCGCAGTCGGCGCGTCTTGTCGGCTTTCAGCCTAACGATGCGGCTCCTCATACGAGCAGACCTTTCCGTCGAGAGCGCTTCGTGCCGCGCACGGCCAGCGGCCGAAAGGCGAACGGGCCAGAGACCGAGCCGACCGCGCGATTCGCCAGTGCGAGCGCGGTGCACTTGTCGCTGTGGCCTTCCTTCGTGCGCGGTGCCCAATAGTTATACTGCCCGTTGTGAATCACCTGCTGCATCGCGTGCATATCTTCGCGAAAGACGCGATCGATCGGCACGCGCAGCTTCGTCGGTGCCTCGAACTTCCGGCGCAGGCGCGGAAAGATCTCGCGCTTCAACTGCACGCTGAAGGTGCAGAGCTCGATCTTGCCGAACTTGTGCTCGGCCGGCTTCCACTCGCCGAAGCGCTTCACCAGCTCATCGCCGAAGCCGACGCCGAGCCCGGTGTAGTCAACGCAGACGCGATTCGCGATCTTGACGCGCGGCGCGATGATCTCGACCTGGTCGGGCGTGCTCATGCGGCGCAGCGTTAGCACTTCGCGCACGATGTCGATGTCGCCGGCGCGCTGCAGCGTTACGCACTCGGTCGGATCATTCGTGCGCCCGAAGTCGATCCCGAGATGGATGCCGCGCTGCGGGTAATTGAAAAAGTCAGGATCGCACGACATCGATGCATCGATCGATTCGGCGAGCGCGATCAGCTCGTATGGGAGAAGAACATTCGAGCCGTCGAGAAATTCGCATTCGTACTCCTGCGCCCAACCTTCGGGATCATCGAGCGCTTCTTTCAGCTCTTCCACGTTGACCGGCAGCCCCATGCGCACGGCGTCGTAGATCGTGACCAGGTGCTTCGACCATTTGTTATCTTTTGACCATAGATCGTGCGTCTTGTCGCCTTTGCCGTTCGGCGTGGTGACGATGCGCACTTTCTTCTGGCCGCCGCGCAACGGATTCGTGATCGACGGCAGGATCGCGCGCCAGACGGCCGCAGGATCTTCGATGAACGCGAACTCAGTCAGCAGCACGTTCGCCGAATAGCCGCGCACCGTGTTCGGATTCGCCGGCACGGCGATCGCGCGGCTGCCATTCTGCCAGACGATCGACGCGGAATTGATCAGCGCCTGCGCGCTGTTCCGGTCTTCGACATAATCTTCGACCGCGAACTTGTAGGCTTCGGCCCATTCCTTCCACTTGCCGAGACTCTCGAGCGCCTGCCGCTCGCCGGCCGCGCCGATCAGCCATTCGGTTTTAGGATGCGCGATGCAATCGCGCACGCCTTCTTCGGCACTCGAAAAATCTTTGCCGGTTTGGCGCGACCAGATGCCGATCTTGAAGCGCGAATCGTCATCCGACCAGGCGCGTTGATACGGCAACAGCAGATCGCGCGGCGTGATCACGCTTCCTTCTTCTGTAGGGGAAGCTGTCAGCTTCCCTCCCGCCAGTGCTGTTTTCCTCTTCGCCATTAGGTCGAGCCGAAGATCTGCTTGAAGCGACGCAGCTGTTCTTCCGGCGTGAGCTTGGAATCGTTCGCCACTCCGGCCGCCTGCTCGGCTTGCGCTGCTTTCTTCTCGAGGATCACGATCTGCCGCTCTTTCAGCGCCTGGTCGCGCGATTTGAGCACAAGCATGAAGAGGCTCTTCACGTCTTTCGCCGGCGACGCCGGATTGATCGCCAGCTCGAAGGCTTTCTGCGTGAGCGCTTCGATCGTGGCCTGATCGAATTGGCCCGGCCGCTTGCGCGCTTCTTCCGCGATCTCGTGCGCGATCGT
>JBBRLS010000104.1:0-4115 GCA_038231215.1 Burkholderiales bacterium | reverse complement strand
GCGCCATTATGCCGACCTCCGGGTAATGCCGATGCGGGCCACGATGAGAGCGAGCCGTCGAGGGGTCTGGGACGCGGAGGTCTTTCTAGACGCGGCATAATCGGGGTGACTTCTCCGGGCGGCACTTGCGCCGCCAAAGGAGAAGCCATGTTGGACGACTGCTTCACGCGGCCAGAGATTCTGCGCGGCCACCGCGCCGGGTTCTTCGGCGCGTACCTCGACACGTACACATCGACGGCGAAGGAGCACGGGTACCCGCCGGATACCGTGCGCAATCACTGCTACATGTTCCGCCTCTTCGGCGAATGGATCGAGCGGAGGGGGCTGAGCGTCGAGGAGATCGACGACGACGTCATTGCGGAGTTCTGGCGGAAGCAGCGGCGGGTGCCACGCGTGCGCCACACGGGGACGAAGCCATTGCATCGGCTCCTCGACCTCCTGCGCAAGCAGGGCGCGGTTCCAGCGCAGAAGCCCCCGGAGCGCACCGAGGCGGCCGCCCTGGCGCACCGCTTCGGTATGTACCTCGAGCATGGCCGCGCGCTGCTGCCCGCGACCGTGTCCCGCGACGTCCCTGTTGTTCAGGGGTTCCTCGAAAGCTGCTTCGGTCGTGGTCCGCTTCGACTTCATGCAATCGGAGAAAGAGACATCACGCGCTTCGTGTTGGGGACGGCCAAGCGCTTTTCCCCACGCACCCAACAGACCCACATGAGCATCCTGCGGTCCTTCTTCCGCTTCTTGCTCGAGCAGGGAGAGATCGCAGTGGATCTCACCGGTGCGGTGCCCACCGTCGCGAGGTGGCGGCTCGCTGGCGTGCCGAAGTACCTCTCCCCCAAGCAGGTCGAGCTCGTGCTGACCTCGTGCGATCGAGACACGGACAAGGGGCGACGTGATTTCGCAATCCTGTTGCTGCTCGCGCGGCTGGGTCTGCGCGCGTGCGAGGTGGCCCGCCTCGAGCTCGACGACATCCGGTGGCGCACCGGTGAGCTGATCGTTCGCGGCAAGGGCAGCACCATCGAGGCGCTGCCGCTCGTCGCCGAAGTCGGCGAGGCACTGGCCGCGTACGTCAAGCAGAGCCGGCTCAGGCGCGCAGCGCGCCGAGTCTTCACACGGACGCGCGCTCCCATCGTCCCCATCGCAGGCACGAGCACCATCACGACGATCGTGCACGACGCCATCACCCGGACAGGGCTCGATGTTCCAGAGCGTGGCGCGCACGTCCTTCGCCACTCGCTGGCGACCACCATGCTCCGCGACGGCGCCTCGATGAGCGAGATCGGGGTCGTGCTCCGTCACCGCAGCCCCGCGACGACGGAGATTTACGCCAAGGTGGACATCACCTCCCTGCAGCGGCTGGCCCAGCCCTGGCCCGTTGGAGGTGTTCGATGAGCACGCTGCGCAAGTCATTGAACGACTACCTCAAGCTGCGCCGCGCGCTCGGCTTCAAGCTCGAGACCACGGAGCACTGCCTGCGTGGGTTCCTCGACTTCCTCGACGACGAGGGAGCCAAGCACATCACCATTGAGCTCGCCCTGCGCTGGGCGCGCCGACCCGCCAACGGCGACCCCTTCACGTGGGCGCAGCGGATGCAGCGCGTCCGTCTGTTTGCGGCGTGGTATCACGCGCGCGACCCGCGCACCGAGGTGCCTGATGCGGGGCTGTTGGCGGCATCCGTGCGCAGGAAGCCGCCCTTCATCTTCAGCGAGAAGCAGATCGCCGACCTCATTCGTGAGGCCGAAAGACTGCCGTGCCGTCGAGGCATGCGGTCGTCCACGTTCTCGACGATGTTCGGGCTGCTCGCTGTTGCGGGCCTGCGCATCAGCGAGGCCATCGCTCTCGACCGCAGCGATGTCGACCTGCAGACCGGCCAGCTCACCATTCGCAACACGAAGTTCGGCAAGACCCGCTTGGTCCCTGTGAGCAAGTCCACCGTCGCGGCGCTCCGTCGGTACGCCAAGCAGCGGGACCAGGTGCTCCCGGTGGTGACGACGCCTGCCTTCTTCGTCTCGGAGCGCGGATGGCGCGCCACCAACTGGGCCACGCGGTACAACTTCGCGAAGGTATCGCGCGCCACAGGTCTGCGCGCGCCTGCCGATGGGTACCGGCACGGGCACGGACCTCGCGTGCATGACCTCCGGCACAGCTTCGCGGCACGCACGATGGTCGACTGGTACCGCGCCGGCGTCGATGTCGAGCGCGAGCTGCCCAAGCTGTCGGCCTATCTCGGGCACGCGCACGTCAACGACACCTACTGGTACATCGAGGCGGTTCCCGAGCTGCTCCAACTCGCGACCGAGCGAGTCACGGCACAGCCCGCGGGAGGTGGCCGATGAGCACCGCCACGCTTCCCTCATTGCTGCACTCCTTCTTCACTGAGAGGCTGCTCGCGCAGCGACGCGCCAGCTCGCACACCGTCGCCAGCTACCGCGACTGCTTCCGGCTCCTGCTTGGCTTCGCGACGAAGCGCCTGGGTAGGCAGCCCTGCGCGGTCGCGCTTGAAGATCTCGACGCGGCCCTTATCAGCAAGTTTCTCGATCACCTCGAGTGCGATCGCGGCAACAGCGTGCGCTCGCGGAACGTGAGGCTGGCGGCGCTGCACTCGTTCTTCCGCTACGTCGCCATGAACGAGCCCGCGCACCTGCTCCACTGCCAGCGCGTCCTCGCGATCCCCAACAAGCGGTACGAGCGGAAGCCCGTCGGCTTTCTCGACGAGGCTGACCTCACCGCGCTGCTGAAGGTGCCGGACCTCACGACGTGGATCG
The DNA here is from genome assembly GCA_038231215.1 of Burkholderiales bacterium. Taxonomy (GTDB): domain Bacteria; phylum Pseudomonadota; class Gammaproteobacteria; order Burkholderiales; family Burkholderiaceae_C; genus Schlegelella_A. The sequence continues at coordinate 1,356 of JBBRLS010000104.1, read as the reverse complement.
GCCGCCGTGATCGCGCGCTCCTGCTCGTTGCGATCCAGACCGGCCTGCGCGTGTCGGAGCTCGTCGGGCTGCGCCACGAAGACATCAGCCTCGGCACCGGCGCCCATGTGCGCTGCCTTGGCAAGGGCCGCAAGCACCGCGCGACGCCGCTGCGCAAGGACGCCGTCCTGGTGCTCAAGTCGTGGTTGGCCGAGAACGAAGGCGCGCTTTCCGCGCCGCTCTTCCCCAGCTCGCGCGGCGGGCCACTCAGCCGCGACGCCGTCGAGGCACTGCTCAAGCGCCACCTCGCCAGCGCATGCGAGCAACGTCCGTCGCTCAAGGCCAAGCGGGCCACGCCCCATACGTTGCGCCACAGCACGGCGATGTCCCTCCTGCAGCGCGGGGTCGACCGCTCCGTCATCGCGCTCTGGCTGGGCCACGAGTCCGTCGAGACGACGCAGATCTACCTCCACGCCGACATGGGCATGAAGGAGAAGGCGCTCGCCCACACCACGCCGACGAAGCAGAAACCCGCTCGCTATCGCCCCGGCGACCAGCTGCTCGCGTTCCTGGAGGGGCTGTAGCCATGACGTCATCAGCACGGCAGCTCCTGCACAGCCCGGAACAGCGCCTCGTCAGAGGTATGCGTGTAGATCTGCGTGCTGGTGATGGACTTGTGGCGGGCGAACCGTTGCGCAAGCCGGATGTCGAGCGTGGCCTCGTAGATGTTCGTGATGGCCGAGTGGCGAACGCTGTGGAACGAGAAGCGCCGCTCGAAGCCGGCGCGCTCCTGCCAGAGCTGGAAGGCATGGCGTACCTGCCTCGTCGACAGCCGGCTACCCTTGCGGCTCACGAAGAGCGGCGAGTCGGCTGTCATCGACTCGTCGCGCTGCCGCTTCCACCGGAAGAACTTCTCCAGCTTCGCGTGGACTCCCGACGACAACACGACCTCCTGTCCCCGAGCGTCCGCCCGGCTGCGTTTGAAGACCCGCAACTGCACTCGGCGCCGGGCCTTGCCGTCCTCGGCCAGCACGTCGCCGACGTTGAGCGCCACCAGCTCGTGCTCGCGCATCCCGGTCGCGAGGGCGAGCGAGAGGAGCACGTGGTCTCGGTATCCATCGAAGCGCTGTCCAGTCGTGCGCAGAAGCAGGAACTGCTCGTGCCTCGTCATCGTTCGCGGCGGCTGCGCGGTGTCGGCGTAGATCGTCATGGGCGTCTCCTCGTGAAGGCCATCGGGCCACGACCAATGACGCTCGTTTTCCGCCCACCAGCAAGGCGCCTCACCGCCTCGGATTATGCCGCGTGCATCTCCTCCACCTCCTCGGCGGCGCGCACGCTGCGGGCAGGACGCGGCATTACCCGGAGGTCGGCATAATG
>JBBRLS010000103.1:0-4879 GCA_038231215.1 Burkholderiales bacterium | reverse complement strand
TGCGCGGCCGCGCGCCGGCGCCCGGCACCCGCTTCCAGCCGCGGGACGACACGGGCCAGGCTGCCGCCGGCATTTGAACCCGGCGCTCTCGGCCGCCTCAAGTCGGTGCGGACGGGGCCGATATTCCGGGCGAACCCTCTCGCCTGCCATGCTTCCTTTTGTCGTCTTCCGCTCCTCGCTCCTCGTCGCCGTCTGCCTGCTCGCGGGCTGCGACATGCTCGGCATCGACTCGCCCGAGAAGATCGCCGCGGCGCGCGATGCCGACGGCAAGGCGGTCGGCGGCGCCTGCCGTCACGCCGGCCGCGCCATCGAGGACTGCTTCACGATCTACCGCAAGGCCGACCGCGCGGCCATGTTCGCGGGCTGGCGCGACATGAACGACTACATGCGCGAGAACAAGATCGAGCCCGTGGCACCGCAGCTCGCGGCGCAGGCCGACCGCGCCGCACCGGGGACGCCGGCCGCGCCGGCCAAGTCCGCGGTCACCGAGACGCACTGAGGTCACCGCGCCGCCCGCGCGGATCGTCCCGGTCCGCCCCGGCTCAGCCCTTGACCTCGAACTCGCCGACGACGACGCGCTCGCCGCCCTGGCTTTTCAGGCGCAACGTCGTGCGCCGGTCCTGCTGCGCCGCCGTGCCGAAGCCGCTCGACAGCCACAGCATGATGCCTGTGCTCGTGGCCAGCACCTGCTGGCGATGGCCGAAGAAGTTGGCCTCGACACGGTACTTGCCCGGCTTGGCGTTCTTCAGCGAGAACTCCTCGGGTCCGTAGCCGCCGGTCGCGTCGTGGCTGATCGTGCCGCCCTGGTACGAGAGGTTGTGGCCGTAGAACACCTCCTCGCCGTTCGGGTCGATCACGTGCAGGTCGACGTCGGTGGCGTCGGCGTCCCAGGCGAGGATGACGCGCACGTCGAGCGGCAGGTTCTTGAGCAGACGCGGCTCGATCGCCGAGGTGTCGACCGGCTTGCCCTCGCGCGCCGCCTTGGCGACGACGCTGTTCAGCTCGGCGAGCGAGATCAGGTCGATGTCGGCAAAGCGCCCGTCCCATTGGCCGGTGACGACCTCGTAGAGCCGGTCGACCGCACGCTGAGACTGACCCGATTCGGCGAGCGCCAGGCCGAGGTCGCGATGCGACTGCGGCTCGTTCGGCGCCAGCTCGAGCACGCGCCCGAACACCGGCAAGGCGAAGCCGACCTCGCCGGCCTGCTGCAGCCGGTACGCGAGCAGGCGCAGCACCTGGCGATTCTGCAGGTCCATCTCGGCGAGGTTGGAGAGCGCGCGCAGGCCGAGGGCTCGCTCGCCCCTGGCAAGAAAGAAATCGGCGCTGTCGAGGAAGAAGCCGACGTTCATCGCGTTGGCGCTGCGCTCGTCCAGGTAGACGGCGCGTCGCGTCGCCGGCTCGGCCGCTTCGAGCCGCTTCATCCACTCGGCGTTGTTCTTCGCCGGCTGGAGCGCGATGGAGATGGCAGTCGACGCCGACGACGAACCGCCACCGTCCTTCTTCTCCGCGGCGCCAGGCGCGTCGGTCATGCGCGCCATCGGTGCGGCGGCGGTGACGATAGGCGACGCCGGCATCGGCCGCTGCGCCACCCTATTGCTGCTCTGTGCATCGGCCTCGGCGCGATCGCGTCGCGACTCCTGCGCCGCGCCGAGCGCGCCGCGCGTCTCCGCCTTGGCGATGGCGAGCGCCGCCTTCGGCGCGTCCTTCGGAAAGTCGCGGTTCCACCAGGCGACGCGTGCCTCGAAGCGCTGCACGACCTGCGCGAGCCGCGCCGCGTCGCCCTGCGCACGGCTTTTCTGCGTTGTCGCGGCGAGCCGGTCGTAGGCCTCGCGCAAGGCGGGCGGCGGCTCGATTTCGTGACGCACGTAGTCGTCGATGCGCTCCAGCACGAGCAGCGAAGTCTCGCGCGTGGCGATGCCGAAGCGGCGGCCCAGCTCGCGGATGCGCACCTTGTTCGTTCGCGCCTCGCCTTCGAGCGACGCCAGCGTCAGGCGCGCCCACTGCACCGCGGCGAGGCGCGACGCGTTCTGCCGCGCGTCGACGCGAACAATGCGGCTCGTGATGCTGCCGTCGCTGCCGCGCAGGCGCAGCGTCAGCTCGGCGTTGCGTGCCGTCAGCACGCCGGCGAGGACGAGCCGGCCGGCCGACGCCTGGCGCGACTCTGCAACGACATTCTTCGCGCCGACAGCAGCGATGTCGATGAGCTGCGTGCCGCGTGTCAGCAACATCGACGCCGCCTGCTCATGCGTCAGCGACTGCAGGTCGATGCTGCGTCCGCCGCTCGCTTCGGCGAGCGCGCGCAGCGCCGCCGGGTCGCCGCTCGCCGCGCTCGCGACGGTGTAGACCGGCACCGGGAACGACAGGCGCCACGGTGCGCCGTAGTTGGCCAGTCCGTCGCTGAACCAGATCGCCTCGGCCGAGACGCCGTCGTGTCGCACCGCGCCGAGGTTGCTGGCGCCGTCGTACACCGTCGCCTGCAGGGCCTTGCGCAGGGCCGACCAGTCGCCCTGCCGAACGCTGAAGCGCTCGGCCGCGAAGGCGATGTCGGCGACGCGCGTCAGCGTCACCTCGGTGTTGCCGGCGCGCCGGAAGTAGGCGTCGAGCAGGGCGAGCTCGCGGTCTATCTGTCGCGTCGCACCCGAGCCCGACGCGTCCCAGACGATCTGCACGCTGTGCGGCACGGTGCGCGGCGCCAGGCGTTCTGCCACCGGCAAGGTCAGCGCGAAGAACGACTCGCCGTGGCGCTCTTCGGTCGTCGTCTCGACGGCGTTGCCGTTCTCACCCGGCACATGAACGCGCAGAGCATCGGCCGGCAACGCAGCGTCGACCATCGAAGTGCGCGCGCTGAAACCACCGCCCGCATCGCGCTCGAAGCGCAGGCCGAGCGCGTTGCCGCTTTCGATCTCGGGCCGCAGCGACGCGCTCGCGTAGCGGACCGAGACATCGAGCCGCGCCACCGACTTGGCATAGCCGAGCGGCAGCACCAGTCGCACCGGTGCCGCTTCGACCAGGCGAAGCACGACCGTGCGCGTCTTGCCCGGGTTGAGCGGATAGATGCGCAGCTCGTAGTTGTTGCCCAGCGTCGTCTGCAAGAGGCCGGGGTCGACGCGCCGCCGCGTGATGTCCTCGAAGACCTGCTCGGCGCGCGCCTTCTCCACCGGCACCGCGTCGCGGAGCTGGCCGTCGACGTCGAGCGAGAAGCCGCTCACGACCTGGCCGGCGGCGAGCGGGAACTGCAGCTTGCCTTCGAGGACCCGCGCGTTCGGGTTGAAGAACTCCATCTGTACGCGCGTCTCGGCAACGCCGGCGGCGACCTCGACCTCGATCTTCAGCGCCTGCAGCCGCACCGGCTGGTCGGCGCCCGAGACGACGAGCGCGGGTGGCCGCCAGGCGATCGGCGGCGGCGCGACGAATTGCGGTTGCGGTTGGGCGAAGGCGCCGGCGGTGGCGGCCATGCCGGCGGCGAAGGAAAGGAGCAGGCGGCGGCGGGTGGTGGATGCGGACATGATCGAAGTTCTTTCGCCAAGGGGTGGATCGAGCAAGGCGAGCTCGCCTCGGTGGGTGAAACGTGCGGCGCGCAGGTTCGGGGTGAAAGACCTTTTGGCACCCCGAAGCGCGCGCCTAAAATCGCCGCTTTGCCCGTAGCGAATGACTTCCTTTCTCCGCTTCACCGATCTCGCCTCGCGCGGTGCGCTGGCCGGCAAGCGCGTCTTCATCCGCTCCGACCTGAACGTGCCGCAGGACGACGCGGGCCGCATCACCGAAGACACGCGCATCCGCGCGTCGCTGCCCTGCATCTCGCAAGCGCTCGCCGCCGGTGCCGCGGTCATGGTCACCTCGCATCTTGGTCGACCCACAGAAGGCGAGCCCAAGCCGGAGGACTCGCTCGCGCCCGTCGCCGAGCGGATCGCCGAGCTGCTCGATCGCGAGGTGCTGCTCTGCACGAACTGGGTCGATGGCGTGGTCGTCGCGCCGGGCGAGCTTGTCGTGCTCGAGAACTGCCGACTGAACCGCGGCGAGAAGAAGAACGACCCGGCGCTGTCGAAGAAGCTGGCGCAGCTTTGCGACGTCTACGTCAACGACGCCTTCGGCACCGCGCATCGCGCCGAAGCGACAACCTTCGGCATCGCCGAGTTCGCGCCCGTGGCGGTTGCCGGCCCGCTGCTCGCCGCCGAGATCGATGCCTTGACCAAGGCGCTCGCCGACCCGAAGCGGCCGCTCGTCGCCATCGTTGCCGGCAGCAAGGTCTCGAGCAAGCTGGCGATCCTGCAGACGCTGTCGCAAAAGGTCGATCGGCTCGTCGTCGGTGGCGGCATCGCCAACACCTTTCTGCTCGCCGAGGGTCTGCCCATCGGCAAGAGCCTGGCCGAGCCTTCGCTGGTCGGCGAGGCGCGCGCCGTCATCGCCGCGATGCGCGCGCGCGGCGCCGAGGTGCCCATCCCCAGCGACGTCGTCACGGCCAAGGAGTTCAAGGCCGACGCGCCGGCGACCGTCAAGCCCGCCACCGACGTCGCGGCCGACGACCTGATCCTCGACATCGGCCCCGAGACGGCGGCGACGCTCGCCGAGGTGCTGAAGTCGGCGGGCACGATCGTCTGGAACGGGCCGGTCGGCGTGTTCGAGTTCGAGGCTTTCGCCGAGGGCACCGAGACGATCGCACGTGCCATTGCGTCATCGAGCGCGTTCAGCATTGCCGGCGGCGGCGACACGCTGGCCGCCATCGCCAAGTACGGGATCGAGAAAGAGATCGGCTATATCTCGACGGGCGGCGGTGCTTTTCTCGAAGTGCTCGAAGGCAAGACCCTGCCGGCGATTGAAATCCTCGAACGTCGCGCAGCGGAATCAAAAGGAAGCTGATGGACACGACCACGCCGCGCGC
>JBBRLS010000102.1:0-5067 GCA_038231215.1 Burkholderiales bacterium | reverse complement strand
TTTTCATAGTCGGTACCGTCGTCGACCATGAACTTGATCTTGTACTTGCCGACTTCGACGGTGTCGTTGTGGGCGAGCAGCTGCTTCTTGACGGCCTTGCCGTTGATGTAGGTGCCGTTGGTGCTGTTGAGGTCTTCGATGAAGACGTCCTGGCCGACCATCTGCATCACCGCGTGCTCGCCGCTGACGGCGAGGTTGTCGATGACGATGTCGTTATAGGGGCGGCGGCCGAGCGTGGTCTTGTCTTTCGTGATCTGCACTTCCTTGATCACGACCCCGTCGAGCGATACGACCAGTTTGCCCATGCTTGCGACCTCGAGTCACTTTATCTTTATACGAAGGCCCGCCGGTCTGGAGCGGGCGGCTGCGGACGCCTCGAAACGGTCAGCGGCGAAACGGCCACCACGACCGCGCGGCCCCCGCCGGGCCCCTCACCCGGACGAGTACGACGGAGATATTATCCTTTCCGCCCGCCTCATTGGCCGCGTCGATGAGAGCGGTGGCTGCTTCCGGCAGTAATTCGCAACTCTGCAACAACTGCCCGATCGTCTCGTCGTCGAGCATGTCCGACAGTCCGTCGGAGCACAGCAGATAGATGTCGCCGGGCATCACGTCGTGCAGGTGGGTTTCGAGCAGGACGGTGTCCTCCACGCCGACCGCGCGAGTCACGAGGTTCTTGTTCGCGGAGAACGCCGCCTGCTCGGCGGTGATCAGGCCCGCGTCGATCTGCTCTTGCAGCAGCGAATGGTCGTGCGTGATCTGCGCGAGCCGCCCGGCGCGGTGCCGATAGCAGCGCGAATCGCCGACATGGCCGAGCAGCAGCCGGTTCTCGCGGAACACGCCGACCACCAGCGTCGTGCCCATGCCGGCGTACTGCGGGTTCGAATTGGCGGCGTTGAAGATGGCGCGGTTGGCGTTGTCGACGCAGATGTCCATGGCCCGGCGCACGTCGGTGTCGGTCGCCGATTCCGAGGCCTCCGAGAGCCAGCGGCCGAGCTCGGTCTTGATGAAGGCGGTGCACATGCCGCTGGCGACCTCGCCGGCGTTGTAGCCGCCCATGCCATCGGCCAGCACGACGAGCGACGATGCTTCGTCGAGGGCGGCGGAATCCTCGTTGTTGTTGCGCGCCCGGCCTGTGTCGGAAGCGCAATGGAACTCGAGCGTCATCATCGGCACGGCAGAAGCGCTTGACGTTTGGCGCAGGAGATTGTGCCTCGACTCATGCGGCCTTCAGCCGCAGCGCGCGCCGATGCAGCCACTTGCCGGCGACGAAGACCAGGATCGCACCCGCCGCCGCGCCGGCGTAGTGGAGCCACGGCTGCGCCGCGAGCGCATCGCCGAGCGCGATGTCGCTGACGATCGTCTCGCCGCCGACCCAGCCGATGAGCGCCGCGCCGAGCACGACGATGACCGGGAAGCGATTCATCAACTTGATCATCAGCGTGCTGCCGAAGACGACGAGCGGGATGCTGATCGCCAGGCCGAGGATCAACAGCGTCAGGCTGCCCTGCGCGGCGGCCGCCACGGCGATGACGTTGTCCAGGCTCATGATCAGGTCGGCGATGAGGATGGTGCGCACTGCCGCGAGCAGGGTTCCGTGCCCGCGATGTTCGCCCTCGCCTTCGTCTTCGTCGCTGAGGAGTTGCACGCCGATCCACAGCAGCAGCAGGCCGCCCGCGATCTGCAGATACGGCAAGGCGAGCAGCTTGACGGCGACGACGGTCAGCGCGATGCGCAGCACGACGGCGGCGGCCGAACCGAAGAACACCGCCTTCTGCTGCTGATGCACCGGCAGCGAGCGAGCCGCCAGGGCGATCACCACCGCGTTGTCGCCCGACAGGATGATGTTGATCCAGACGATCTTGAGCAGGCCGATCCAGAACTCGGCAGTCGCGAGCATCTCCATGGCTCAGCGTTCCGGCATGCGACCGGCGACCCTTGGTCGCGCCGCCGCCGCTCAGAGCAGCGACTTCATCAGCCGGCCCATCTCCGATGGATTGCGCGTGACGGTGAAGCCGCACTCCTCCATGACGGCGAGCTTGGCGTCCGCGGTGTCGGCGCCACCCGAGATCAAAGCGCCGGCGTGGCCCATGCGCTTGCCCGGCGGCGCCGTGACGCCGGCGATGAAGCCGACGATGGGCTTGGTCATGTGCTCCTTGCACCAGCGCGCCGCATCGGCTTCGTCGGAGCCGCCGATCTCGCCGATCATGACGACGGCGTCGGTGCCGGGGTCGTCGTTGAAGAGCCTCATGATGTCGATGTGCTTGAGGCCGTTGATCGGGTCGCCGCCGATGCCGACCGCGCTCGACTGGCCGAGGCCGACCTCGGTGATCTGGGCCACTGCTTCGTAGGTCAGCGTACCGGAGCGGCTGACGATGCCGATGCGGCCCTTGCGGTGGATGTGGCCCGGCATGATGCCGATCTTGATCTCGTCGGGCGTGATGAGGCCGGGGCAATTGGGACCGAGCAGCAGCGTCTTCTTGCCGCCGGCCGCCTCGCGCGCGCGCATCTTCGCCTTGACCTCGAGCATGTCGCGCACCGGGATGCCTTCGGTGATGCAGATCGTGAGGTCGAGCTCGGCCTCGACCGCTTCCCAGATCGCCTCGGCGGCGCCGGCGGGCGGCACGTAGATCACGCTGACCGTGGCGCCGGTGCTCTTCGCCGCTTCCTTGACCGTCGCGAAGATCGGGATGCCTTCGAAGTCCTCGCCGGCCTTCTTCGGGTTGACGCCGGCAACGAAGCATTCGCGGCCGTTCGCGTACTCGCGACACATGCGGGTGTGGAACTGGCCGGTCTTGCCGGTGATGCCCTGCGTGATGACGCGGGTGTTCTTGTCGATCAGGATGCTCATGCGGGTTCCCGGCTCACTTCAGCGCAGCCATCACCGCTTTGGCGGCGTCGGCCATCGAATCGGCGCTGATGATCGGCAGTCCCGATTCGGCCAGCATCTTCTTGCCGAGCTCCTCGTTGGTGCCCTTCATGCGCACGACGAGAGGCACCTTCAGATTGGTCGCCTTGCAGGCGGCGATGACGCCTTCGGCGATGGTGTCGCAACGCATGATGCCGCCGAAGATGTTGACGAGGATCGCCTTCACCTTCGGGTTGCCGAGCATGATCTTGAAGGCCTCGGTCACCTTCTCGGCAGAGGCGCCGCCGCCGACGTCGAGAAAGTTGGCCGGCTCGCCGCCGAACAGCTTGATCGTGTCCATCGTCGCCATCGCCAGGCCGGCGCCATTGACCAGGCAACCAATATTTCCGTCGAGCTGGATGTAGGCGAGGTCGAACTTGCTCGCTTCGATCTCGGCCGGGTCCTCCTCGTCGAGGTCGCGATAGGCGGCGATCTCGGGATGGCGGTACATCGCGTTCGGGTCGAAGTTGAACTTGGCGTCGAGCGCCTTGATCGTCTGCGGGCCGCCGTTCTTGCCGCCTTCGAGGATCAGCGGGTTGATCTCGGCGAGCGACGCGTCGGTCTCCATGTAGCAGGCATAGAGCTTCTTCAGCACATCGACCGCTTGCGGCACGGTCGCTTGCGGAATGCCGATGCCGCTCGCGAGTTCGGCCGCAGCGGCGTCGCCCAGACCCTCGATCGGGTCGATGAAGATCTTGATGATCTTGTCGGGCGTGTCGTGGGCCACCTGCTCGATGTCCATGCCGCCCTCGCTCGAGCCCATCATCGCGACCTTCTGCGTCGCCCGGTCGGTGAGCACGGCGACGTAGTACTCCTTCTTGATGTCGGCACCTTCTTCGATGAGGAGGCGGCGCACCTTCTGCCCGTCGGGCCCGGTCTGCTTGGTCTTGAGCTGCATGCCGAGGATCTGGCCGGCGAGTTGGGTCACCTCGTCGGGCGTCCTGGCGACCTTGACGCCGCCGCCCTTGCCGCGACCGCCGGCGTGGATCTGCGCTTTGACGACCCAGACCGAGCCGCCGAGCTTTTGTGCCGCTTCCGAGGCCTCACGCACGCTGAAGGCAGCGTAGCCGCGGGGCACCGGGATGCCGAAACGGGCGAGGATTTCCTTGCCCTGGTATTCGTGGATTTTCATCGGGTGGCGTGGGCTCGCAGGACTGACACGGGGCAGGCCGGATGACCCGACAAAACGGCGCTGAATGTAGCACGCGACCCAGCGCGCAAGCGGCCTGCCTGTCATCCTGACGACCCAGTCTTGTCATCCTGAGCGAAGCGAAGGATCTCGTCGGTGAAGCAGGATCCTTCGCTTCGCTCAGGATGACAAGCGCATAGGGCTCAGGACAACAGTTGCAGTTGGGCTCAGGACGAGAGTTGCAGCTGGCGCATGACGGCGTGGATCACGTCGGGCGAGAAGCCTCGGCCGGCCAGAAAGCGCGTCTGGGCGGCGCGCTCGGCGACGCTGCCCGGCGGCCCGGCGAAGCGGCGCTCGCGCACGGCTGCCGCACGCTGCAGTTCCGATTCGGCCAGGCCGCGAGCCGCCTCGGGCGACAAGACGACGCCGTGCTGCGCCAGCTCGGCGCGGATGCGGCGATTGCCGAAGCGCGCCTCGCGCGCATGCACCCGCGACTCGGCGAAGCGCTCGGCCGAGAGATAACGATTTGCTTCGAGCCAGTCGAGCAAGGTCTCGACCTCGGCCCGGCGGGTTTCGCCGTCGTCGGCGGCGTCATCTATCTCGCCCTCGGCGCGGGCCCGGGCACGGGCCCCGGCAGCCGAGTGGCGAAGCAGCTTGGCACGCAACTCGACGCGGCTCTGGTCGCGCTGCGCGAGCAGTTGCAGCGCCCGTCCTTTGAGCGAGAGCCGCGCCTGCAAGCGCCCCATTTGCGAGCCTCTCAGTCCTTGACGACCTTGAGCTTGGCCGGCGTTTCGGCTTCGGCGCCCGGCAGGAGCCGGATGCCCATCTCGCGGCGCACCTTGTTCTCGATCTCGATGGCGAGCTCGGGGTTCTCTTTCAGGAAGTCGCGGGCGTTGTCCTTGCCCTGGCCGATCTTCTCGCCGTTGTAGGCGTACCAGGAGCCGCTCTTCTCGAGCACCTTGGCCTCGACGCCCATGTCGATGATCTCGCCCTCGCGGCTGATGCCTTCGCCGTAGAGGATGTCGAACTC
>JBBRLS010000101.1:0-5298 GCA_038231215.1 Burkholderiales bacterium | reverse complement strand
GTCCTTCACCTTCATCCTCAAGACGCCGCCGGCCTCGGTGCTGATCAAGAAGATCCTGAAGCTGGAGAAGGGCTCGGCCCGTCCGCACCTCGACAAGGTGGGCAAGCTGACGCGCGCCCAGGTCGAGGAGATCGCCAAGGCCAAGCAGCGCGACCTGACCGGCGCCGACCTCGAAGCAGCGGTTCGCACCGTCGCCGGCACGGCGCGTTCGATGGGCATCACCGTGGAAGGAGCGGTCTGATCATGGCGACCGAAAACACCAAGGGCCAGGGCAAGCTGACCAAGCGCCAGAAGGCCACCACGGGCAAGGTCGACAGCACCAAGCTGTACGCGCTCGACAGCGCGCTCGCGCTGGTCAAGGAATGCGCCACCGCCAAGTTCGACGAGTCGATCGACGTCGCCGTGCAACTCGGCATCGATGCCAAGAAGTCCGACCAGGTCGTTCGCGGCGCGGTCGTCATGCCCAGCGGTACCGGCAAGACCAAGCGAGTCGCCGTGTTCGCCCAAGGCGCCAAGGCCGAGGAAGCCAAGGCCGCCGGTGCCGACATCGTCGGCATGGAAGACCTGGCCGCCGAGATCAAGGCCGGCAAGATGGACTTCGACGTTGTCATCGCCTCGCCCGACACGATGCGCGTCGTCGGCACGCTCGGCCAGATCCTGGGCCCCCGCGGCCTGATGCCGAACCCGAAGGTCGGCACCGTCACGCCCGACGTCGCGCAGGCCGTGCGCAACGCCAAGGCCGGCCAGGTGCAGTTTCGCGTCGACAAGGCCGGCATCGTCCACGCCACGATCGGCCGCCGCTCGTTCGACAACGACAAGTTGGTCGCGAACTTGCGTGCCCTGATCGAGGCGCTCAACAAGTCCAAGCCGGCGTCGAGCAAAGGCATCTATCTGAGAAAGGTCGCGCTCTCTTCGACGATGGGCGTTGGCGCCCGTGTCGACCTCGCGTCGATCGACGCACAGGCCGCGCAAGCCGCCTGATCTGGAATTTTGGGTCGTCGCCTGAAGTGGCGGTGGCCCGGTGAAATGGTGGGCCGGGGCGGGCGGGAAACCAAGCGCTGCGGGCCATCGAAGACCGCTGGTGCAGTCCTTTCGGGCCTGCTTAATCGCCAGCGCAGATGGCGTCCCGCCGAAACGGAATTCGAGTTCCAGTTCGGAAGGTCGCTGAACCTAAGCGCTTAGAAGCCGGCTGCGGCACGAAGCGCGTGTGGAAGGAGAAGAAACCTTGAGTCTCAATCGCACCGAGAAAGCGACGGTGGTGACAGATGTGGCGGCCCAGGTGGCCCGCTCGCAGACGCTCGCCCTGGCCGAGTACCGTGGCATGACCGTGGCTCACCTGGATGCGTTGCGCAAGATCGCACGCGAGAAGGGCGTCTATCTTCACGTGCTGAAGAATTCGCTCGCTCGCCGTGCCGTCGCCGGAACGCCGTTCGAGGTGGCTGCGCAAAGCATGGCCGGCCCGCTGATCTACGGTTTTTCCGAGGATGCGGTCGCCGCGGCAAAGGTCCTCTCGGACTTTGCCAAGACGAACGACAAGCTGATCCTGAAGGCCGGTGCCCATGCCGGCAAGGCCCTCGACGCAAAGGGCGTGCAATCGCTCGCCTCGATCCCGCCGAAGGAAGTGCTGCTGTCGCAGCTCCTCGGGCTCATGCAGTCGCCGATCTCGCGGTTCGCCCGCGTGCTCGCGATGCTGGCCGAGAAGCGCGCCGCCGGCACTCCCGCCGAGGCAACCCTGGTCGCTGAAGCGGCGCCGGCCGCCGAAGCAACTCCGGTCGCCGAGGCGACGCAGGCCGCCGAGACGCCGCCCGCGGCCGACGCCGCGCCGGCCGCCGCTTGATCCTGGAACAACTGCAACCATCTATCTGGACTGGAAATTCACATGTCATTCGATAAAGACGCATTCATCTCCGCCCTCGACAGCATGTCGGTGATGGAGCTCAACGACCTGGTCAAGGCCATCGAAACGAAGTTCGGCGTCTCGGCCGCGGCGATGGCCGCACCGAGCGGCGGCGGTGGTGGTGGCGGTGCAGCCGCCGCTGTCGTCGAAGAGCAGACCGAGTTCACGCTCATGCTGACCGAGATCGGCGCCAACAAGGTGCAGGTCATCAAGGCTGTTCGCGAGCTGACGGGCCTCGGCCTGAAGGAAGCCAAGGACCTGGTCGACGGTGCCCCGAAGCCCGTCAAGGAAGCCATGGCCAAGGCGGATGCCGAAGCCGGCAAGAAGAAGCTGGAAGACGCCGGCGCGAAAGCCGAGCTCAAGTAGTCCTCCTCCCTCTCCCCTGCGGGAGAGGGCTCGGGTGAGGGGTTCGCGCCGCGCCCTCTCCCCAACCCTCTCCCGCGAGCGTGAGAGGGTGCAATGCCCTTGAACTCACCTGAAAGTACACCCCGATCGACAATCGAGGGTTCTTCCAAGTGATTTCAAAGAAAGTCCCTTGATCCGACTGCAAGGGACGGGTTTGGTCGGGCTCCGGTGCAACGCCGGGGTTGTCCGCCAGCGGCAGGTAGTGGCCTGCCACCAAGCTTCGAGCGCAAGGCTCGAAAGACAGTCGCCTTCGGAAGCCATTCCTCGGCCGGATGTGGCTTCCTGAACGGAGTGTTCATGGCGCAGCAAGCAATTCCCTATTCCTACACCGAGAAGAAGCGCATCCGCAAAAGCTTCGGCAAGCGCGAGAGCGTTCTCAACGTGCCCTATCTGCTGACCATGCAGAAGGACTCGTACGTCGCCTTCCTGCAGAAAGAGGTCCATCCGCAAAAGCGCAAGCCCGAAGGCTTGCAGGCGGCTTTTCTCTCCGCGTTCCCGATCGTCTCGCATAACGGTTACGTCGAGATGAAGTTCATCGAGTTCAACATGGCCAAGCCGGCGTTCGACACGCGGGAATGCCAGCAGCGCGGCCTCACGTACGCCGCGGCCGTGCGCGCCAAGCTGCAGATGATCATCTATGACCGCGAGTCGGCGCAGGCCAAGACGGTCAAGGAGATCAAGGAGCAGGAGGTCTACATGGGCGAAGTTCCGCTCATGACCGACTACGGTTCGTTCATCGTCAACGGCACGGAGCGCGTGATCGTCTCGCAGCTGCACCGTTCGCCGGGCGTGTTCTTCGAGCACGACAAGGGCAAGACCCACTCGAGCGGCAAGCTGCTGTTCTCGGCGCGGATCATTCCGTACCGCGGCTCCTGGCTCGACTTCGAGTTCGACCCCAAGGACATCCTCTATTTCCGCGTCGACCGCCGCCGCAAGATGCCGGTGACGATCCTGCTGAAGGCGATCGGCCTGAATCCGGAAGCGATCCTCGCCAACTTCTTCGTCTTCGACAACTTCCGCCTCATGGACACGGGCGCGCAGCTCGAGTTCGTGGCCGACCGTCTGCGCGGCGAGATCGCGCGCTTCGACATCACCAGCAAGGAAGGCAAGGTCATTGTCGAGAAGGACAAGCGCATAACGGCGCGCCACGTGCGCCAGATCGAGGAGTCCGAGACCAAGTTCATCAGCGTCCCCGAGGACTACGTCGTCGGCCGCATGCTGGCGCGCAACGTCGTTGACGCCGAGACCGGCGAGATCCTCGCCAAGGCCAATGACGAGCTGACCGAGGCCGTCCTGAAGAAGCTGCGCCTGGCGGGCGTGAAGGAGATCCCGGCGCTCTATACCAACGAGCTCGACGAAGGCGCCTATATCTCGCAGACGCTCGCTTCCGACGAGACCGCCGACCAGCTCGCCGCGCGCGTCGCCATCTACCGCATGATGCGGCCCGGCGAGCCGCCGACTGAAGACGCGGTCGAAGCTCTGTTCCACCGGCTGTTCTACAGCGCCGACACGTACGACCTGTCGCGCGTCGGCCGCATGAAGTTCAACGCCCGGGTCGGCCGCGACGTGCCCGAAGGCGCGATGACGCTGTCGAACGAGGACATCCTCGACGTCGTCAAGATCCTCGTCGAGCTGCGCAACGGCCGCGGCGAAGTCGACGACATCGACCACCTCGGCAATCGCCGCGTGCGCTGCGTCGGCGAGCTGGCCGAGAACCAGTATCGGTCGGGCCTCGCCCGCATCGAGAAGGCGGTCAAGGAGCGTCTCGGCCAGGCCGAGACCGAAGCCCTGATGCCGCACGACCTGATCAACTCGAAGCCGATCTCGGCGGCGCTGAAGGAATTCTTCGGCGCTTCGCAGTTGAGCCAGTTCATGGACCAGACCAACCCGCTCAGCGAGATCACGCACAAGCGACGCGTCTCGGCCCTGGGCCCGGGCGGCCTGACGCGTGAACGCGCCGGCTTCGAGGTTCGCGACGTGCACCCGACGCACTACGGCCGGGTCTGCCCGATCGAGACGCCGGAAGGTCCGAACATCGGCCTGATCAACTCGCTCGCCCTGTACGCGCAGCTCAACGAATACGGCTTCCTCGAGACGCCGTACCGTCGAGTCGCCGACGGCAAGGTGACGATGAAGATCGACTACCTGTCGGCCATCGAGGAAGGCAAGTACGTGATCGCGCAGGCGAGCGCGACGCTCGACGCCGAAGGCCGGCTCATCGACGAGCTGGTCTCGGCTCGCGACAACGGCGAATCGGTGCTGACCTCGGCCGAGCGCATCCAGTACATGGACGTCGCGCCGACGCAGATCGTCTCGGTCGCCGCCTCGCTCGTGCCGTTCCTGGAGCACGACGATGCGAACCGCGCGCTCATGGGCGCGAACATGCAGCGCCAGGCCGTGCCCACGCTGCGTCCTGAGAAGGCGCTCGTCGGTACCGGCGTCGAACGCGTCGCCGCAAAAGACTCGGGCACCGTCGTCGCCGCCAAGCGCGGCGGTGTCGTGGACTACGTCGACACCAACCGCATCGTCATCCGCGTCAACGACAAGGAAACGGTGTCGGGCGAGGTCGGCGTCGACATCTACAACCTGATCAAGTACCAGCGCTCGAACCAGAACACGAACATCCACCAGCGCCCGATCGTCAAGCGCGGCGACAAGGTCGACACCGAGGACATCATTGCCGACGGCGCCTCGACCGACATCGGCGAGCTGGCGCTCGGCCAGAACATGCTGGTCGCGTTCATGCCCTGGAACGGCTACAACTTCGAGGACTCGATCCTCATCAGCGAACGCGTCATCGCCGAAGACCGCTACACCTCGATCCACATCGAGGAACTGGTGGTGATGGCTCGCGACACCAAGCTGGGCAGCGAAGAAATCACGCGCGACATCCCGAACCTGAGCGAGCAGCAACTGGCGCGCCTGGACGAGAGCGGCATCGTGTACGTCGGCGCCGAAGTCAACCCCGGCGATGTGCTGGTCGGCAAGGTCACGCC
>JBBRLS010000100.1:0-5369 GCA_038231215.1 Burkholderiales bacterium | reverse complement strand
GAGAGGGTTCGCCCGGAATATCGGCCCCGTCCGCACCGACTTGAGGCGGCCGAGAGCGCCGGGTTCAAATGCCGGCGGCAGCCTGGCCCGTGTCGTCCCGCGGCTGGAAGCGGGTGCCGGGCGCCGGCGCGCGGCCGCGCAGAAATTCGGCGGCCGACATGCGCCGGCCACCGGCGCGCTGCAGCTCCGTGAGCGCCAGCGAACCTTCGCCGCAGGCGACGACGATGGCGTCGACCTCGACGGCGACGACCTCGCCCGGCGCGGCGGCGCAGGCGCCGCTGCCCGCGGAGCGCAGCCTGCCACGCCAGCAGGTGAGGGTCTCGCCACCAAGCACGCTGCGCGCGCCGGGGAAAGGGTCGAATGCGCGCAGTCGCCGTTCGATCGCGTCCGCCGGCTCACGCCAGTCGATCGTCGCCTCGCGTTTGGCGATCTTCGCCGCGTAGGTCGAACCGGTCTCGGGCTGCGGGCGCGCTTGCAGGCGCCCGGCCGAGGCTTCGGCGAGCCCTTCGACGGCGAGGTCGGCACCGATGGCGGCGAGGCGCGCGGTCAAGGTCGCGCTCGTCTCGTCGGCGGCGATCGGCGTGCTGCGCACGAGCAGGATGGCGCCGGTGTCGAGGCCTTCGTCCATCTGCATCAGCGTCACGCCCGACTCGGCGTCGCCTGCTTCGATAGCGCGTTGAACGGGCGCGGCGCCGCGCCAGCGTGGCAGCAGGGAGGCATGAATGTTGATGCAGCCCAAGCGCGGCAGATCGAGCAACCAGGGCGGCAGGATGAGGCCGTAGGCGGCGACGACGATCGCTTCGGGAGCGGCGGCGAGCAGCGAGGCGCGCGCGGCCGCCGCGTCGTCAGCGAAGCGACCGTCGAGGCGCAGGCCGCGTGGCTGCGCGATCGTCATGCCGCACGCAGCGGCGAAGGCCTTGACCGGCGCCGCCTGCGTCTTCATGCCCCGGCCAGCGGGCCGGTCGGGCTGGCATAGGACGAGCGCAACCTCGTGGCCGGCGGCGACCAGCCGCTCCAGCGCAATGCGGGCGAAATCGGGCGTGCCCGCGAACGCCAGGCGCATCTAGGGCCAGTCAGCGCGCTTCGTCACGCGTCTTCTTCTGCATGCGCGTCTTGATGCGCGAGCGCTTGAGCGGGCTGAGGTAGTCGACGAAGACCTTGCCGAGCAGGTGATCCATCTCGTGCTGCACCGCCACCGAGAGCAGGCCCTCGGCGTCGAACTCGCGCGCCTCGCCCGAACGGTCTTGCGCCCGCACGCGAACGCGGGCATGCCGCGGCACCTTGTCGTAGATGTCGGGCACCGAGAGGCAGCCTTCGTCACCGAGCATCATCTCGTCGCTCCTGACGATCAACTCGGGGTTGACGAGGACGATCGGCGAGCCCTGCGCATCAGCGGTGTCGATGACGATGACGCGCTCGTGCACGTCGACCTGCGTCGCCGCGAGGCCGACGCCTTCGGCCTCGTACATGGTCTCGAGCATGTCGTCGACGAGACGCCGGATGCGTTCGTCGACCTCGGCCACTGGACGGGCGACGGTGTACAGGCGCGGGTCGGGATAGCGCAGGATCTGAAGACGGGCCATTTGTGACGATTCGATTCAGGAGCCGGCCAATGTGGATGCAGCGCAACGCAAAGCGGTGTGAAACGTCTCACGCCGGGGGTGCTGCGGGGACCACTTTCGTTGCGATATCAAGGCTTTATAGGCAGAATCTGTAAGACAGACTGAAGATTTTCGCCGAACCGCCGTGGCAGTGGCGAGGCGGGGCGAAACAACCCCGGATCGCGGCTTCGGCAAGCGGCCCGGACGGCCGAGCAACCGAGAACCCGCGAGCATGCGCCCGCGCGCAACGAGACATGCCTTCATGAGCCGTCGACACCTTCCCGCCCTCCCCGCCGTCCCGGCCCGAGCCGCCTTCGCCCTTGCGCTCGGCTTCGCGGTGGGCGGCGCCGCGGAGATCGCGGTCGCGGCCGAGCCCAATTTTCCGATCACTGCAGAGCAGCGCGCCACCGCCAAGCGCACTGCCGAATCGGGCGTGCCGCTGAGCGAGCTGCTTCCCAGCGCGCCCGACGTCTACACGGTCAAGCGCCGCGACACGCTCTGGGACATCTCGAAGCTGTACCTGAAGAGCCCGTGGCGCTGGCCCGAGCTCTGGGGCATGAACCTCGAGCAGGTGCGAAATCCCCACCTCATCTTCCCCGGCCAGGTGCTCTATCTCGACAAGTCCAACGGCCGGGCACGCTTGCGCATGGGCGAGATGGTCGGCGGCCCCACCGGCGACGGCAGGATGACGCCGCGTGTCCGCTCGCGCGACATCGCCTTCGACGGCATCGCCTCGATTCCCTTCAACCTGATCGAGCCCTTCCTCAACGAAGCGGTGATCTTCGAGACCAACGAGCTCGTCGACGCGCCGCGCATCGTCGCCACGCAGGAGGGCCGCGTGCTGCTCGCCCGCGGCGACACCGCCTACGTGCGCGGCAACCTCGGGCAGGAACGCGAGTACCGGATCTTTCGCCAGCCGCGCCCCTTGCGCGACCCGACGACGAAGGAGATCCTCGGCTACGAGGCGACGTATGTCGGCGCCTCCGAGTACACGGTCGAAGGCGGCACGCAGACCGGGGCCGACGGCAAGGCCGAGATCGTTCCGGCCACCTTCACCGTGACCAGCATCCGCCAGGAAGCGGGCATCGGCGACCGGCTCTCGCCGGTGCCGGCGCGCGAGTACACGAACTACGCGCCGCATCCGCCGGCCGCCCCGATCTCCGGGCAGATCGTCTCGATCTACGGCGACGCGCTGACGGCAGGGCAGAACCAGATCGTCGCCCTCAACAAGGGCGCCAACGACGGCATCGAGCGTGGCCATGTGCTGGCTCT
Source organism: Burkholderiales bacterium (assembly GCA_038231215.1). GTDB lineage: Bacteria > Pseudomonadota > Gammaproteobacteria > Burkholderiales > Burkholderiaceae_C > Schlegelella_A. The sequence continues at coordinate 2,496 of JBBRLS010000100.1, read as the reverse complement.
GTATCGCGACGGCAAGGTCGTCGTCGACAAGACCGACAAGGAGCGGGAGAAGATCAAGCTGCCCGACGAGCGGCACGGCATCCTGTTCGTGTTCCGCGTCTTCCAGCGCATGTCGTACGCGCTCATCCTGACCGTGAAGGAGCCGGTCTCGCCCGGCGACCGCTTCACCCAGCCTTGATCTGGTGATCGACCGCGACGATCTCGCCGCCTGGTTGCGCCTCGTCGAGACGCCCGGCGTGGGGCGCGAATCGGCGCGCCGTCTGCTCACCGAATTCGGCTCGCCCGAGGCCGTGCTCGGCGCTTCGATCGCGGCACGCAAGGCGATCGTCGGCGCCACACCCGCCAATGCCCTGGCGACCGAACCGCCGGGCTTCGCCGCGCTCCTGGCGGCGACCCTGGCCTGGCTCGATGGCGGCGCAGCCAGCGAAGCGGCGGCGCGCGACATCCTCGTCCTCGGCGACCCGCGCTATCCCGAAACGCTGCTGCAAACCGCCGACCCGCCGACGCTGCTCTACACCCAAGGCCGGGTCGAATGGCTCGCCGCTGACTCGATCGCCATCGTCGGCAGTCGCAACCCGACGGCGCAAGGTCTCGAGAACGCGCGCGCCTTTGCCGCGCACCTGAGCCGGGCCGGCCTGGTCGTCGTCTCGGGACTGGCGCTCGGCATCGACGGCGCTGCCCACGAGGGCGCCCTCGAAGGTGGCGGCGGCACGATCGCCGTCGTCGGCACCGGGCTCGATCGGGTCTACCCGACCCGGCATAAAGCGCTCGCTCACCGAATCGCCGCGGCCGGCCTCATCATCAGCGAGTTCTCGATCGGCACGCCTTCTCTGCCGGAGAATTTTCCGATCCGCAACCGCATCATCGCCGGGCTGGCGCGCGGCACGCTGGTCGTCGAGGCCGCCCTGCAATCGGGCTCGCTGATCACGGCGCGGCTGGCGCTCGAAGCCGGACGCGAGGTGTTCGCCATCCCCGGCTCGATTCATTCGCCGCAGGCGCGCGGCTGCAACGTGCTGCTGAAGCAAGGCGCAAAGCTGGTCGACAGCGCGGCCGACGTGCTCGAGGAGTTCGCTGCAGCCCGGCCGGGCGCGGCGAGGCCGGCGCAGGCGCCGACGGGCACGGAGGTCGCCGCGAAAGAAGATCCGCTGCTCGCGGCGCTCGGCTTCGATCCGATCGGCCTCGATGCCCTCGTCGCCCGCACCGGCCAGAGCGCCGCGGCGTTGTCGGCACGCCTGCTCGACCTCGAGCTCGAAGGCCGCGTCGCCCGGCTGCCAGGGCAGGTATTCCAGCGCATCGAGCGAGGCTGATCCGCGTCCTGGCCCTATCCAGGCCAATGCCGTTCGTCGCAGCAATGTGCCGGCGCGAATCGCTCGGGTATAGTCAATTCATGTTCGATGTGCTCGTGTATCTCTACGAGAACTACTGGCGCCCCGATGCGTGCCCCGAGCACGAGCAGCTGACGCGAAAGCTCAGCTCGGTCGGCTTCGAAACAGAAGAAATCGAGGACGCGCTGACCTGGCTCGACGGCGTCGCTGCAGCCGCCGAAGCGCGCGTCGGCGAGCAGCAGGCCGACAGCATCCGGATCTACGTTCCTGCCGAGCAGGAACACCTGGGCGAGCAGTCGATCGGCTTCATCAGCTTCCTCGAGTCGGCCGGCGTCCTGCCGCCGCAGATGCGCGAGATGGTGATCGATCGCGCGAGCGCGATTCCGGGCGGTCCGCTCGATCTCGAAGACCTGAAGATCATCGTCCTGATGGTGTTCTGGTCGCTCGGCGAGGAGCCCGACGCTCTCATCCTCGACGAGTTGTTCGTCGACGAGGCAGACCGGCTAATTCATTAGCGCTAAACCGGACACTTCGCGTCCGGTTTCTTGACGCAGCGTTCGACGGAACCTTCGGTCCGTCAACTTGCTGTCTGTGAAAGTGGATACGCGTGTCCACTTTCACGCTGTCAGCCGAGCAGTCTGCTCGGGTCGCCGTCGAGTTTGGCCATCGCGCTTCTGGTGGCGCGCACCGTCAGCGCTTCGTCTTGCGCGGGGACGAGCAAGCCGGCCTGCAGGAAGGCGGCGAGGCGGTGCTGCTGGAAGAGCACGCCGCGGCCCTGCGGCGAAACGAACAAGGTGAGCTGGCGACGCATGCCTTGCCAGGCGAGCTGAACCGCTTCGTTGCGGTTGCGGTAGTCGAGCATGTACCAGCTGCCGACCTGCAGCTCGCGTGCCCAACTCAGCATCGCCGGCGTCGGCATCGAGCCACCTTCGGCCACCACCTCGAGCTCGGAGCTCTCGTGGCCGGAGAGGTCCATCACGAGCGACTCGTCGATGTCGACCTGCTCGGCTTCGGGCAGCAGCTCTTCGAGCGTTTCGAGGCGCTGCATCAGCTCTTCGAGGCGCTCGTGCGAGATCGCCGCGGCCTTGGCGGTGAAGGCCGCGGCGAGCGAGTTGTTGAGGCGCTGGATGTGCTCGTCCTGCTTGGGCAAGGGGATGCCGGCCTCGTCCAT
>JBBRLS010000099.1:0-5465 GCA_038231215.1 Burkholderiales bacterium | reverse complement strand
CGGCGCCTTTGGTGAAGATGCCGCCGCCGAGCCGCGCGAAGATCGAGATCAGCGACGAGCCGAAGGCGAAGCCGAGCAGGGGCTTGAGCGTCGCGGAGTCGACGTTCGTGCCGCCGGTGAGGAACCAGAAGAAGGCGACGACGCCGATCAGGCCGAGGCCGACGACGAGCATTCCGGTGATCGCGCCGCCCGTGAAGGCGACGGCGAGTGCCGGGCCGATGCCGAGAGTGGCGGCCTGCGCCGTGCGCACGTTGGCGCGCACCGAGATGTTCATGCCGATGAAGCCGCAGGCGCCCGAGAGCACGGCGCCGAGGACGAAGCCGATGGCGGTCGTCTTGTCGAGAAACACGAAGATGAGAATGGCGAGCACGACGCCGACCGTCGCGATCGTCTTGTACTGGCGCGCCAGGTAGGCGGCCGCGCCCTGCTGGATGGCAGCGGCGATCTCCTGCATGCGTGCGTTGCCCGCGCTTTGCGCGAGGATCCAGCTTCGCTGCACGAAGCCGTAGACGACCGCGGCGAGGCCGCAAGCCAGGGCGATATAGAGCGCCGTCGTGGTGGTGATCAAGTCGAGTCCTTCCTCTGTCGTGTGCGTCGAATCGTTTTATTCGGGGTTGCCCCGTGCCGGAACGCACGGGCCGGGGCAAACCGCCGAATCTTAAGGGATGAAGGACGGGCTTCGACCGAGGGTCGGCCCCGGCTCGCATCCCGCCCGCCGCGGCCGCCGTAACATCGACCCATCCGTCCATCGGTAAGTCGCATGAGTCTGCACAACGTCACCCCGGGCGCCCGCGCGCCCGACGAGTTCAACGTCATCATCGAGATCCCGATGAATGCCGACCCGATCAAGTACGAGGTCGACAAGGAAAGCGGCGCGATGTTCGTCGATCGCTTCATGAGCACGGCCATGCACTACCCGTGCAACTACGGCTACGTGCCGCAGACGCTGTCCGACGACGGCGACCCGGTCGATGTGCTCGTGATCACGCCGTTTCCGCTCTCCGCCAGCGTCGTCGTCACCTGCCGGCCGATCGGCGTGCTGAAGATGGAAGACGAGGCCGGCGGCGATGCGAAGCTGCTCGCCGTGCCGGTCGACAAGATCCTGCCGATCTATCGCCACTGGCAGAAGCCCGAGGACATGAACGAGTTGCGCCTGAAGCAGATCCAGCACTTCTTCGAGCACTACAAGGACCTCGAGCCCGGCAAGTGGGTCAAGGTCAAGGGCTGGGACGGGCCGGAGGCGGCGCGCGAGGAGATTCGCGCCGGCATCGCGAGCTATGCGCGCAAGCTCGCCGGGTCGAGCTAGGTCCGGCTCCAGCGGTCGCTAGGCCGGGTTTTCCGGCAGCGCGCCCGGCAAGGCCGTCGTCCTGAACGGCAGCCGGTCGTTGAGCTCATTCAGGTAGATCGTCGTGCCGGCGCCTTCGCGCGCGAGAAAGTCGTCGATGGCGCGGGCGAATTGCGGATGCGCCAGCCAGTGCGCCGAGCGCGTCTCGACCGGTAGCAGGCCTCGCGCCATCTTGTGCTCGCCCTGGGCGCCGCCTTCGAAGCGCTCGTAGCCGTGGGCGATGCACCACGCCAGCGGCTCGTAGTAGCAGGCGGCGAAGTGCAGGCAGTGGACGTGCTCGGTCGCGCCCCAGTAGCGCCCGAACGCGGATCGGCGCAGCGGATCGATCACGATCAGCGAGCAGGCGATCCGCTCGCCGCCGCGCCAGGCGGTGAAGAGCAGCCAGTGGTCAGCCATCGTCTTCGCCGCCCGCGTGAAGAAGTCGCGCGTGAGGTAGGGCGTCGAGTGGTGCGCGCGGTAGGTGAGGGCGTAGCAGCGGTAGAAGAAGTTCCAGTCGGGCGCGCCGATCTCTTTTCCTGCCGCCACGGTGAAAGTGACACCGGCCTCGGCGACGCGACGTCGCTCCTGCTGGATCTTCTTTCGCTTCTCGCGCTGCAGGCTGGCGAGAAAGTCGGCGAAGTCGAGATACGGAGCAGGCGTGCGGTTGTGCCAGTGGAACTGCACCGTGCTGCGCATCGACCAGCCCGCCTCGCGCGCCGCTGCCTGGTCGGCGTCGTCGAGAAAGAGGAGATGCGCCGACGAGAGCCCGGCCGAATTGGCCAGCTTGCCGATCGCGGCGAGCAGCAGCAGCCGATGTTCGTGCGTGCGCGCCAAAAGTCGCGGGCCGGGCACGGGCGTGAACGGAATCGCGCCAGTGAGCTTGGGGTAGTAGTCGAGGCCGTGGCGCCGATAGGCGTCGGCCCAGGCCCAGTCGAACACGTACTCGCCGTAGGAATGATCCTTGAGATAGAGCGGGCAGGCGGCGAGCAGCTCGCCCTGCTCCTCGAGGAGAAGAAAGTGCGGCGCCCAGCCGGTCTCGGGGACCGCGCTCGCCGAGGCGTGCAGGGCGCGCAGGTACTCGATCGAGACGAAGGGCGTGGCGCTCGGCTGTGCCGCGAGGAGCGCGTTCCAGCTCGCGGCGTCGATCTCGTCGGGGTCGCGGCAGACGCGGATGACGACGTCGCCTGTGTCCGCATCGTGCGTCGCGTCGGCAGCGGATTTGGCGCGAGACTTTTTCAAGCGGCGCATGTTAGGTGCAACGAGGAAACGCCGCTCGACAAGCGTTGAGCTTCTCGCCGCATCGCTCGGGAATGCCGGTTGCCCCTAAACTCGACCACTGTCACGCGCATTCGGGAGCCGGCCATGAAACAGATCACCGCCATCGTCAAGCCGTTCAAGCTCGAGGAAGTGCGCGAGGCGTTGGCCGAGATGGGCGTTTCTGGCCTCACCGTCACCGAGGTCAAGGGCTTCGGCCGGCAAAAAGGCCACACCGAGCTCTATCGCGGCGCCGAGTACGTGGTCGACTTCCTGCCGAAGGTGAAGGTCGAAGTCGTCGTCAAGGATTCGGATGCCGAGCGCTGCATCGAGGCCGTGATCAAGGCGGCCAAGACCGGCAAGATCGGCGACGGCAAGATCTTTGTCACCTCGATCGAAAGCGTGGTGCGCATCCGCACCGGCGAGGTCAACGAGGACGCGGTCTGAGCGGACCGGTCACTTCGACGAGGCGCGTCCCGCACGCGATGTCGTGCCAGAACTGGCGGCCGGGCGCGGCCAGCGCCAGCGAGGCGTAAGCGACGATCCCCAGCGCCACGGCGCCCAGCGCCGGCCAGGGCTGCAGGCCCAGCCCCCACGCGATCAGCGTGGCTGGCGCGAACCAGGCGATGCAACAGGCGACATAGCGCGCGAGTGCCCGCCATTGCGAGAGGCCGTTTCCGGCTGCGTCGACGACGCGGATGCGCCAGGTCTGCATCGCCAGGGTCTGGCCGCGCGCTGACCAGAAGCCGACGAAGTAGACCCCGTAGACGAAAAGCGCGAACGCGCGCAGGACGCCTTCGCTCTGCAAGGGATGATGCTGTGTCGTCTGGGCGAAGAAGAGCGTGCCCACGACGGCGGGGATGAGGGCGACACCGAACAGCAGCACCGTTTCGTAGACGAAGCAGGTCATGCGCCGCAGCAGCGAGGGAGCCCGGATCGGCGCCAAGCCATGCGGCGCTACGACGCCGATGGCCGGCATCATTTCGACGCGGTCGACTCGGCCGGACGGACCGGGACGGCCTGCGCCGCGGGCCGGGCTGGCGGGGTGGCGATCGGCTGGATCGGCTGGGCCGGTGGAACGGGCAGCGCGACGGCGGCCGCCTGCGGACCACGTCGCGGCAGCAGGGTGGATCGATTCACGAACTCAGGCGTCGCCGCGATCTTCGGCATGCCCGACTGCTGGTGCGGCGGTGGCGTCACCGGGCGGGTGATGAGACGCGTCGTTGCGCCGGGCGACGCTTGCACCACGGTCGGCGCGACCTGTCGCGGCGGCTGGGCCAACGCGGGGTTGGGAACGACGTTGGCCTTGGCCTGCGTTGCGTCGCGCGCCGGCGATGCGACCTTGCCGCCCGGCGAAGACGCGGGCCTGGTGCCGGCGGCTGAAGAGGCAGCGCGCGCCGCGAGTTGCTGCTTCGTATCGGTGGGCAGGTTTTGATACTCCTCCCAGCGCGCCGAGCGGTCCGGCGCGGGTACCTGCCGTGCCTCCTGATAGCGAAGCCGGACCTCGCCGCGCTCGGCCGGCGTGAGACGAGCCCACTCGGTCATGCGTTCGGTGATGCGGGTGCGCTCCGGCACGGGCAAGGTGGGATAGCGATCGGCGATGACCAGCCATTTCTGCTTGCGCGTGGCATCGATGCCGGACCATTCCTTCTCTAGCGGTGCCAGCGCCTGGCGCTGAACCGGTGTCAGGGCCTGCCAGCGAACGCCGGCTTCGGCCCGCGGCGCCGGCGCGGTCAGTGGGGGCCGCGGCACCGGCGTCGGGACCGACGCCTGCGCGAGTGCCGCGCCCGCGGCAAGAACCGCAGCCGCGGCAACGGCAAAGACTGCGGGGCGAGGATGCGGCCCCGGCGACACGGCCGGCCGCCTCATTGATTCGGCGAGGCTTTCAGGTACTCGACGAAACCTGCGTCGCGATAGGCGTTGATCGGCAGGTCGTCGCCGAGCAGGGCCGCGTCGACTTCGGCGGCGACCGAGATCTGCGAGCGGGTCTGCGAGTCCTGGATCAGCACCAGACCGCCGACCAGCGCGATAAGCGGCAGCGCCGAGGCGATGCGCAGCCACCACGGCGACCGGCTGAAACCGAGGATTGCGGCGCCCTGCCCGGTCAGGCCGACGCCGTGCACTTCGTTGCCGGCGCGGGCCAGACGCCCAGCCTCGACTGCCGTTTCGCGGGCGAAACGCAGCCGTTCGCCGATTTCCGGCGCGACGTTCTCGGCACGTTCGCTCAGACGAGTGACGATGTTTCGCGCGAAGCGCGCTTCCGTCGCCTCCCGGGCGGCGAGGCCGTATGAAATTTCGTGCGTATTCATGATGATCCGATTCCCTTTGCCCTGAGGGCCTTGGCCAAGGCGTGAACCGCCCGCGAGCAGTGCGTCTTGACGCTTCCCTCCGAACAACCCATCGAAGCGGCTGTCTCGGCGACATCGAGTTCCTCCCAGTAACGCAGGAGAAACGCCTCTCGTTGACGGCCAGGTAGTTGAGCGACTTCAGCGTCGATAAGTTGCAAGATTTGCGCCCGGGAAACCGAATCGGCGGCGCTCTCGTGCTCAAGCGAGCTGCCGAGGGCCTCCAGCGTCTCCAGGATGTCGAAGTCGCCGTCGCTGCCTGCGCTCTCGAAGTCGGAGAAGTTGCGGACGACCTGGTTCTTCACCTTCTGGCGGCGGAACCAGTCCATCGTCGCGTTCGAGACGATGCGCTGGAAAAGCAGCGGCAGCTCCGCGGCTGGCCGGTCGATGTACTTTTCCGAGAGGCGGATCATCGCGTCCTGCACGATGTCGAGCGCCGCGTCTTCGTCCCGGACGGCGTACACGGCGCGCTTCCAGGCACGCTTCTCGACGCTCTTCAGAAAGTCGGAAAGTTCTTTGTCGGTGGCCAAGGAAGGCGGCCT
>JBBRLS010000098.1:0-5552 GCA_038231215.1 Burkholderiales bacterium | reverse complement strand
GAATACTCGCGCCCTCATGGAAAGCCGAACTCATGGTGTCGCCGCATTCGGCAGCGCACCGAGCTCCTCATAGACGATCACACCGTCCACCAGCGTCATCAGGCTACGCGTCGCCGGGAGTGCCGCCGCCGCGATCGTCAGAACGTCCTGTGACAGCACCGCGATATCGGCCGCCATGCCGGGCGCGATCCGGCCCTGGCGCGCCTCATCGCGCGCGGCGAAGGCGCCTCCCGCTGTATAAGCGGTGAGCGCTTGCACACGGCTCAAGGCCTCATCGGGCTTGGCGGCGTAGCTGGTTGCGAGCATCAGGTTGAGATAAGGGTTGGCTTCGTCAACACCGCCGTCCGAGCCCAGCGCCAGTGGCACGCCGGCGCCGAGCAAGCTCGCCAGGAGCGACTGCGCTGGCGCCGGCGGCGGTGGAAAGTGCGTCGGGTTCTGGATCACGACCACGCCCAGGCGCGCTGCCCGCGCGAGCGTGTCGGTGCGGATGCCATCCCCGTGCTCGATGCGCACGCGCTTGTCCCGCCAAACCGAGGCCGGCGCCAGCGATTCCATCAGCGCAAAAAGCGCGTCGGTCTGGGCGTCCCCGACCGTGTGCAGGGCCAATTGCTGCGGCCGCTGCAGCGCCATCTGCAGGATCTCACGCAACTGCGCCTCACTGTAGTTGGCGCGCCCGCGCCAGTCGCCGCGGCCGGAGTACGGCGTGCGCCTTAGCGCGTTCTGCTCGACGCCGGTGCCGTCCAGCAACCATTTCGGCCCCTCGATGCGCACGCGCGGCGGCAGCGGGCGAGGTGCATCGTCCAACGTGGCCCAAGCGTCGGCAATGCGCGCCACGGGACCCGCCCAGCTGTAGACCGTCCATTTCTGTGGCGTGCCGGCCGCCGTCAGGGCCTGTAGCGCGGTCTGCAGCGAGAGGCCGCTGTTCATCAAGTGGATGCTGGTGATGCCCCAGCGCGCATAGCGCTGGCCGGCTTCGCGGAACTCGAGCGCCAGCGCGGCCGGGTCCGGTGGTATTGCCCGCTGCTCCAGGTTTTCGGCCGATTCGTAGACCCGCCCGTCGAGCCGGCCGTCGGCATCATGGCCCCACCAGCCGCCTAAGGGGTCAGGCACGTCTTCTTTGATCGCCAAGCGCTTCAGCGCTGCGCTGTTGACCAGGGTGCCATGACCCCAAAAAGCGCGCAGCAGCACCGGTGTGTCCGGCGAGACGGCGTCCAGTGCCGCGCGCCAGTTGCGCGTATCGCGTGATACGCGAGAACCGATCCAGGCGCTGACCCAGCCCTGCGGGTCAGCTTTGGCCGCCGCTTCGACTGCCGCCAACACCTGCTCGGCCGATGGCCCGGGAAAGGGGGGGCCTGGCAGCGCCAGTGGCGGCGAAGGCAAATTCCACCCCAAGTGCACATGCGCTTCGACCAAGCCTGGCGCAACACGCCGGCCGCCCAGGTCAACGACACGCGTATCGGGTCCGGCCAAGCGACGCAGCGCGTCGCTGCTACCGACTGCGCTGATGCGACCGTCCTCGACAGCGATGGCTTCGGCCTGTGGCCGGGTCGGGTCGGCGGTGAAGACCGTGCCGTTGAGAAGCAGCAGTTGGGGCGCCGCGACAGCATGCGCACCCCACAGCACCGCAGCAAGCAGCGTAGCGAAGGTCATGAGAGGGCGAAGCAACATGGCGGATCTCCAGGTAATGATTGACCGAGCAGGCGTAAGCCGCCAGCATCGCCTGGGGTTGCAGCCCAGTCCCGATCGTTTGCCGAAAACCGCCGAAACCGCCCGAAAAATGGAGACCCGCGCCGCTGACGGAGCGCCCCTGCCGAGACTGGAGGCGGCCGGCTTCGCTATCGACCTGGCGCGCGACACGCTGCTGGATGCGAACGGCCGAGCGGTCGAATTGCGCCCTCAGGCCTGGCAAGTGCTGCGCTACTTGGCGCTGCATGCGGGGCGATTAATCAGCAAGGAGGAGCTTCTGGACGCTGTCTGGCCCGGCGTCGTGGTCACCGACGATTCGCTGGTGCAAGCCGTTGGCGACTTGCGCCGCGCGTTAGGCGAGGCCGGTCGCAGCGTGGTTAAGACGGTGCCGCGGCGCGGCTACTTGCTGGTCGCTGCGCAGGTCGCACCGGCAGCAAGCGAGACCGCCGTGGCGTCCGGCACCGTGCGCTGGCGGCGGCCGATGATGCTGGGTTTGGCGCTAATAGTGCTCGTGGCTGTGGCGCTTGGGTGGCACCGCTGGGCAGACCAGCGCGGCGCGGCGCCCGCCGTCGGAGGGCCTTTCTCGGTCGCGGTGCTGCCGTTCCGAGACCCGCAACGCAGCGCTGATGGCGAGGCGCTTGGGCGTGGCATCGCAGCCGATCTGGTGGCCGAACTGGCGCGCAGCCCCGACCTGCGTGTGCTGTCGGCCCAGTCGAGCTTGCAGTTCACCGGCGGCGGTGGCACACCGCTGACCGAAATCGCGCGGCGCCTGCGCAGCCGTTACCTCGTCGACGGCACCGTCCGTCGCAATGGCGAGCAACTGCGACTGGCCGTCGAACTGCTGGACAGTGAGAGCGGACAAGTGATCTGGTCGAACTCGCAAACGCTCACCGCCGACGGGTTCGGCGCTGCACAACTCGCGCTCGTCGGCCGCATCGCGGGCACGCTGCAGTCCCGGCTACGGCAGACCGAGGAGCGGCGGGCGCTCGCGCTGCCACCGAAGACGCTGGACGTCTTTGTGCTGACCGAGCGCGGCCGCGTCAGCATGCAGCGCTACGACGCCGCGGGTATGCGCGAGGCGCGGGTGCTGCTGGCGCAGGCCCTGCAGATCGATGCTGGCTACGCACCGGCATGGGCCTATCTGGGCATGACCAATACGGTCGATGCCGGCCTGCGCCTGACGGGCGAGTGGACGACGGCCCGCTTGCCCGAGGTACTGGTTCAAGTGAACCGGGCGATTGCGCTGCAATCCGATCTGCCCATCGCTTACGTCGCGCTCTCACAGGCGCAGGCCTTGGCGCGCAACCATGACGCAGCTCTGGCGGCAGCCCAGCGCTGCATGGAACTGAGCCCAAACGACGCTGACTGTTTCTACATCCTGGGGAAGGCGCAGCTCGATATCGGCCAGGTGTCGGCGGCCGTGCAGAACCTGGCCCAGGCCATGGACCGCAATCCGCTCGCTCCGGCCTACCTGCCGGCCTTCTACGCCACCGCGCTGTGGGCTGATGGACGCTTGACCGACGCGGTGCGCGTGGCCGACCAGTGTCTGGCGCTGGCACCGACGTTCTGGCGTTGTCGGCAGGACCGTTTGGCCGCGTTGGTCGAACTCGCGCGCCTGCCCGAAGCACGCGAGGAGGCCGCTCGACTGATGGCAGCACTGCCGGCGATCACGACCCGCCAGTTCAACTCGGTGTTCGCCGACAGCGCGGCTGCCCTGCGGGATCGCCGTCGTGCTGCCGCGGTGCAGGCCGGAATTCCGGTCGGGCGAGATTGACATCAGAGTCCCAACTGGCAGCGACAGCGGTCCAAGCCAGAGCAGTGCAAGTCGCACGGCCCGTCCAGGCCTTGCGCCGGAACAGCGGCCCGCCGAACCGGAACCACACGACTACGCCGGTCGCGCCGCGCGCGAAAATCGCACGCGCGAACAACGGCGGGCCATCGACTGGCGCGATCCGCACGAAGTCCGGGGCGTACAAGCGCAGCAGCTGCTGCGCCCGCGCACCTTCGCAGAGTGACATCGAGGCTTCAACGGAAGGCCGGTCAGCGGTCGGTCGTGAGGGTCCGGAAGTGGCCGGGAAGAACCGCTCGCAGCCGCCCAGCCGACGTCAGCAGGCCGCCCACTTGCGTAAGCGGTAAGCCTGCGGCGTTCTTCCCAACAGCTGGTCATACCCGAAGAATGCTCCTCATCAACACAGCATGAGGAGCGCCAACTTGCAGTCGTAGAAATTGTGAAGATCAGGTGTCAGTCATAGAGCGGTCGGTGGACGCCGTGGTCTCGGCACCCGGACTCGACCTATTGCGGGTACTCAATGACCATTTGTCCACGTCGCGGAGCCGCCATTCAGAGGTTTCTCCGCAAGCCTTTGCGGTGCCTACGTCCGGCGCCAAGAACCAAACCGACAGGCGATTGAACCGATGGCGTCAGATGATCGGTTCCGCTGTGATCACTCGCCTCTTCCTTACGGAGCGTGTCCGAATTTCTGTGTGTCGTGCCGGTCGGTCTCAATGTGCTCGCCCGGGCAGCAACGCGCGCCCTGTGCTGACGGGTCCGTCGACTCGCGAATTTGAATTGCGCGGGTCGACCCGACCAGCGACCAGTTGCACTGGATATAGGGCGATAGGGCGGCGCGCCGTCGGCGCGCAACCTGCATCGTCGCTTGAGATGGGTCGTCCGAAATCATGCGGTGGCGAAGACCTGCATTTTTCGCTACGCTCTCTCTGCGGCCGTCCCTGGCTGTTCGAGACCATCCACAATCCTTTGACCTACCAACCCGGCACCCTCGCGAAAATCACGCGGCCGCAGGGCAATCGCCCCATTTCGCGGCCGCGGCTGTTCGCGCGGCTCGACGGGTTGCGCCGCATGTCGGTGGTCTGGATCACGGGCTCGCCGGGCTCTGGCAAGACGACGCTGACAAGCAGCTATCTCGGCGAGCGCGGACTGCGCCATCTGTGGCTGCAGCTAGATGCCGACGATGCCGACGTCGCCAACGTCTTCTACTACCTCGGCCTGGCCTTGCGTCAGGCCACCGGCCGCGCCGACGCTTCGCTGCCCGCACTGACGCCCGAGTTTCGGCCCGGACTCGCGCGCTTCGCGCGGCGTTGCGCCGAGACCCTCGCCGCGGCGTTGGGGCCGCCGGCTGTGTTGGTACTCGATAACGTCGAGCAACTGCCTGCCGATGCAGCCCTGCACGATGTGATCCGCGAGCTGGCAGCGGCCCTGCCCGCCGGCTGGAACATCTTGGTTCTGAGCCGCACCGAACCAGCGGCCGCCTACGCGCGGCTTCGCCTCAACGAGCAGCTGGCGGTGCTAGACGGTGCAGAGCTCAACCTCACCGCCGAAGAAGGCCAGGCGCTGGTCTCGGTGCGTGAAGGCACGACGCCCGACGGCGGCCACGCGGCTCCGGCCGGCAGCACGACGCGCCGCGTCGACAGGCTGCTACAGCAGACGCACGGCTGGTTCGCTGGCTTCACGCTGCTGCTCGGCGAAGAAGGCGACGCCGAGCTGCTTCCGACGAGCGGCAAGACGCAGCAGCTGCTATTCGACTACTTCGCAAGCGAGTTGTTCGAGCGCTTCGACCCCGACGTGCAGAAGGCGTTGCTCTGCACCTCGCCGCTGCCGACGATGACAGCGGCCGAAGCGCAGCGCATGTCAGGCGATGTCGGCATCGGCGCCGTGCTGGCGGGGCTCCATCGGCGCAACTGCTTCGTGGTGCAACGCGGCCATGGGTAAGCGGTAAGCCTGCGGCGTTCTTCCCAACAGCTGGTCATACCCGAAGAATGCTCCTCATCAACACAGCATGAGGAGCGCGAATCATGGAAGACAGCAAGCCCCGGCAGACTCGCCGACAGTTGGATGAGCATTCCTG
>JBBRLS010000097.1:0-5584 GCA_038231215.1 Burkholderiales bacterium | reverse complement strand
TGAAGGTGTCGTGAGACATCGCCAGCCCTTCGGTCTTCTGCTCCAACTCCTCGAGCCGCTTGGCCAGGTCACCTTGCGTCGTGGCCAGCTCGCGCAGCCGCACGAAGGCGCGCACCACGTACACCGAAACCTCGACCGCACGCGGGCTGCTCAGCAGCGTGGCGGCCATGATGGCGCCATGCTCGGTGAAGGCGTAGGGCAGGTACTTGCGATGCTGGCCACGCCCGGCGGTTAAGGTCGCAAATTGCGACCTTAAAGCTGCCCACTCTTCCGTGGTCAGCGCGAACATGAAGTCCGCCGGGAACTTGACCAGGTTGCGCTTGACCGCCTCGTTGAAACGCTTGGTCTCCACCTCGTAGAGCGCGGCCAGGTCAGTGTCCAGGATCACGCGCTGGCCGCGCACGGTGGCGATGCGCAGCGTGATGGCCTCGGGCGCCAGCAGTTGTGCGCCGCTCACCGGTGGCCGCCTGCGTGGGCCACCCGCTTCGCCGGCGCGGCCTTGGCTGCCACCTTCGCCGCCGGCGCGACGACGGCGCGCGCCTTGTCCCAGCGCCGGGTCTGGTACTTGATGATCAGGCTCTCGAGGACTTCCTTGACGACCGATTGCTCTTCGGGCGGCAACTGACTGACCGCCTCGAACTGCAAGCGCAGGTCGTCCACCGGGTTGCGCTCGTCGTGCTCGAACACCAGCGCATCTGCGCTGACCGACAGCGCACGCGCCATGTTGCGGATGACTTCCAGCGTGGGCTGCGTCTCGCCGGCCTCGTAGCGGCGAACCATCGTGACGTGACAGCCCACCGCATCGGCCAGCGCCTGCTGCGTCATCGTGCGTTGCTTGCGCAGGGCGGCAAGCCGTTTACCGAAGTCCATCGACCACCAGTGCAAAGAAAGCGATGGCGTCACTGTAAGCACCCCTCTCGGATAGGCAGGTTGTAAGATACCATATATGCGTGCAACAATAAATCGCATCTGCGTATTGACAGGTTTTTAGAGGAGCCCCGGCATGCCACGCATCCCCGACAACGAAATCGAGCGGCTGAAGAACGAGGTGTCGGTCGAGCGCTTGGTCGAGGCGTCGGGGGTGGAGTTGAAGAAGGCCGGCAAGGACAAGCTCGGGCGCTGCCCGTTCCACGACGACGCCGAGGCGAGCCTGGTCGTGACGCCGACGAAGAACCTGTGGCACTGCTTCGGCTGCCAAGTGGGCGGCGGGCCGATTGACTGGGTGATGAAAAGCCGGGGCGTGAGCTTCCGCCATGCGGTCGAACTGCTCAAGGCCGATCCTTCCTTAGCCGCTGGCCAGGTCGGCACGAAGCGCACGACGGTGCGCAGCCTGCCGGCGCCGGTGGCCTTCGACGCCGACGACCGGGCGCTGCTGAACCAGACCCTCGACTACTACCACCAGCGGCTGCTGGCCACGAGCGAGGCGGCGGCGTACCTCAAGGCGCGCGGTCTGGCGCACCCGGAGCTGATCGCCACCTTCAAGCTAGGCGTGGCCGACCGAACCCTCGGCCTGCGGCTGCCTGAGAAGACGCGCAAGGCCGGCGCCGACATCCGCGCCCGCTTGCAGAAAGTCGGCCTCATCCGAGAAAGCGGCCACGAGCACTTCAACGGCAGCTTGGTGATCCCTGTCTTCGACGAAGGCGGCAACGTGGTCGAGGTGTACGGCCGCAAGCTCTTGGACAACCTGCGTCCCGGCACGCCCAAACACCTGTACCTGCCAGGCCCGCATGCGGGCGTGTTCAACCGCGCCGCGCTCGCGGCCTCGCGCGAGATCATCCTCACCGAGTCGCTGATCGACGCATTGACGTTCTGGTGCGCGGGCTACCGCAACGTGACGGCGGCCTACGGTGTCGAAGGCTTCACCGACGAATTGCTGGCCGCGTTCAAGACGCACGGCACCAAGCGCGTGCTGATCGCCTACGACCGCGACGAAGCAGGCGAGCGCGCCGCCGAAAAGCTCTCTCATCGTCTGATGGCCGAGGGCATCGAATGCTGGCGCGTGCAGTTCCCCAAGGGCATGGATGCCAACGAGTACGCGCTGAAGATGCAGCCGGCCGACAAAGCCCTGGGCCTGCTGATCCGCAAGGCGCAGTGGATGGGCAATGGTGCAGCCCCGAGACGCGAGGCGTCGGCACATCTTGAGGTCACAGTCTGTGATCTCAAACCTGCCGCCACGCGCGAGGTGATCACAGACCGTGACCACCTGCCCGAGCCTTCTTCCTTAGCCGCTAAAGAGGAGGCCGCCGGGCCGGTGTCAGAGCCGATCCCGGCGCCGACGCTGACCAGTCCACAACCGGCGGCGCCCAGTACCGACGTGCCCGCCGAGCAAACCGACACCGACCTGGTGCTGGTCTATGGCGAGCGGCGCTACCGCGTGCGCGGCTGGAAGAAGCCGCTGAACCCGGAGGCCTTGAAGGTCAACTTGCTGGTCAGTCGCGCCGAGCGCTTCCACGTCGACAGCTTCGACCTCTACAACGCCAAGGCACGCGCGGCCTTCGTCAAGCTGGCGGGGCTCGAACTCGGCGAGTCCGAGGACGTGCTCAAGCACGACCTCGGCCGCGTGCTGCTCAAGCTCGAAGAGGTGCAGACCGAGCAGCTCAAGGCGGCGATGACGAAGGACGACAAGCGCCCGAAGTTGAGCGAGGCCGAAGAAGCCGAGGCGCTCGCGCTGCTCAAGGCGCCGGACCTGCTGGACCGCATCCTGGCCGACTTCGCGGCCTGCGGCGTGGTGGGCGAAGAGACGAACAAGCTGGTGGGCTACCTCGCAGCGGTGTCGCGCCAACTCGACCGGCCGCTGGCCGTGATCATCCAAAGCTCCAGCGCGGCGGGCAAGTCATCGTTGATGGATGCCGTGCTCGCGCTGATGCCCGAAGAGGCCTGCGTGCGCTACTCGGCGATGACAGGGCAGAGCCTGTTCTACATGGGCGAGACGAACCTGAAGCACAAGATCCTCGCCATCGCCGAGGAAGAAGGCGTGGCGCAGGCGGGCTATGCGCTGAAGCTGTTGCAGAGCGACGGCCAGGTCACCATCGCATCGACGGGCAAGGATCCGGCCAGCGGGCTGCTGGTCACGCACGAATACCGCGTCGAAGGCCCGGTGATGCTGTTCCTCACGACGACGGCCATCGACATCGACGATGAGTTGTTGAACCGGTGTCTGGTGCTCACCGTCAACGAAAGCCGCGAGCAAACGCGCGCCATCCACGTCCTGCAACGCCAGCGGCAGACGCTCGAAGGCCTGCTCGCCGACGAAGGCCGCGACGACATCGTGCGGCTGCACAGGAACGCCCAGCGCCTGCTGCAGCCGCTGGCCGTGGTGAACCCGTATGCGGACCGCTTGACCTTCCTCGACGACAAGACGAGGACGCGGCGCGACCACATGAAGTACCTGAGCCTGATCCGCGCCATCACGCTGTTGCATCAGTACCAGCGCGAGATCAAGACGGTGCAGCACAAGGGCAAGGCCGTGCGCTACATCGAGGTGACGCCGGCCGACATCGCGACCGCGAACCGGCTCGCGCACGAGGTGCTCGGCCGCACGCTGGACGAGCTGCCGCCGCAGACGCGCACGCTGCTCACGGCCTTGCATGCGTGGGTGACGAGCGAGTGCCAGCGCCAGGCCATCAAGCGTTGTGACTTCCACTTCACGCGCCGCCAGGTGCGCGAGCTGACTGGCTGGGGCGACACGCAACTGAAGGTGCATCTCGGCCGCCTGGCCGAACTCGAATACGTGCTCACGCACCGCGTGCTGCGCGGCGGCGGCTTCGAGTACGAGCTGATCTACGACGCCGAGGGTGATGCCGGCGGGCGCTTCCTCATGGGCCTGGCCGACCTGGAGGCCATCGGCCACCATGAGGGCCACGACTACGACGCGAAGCGGTCGGGGCAAAACGACGAGCGGTCGGCCTCTGGTCGGGGTGCGGTCGGTGGGGTGTCGGGGTCTGGTCGGGGTGGGCTGATCGAGCGCAAAGCCAGTAACGGCGAGGCTTGCGAGCCGATCAGCGGCGACGATGCGCCAAATGCACGTTCAGAGCCACGCACACGAGCGCAGTCGTACCCGCAGCCTTCCTCCTTAGCCGCTGCCGCCCTGGCGAGCTGACGCCATGGCCGAGCACTCGCGCAAGAAGGGCACCCACACGTCGCGCGCGCCGATCGGCGACGTGCGCGACCCCGACAGCCTGCACCACTACCTGCAGCGCTTCAACGCCTGGCAGGCCGAGCGCAACTACTCGGCCAAGACCGTGCAGGGCAGAGACGACGTGTTGCGCTACTTCATCGCCTGGCTCGACGAGCGCGGCATCCGCCGGCCGCACGAGGTCACCAAGCCGATCATCGAGCGCTACCAGAGCCATCTGTTCGTGTACCGCAAGAAGGACGGTCAGCCCCTCTCGGCGCGCACCCAGCACGGCCGCATCACGCCGATCCGCGCCTGGTTCAAGTGGCTGGCCAAGCAGAACTTCATCCTCTACAACCCGGCCAGCGATCTGGACCTGCCGAGGCTGGATCGGCGCCTGCCGCGCCATGTACTCACCGTCAAGGAGGCCGAGACCGTGCTCGCGGTGCCGGACCTCGAGACCGCCACCGGCCTGCGCGACCGCGCGATGCTCGAGGTGTTCTACAGCACCGGCATGCGGCGCATGGAGCTGATGCACCTGCAGGTGTTCGACATCGACGCCGAGCGTGGCACGGTGATGATCCGCCAGGGTAAAGGTAAGAAGGACCGCATGGTGCCCATCGGCGAGCGGGCGATTGCGTGGGTCGAGAAGTACCGCGACGACGTGCGGCCGGAGCTGGCCACCGGCGCCGACGAGGGCACGCTGTTCCTGACGCACCTGGGCGAAGGCTTCACCCCGAACCGCCTGACGCAACTGGTGCGCGAGTACGTGCAGGCCGCTGGCATCGGCAAGACGGGAAGCTGCCACCTGTTCAGGCACACGATGGCGACCCTCATGCTGGAGAACGGCGCGGACATCCGCTACATCCAGGCGATCTTGGGGCACGCCGAACTCTCCACGACGCAGGTCTACACGCAGGTGAGCATCCGGCAGTTGAAGGCGATCCATACGGCCACGCATCCGGCCAAGCTGCCGGGCGCTGGGGCCTCCAAAACGACCGAGGACGTGCCTGCCCCTCAGCACGGGCCGTTGAACGCAGCAGCGGCGCTTCTGATGGCGCTGGACGCGGAAGGCCACGACGAGGACGAAGACGGCGTTGCAGCGGACGCCTTGCGGCGCCGCTGAACTTGGATGCCGCTGACGCCTTCGGGCCCGCTGCCGTCACGCGGCTTGCGGGAGGCAACCCGCAAGCCGCTGGCAGCGTCGTCGGTCCGCCACCGCCCATCAAGCCAGGCGCTTCGCGCAGGGCCACGAAGACAAGCCCGGCCGGGCATTGAGCCCGTCCGTGCTTGGCAGTCGCTGCGGGGGAACTCGGCTGCGCCGAGTTCACATAACGGGCTGTTGCACGCACGCCCGTCGTTCCGTTCGCAAGCTCACTCCCGCCGAGCATGCGCGCAACCCCCGTTATGTCTTGCGCCCCTCCGCGCCTGCGCGGGGCATGGGCTCGGGGTACCGAGCCCATGCCCCGC
>JBBRLS010000096.1:0-5808 GCA_038231215.1 Burkholderiales bacterium | reverse complement strand
TGTCACCGCGACGATCACCGTGTCGAACCGCGATCCGCACATCGCCGATGCCCGATTGAAAGCCGTCGAGAAGGTCGTTCAGGGCCGCGACTTCACCTGCATCCCGGAAAGCCTCAACGCGCTCGAAGCGTGGCTCGGGTCGCTGCCCGGCCACGCCTATGCCAATGTCCGACAGCCGCCGATCTCGACCCTGAACCTCGCGCACATGATCCCGCTGTCGGCGGTGTGGGCGGGACCGGAAGCGAACGAGCATCTCGGCGGTCCACCGTTGTTCTTTGCCCGCACCGAGGGCTCGACGCCGTTTCGGTTCTCGAGCCATGTTGGCGATGTCGGCCATACGCTGGTCGTCGGTCCGACCGGGGCAGGCAAGTCAGTCCTGCTGGCATTTATGGCACTGCAGTTCCGCCGCTACGCGAGTGCGCAAATATTCGCGTTCGACTTCGGCGGCAGCATCCGCGCCGCGACGCTGGCGATGGGCGGCGACTGGCACGATCTCGGAGGCGGATTGGCCGGGAACGAGGGCGAGGCGAGCATCGCGCCGTCGTTGCAGCCGCTGGCGCGGGTCGATCAGCCCGGCGAGCGCGCCTGGGCGGCGGAATGGCTCGCCGGGGTGTTGACGCGCGAAGGCGTCGCGGTCGGGCCTGAGATCAAGGAATTGCTATGGTCGGCGCTCGCCAGCCTTGCCTCGGCACCGGCGTCCGAGCGCACCTTGACCGGCCTGACCGTGCTGCTCCAGTCGTCGGCGCTCAAGCAGGCGCTCCAGCCGTACACGCTCGACGGGCCGTGGGGCCGGCTGCTCGATGGCGACCACGAAGCGTTGGGCAGCGGCAGCGTCCAGGCGTTCGAGACCGAAGGTCTGGTTGGAACGGCGGCGGCGGCCGCTGTCCTCGCTTATCTGTTCCACCGTATCGGCGATCGCCTTACGGGCAAGCCGACGATGATCATCGTCGACGAGGGCTGGCTGGCGCTCGACGATGCCGAGTTCGGGCGGCAGCTGCGCGAATGGCTCAAGACTCTGCGCAAGAAGAACGCATCCGTCGTGTTTGCCACGCAGAGCGTCGCCGATATCGATGGCTCGACAATCGCCCCGGCGATCATTGAAAGCTGCCCGACCCGATTGTTCCTGCCGAACGAGCGAGCGCTCGAGCCGCAGATCGCCGCGATTTACCAGCGGTTCGGGTTGAACAAGCGCCAGCTCGAGATCGTCGCGCGGGCGACGCCGAAGCGCGACTATTACTGCCAGAGCCGTCGCGGTAATCGCCTGTTCGAGCTCGGGCTGAGCGGTGTTGCGCTGGCGTTCACTGCCGCGTCGTCGCGCGCCGACCAGATCACGATCGCGCGGTTGCTCGCCGAACATGGCAGGCAAGGTTTCGCCGCCGCGTGGCTGCGCCATCGCGGCCTCGGCTGGGCGGCCGACCTGCTGCCCGACGTCGACATCCCCGTCGCCGTAAAACAGGAGCTATTGCCATGACCCACCGTCGCATCGCCGTGTTGCTCGCGGCCATGCCGCTCATCTCGGCGATCTCGCTTGTGATGCCGCCGCCGGCGGCGGCGATCATCGTGTTCGATCCGAGCAACTACGCGTCGAACGTGCTGCAGGCGGCGCGGTCGCTCCAGCAGATCGTCAATCAAGTCAGCCAGCTGCAGAACGAGGCGCAGATGCTGATCGGACAGGCGCGCAATCTCGCCAGCCTGCCGTACTCGGCGCTGGCGACACTGCAGGGCTCGATCCAGCGGACGCAGGCGCTGCTTCAACAGGCGCAGCAACTCGCCTATCAAGTCACCGACATCGATGCGGCGTTTCGCAGCGGTCGCTACGGCGCGGCGCAGCCGGGGCAGACCGGCACCCAGCTGTTCGGCAATGCCCAGGCGCGCTGGCAGACCTCGGTCGCCGCACTCGAAGATGCGCTGAAGGTCCAGGCCGGCGTTGTCGGCAACCTCGACACCAACCGTATCCAGCTTGGAGCACTAGTAGGCTCGAGCCAAGGCGCGGTCGGCGCGCTGCAGGCGACCCAGGCCGGGAACCAGCTGCTGGCGCTGCAGGCGCAGCAGCTCGCTGACCTGACCGCGGCGGTCGCCGCCCAAGGCCGGGCGCAGGCGCTCGACGCGGCGCAGCGCGCCAGCGCCGCCGACCAGGCCCGCGAGCAGCTCCGCCGGTTCCTCGTTCCCGGGTCGGGCTATCAGCCGACCGCGATCACGATGTTCCACAACTGATGTCGGCCAGGCGACACTCGGCGAAGGGGGCGTTGCACTTCGGCGCACTGGCGCTCGGCGCGGTCGCCGTGATCGCGGCAGCGGTCGGGACCGGACGCCTGAGTTCGCCGAAGCCGTCGGTCCCGGCGTCGCCGACAGCAAAACCCGCTGAGGCCGACCTCGATCGATGCCGCCATCTGACGCCCGAACGGGCTGACGACGTCGATTGCAAACGAGCCTGGGCGGAGCAGCGGCAACACTTCTTTGGACGACGCCCGTGAACAACACCGGCGTTATCGACCAGTTTCTCGATGTCTTCACCCGCTACATCGACAGCGGGTTCGGTCTGCTGCGTCCCGAGATGGCGTATCTGGCGACGACGCTGATCGTCATCGACGTGACACTTGCGGCTCTCTTTTGGGCATGGGGCGAGGGCGAAGACATCGTCGCCCGGCTCGTCAAGAAAACACTGTTCGTCGGTGCGTTCGCCTATCTGATCGGAAACTGGAACACGCTGGCGCGGATCGTCTTCGAGAGCTTTGCCGGACTGGGGCTGAAGGCGTCGGGGACGTCGCTGACCCTCGCCGATTTCTTGCGGCCCGGGCGCATCGCCCAGGTCGGCATCGACGCCGGGCGTCCGATCCTCGATTCGATCTCGGGGCTGATGGGCTATGTCAGCTTCTTCGAAAACTTCATCCAGATCGCCGTGCTCCTCGTCGCCTGGGGCATCGTCATCCTCAGCTTCTTCATCCTCGCCATTCAGCTGTTCGTCGCGCTGATCGAGTTTAAGCTGACGACGCTCGCCGGGTTCGTGCTCGTGCCGTTCGGCCTGTGGGGCAAGACCGCGTTCATGGCCGAGCGGGTCCTCGGCAATGTCGTCAGCTCAGGGATCAAGGTGCTCGTCCTTGCCGTCATCGTCGGTATTGGTTCGACGCTGTTTGCGCAGTTCACCGCCGGGTTCGGCGGCGGTGCCGCAGGTGCGCAGCCGACGATCGAGGATGCGCTCGGCATTGTGCTGGCCGCGCTATCGCTGCTCGCGCTCGGCATCTTCGGTCCCGGCATCGCCAACGGCCTCGTGGCGGGAGGCCCGCAGCTCGGTGCGGGCGCGGCAGTCGGCGCGGGCCTCGCTGCAGGCGGGGCCGCGTTCGCCACCGTTGGAGCGGCGCGGCTTGCCGGCGGTCTTGCAGCAGGTGCTGCGGGTGGAGTCGCGCGCGGCGGTGCCTATGCCGCCGGTGCTGCAACCGCCGGCTATCGTGGTGGTTCGGCCGGAAGCAGCGGCATGGGCGCGGTGGCCGGCGGCGCTGGCGGCGTCGTGCGCGCTGGGGCCGCCGCTGCGGTCAGCCCGCTGCGCCGCGCTGCGGCGTCGCTTACGGGTTCGTTCAAGGCCGGCGGCCGCGGGGCTGAAACCGGGTTCGCGCCGCAGGGCGCGAACGGTGCCGCTAGCCCGGCAGGCGGCGGCTCGGCGAATGCCGCTGCCGCACCGCCATGGGCGCAGAACATGCGTCGCAGCCAGGCGGTCAGCCACGGCGTCGGCCTGGCGACCCACGCCGTCCGCGCCGGCGACGGCAGCGGCTCGGGATCCTCTGTCAGCGTTGCGGAGAAGGAATGATGAGCTGGTTCAAGCGCAGCGGCGTCCGCTACAGCCGCACCCCCGAACCTGACACGCCGTACCAGCGCGCGGGTCAGGCGTGGGACGACCGTATCGGTTCGGCGCGGGTTCAGGCACGCAACTGGCGGCTGATGGCCTTGGGCGAACTCGCGCTCGTCGCCGGACTATCGACCGCGCTGGTCTGGACCTCGCAACAGGGCAGCGTCGTGCCGTGGATCGTCCAGGTCGACCGCACCGGTCGCGCCCAGGCGATCGGGCCCGCCGACGTCAACCGTACCGCCACCGACCCCGAGATCGCGTGGCATCTGAGCCAGTTCATCGAGCATGTCCGCGGTGTCCCTGCCGACCCGATCGTGCTGCGGCAGGACTGGCTCGCCGCCTACGACTTCGCCACCGACCGCGGCGCCGCAGCACTCAACGACTATGCGCGGGTGAACGACCCGTTCGTGCGGGTCGGCAAGGAAGCCGTCGCGGTCGACGTCTCGAGCGTCATTCGCGCCAGCCCCGACAGTTTCCGCGTCGCCTGGACCGAGCGCCGCTACGACAACGGCCAGCTTGCCGCGACCGAACGTTGGACCGCGATCCTGACCGTCGTCCTCCAGCCGCCGCACGACGCCGAGACGCTGCGGAAGAACCCGCTCGGCATCTACGTCCACGCCATCAACTGGTCCCGGGAGCTTGGGTCATGACGATTGCACGTTTACGCCGATCCGTAGTCGCGGCTTTGCTGCTTTCCGGAATTACGGTCGGCCCCTCTGCCGCCGCGGGGCCACTCGCGATCAGCCCGCAAGCCGGGCTTGCTGAGCCACTTTCGCCGGCGAGCGCATCGCCGCCGCTGGTCCCTGCGAGTGTCGCGACAACGCCCGAGGCGCTGCCGTCGGCGCCACGGCTCGAACTATCCACAATCCGCGAGACCGCAGCCTCGACAGATATCGCCGCGCCGCTCGCCCGCGTCGCCGCTGCCAACGCGGCGGCGCGGGTGCAGCCAAGCCGGTTCGGCTATCTCAATGCCATCCAGCAATATGCCTTTGCCGACGGCGACCTGTTCCAGGTCTATGCCTCGCCGGGCAAGGTCACCGACATCACTTTGCAGGAGGGCGAGACGCTGGTCGGTAGCGGCCCGGTCGCCGCCGGCGACACCACCCGCTGGATCATCGGCGATACAGAGAGCGGCGTCGGCACGACCCGGCGTGTCCACATCCTCGTCAAGCCGACACGTCCCGACCTCGTCACCAACATGGTCATCAACACCGACCGGCGCACCTATCATCTCGAGCTCCGCGCCAATCCGAGCGCGTGGATGGCTTCCGTGTCGTGGCGCTACCCTACCGATGAGCTGATCGCCCTGCGGCGCAGCGCCGAACAGGCGCGCGCCGCCTTCCCGGTTGCTGCCGGCATCGACCTCGATGCGCTCAACTTCGCCTATACGATCAAGGGCGATGCGCCGTGGAGGCCGCTCCGCGCATTCGACGATGGCACGCACGTCTATATCGAGTTCGCACCCTCGGTCGCGCAGGGAGAAATGCCGCCGCTGTTCGTCGTCAGTGCTGACGGCAAGACCGCGGAACTCGTCAACTACCGGGTTCAGGGTCACCGCCTTATCGTCGACCGGCTGTTCGCGGTTGCCGAGCTGCGGCTCGGTGCGAAGCACCAGCAGAAGGTTCGGATTGCGCGGACCGGCGGAGCGCGTTCGTGATCGGGGCCGACGAACGGTCGGACGGACTTGAGGACGAGCCGCCGCCGCTGTCCGAGTCTGAGATCGCCCGCGAGATGCGCCTGCGGCCCGAACCGCCGCGGGTCACCCGCGTGTCGCGCAAGGTATTGATCGGCGGTGGGGCGGTGGTCGCGCTGGGGCTGGGCGGCGCGCTGATCGTCGCGCTGCAGTCGAAGGATGCCAAGCCGCCAGCGCAGGAACTCTATACGACCGGGCGCAAGTCCGCCGCCGAGGGGCTCGCCGCATTGCCACGCGACTATAGTGCGGTTCCGAAGCTTGGTCCGCCGCTGCC
>JBBRLS010000095.1:0-5893 GCA_038231215.1 Burkholderiales bacterium | reverse complement strand
CTAGCTACTAGCTGAAATACGGTAAGGTCGCATCTACGACGATTGCTACGATGACAACGACGCAGACTGGGCCAACGACGGCATCTGTGCAGCCGCCAGGCACAACGTCGAAGTCGAGGTCGGCAATTTGAAATCCGGATCCCATTGAACTAAGTTGCTTCATTGTCTGTCCCTCGGTCGGCATCCATTGTAGATGCCCTGCTACGATGGCACATAGACATTGAGCGTTAATTAAGGTTTTCAAAATGATGTGGTTGCTGGCGCTATCGTTGTTTGTTGCCTTTTTGTGCGCATTGCCATCGATACTGAGCCGTATCAAGCGCGCTGACAGCCGACATCTGATGGGGTTCACTATGGCCTTAGGCCTTATTTTTGCCGAGTTATTTGAGCCTGTAAAGCGTGCGAGCATTGAAGAATTGCAGAATCAAAAGGAGGGCAAGGGCTCGCCTGAGCAAAAGCATCGTGAAAAGCTCAAGCCGTAATATTTGCTGTAGCAGACTGCCGCAGGGTGCATGAGGTTTGTTCGGCTATGATTCGGAGCAGCTGCAAAGGCAATGTTGCATTGGCCGGTCCGATGCAATTTGATGCAGAGCATCTCCGATTTTATAGCACGGTCCGCTAAGACCGCAGCGCCTCGATCGGACTCAGCTGTGCGGCACGGTTGGCAGGGTAGAAGCCGAAGATCACGCCGATCGACGCCGATACCGCAAACGCGATGATGACGGCGAACGCGGTAACCGCGGCGTCGAAGCCGATCGCTTTGCCGGCAAGCGCCGCGAGCCCGGTGCCGAGCCCGACGCCGACGCTGCAGCCGAGCAGCGACAGCATCAGCGCTTCGAGCAGGAATTGCAGGCGCACGGCAGCCCGGCTCGCACCGATCGCCATGCGGATACCGATCTCCCGCGTCCGCTCGGTAACCGACACCAGCATGATGTTCATGATGCCGATGCCGCCCACGACGAGGCTGATCGAGCCGATCGCGGCGAGCAGTAGCGAGATCGCTGCGGTCGTCGACGACAGCGTGTCGGTGACTGCAGTCAGGTCGGTCACGGTGAAATCGTCGACGGCATCGGCGGTCAGCTTGTGGCTGCGCCGCAACAGCTCGGCGATGCGCGTGCTGACGTCGTCGAGCGCGTCGGCGCTGTCGACCGCGACCGAGACGACGCGGATCGAGCGCCGGAAGAAGTTGCCTTGCAACTGGCGCAGCGCGGTGGTCAGCGGCACGACGATGACGTCGTCGCGGTCGATGCCGCCGAACCCCTGGCCGCGCTTGGCCATGACGCCGATGACGGTGAAGCTGGTGCCCTTGATGCGGACGCTTTGCCCGAGCGGGTCGTTCGCGCCGAACAGTTTGTCGGCGACCGACTGTCCGAGCAGCGCGACGCGTGCCGCCGAGCGGTCCTCCATGTCGGAGAACGTCCGCCCGTCGCTCGGCCGCCATTCCTGCACGGTGAACCACGCCGGCACCGTGCCGGTGACCTGCGTCGCCCAGTTCTGCGAGCCCGCGACGACCTGCGCCGGAATGCTCGTCGACGGCGCGGCGGCGACGACGTTCGCCAGTCTGGCGATGGCGTCGGCATCTTCCAGCCGCAGCGTCGCACCGCTGCCCGCGCCGCCGCTGAGGAAGCTTCCCTGCCGCCCACTGCCCGCGGTGACGATCAGCATGTTCGAGCCGAGCCCGGCAATCGAGTCCGACACCTGCTTTTGCACGCCGCCGCCGATCGCCAGCATCAGAATGACCGCGGCGACGCCGATGATCATGCCGAGCATGGTCAGCGCCGAGCGCAGCCGGTTGGCGACGAGCGCCGACCACGCTTCGGAGAGCATGGAGCCGATCACTGCGCCCCCTCCCCACTTGGCGAATGAGTGCACTGCTCCCCCTCCCCACTTGGGGAGGGGGTGAAGCAAATGCAGGCACTCACCCCACCACCTCCGGCGCATGCCCATAAAGCGCTGCCTCGGTCGGCGCGCCGTCATAAAAAACCAGCCCGTCCTGGATCCGCACGACCCGGTCTGTCGCCCGCGCCACCTCGGGATCATGCGTGACGATTACCACCGTCACCCCGCGCTCACGGTTGAGCGCGCGGAACAGCCCGAGCACCTCGACGCCGGTCTTCGAGTCGAGCGCACCGGTCGGCTCGTCGGCGAGCAGCAGCTTGGGCTCGTTCGCCAGCGCGCGGGCGACGGCGACGCGCTGCTGCTGGCCGCCCGACAGCTGCGACGGGCGCGAGCGCGGCTTGTCGGCGAGCCCGACCTGCGCCAGGAGCGCCTGCGCGCGCGAGTCGCGCTCGCTGCGGCCCAGCCCCGAATAGACCAGTGGCAGCGCGACGTTTCCGAGAGCGTTCAGCCGCGGCAGCAGGTTGAAGCTCTGGAAGACGAAGCCGATGCCGCGGTTGCGCATCCGCGCCAGTGCGCGCTCGCCGAGCGTCGCGGTATCGACGCCTTCGAAGCGGTAGACGCCGCCCGTCGCTGCGTCGAGGCAGCCGATGATGTTCATCAGCGTCGACTTGCCCGAGCCGCTCGGCCCCATGATCGCGAGGAACTCGCCGTCGGTGACGTCCATGCTGACGCCGTGCAAGGCGCGGAAGGTGCCCGCCTCGCTGGCATAATCCTTGACCACATGATTGAGCGATAGGACCGGCGGCGCGGTCATCTACTTGCGGCTGCTGTTCTTGTTGCCCGACGGCGGGCCAAAGCTGGCCTTCGGGGCTTGCTTCAGCGTATCGCCGGTGATCACCGGATCGTTCGCCGCCAGCTCGCCAGCAAGGACCTCGCTGCTGTCGGCGTCGGACGCGCCGATGCGGATGCGGCGCGGCTGCGGGGCAGCATTCTTGAGCACGAACACCGTCACCGCATTCGCATCGAACGGCGTTCCGGCGGCATGCGCGCTGCGGTTGCGTTTCGGCGGCACATAGTCCGCCGGCTTGTAACTCAGCGCGCCGTTGGGGATCAGCAGCACATTCTTGTGCTCCGAAACGAGGAACGACGCGTTGGCCGTCATCCCCGGCAGCAGCGCGCCGTCGGGATTGGCGACCTCGACGATGACGGTATAAGTGACGACATTCTGCTGCGAGGTCGGGTTCAAGCGCACCTGCTTGACGAAGCCTTCGAAAGCGCGCGTGCCATAGGCGTCGACGGTGAACGTCACCCGCTGGCCCACCTTGACCTTGGCGACGTCGGCTTCGGCGACCGCGGCCTCGATCTGCATCTTGGTCAGGTCGCGCGCGATGGTGAACAGCACCGGCGTGTTGAACGACGCAGCGACGGTCTGCCCGATATCGACCAGCCGGCTGATCACCACCCCCGATACCGGCGAGCGGATGACGGTATAGCCGACGTTGGCGCGGTCCTGCTTGATCTGCGCTTCGGCAGCGGCGACCTGCGCGCTGGCGCTCTTGGCCGCCTGCAGGCTGGTCTCGTAATCCTGACGGCTGATGTACTGCTGCTTGAACAGCTGCGCCGCGCGCGCCGCGTTCGCCGTTTGCAGCGACTGCGTGGCGCGGATGTTGGCGAGCGCCGCCTCGCTGGCTGCCAGCCGCGCCGCATAAACCGACGGATCGAGCTCGAGCAGCAGCTGCCCCGCCTGAACGCGGTCGTTGAAGTCGACGGTGAGCTTCTGGACGGTGCCCGACACCTGCGTGCCGACGCTGACGACGCGCACCGGGTTGATGACGCCGTTCGCGGTAATCGACTCGGTAAGGTCGCCGCGGGTCACCGGCGTGGTCTTGTACGCCGCCGCCGGGTCGGGCTTGTGGCGGCTGCGCCAGACGAAGATACCAACGATGGTCAGGACGATCAGCCCGAGGATGATCCAGGTCCGGCGACGTCTCATCGTACGTTCCCCCGTAGGTCATCGATGGCCGCGCCGATGCTGCCGACCGAGCGCGCCAGCTGCGCCTGCGCGTTCCTCACCCCGAAGTCGGCGCTGACCAGCTGCTGCCGCGCGTTCGCCAGCGCCGACTGTGCGTTGAGCAGGTCGGTAAACGTGCCGACGCCCGCGGCGAACCGCCCCTGCGCGATATTCGCCGAGGCGCTAGCGCTGGCGATCAGCACGCGCGCGGTCGCCAGCACGCGGATCTGCGTGTCGAGCGCGGTCGCATTGGTGAAGACGTCGAGCCCGGCCTGCTGGCGCGTCTGCTCGACCAGCGCGACGTTGCGCTCGACTTCGGCTTGCGCGGCGGCGCGACGATAGGTGCGGTCATAGCCGTTGAACAGCGGGACGACGAGGCTGAGTCCGACGCTGGCGCTGTTCCGGTCGTTGATCGAGTTGGCATAGTTGACCCCGTCGGAGGCGTTCAACTCGACCGACGGCCGCGCGTCCGACCGCGCGGCACGGGCCGAGGCTTGCGCCGCATCGAGGCTGGCGCGGCGGCTGGCGAGGTCGGGACGCAGGCGCTCGGCCTCGGTGATCAGCGTCTGGACATCGCGGCTGAGCCGGTCGGCCGACGCCAGCGGCGGCACCGGCGCGAGGTCGAGCGCCGTCGTCGGCGGCAGGCCGACAGTCACTGCGAGTGTCCCCGCCGACGTCCGCGCCGAGCCCTCGGCCTGCTGCAGGGTGAGTTGCGCCTGCGCCAGCGCGGTCTCCGCCTGCAACCGGTCGGCCGGTGTCGCCACCCCGGCGCGCTCGCGGGCGGCAGCGTTGTTGAGCGACTGCTGCGCGAACAGCACGCTGGCGTTCGAGGCGATCACCGAAGCGCGGTAGCCCTGCAGATTGTTGTACGCCGTCACCGTATTGAGCGCGACGGTCTGCGCGGTGTCGGCGAAGCTGGCGAGCGCGGCGCGCTGGCTGGCGCGGGCGTTATCGATGCGCGCCGCACGGCCGCCGAAATCGAACAGCAGATAGCTCAGCGCGAGATTAGCCGACGAGCCGATGTCGGTCGAGTTGAGGCTCGAGCTGAAGGTCTGGCCGGGAACGCCGCCGCCGGTCACGCCGCCGCCGGCAACCCCGGTGGTGAAAATCTGCCGGCTGAACTGATCGGTGCGGCTTACGGTAGGCCCGATGTTGACGGTCACGGTCGGCAGTTCGGCGGCGCGGGCGACGCCGGTGTTTGCCGCGGCGCTACGCACCGACGCCCATGCGACCGCGGTCGCCGGGTTACGGCACAGCGCAAGGTCGACGAGATCGGCGAGGGTCAACTGGCGCGCCGGAGCGGCGTCGCACGGTGCCGACTGCGCGCTCAGCCCGGGAGCGGTCGCGGGCAGCAGATGGCGGGGGTCGTCGCTCGCCTGCACTGGCGATGCTGCTATCCACAGCGCAGCACAAACGAGGAAAGGAGCAAATGCGCGCGCGCTCATCGACACCGCCTCGGGTCGTTCCGTGGCCCGAAAGGGTCAAGGGGGTATTTCATGAACATCAAGCTCTGGCGCTGCGAGCACAAGTCCGCAACAGCTTGCCAGCGTGTCTTCTTTCTCATTCGATTTGTTGCGAATCTGTAGTGATTTTGGACTTCTACCACGTTAGCCCCTCCTAACGGGGCTGGTGGGAAGGTTACCTATTAAAACTAAGGGAAGCCTTTCGGCTTCCCTTAGCAGTTAGTTCCCTTCCGGGAAACGGACACCCTGAGGGCCGCACGTGTGCTAGAAATACGGCTATCGCTTCAAAGTTTCAACTGGGATTGAAAAAAATATCGATTCTCCGTGCGCGGGCATCAGACAACCTGAGGAAGCCATTGGAGTACCAGCCGAAGCATATCGTTGAATTCCTCTTCGGGCATTCTGACTATGCCGTTTTTATCTGGCACGAGACGGCTAACTGCAACCGTCGTCAGTTTATCACAAATTGCCCACGCGGCTCGCCCGTCGATGGTTGTTCTTAGAGGAAATGCCCACAGGTTGTCAGGCTGGGTCTGGGTCGAGCAGGGGATAGCTGTAACCGCGCCGTGGAGGGTATTTT
>JBBRLS010000094.1:0-6164 GCA_038231215.1 Burkholderiales bacterium | reverse complement strand
TCGGTTCGATCGTTTGTGCGATGGTGTAGGACAGCCAGGCGAGCTTGTGGTCGTCGCCGAGCGCGCGGAAGGCGTCGAACCGCTCGCCCTCGGTGTGACGGTCCTGCCAGCTACGGTCGAGGCTCGAACGCTTTTCGTCGAGCGTGATGGCGGCCGAGGTATCGTCGGCGCTGAATCCGACGATGGGGTTCGTTGCCACCGGCGCACGCAGCGTCGTGCCCAATTCGTAGCAACGATGCGACTCGCCGCGCGCTAGCAGGAAGATCGCGAGATCGAGCGCGACCGCCGGGTTTTCGGCAATGTGCATTGCGAGGATCTGCCGACGCTGTGTCGCGAGTTCGTCGACGAGCGCCTGACTGATCGCGGGCGGCGCGGCTTCGGCACCCGTGACAGTGCTGCCCCCCGATCGGTCCCCGGCGCGGGCGGGGCGAGTTTCGCTGAACAGCCCGTCATGGACGCGGGGTTGGCCGTCGCGCCCGATATAGACGAACGTGCCCAACGTGGCGCGCACCTCGGGGGCGATCTCCCGTGCGCGGTCGTTCAGTACGTCGAGTTCGCGCTCGATCGCCTCAATGCGATTGGTTTTGAGGTCGACCTCCGCCTCGGTAAGCTCTTCGTGTTCGATGTCGCCCTGGAGTTGGGCGCTCTCTTCGGCGAGCGTGTCGAACTGTTTCATCAGCTCGGGCGCGATCGGCGCATTGCCGGGGTAGAAGCGGTGCAACGCTTCCTCAAGATTCCACGGCACGTTGGTAGCTGCCACGGGGCGAACGAAGGCGAGACCGTGCTCGATCTTGATGGCTTCGGCCGCCTCTTCGAGTTTCGCCTGGGCCAGCGTTTCGAGCAGCTCGCCGTCGAGGAACGTCTCGTCCTCCGCGCCGCTGAACAGGTCGCGCTCGATGCGCCCACCGGCGGCGAGGTATGCCTCACGGCCGACGAAGCGGCAGATGGCGTCGTTCGCTCGCGCCGATCCGTCGAGCATCGTACGGCGAACCACGTCGGGGTTGTTGCCCTGATGGCCCTGGCCGATGCTCGTGAAGACGCGCTCCTGGCGATCCTTGTCGTGGACGGCGGCGTAGGCCTGCGCGGTGCCGAGCGTGATCTCGCCCTTGGCGAGCGCCTCGAACACGGGCTTGGCGAGGTCGGCCAGACGCAGGCGGCCTTCAACGAAGCGCGTCGTGACACCGAAGCGCGTCGCAACGGCATCGGCGGTCGCACCTTTCGACACGAGCGCTGCAAACGCCATGCACTCGTCGGCGGGGTTCATGGGCAGACGCTGGAAGTTCTCGGCTAGGCTTGCCTCGCTTGCGGCGGGACCACCGTCGAGGATGAGGACGTTGACGCTGTGATCGGCGGGAAGCACGCCCTGCTCGATCAGTTTCTGCAGCGCGCGCAGCCGACGTCCGCCCGCCTTGACGGTGAAAGTGCCAGCCTTCTTCAGCGGTTCGACGACAAGGTTCTGTAGCAGGCCTTCGGCGGCGATGCTCGCCGCGAGTGCATCGATATCGACGTCGCGGTTGCTGCGCCGGACATTGTCTTTGGACAGGCTCAGCTTGGCGACGGGCACGTTGTGGATGTTCGGCATGGTGGCGCTCCTCGATGGTGGTTGCATTGCTTGACCGCGCGTGAGCCGGGATGGCTCGCCCCCGGCGAAGCCCCCTCCCCTCCCCTTCCTCGCTCAGGCGATGCGCTCGATGCTTGGAGGCGCACGGCGGTGTGAACGGGAACCTGCGGGGTGGACCTCATGGATGCTGAAGTATTCACATGTGAAGCCGCACACGTCGTCGAAGCGGTGTCCGACATCGCGCGCGATGTGCAGGCGCTCGCGGTCGCGAAGCACGATGCCGCCGCGGTGACTGACGGTGTGGCCCGACCCCCAGAGATAATCGACGATGTCGATCTGGACGGTGCCGCGAAGTTCGACGCCGTTGGTCCAGTCAGCGGCAATCAGCTCGCCGACGGGCGCTTTGGCGGCGACCGCGAACTGGCCTCCGAGCGAAGCATTTTCGAGCACCTCGAACAGTTCGTCGAAGGTCATCAGAACCGGCTGCGATGGGTGGTGGCGGACGTGCAGCCGTTGCCACAGCTTCGCGCGTTCGCGGTGATCGTTATTGACAGGTCTTTGGTCCGCGTGGCCCGCAGCACGTTTGAGGTCGACGCCGTAGCGCGTGCGCACCTCGCGCATATACCTGGCCGACGACATGTTGATCAGGCGAAGCGCCTGGGTGAAGGCATAGTTGGGGATCACGGTGGTCGGGTGGAGCTGGCCGTGGCTCCAGGACTCGATCCGCTCGTCTTCCACGCTGAGACCCAGGCTCAATGCCGGCAAGATCGCAATCTCGATTTTGTCCCACGGACGCAGATATGCGAGCGGTTCGCCATATTTCTCGGAATCGAGCTTCGCTTCGAGCGCGTCTCTGCACATTTGCTCTATCGTGTCGGCCTCGAGACCGAGGCGCTCGGCGATCGCGCTGATGATCGACGCGAGACGAACGTCGTTAAGCATGTCCTCGATCTGGTCGCAGGGATCAGCGAAATCGTTCGACAGGACAGCGTTGGCGTCATGTCGGTCGCCCATGAGGAACGCACTCAGCGTTGCAGCGAGTGTGGACTCGTCGAGTTGATCGCTGCGCGCCGGGTAGTTGTAGCCGCGCGCAATCATCCGACGCTCGACGCGAGATAGATGCGCCTCTCAATGCACAATAGCGTGAGACGGATAGCAGCTATGAGCGCACGTTGCGTGATACTGAGCGCGCGCTTGGTGAGACGGACGCGAGATAGTCGAGCACCGACGCACGCTCGGGGAGACGTTCAAACTGGCAGCCCGGCGGCGCGCATTTCGTCGACGAGTTCGCGGGCACGGCCAGCGTCGAGCGCGCCGCGAAACAGCTGCACGACCTCGGCGGGCTTGGCCCCGAACTGGTCGGCGATCGATTTCGCGTCGTAGCCATGTCGGGTGAGCTGCGGCTCGAGATCGTCGATGCGCGCGGAGAGTACGCCTTCGACGATGGTCGCGTCGATGGGTTTCACCCCCGCTTCGAACCCGGCCTCGAACGCGCGCACGAGGTGACGCCCGATCTGCAGCGGGGTTTTCAGCTTGGCGGCGAGCTTGGCGATTGCATCGTCGGTCAGCACGTCGCCGATCTCGACACCCTCGGCGAGACACCTGCCCACGGCCCAAACGATGTAGTCACGCTGCTGGTCTCGCAGCCCGCCGAACTCGAACACCGTCGTGCGATCGCCGATCTCCTCCATCGTGGGTCGCTTGAGGTCGTTCTTGAGCTTGGGATGGCCGACGAGCACGACCGAGAGCTGACCGCCACCGTCGGCGACCAGTTCCATCAGCCGCTTGAGCGCGGTCAGCGTTTTGGGATGCAGATCGTGCGCGTCATCGATGAACAGCGCGACGGGACGTTTGGCGCGTTTAAACAACTCTTGGAGATCGCGCTCGCGCCGCTCGGACTGGCTTGGGATGGACACCACCGTTTTCTCTGAAGCCAGGTCGTAGAAGAGCGCCGAGATGAGCAGCGGCACCGTGATCTTGGCCTTTTCAACGGTGAGCGACCGCGAGACTATGATCTTATCTTCTTTCGTGAGTTCCTCGCGCAACCGCCGCGCGAGCACGGTCTTGCCCGATCCAATCACCGCGGTAAGCGCGATCAACCGGCCACCGGTGATCGCGGCGCGCAGGTCGCGTGCGACCTGGAGGTGATGCTCGGTCGGAAAGAAGCCGAGGTCGACGGGCGGTTTATCGAGCCCGTATTCGCGCATCACTTCGGTCAGCATCGGCGATCCTCTCAGAGCTGGGCGCGCGCGACGGCCTGGCCGCGCGGGAAACGTTCGCGCACGGCGGCCATCACCTCGGGTTTGGCGAGCGTGCGGCCGAGCAGGTCGGTGACGAAGGCGCGGTTGTCGTCGGACAGCTTGGCGAGTGGCAGCCGCAGCTCGTCGGCGATCGCCTTGCGCGCGGCGAGCGCGGTCGGGAACGCCAACTCTTGGAACGGGTCAGGTCCGGTGAACGGCCGCGATGGGATTTGGGGGCGGGCACCTTCGTGCGCGGGGCCCGTCCAGCGGACGTCGGTTTCGCCCGACAGCGCCGAGCGGGGCAGCCGCAGCTTCGCCGCCAGCGCGTCCACGGCTTCGGATCGATGCTCGCGCTTGCTCTTGCGGTGCTTGCGGTACCGGTGCAGCGGCACCGCGCCGCCGACCGGGTCGAACGGGCCGTAGCGCGCGTCGCCGCATTCGACGAACAGCTCCTCGTCGAGCAGCCCCCACCAGACGATCACGGTCTCGCCCGCCAGTTCGGGATCGACCTCGTAAGTGACGCCCGCCACCGTCAGGCGGCAATCGATGCCGACCTGCCTACGCTCGGGCTCGCGCGCGAAGGTGCAGAAGCGCTCCCACGCGCACATCGCGCGCACGCCGTCGCCGGGAAGGTTGGCGTGCCAGTCGTCCGCGCGCGAGTGCGGCTCGGAGCGATGATCCCGATTATTGTAAGTGTCGATGAAGCGGGCGAGCCACTGGTTCGCTTCCGCTTCGGTCTCGGGCTGGTGGAAGTGGTAAAGCGTCTCGTGCGCGTCCTTGATCGTGCGGAAAGGCCGCTCGACCTTGCCTTTCGCGCGCGCGGTCGTGCGTTTGCCGTCGCTCCCGGCAGGCATGTGCGGGAGCACCTCGATGTCGAGGCTATCCATCACGCGCTGGAACACGGCCGATTTTTTAACCGGTCCGCCATCGAGCAGGATCGACTTGGGAATGCCTTGCAGTGGGTTGGCGCTCTCGGGTTTGGGAGCCATCGCCGCGAACAGGAAGCGCAGCGCCGCCTCGACCTCCTCGCCGAACACGCAGCGATATTCCTCGTAGACAACGCCCGATCGGTCATCGACGGCCGAGAACAACATCAGCGTCGGATTACCTTCGCGTGCCAGGTCCACCCACGGAGGCGGACGTTCAAGCTGCTTGAGGTCGCTCGGGCTCATGTCGAAATGCCAGAGGTCGTTCGAGCGCTCGGCCTGGTAGCGCACGGCGGCGGGCTCGCGTGTCATGCGGTCCCGGTCGTAGCCGAGGCGGCGCATATGGCGGTTCAGCGTCGAGGCGGTCAGCTTGTCGGGCGCGAGCTTCTGCAGGCCGCCGGGCGTTTCGACGCCGTGCTCAACGAGCAGTTCGAGTACGCGCGCGACCGAAAGGCACCGCCCCTTCCGATTGGTCGTGCGCGCCTGCATCGCGGCGACGATCTCGCACCAGCGTTCGATCTCGGCCACGGGCATCACGCGCGCGGTGCCGCGGTCGCGCCGGTGCGCGTCGCGCACCCTGCGCTCGCCGCGCAGCTGACGATAGAGCGTCGCGCGAGAGACACCGTACAGCGTGTAGGTCGAGCGCAGCAGTTCGGCGCGCTCGGGATGGCGCGCGGGAAGCATTGCCAATCTGCGCCGGAGCGTCGCCAGGGCCTCGGCGGGCACCGAGGTCGGCGACGGCTTCACGCGGCCGCGTCCAGCAACGCGCCGCGCCCGCCGGGCAAATGCCGGTACAGTGTTGCCGCCCCGACACCGAGCGTCCGCGCGACCTCCTCGACGGTGATATCCGGGTTGCGCAGCAGCGTGCGCGCCTTGTCGAGATCCTTGGGCGTGAGGCCTGGCGGGCGGCCGCCGGTGCGCCCCCGCGCGCGGGCGGCGGCGAGGCCCGCGCGGGTGCGCTCGCGGATCACCTCGCGCTCGAACTCGGCGATCGCGCCGAAGATGGTGAACACGAGGCGGCCACCGGCGGTCGTCGTGTCGATCTCGCTCTGCGTCAGGCAGCGAAAGCCGATGCCGCGTGCTTCGAGGTCACGCACGGTCTCGATCAGCTGGCCTGTCGAGCGCGCGAGACGATCGAGCTTCCACACCACGAGCGTGTCGCCCGCGCGCATGAAGTCGAGCGCAGCCTTGAGCTCGGGTCGGTCGCGCGCCGCGCCCGTCGCCTTTTCGTGGAAAACACGATCGACGCCTGCGATCGCAAACGCATCGAGCTGGAGCGCCTGGTTCTGATCGCGCGTGGACACGCGGGCGTAGCCGACGAGCAATGCAACCTCGCGTGCAAAGAGGCGAGTTCTCCCGGAACTCGACTTCGCGCTACGCTATCACAGGCGAAAACGCGAGAGATTGTTTTGGGAGGCGATTAGGCCTTTGATCAAT
>JBBRLS010000093.1:0-6265 GCA_038231215.1 Burkholderiales bacterium | reverse complement strand
GTGAGTGTGAGCAGCTAATTTGATGTTGTCGTGATCGAGCTCGGTGATGCTCAGCATCGACATCGCGTAGGTGATCAGCGGCCGGAGGCGAAGGCCAAGGCTGCCACCACGCAGGCGATGGCAATCGACATCGCGAACGAGAACGCCGCCAGGCGTGAGCCGGGCGGCGTTCTCGGTTAGCGCGGCGTCGCCTAGAACGGCGGGTCGTCGATGACGCCGCGGTCACCGCTGTCGAGCATGTTGTGCTCGGACATCTCATCGTAGAAGCGCCAGATCTGGTCAGCGTAGCGGGACTCGAACAGCGCGAGCCCCTGCTCGATGAAGCCGTGGATTTGCACGACGGCGTCGTCGCTGAGCCTGGGCAGCGCGAATGCGGCGTCGTCGCGATGGTGTCGTTCGGCAGACATGTCGATGCTCTCGGTCATCAACGCCGCGCCGGCGCCCGACGCGATGTCGTGGTGGCCGGCGGGGCGAAGACCTCGAGGTACAGCTTCTCGTCGAGCTGGGCGATGTCGCGCTGCGCGGCGGCAGCCAGCAGTTCGGCCGCCATCGTCGTGAGGATCCGGTAGTTCCCCGCAGCATGGTCGCACAGCGTCTGCTTCAATTGCGGCGTCATCAAGCTCGCGTTGCCGGCACCGGCCAGCAGGTGGTTGAGGCCTTCAGCGAGTTCATCGCGGCTGGCATGTTCCAGGGTCAGTCGAGTCCGGATGCGACTGCCCAGCGGGATCAACTCCTCTCGACGCAGCTTGTCCGCGAGGCGGGCGTCGCCGGCGATCACGACGCACAGCAGCGGCTGCGAGTCGAAGCGCGCGCTGGCCAGCAGGCGCAGCTCGTTCAAGCCCGCCGGGCTCATCTCCTGGGCCTCGTCGACGAGCAGCACCGCTCGACACCGGGTCGACTCCAAGTGGGCCAACCAGCGCTCGCGCAAGGTCTTGAAGCCGCCCCAGCGGTTGTGCGGACGCACCGGCACGGCGAAGACGTCGCCGAGTTCGCGGTACAGATCGGCCAGGTTGCTCTGGGGGTGGTTGATGGCACCGACAACGACATCGGGCAAGCGGGCCAGACGATCGGCCAGCAGCCGCAGCGCCACGCTCTTGCCCGTGCCGGGGTCGCCATGGATCATGGCGAAGCCGCCTTCGCGGATCTGGGCGTGCTCGATGCGCCAGCAAAAGCTCTCCAGCTTGGGCGCAACGTAGATCGCCTCGATGGGCAACTCCGGCGAGAAGGGATTCCACTTCAGGCCGTACAGGGCCAGCAGTTTTTGGTTCATGGGCGGGTCGCCTGCTCGTTGGGGGTGAGCGTAGGTACGATGGCCGGTACTGCAGACTCGGCGCTGGCCAGATACGCCGGCGGCATGCCGGTGGCGGCGTACTCGGCCAGCAGTTCGCGTAGCAGAGGCGCCAGGCCCGTCGGCGGCAGCGGCGAGAGATCCGCGCCGGGACCTGTTGACGGGTCCAGCCGGCGACGTTGGCCGTCAGCATTGGCCACCTTGTCCAGTGGCCGGATGGCGCACAGCACGGCGCCCGTGCGCGCATCAACGATGTCCACGCGCGTGAGGTCCCAGCGTGCATATCGGACATGGACATCATCGAGGTGACGCAGCCGCGAAGGGATCTCGAAGCGAGTGCCGGCCAGGCTGAGCGTGCCGTCGGCGTGACGCGCCCGGCGCTTGACCTCGATGCGAAAGGCGTTGCGCAGCAGGGCAGTGTCGGGACATGGGCGGGCCACGCTCGGTCCGGCCAGGAAGCGCGCGAGCGGCGTCGCGGCGAGCTCGGTGTGCTCTGTGCGGTGGTATTCCTGCTCGACCCAGGCCTGGGTGGCTTCGTTGAGCAGCTCCAGCGTCAGCGCCGACTCGCCCTCGAGCATGGCCATCAGCCGGCCTTCGACGCGACCCCAGAACGACTCCTGCTTCGCGTTCTGGTACGGACTGTATGGAAGCGTCGTCTGGTGCACGATGCCGAGCGCGCCCAGGCCCGTCGTGACCTCCTCGCTGAGCATGGCCGCGCCGTTGTCGGTCATCAGCGACCTTGGCAGGCCTCGCTTCATGAACGCCTGCGACAGCCCGTGCACCAGACTCTGCGCGGCCTCGTCCAGGTACCACTGCAGGTGGCACACCAGACGCGAGCGATCGTCGATGACGCCCAACAACATCGGCTTGACCCAGACGCCGGTGCGGGTGAGCACCTTGCGCGAGGCGTGGTGGAAGTCCAGGTGCCAGAGTGCCCCGACATGCTCGACCTCGAAGCTGCGCACCTCGAGCTGCTCGAGCCGATCGCGGGCCAGCACGGCGCCGGCGGTGTCGCGCTTGGGCGCGGCCTGGCGACGCATGCCGTTGGCGCGAAGATACCGTCGCACCGTCGTGTACGAGGCCACCGGCGTGTCGCTGGTCTTGCAAGTCACGCGCAGGTTGTCCAGGTGCAATTGCGCCGTCCAGCCCGAATGCTCCCGGTACTGGCGCGTGAGCGCGGCCACCGCCAGCGCGTTCAGGCTGGGGAAGCAGCCCTCGTTGGCGCGCAGGCGATCGCGCAGCGCGGCCACGGGGTCGGCGGCGCGCCGGGCCGTGTAGAACCAGCGCTGCAGGGTCGACGCGCCGAAGCGAACATCCCCACCGGTGATGGGATCGCGCCACGTCTTGGCAGCCAGCGCGACGAGCGCGCCCTTCAGCTGCCTGGGACCGGGTGGCGCGGCCAGCAGCGGTCCGATGATCGAGAAGCGCAGGCGCGCCCATCGATCGCGTTCAAGAGGATCGGCGAGGGTCATCGAGAGGACTCCGGTTGCGGCCGCACCGGCGGTGTGGCAACGCAGGAGTCGAAGGCTACGAAGCCTCGTCGGCGGCGGCTACGGGCATCCTCTGCGTGAAGGCGGCGAGCATCACGCTGCGGGATCCCCGGCGGCCGCACCTGGGCGGCAGATCGTCAGCGGACTGAGCAAGACCAGCAGGCGCATGAAGACCTCCGCAGGTGTGCCGGTCATCGCCTGTACGAGGCTGGCGGGCAGCCACTCGACAGCCACGGTTGGCATGAACCTGGCGGCCAGCGCGCGCCACAACGGCGTCGCCGGGAACTCCTCGAGCCACCACGCGCGCCAGCGCTGCACGGTTCGCCGACAAGCCCCCAAGGCCGCGCCCAGTTCTGCCGCCGCCGGCGACGCAGCGGCGCGCTGGGTCGATCGCAACACCATCGCCAGCGCGACGAACACCCGTCGGCCCAGGAAGCGCACCGACCGCGAGGTCCAGCGCTTGCGGCAGCGCGCGCAGCAAAAGCTGAAGCGCGAGGAATACTCGACGCGAGTCTGGGCGGGGCAGCCCCGCGGCTTGCGCGGGTAGTCGGCGCGGTGCAGCGCGCCACCGCAGCAGCAACCGACGGCACGCGTCTGGTCGGCCAGCTCATGGTCAATGCGCAGCAGCAGCGCGAAGAACTTCGGGTCTTGCAGGAGGCCATGGCACACTGAGGGTGTCTCCGATCTTGGTCGAAAGGAGACTCTCCCACGGGAACCGTTCCTTCAAGGTTCCTGGGGGAGACCTTCTACAGACGACTCGCTGCCCGCCAGCGTGTCGTCAGCGGTGCGCAGCCAGGCCGGTCGCCCGCCTCGGGCGACCGCGAACGTCGGCGCCGAACACGAAATCGATGGGCGCCGCGAACAAGGCGGTGGATATGTGGACGATGCGCCTGTCGGCGCACCGGGCGCGCCCCGTGGACAACGCCTTGCGTTGCCCACCGTCCACGCCCTTCGACCACATGCCCACCGCCTGCGATCACCGATGTTCATCGAGATCCGCAATGCGAAGACCCGCCGCTACCTCACGCTGCGTGATCAAAAGCGGCAACCTGCGCATCAAGAAAGCCGCTCATGCTCACTCAAGCGCCCGGGCGTCACGTTGCAGCTCCTCTGGGAGGAGTACCAGCGCGGCAGCGAGCAGGCCTACAAATACACGAGCTTCTGCGTCAAGTACCGCGCCTGGGCGCTCGGCCTGAAGCGCTCGATGCGCCAGACGCACATCGCCGGCGAGCGGCTCTTCGTTGACTATGCCGGCCAGACCGTGCCCGTGATCGACGCGACGACCGGCGAGGTCCGTCGCGCCCAGATCTTCGTCGCCGTGCTCGGCGCGTCCAACTACACCTTTGCCTGCGCGACAGCGACGCAGACGGCGGCCGATTGGGTCGGCTCGATCATCGATGCGCTCGAGTTCATGGGTGGCGTGCCGCGGCTAATCGTTCCTGACCAACCGCGCGCCCTCATTGCCCGCCCCGATCGCTACGAGCCGGCGGTCAATCGCTTGGTCGAAGAGTTCTGCGACCACTACGACGTCGCCGTACTCCCGGCCCGGCCGGCGCACCCGCGCGACAAGCCCAAGGTCGAAGTCGGCGTGCAGATCGTCGAGCGCTGGATCCTGGCCCGGCTTCGCAACCGACGCTTCTTCAGCCTGGGCGAGCTCAACCGGGCCATTGCCGAGTTGTTGCTCGATCTGAACGCGCGCGCCTTCAAGAAGCTGCCCGGCTGCCGGGCCAGCGCCTTCGAGGTCCTCGATCGACCGGTGTTGCACGCGCTGCCAGCCAGTCGGATGCCGATCGCTCGCTTCAAGCGCGCCCGCGTCAACATCGACTACCACGTCGAGCTCGACGGCCACTACTACAGCGTGCCGCACCGGCTGGTGCGAGCCGAGGTCGAACTGCGCGTCACGGCAAGCACCGTGGAGGTCGTCGCCGGCCTGCAGCGCGTCGCCGTGCACGCCTTGAGCGCCGTCAAGGGCGCTCACACCACCGTTGCCGAACACATGCCGGCCTCGCACCGGGCGCACCTCGAGTGGACGCCAGCCAAGCTGATCGCCTGGGGTGAGCGCATCGGCGCAGCCACCGGCGCCGTCGTGCGCTGGCAGATGGAGCACCGGCCGCACCCGGAGCAAGGCTACCGCGCCTGTCTCGGTCTGCAGCGCCTGGCGCGCCAGTGCGGCAACGAGCGGCTGGAAGCGGCGTGCGCCAGGGCGCTGTCGATCCGTTCGCCCACCTACCGCAGCGTCAACTCAATCCTTGCTGCCGGGCTCGATCGGCAGCAGGCGCCGCCGGCGCCGGCCGCCGACACCCTGCCGCTGCACGACAACCTGCGCGGCGCCGACTACTACCACTGACCAAGGAGAAGCTCTTGCTCAACGAACACACCCTGGACCAACTGCGCGGGCTGCGTCTGGACGGCATGGTCCAGGCCCTGGCCGACCAGGCCACAACCGCCTCGGCCGGCGAGCTCGCCTTCGACGATCGGCTGGCGATGCTGGTGCAGCGCGAGATCGACTGGCGCGACAGCAAGCGACTGACCAGATTGCTCAAGGCCGCACGATTGAAGCTCGCCAGTGCCTGCCTCGAAGACATCGATTGGCGAGCCTCTCGAGGGCTCGATCGCAACCTCGTCACCGCTCTCGCCGGCGGCGACTGGCTGCGCCACGGACACAACGTCCTGATCACCGGTGCGACTGGCGTCGGCAAGACGTGGCTGGCTTGCGCGCTCGCCCAGCAGGCGGCGCGCTCAGGGTTCACCGTGCTCTACGTGCGCGCTCCGCGCCTTCTCGAAGAGCTCCGGGTCGCCCATGGCGACGGCAGCTTCGGACGGCGGCTGGCGCAGCTGGCGCGCATCGACCTGCTGGCGATCGACGACTTCGCGATCGCTCCGGTGACGGCGCCTGAGCGCAATGATCTGCTCGAGCTGCTCGACGACCGCGTCGGCACGGGCGCCACCTTGATCACCAGCCAGCTGCCAGTCACCTCGTGGCACGAGTGGCTCAACGATCCCACTCTG
Organism: Burkholderiales bacterium; assembly: GCA_038231215.1. GTDB lineage: Bacteria > Pseudomonadota > Gammaproteobacteria > Burkholderiales > Burkholderiaceae_C > Schlegelella_A. The sequence continues at coordinate 478 of JBBRLS010000093.1, read as the reverse complement.
GCCGACGCGATCCTCGATCGCATCGTGCACACCGCCCACAAGATCGCCCTCAAGGGCGAGTCGATGCGCAAAAAACAGATCAAGCCATGACCGCTTCGCGCAATCCGAGCAATGCCAACGTGCCTCCGTCCAACACGGCTTGCCCACCGCGGCGGTCGTTCGTCGCAAGCGACGCCCGCCCCCGTGGACAAGCCTGCATGACCACACACCACCCCAAGCCCTTCGGCCCTGAGATTACGATAGACCCCTTCACTCGCGCGCTTCCGTGATCGTCCACGATCACGCTGAAACACCGTCCGCGATCACGCTGAAACCAGCGTCCACGATCGCTGAAATGCGCACCGTGTCATCGGCACTGGAGGCTACGGCGGCGAGCCTCGGCCTCTCGGACATCTTTGTCGGCGTCGTCGTGTTGGCCTTGATAGGCACCTCGGCCGACCTGTTGGCCGCGACCTGGTTTGCACGACGAGGGAAGATG
>JBBRLS010000092.1:0-6573 GCA_038231215.1 Burkholderiales bacterium | reverse complement strand
TCGTCGCCGACCTGCGCGACGAAGACATCGACCGCCTGCGCCGCGGCGGCCACGACGCCATCAAGATCCACGCCGCCTTCGCCGCCGCCGCCGCGCACGAAGGCCAGCCGACCGTCGTGCTCGCCAAGACGATGAAGGGCTACGCCATGGGCGGCGCGGCGCAAGGTCGCATGACGACGCACCAGGCGAAGAAGCTCGACGGCGCCGGCCTGCTCGCCTTTCGCGACCGCTTCGCCCTGCCGATGAGCGACGCCGATTGCGAAGGCCTAGCCTTCTGCAAGCCGGCCGACGACAGCGCCGAGATCCGCTACCTGCAGAGCCGTCGTCGCGCCCTCGGCGGCGCGCTGCCGGCGCGGCGCAGCGATTGCGCCACGCTCACGGTGCCATCGCTCGAAGCGACCGCCGCGTTCGCGCTCAACGCCGACGGCAAGGAGATGAGCACGACGATGGCCTTCGTGCGCATCCTCGGCAACCTGATGAAGGACGAGACGCTCGGCCCGCGCGTCGTTCCCATCGTCGCCGACGAGGCGCGCACCTTCGGCATGGCAAGCCTCTTTCGCACCGTCGGCATCTACGCGCCGTTCGGCCAGCTCTACCAGCCCGAGGACTCGGGCTCGATGCTCTACTACCGCGAGGACAAGAGCGGCCAGATCCTCGAAGAAGGCATCACCGAGGCGGGCGCACTCTCGTCGTGGACAGCGGCGGCCACCTCGTACTCGACGCACGGCCTGGCCATGCTGCCGTTCTACATCTACTACTCGATGTTCGGCTTCCAGCGCGTCGGCGACTTGATCTGGGCCGCCGCCGACCAGCGGGCGCGCGGCTTCCTGATCGGCGCGACCGCCGGCCGCACGACGCTCGGCGGCGAAGGCCTGCAGCACCAGGACGGCACCAGCCACCTCGTTGCCGCGACGGTGCCGAACTGCAAGGCCTGGGACCCGGCGTTCGCCGGCGAGCTCGCGGTCATCGTCGATCACGGCATGCGCGAGATGCTCGAGCAGCAGAAGGACGTTTTCTACTACGTGACGGCGATGAACGAGAACGTGGCCCAGCCGAGCCTGCCTGCGGGGGCGCACGAAGGCGTGCTGCGCGGCATGTACCGCTTTCGCGCGTCATCGCGCGAAGGCTCGCGACGCGTGCAGTTGCTCGCCTCGGGCGCGATCTTCGGCGAGGCGCTGAAGGCCGCCGACCGGCTCGAGAGCGAGCACGGCGTCGCCGCCGACCTCTGGAGCGTGACCAGCTTCAGCGAACTCGCGCGCAACGGCGTCGCCGCAGAGTCGGCGTGGCGACACGGCGCGACCAGCGTGATGCACAGCTACGTCGGCGATCAGCTCGCGCCGACGCGCGGGCCTATCGTCATCGCCACCGACTACGTGCGCGCCGTGCCCGAGCAGATCCGCGCCTTTCTGCCGCCCGGCCGGCGCTGCGTGACGCTCGGCACCGACGGGTTCGGGCGCAGCGACACGCGGGCGGCCCTGCGTCGGCACTTCGAGGTCGATGCGGGGGCGATCGTCGAGGCGGCGCTGCGCTGCATCGGATAGAACGAGAGACCAGCGATGCGCGATGCTTCCCCTGCCGAGCCGAAATCCGAGCCCGCCGCGGCGCCTGACGAGCTCTCGGAGGCCGAGCGCTCGAAAATCCGCGCCGAGGTCCGCTACGCGCTCGTCGCCGCGCGCGAAGCCCGCCCGCCCGAAGCGCCGAAAGGGGGGTTGGCAAAGCTTCTCGGCTTCCTCAGCAACGGCTTCGTCCTCTTGCTCGTCGGCTCGATCATCACTTCGTACCTGGTTCCGCAGTTCCAGCGCCGCTACGAGAGCCGGCGCCAGCAGACGGCGCTGATGCAGGACAGCCTCGCGCAGTTCCTGCTCTACAGCAACTCGCTCTGGCAGGAGTACTACGCCGTACTGCCGCTGACGCAAACCGTCGAGATCGATCAGGCGACCTACCTCCTCTACATCAACAAGATCGCCGAGATCAAGCTCAAGCGCTACGACGCCTACGCCAAGGTCGTTGCGCTCTCGGTCGTCTTTCGCGACAAGACGCAGGCCGCGGGCGCGTCCGACATCGATACTGCGTTGCATCGCTATGCAGTGAGTCTGAACACCGCGTCGGCATCGATCGACAAGTGGATGACAGGGCTCTACTGCACGCCGGTGAACCGGCCACGCAGCCCGTGCGCGACCTTCGACCCCTTGTTCGACGGCTACGCCGAACATCTGAAGATCAAGGAGTACGTCGTCGGCATCGGCAACAAGGACACCGACGATGTCGCGGCGCTGATCGTGAACCGGATCAACCAGCAATGAGGTGCCGCACATGAAGACCCGTTCGATCCTCCGCATGGCCGCCATGGCGGTCGGCCTCGCCGCAGCCGCAGCCGAAGCGAACGGCATCAACCCGCCACGGCCGCGCGAGTCCGAAATCGTGGTGGCGCGCTGCACGCCGAGAAAGTCCGGTGAGGTCATCGTCGTGCAGCGAGCCAAGATTCGCGTCGGCGACAGCATCAGCGAGCGGCTCGAGGTGCGGCTCGGGAAAGAGCCGGTGCAGACGGTGGCGCTTGCCCAGGTCGCGGGCATCGAGCTCGCATCTGCGAAGACGCGCGCCGAAGGCTTCGCCGCTGCCAAGCTCGAGTTGCGCGAGCCCGCCTATCAGGGGGCCGGATCGGTTCGCCTCAAGAATGGCAAGGAGGCGGTTCGCCTGGTCGGCTTCGACGCCTCGCTCGAACGGGTCGACATGCCGCTTGCGAACTGCAAGGCGTTCGAAGCCGGCGTGATCTAGTCAAGACGAAATGGGCGGCGCTGCCGATGCTGGCGTAGCGACTACAGTTGCGCGGCTGCGAGGACAACGATGAGCAAGAAAAGCGCCCACCCGACTGCCAGCCATTCTTCCGCCCCGAATCGCCAGAAGCGGTTCAAGGTGCACCCGAAGTCGTCGACCAGGGAACGGCATTCGGCCATCGCGGAATTCCGGCAAACGCTCGGCGATCGCCTCGAGATCGAGCACGCCGCCCTCGTCAGGCAGACGGAGTTGCGGGCGATTGCCGATGCGCCGCTGCGCCAGTTGATCGAGGCGCAAGCAGAGGCGAGTCGGGCGCGTCACAAGCTCGACCGCTTGTTCGATGCCGAGCGCAAGAGCCTGTTGAAGTCGTTCCGCGGCGATGCCCTGTCCGGCCCGCGCTTCGACCTTCAAATCAGCCCTGGCATCGAGGTCATCGCACCTCCTTACGATCTTCAATGGCACACGGCGCTTTCGCAGGCCGACAAGTCGGACGGCTCCTTCAACGTCGCCGCGCTACTAGGCTATGAAGCCGCCGCCGTCGGCGTTCTTGTTTCGTCACTCGTCCCGGCGGCGATCTCGTTCAGGCCCGTCGTTCCGTTCAATTACCTCTGGGTCAACTCGGCGATGCAGGGGCCGTGCTCGAGCCGCGGCGGCCTGGGTCTTCTGGTCTACCGCAATGGCGAATCGACGCCGTTTCTCGACCGCCGGCGAGTCCTGTGGGACGACCATCGCGACGCTTACGCACCGCTCGGCAAAGACAGCGGAGACGGCTATTTCGGCACCGAGTTCTCGCCGGGCGATGTCTTGCTTCAGGCCGAAGCCGGCGACACCTTCCGCATCTGGATGTGGTGCTGGGCCATCGCCCATTCGGTGAGCACCGCGAACAAGGTGGCGCTCTCGTCGGGCTATGTGGCCTGCCGGATGCCGTTCATCGTCGTCGACGCCGGACCTCCGTTGCCGCCAATCCGATAGGTACTTTGTCTAGAGCTGGAAGGCGAGCCAGAGCAGCAGGCCTTCGGAGAGATCGCGCAGCAGCCCGGGTTCCTTCGGCTCGAAGCGCACTGCCTGGTCGCGCTCCTTTTCCATCCAGGCGGCAAAGCGCCGCACGTCGGCCGGCTCGTAGAACGCGACCATCAGCTCGTAGTTGAGAAAGAGGCTGCGCAGGTCGAGATTGGCTGAGCCGGCGAGCGCGAGCTGATCGTCGATGACGACGGCCTTGGCGTGCTGCATCCAGGGCTCGAACCAGATGCACGCGCCGGCGGCGGCGAGGTCGCGCAGCGGCCGATGCCGCGCGACGTCGGCGAGCCGGTGGTTGGAGCGGCGCGGCAAGACGATGTCGACGCGCACGCCGCGCCGCGCCGCCAGCGTCAGCGCCATGAGCAGGTTCGCGTCGGGGATGAAATACGGCGTGACGGCCAGGATGCGGCGCTTGGCCATGAAGCAGCCCGAGAGCAGCAGCGACTGCACCGTGTCGTCGACCTGCTCGGGGCCGCTCGGCACGAGCTGTGCGAGCGGCGCCTCACCGGCGACGATGGCGTGCGGCTGAAGCGGGCACTGCTCGACGAGCGAGGTCCGCGTCCCGTAGGCCCAGTCCTTCTCGAACTGCTCGCAGGCGCGCAGCGCGAGCTCGCCACGCAGGTCGAAGCTGAGGTCGTGCCAGGCGTGATTGCGCAGCGTCTTGCCGTCGCGCCGGGCCGGGTCGCCCTCGAAGTATTCGGCCGCAAGGTTGCGCCCGCCGCACCAGAACCAGTCGGCGTCGGCGACGACCATCTTGCGGTGATTGCGCAGGTTGGCGCGGCCGCGCAGGATCGAGCGGAACGGCGGCACGAACTTGACGACCTCGACACCCGATCCGCGCAACGCCTTCAGGTCGATCTTGCCGCCCAGCCAGGCGCCAATGCCGTCGATGAGCAGCCGCACCTTGACGCCCTGCTCGGCGCGGGCACGGAGCGCCGCAGCCACCTCGGCGCCGAACGCGTCGCTGCCGAGGATGAAGGTGCACAAGTCGAGCGAGGTCCGCGCCGCGGCGATCACTTCGAACAGGGCAGCGCGCGCCTCGCGGCCGTCGGCGTGCAGGCGCAGTGCCTCGTACGACGCCGCCGGCGCGAGGCCCATCGCGCGGCCGAGGCGGCGCGCCCAGAGCGACGCGGCCTCGGCCTCGTCGGCAGCGCTCTCGACGAGCGGCAGGGCGGGCGGCGGCGCGTCGCGCATGCGCAGCTTCCGGCTGCCGAACATGAGGTAGAGCGGAACCGCGACGTAGGGCAGCAAGGCCAGCGCGACGACCCAGGCGATGGCCGCCGGCGGGTCGCGCCGCTGCGGCAGCGCGCGCGCCACGGCGACGTAGACGATGAGGCCGAGGGCGACGACGACACCGTGCACCGTCAGCAGGTAGCGGGAGACAAAGACGTCAAGCGTCACAGCGTCTGTCGTCCAGGATGACATCGCAGCCCTGGGGGCTGCCAGGTCATTTCTTGCGGTATTTGCGCAGCGCCGCGATCTGCGCCGCCACCATGTACAGCTCGTTTTGCGCGGCGGCGAGATCGATGTCGCTCTTGGCGTTCTTCACCGCCTCTTCGGCGGCCCTGGTCGCTTCGGCGGCCTTGGCCTCGTCGAGGTCCTTGCCGCGGATCGCGGTGTCGGCGAGCACGGTCACCGAGCCGGGCTGGATCTCGAGGATGCCGCCGGCGACGAAGACGAACTCTTCCTCGTCGTTGTCGGCGCGGATGATGCGCACCGCCCCCGGCTTGATGCGCGTGATCAGCGGCGTGTGCCGCGGATAGATGCCGAGCTCGCCCATCTCGCCCGGCAGGGCGACGAACTTCGCCTCGCCGGAGAAAATCTGCTCTTCGGCGGAGACGACGTCGACTTGAAGCGTGGCCATGCCTAAACCTTTGTAGAACGAAGACCGGCCGGGCGCCGGGCCGTTCCCAAGCCCGGCCGCGCCCCCTCGGGGGGCAGCGAACGAAGTGAGCGTGGGGGCTTCATGTCATTTGATCGTCTTGGCCTTCTCGAAGGCCTCGTCGATGCCGCCGACCATGTAGAACGCCTGCTCGGGCAGCGAGTCGCACTCGCCGTTGACGATCATCTTGAAGCCGCGGATCGTTTCCTTCAGCGACACGTACTTGCCATCGCTGCCGGTGAAGACCTGGGCCACGAAGAACGGCTGCGAGAGAAAGCGCTGGATCTTGCGCGCCCGGGCCACGGCCAGCTTGTCTTCCGGTGCCAGCTCGTCCATGCCGAGAATGGCGATGATGTCGCGCAGCTCCTTGTAGCGCTGCAGCGTGCCTTGCACGGCCCGAGCCACGTCGTAGTGCTCCTGACCTACGACGTTCGGGTCGAGCTGGCGCGACGTGGAGTCGAGCGGATCGACCGCGGGGTAGATGCCGAGCGAAGCGATGTCGCGCGAGAGCACGACGGTCGAGTCGAGGTGGGCGAAGGTGGTCGCCGGCGACGGGTCGGTCAGGTCATCGGCCGGCACGTAGACGGCCTGGATCGACGTGATCGAGCCGACCTTGGTCGAGGTGATGCGCTCTTGCAGGCGACCCATTTCCTCGGCCAGCGTCGGCTGGTAGCCCACCGCCGAAGGCATGCGGCCGAGCAGCGCCGAGACCTCGGTGCCGGCGAGCGTGTAGCGATAGATGTTGTCGACGAAGAAGAGCACGTCCTTGCCTTCGTCGCGGAACGACTCGGCGATCGTCAGGCCGGTGAGCGCGACGCGCAGGCGGTTGCCCGGCGGCTCGTTCATCTGGCCGTAGACCATCGCGACCTTCGACTCGCCGAGGTTCTCGAGGTTGACGA
>JBBRLS010000091.1:0-7365 GCA_038231215.1 Burkholderiales bacterium | reverse complement strand
GCCGACACGCGCCGCGCCGAGGGGCAGGCATTACAGGCGCGGGCTCGGCCGAACCCGACGATCGGCGTGCTCACCGAGAACGTCGGCGGCTCGTCACCCTATCAGCGCTTCGACCGCGCCGAGACGACGCTGCAATTCAGCCAACCGATCGAGCTCGGCGGTAAGCGCTCGGCGCGGATCGCGGCGGGCAAGGCTGGGGTCCTCGCGTCGGTGGCACGCGGTCGTGAAGTGCGCATCACATATGCCCACGACTTGGCGCTGGCCTATGGTGCCGCCGAGGTCGCCGAAGGCCGTATCGCGCTCGCCGACGACGAGATCGAGGAAGCGACCGCCGACCTGAGGGCGGCGCGCGCGCTGGTCGGCGCGGGCAAAGAAGCGCGGCTGCGCGCGCTGCAGGCGGAGACGTCGGTCAACGCCGTGAACGCCGAGCGAGAGATCGCAGTGGCGAACCGCATCGCCGCATATGCCCGTCTGGCAGCACTGGCGGGGGTCGACGAGCCGTACACCGGCATCGGCTCGTCGCTGCTCGAACTCGAGACCTCGACGCTTGTCGCCAAGCGGCTTGATCCGGGCGAGACCGCCACGGTGGCTGTAGCGCGCGCCGAGCGTGCGGCCGCCGCTTTGCGGATCGATGTCGAGCGCAAGCGTGCGGTGCCCGACATCATCGCCAACGTCGGAGTGCGACGACTTGAGTACGAGGGAGCGACCGCAGTGCTCGGCGGCGTCACGATCCCGCTCCATATCTTCGACCGCAATCGCGGCAACATTGCCGTCTCGCAGGCTGACCTGCTGGCGGCCGAGGCGCGACTGGCAGCGGCGCGCTTCGACGCACAGGCGGCGGTGCGCGCCGCCTATGCGCAAGTCGCCGCCGTTGATGCCCGGGTTGCGGCGGCCGTCGCATCACAGGCGACCGCCAACGAAACCTATCGGCTCGCGCGCATCGCCTATGAAGCCGGCAAGGCCCCACTGCTCGAGTTGCTGACCGCGCGCCACGGCCTCGGCGCGGCGCGCGGGACTGTTCTCGATGCCCGCGCCGCCCGCCTCGAAGCGCGTGCCGAACTTGCCCGGATGCAGGGCCGCAACATTCTCGGAGACGAGGTCCAATGACCGCCACCCGTACCGCCGCCGTCGCCCTTGGGCTGGCCATCGCCGCCGCCGGAGGTTTCGCGTCCGCCCGACTCGGCGCACCTGCGCCACCCGCGCCCGCGCCCGCGCCCGCCGCCGCATCCTCGAAACCCCCGGAAGATACGGTCGCCATCTCTGCCGACGGCATCCGCACCTCGGAAATTAGCGTCGCCCCGGCCGCCACAGGCAGCCTCGCCGCGTCGATGGCCGCAAGCGCGACGGTCGCCGCCGCCCCGGATGCCGAAGCAGTGCTCTCCGCGCGCGCGGCGGGGACCGTGACCCGCCTGTTCAAACGCATCGGCGACCCGGTGCGGGCCGGTGAGACGATCGCGCTCGTGCAAAGCCGCGACGCCGCCGCGATTGCCGCCGATCGCGGGATGGCCAGCGCGCGCATGACGCTGGCGCGTCAGCAGATGGAGCGTGAGCGCGTGCTGCTCGCCCAGGGTGTCTCGCCGCGTGCCGACTACGAGACCGCCGCTGCTGCGATGGCGGTGGCACAAGTCGAGGCACGGCGCGCGCAGGCGGCGGCAGGCGCGGCGGGCGTTACCCGCGATGGCCGCTCGGTCGCGGTTGTCAGTCCGATTTCGGGGCGGATCACCTCCGCCCGGGCAAGCCTCGGCGCTTTTGTCCAGGCCGATACCGAATTGTTTCGCGTTGCCGATGCACGGCGGCTGCAGATCATCGCCAGCCTGCCGCCTGCCGACGCGGCGCGGGCGCGCCCAGGCGACCGGGTCGAGCTGTCGGCCGGCGACGGTCCCCCGATCACGGGCAAGGTGCGCTCGGCGACAGGCGTCGTCGATCCGCAAACCCGCCAAGCAATAGTGACCGTCACCCTTACCAGTGGCGGCAGTCTGCTGGTGCCGGGCCAGATGGTCCGTGCCCGCATCCTCGCCAGCGGCGGTGTGGCGGCGGGGATCACCGTCCCGCAGGACGCGGTGCAGACGCTTGGCGACCGCAGCGTCGTCTTCGTCCGCATCACGCAGGGCTTCAAAGCGCAGACGGTGCGGGTCGAGGGTCGAAGTGGTGGCTATGCCCAGGTCAGCGGTATCGCGGCGGGCACGCCAATCGCCACGGTCAACGCCTTCCTGCTCAAGGCCGAACTCGGCAAGGAGGCGGCCGAATGATCGCGCGCATCCTCGACGCCTCGGTGCGCGGGCGCTGGCTCGTCGCGTTCCTGACCTTACTCGTCGTCGCCTTCGGCGCGTGGCAGATCACCCTTCTGCGAATTGATGCCGTTCCCGACGTCACCAATCGCCAAGTCCAGATCAACAGCTTCGTGCCGACGCTCGGCCCTGTCGATGTCGAGAAGCAGGTCACCTTCCCGGTCGAGACCGCGCTCGCAGGCATTCCGGGCCTTGAGATGACGCGCTCGCTGACCCGCAACGGCTTCAGTCAGGTCACCGCCGTGTTCAAGGACTCGACCGACATCTACTTCGCGCGCCAGCAAGTGACCGAGCGGCTGGCGCAGGCCGCCGACGCGCTACCCGCCGGGGTCCAGCCGCAGCTTGCGCCGCTGACCACCGGGCTGGGTGAAATCTTCATGTTCAGCGTCGCCTATGCCCACCCTGACGGACGCGGTGTCAGGGTGAGCGACGGCGAGGCGGGCTGGCAGCGCGACGGCAGCTACCTGACGCCGGAGGGCGAGCGACTGACCACGCCGGTGGCAAAGGCGACCTACCTCCGCACGGTGCAGGACTGGATCATCCGCCCGCAGATGCGCACCGTGCAGGGCGTCGCCGGGGTCGATTCCAACGGCGGCTACATCAAGCAGTACGTAGTCGAGCCCGACCTGACCGCGCTCGCCGCGCAGGGGCTGTCGGTGACTGCGCTGGCGGAAGCACTGGAGCGCGTCAACCTGTCGGCGGGGTCGAACTATGTCCGGCGTGCCGGGGAGAGCTTCCTCGTCCGTGCAGACGAGCGGCTTCGCTCGATCGCCGACATCGAGGACGCGGTCGTTGCGACGCGGTCGGGTGTCCCGGTCCGCGTTCGTGACGTAGGCAAGGTTGTCATCGGCGGCGCGGTGAGAACTGGAGCAGGCAGCCGCTCAGGCGCAGAGGCGGTGATCTCGACGATCCTGATGCTGACCGGCGAAAATAGCCGCATCGTCGCCGACCGCGTCGCCGACAGGCTTGTTACGATCAACCGGACGCTGCCGCCCGACGTCGTCGCCCAGCCCGCCTACAACCGTTCGAAGCTGGTCAATGCGACCATCGCCACGGTCGAGAAGAATCTCGCCGAAGGTGCACTGCTGGTCATCGTCGTGCTGTTCCTGCTGCTCGGCAACATACGCGCGGCGCTGATCACCGCAGCGGTCATCCCGATCACCATGCTGATGGCGGCGGCGGGGATGAACGAGCTCGGCGTCTCGGGCAATCTGATGAGCCTCGGCGCGCTCGACTTCGGCCTGATCGTCGACGGCGCGGTGATCATCGTCGAACATGCGCTGCGGCGGCTGGCGGAGCGCCAGCACCGCGAGGGCCGGCTCCTGACGCGACCCGAGCGGCTCGAGGAAACGACGCTGGCGGCGCAGGAGATGGTGCGGCCGACGGTCTACGGCCAGGCGATCATCTTTCTCGTCTTCGTGCCGCTGCTGACCTTTCAGGGCGTCGAGGGCAAGACCTTCGCGCCGATGGCGATCACGCTGATGCTGGCACTCGCCAGCGCGTTCATCCTGTCGGTGACATTCGTGCCGGCGATGATCGCGCTGCTGATTACCGGCAAGGTCACCGAGACCGAGGTGCGCCCGATCCGCTGGTTCAAGGCGCGCTACGCCCCGGCACTGGCGAACGCGGTCGCACGTCCGCTGCCGTTCGTCGCCGGCGGGGTCGCGACCTTCGCAATCGCCGCCGTCCTGTTCACGACGCTCGGCGAGGAGTTCATGCCGACGCTCGACGAGAAGGACATTACCGTCACTGCGTTTCGGATCCCATCGACCTCGGTCGAGCAGTCGAAGGACATGCAACTCCAGATCGAGCGCGCGCTGTCAAGCCTGCCCGAGGTCGCGCTGGTGTTCTCGAAGACCGGCAACGCCGACCTCGGCACCGACCCGATGCCGCCCAACGCCAGCGACACCTATGTTATCCCCAAGCCCGAGAGCGAATGGCCCGCTGGCGTCCGCACCAAGGCTGATATCCTCGCGCGCATCGACGCCAAGACGAAGAACCTGATCGGCAACCGCTGGGAAATCCAGCAGCCGATCCAGATGCGCTTCAACGAGCTGATCGCCGGGGTACGGTCCGACGTCGCGGTCAAACTTTACGGTGACGACCTCGACGCGATGAGCGCGACGGCGGCGAAGCTCGCGGCCGTCTTGCGGACCATTCCCGGCGCCGCCGATGTCCAGGCCGAACAGACCTCGGGTGCGCCGACCTTCGACATCAAGGTCGACCGCGCCGCAGCCGGCCGCTACGGCCTGACCGTCGAGGACATTACCGGTACCGTGGCGGCAGCACTCGGCGGCCGCAAGGCCGGGTTGCTGTTCGAGGGAGACCGCCGCTTCGACGTCGTGGTTCGGTTGCCGGATGCGCAACGCGACGACATCGAGACGCTGGGCTCGATCCCGATCATGCTGGCGCCGGCCGACGGCAGCCCGGCGCGCTCGATCCCGCTGCGCGAGGTGGCGCGGTTCAGCTACACCGAGGGTCTCAACCAGATCAGCCGCGAGAACGGCAAGCGCTTGGTCGTCGTCCAGGCCAATGTCCGTGGCCGCGACCTCGGTAGCTTCGTCGACGAGGCTAGGACCAGGATCGCGACGGTCAAGCTGCCGTCGGGGTCGTTTACCGCCTGGGGAGGCACGTTCGAGAGCCTGCAATCGGCGACCGAGCGCCTGGCGATCGTCGTGCCGCTCGTGTTCGTGCTGATCTTCGCGCTACTCTTCATGGCGCTCGGCGGGTTCGGCCCGGCGCTGGTGGTGTTCAGCGCGGTGCCGATGGCGCTGGCCGGCGGTGTGTTCGGCTTGTGGCTCCGTGACATCCCGTTCTCGATTAGCGCCGCGGTCGGGTTCATCGCACTATCGGGCGTCGCGGTATTGAACGGCCTCGTCATGATGGGCGCGATCCGCAAGCGCCTCGACGACGGAGAAGGCATCGATGCAGCGATTACCGACGGCGCGATGGAACGTGTGCGACCGGTGCTGATGACGGCGCTGGTGGCCAGCCTCGGCTTCGTGCCCATGGCGCTGGCGACCGGCACCGGGGCGGAAGTGCAGCGGCCGATCGCGACAGTGGTGATCTGCGGACTGGTGACCTCGACACTGCTGACCTTACTGGTGCTGCCAGCGATATCCGGGATGATGCTGCGATGGTCAGAAGGAAAGCGACGCCGAAGCCTGGTCATGAAACCCGTGGTTGCTTCGGCGACGTAGCGCCGACGCATTCGCGATGTCGCATGTTCGGTTATGATAGTGCCCGATCAAAGCCCACCTGTTGGCGAACAGCCTCGCTCCAATCATCGCAGGAGATAGAGATAGCCTCCCCGCGACAGGGCCAAGGCATCGGCGACAAGCCGGTAGACCAAGCTCCGGAGATCGCTCGACTTCCAAGCAATACCGGCAGGAACTCGACGAACGCCAAAGAGGCCGATCGCAATTTCACGGCGGGTGGCACCATCGCGCAATCCATCGAGTGCGCGAAGTCTGAGCGCAAAGCGATCGATTGCCTGCGCCGTCATTCTGGCTGAAGATGCCGACCGCGCGTCGGCCAACCGGTTCCTCGCGTGGGACGCCGCGATCATTCTTCGCGCCGTGGTTTCGTTGAATGGCAGCAACGCGGCCAGTGGCTGCCCGCTTTGAACGTCGCCAAACACCCATAGCTGCGTTCGGTCATCCCAAAGCATGTGCAGTCCATCGGTGGCGGTTCGCTCGACGACGGCGAAACGCTGCAGATCAGCGACGGTCGGCCCGCCGCAGAAGTCCGCCGGCGACGAGACGAACAAGACCACATCGGCTGCGATTTCCGGCCGCCAGAATACATTCGCAGATCGCCAACCCATCAACGGGTCTGCGGGGAAATCGCAACCCCCAAGGCTCGACACGGTCGCCGTCGTCGGACTTACCGTTGTCGACGCCATCGCCGACTCCGGCGATATAGTCTGGGTTACGCCTCAGAAATTCCCAAGCAAGACCGCGCCTGCCGCCGACCGCGACATCTTCATACCCGCGTCCGGACCGCCAGTCAGGCGACGGCATGCGACCTGCTCCGCGTTGGCCGCGAGCCGTGCTTTGACTCCCGGGAGGAGTAAACTACCAAATTTGCTGCAGGTTGCCGCTGCGACATTCTTGCAGCATCTGCACAGTAACGATTTACGCAGCGCTAATCTTTTTTGCCCGTCAGCAGATGCTTATAGCCTTCGCGCGTCATCCAACGCGCGCGCTCGAGATGCGCTGAGTACACACGGTGCGCCCGATCCGCAGCGGCAATGCAATCCAGCCCCAGCACAATCGTCGCCGCCTCGCGCCAGTCCGCTGTCTCGGCATCGGCATCCAATAGACGGAGATAACAGCCAGCATGTGCCATATCGTAGTCGGTCACGACTGCGTCCGCTGGAGGCTGATCGAGAAGGGGATAGTCCATCGCTTGCCCTCGCGCGCTGGAATGATTGCAACATCGCTAACCTTGAGCGTGCTGGCATGGCAAGCACAAAGCTGTCGCCTGGGTAAGGCGCGTCGACGCACCGATACATACTAGAGTTGATAACATTAAAGTGTGTGCATCGCCATCCCGAGCGGGATGCACATCTGGCACCTGGTCGGGAGGAACGTCGCCGCACGGCGACGCGCCCACGGCTGGTCGCAGGAGGCGTTCGCCGATCAATGCGGATTCAGCCAGCAATATCTCAGCGGTCTCGAGAAGGGTCAACGCAATCCGACCTTGAAGACGATGGCCGAGCTGGCGGCAGCGCTCGGCATCGCCGTAGTCGACCTGTTCGCCGAGTTGCCGCCAGAAGTTGGTCAGCAACCTCGGATTAAGCGGCTCAAGCGAAATGCGTAGCGAAGCGCCCTGCCCGTTTCCGGGCAGGGCGTCGCTCTGCCGTCAGTCGCCGTTGGGCTTGCGGCCGCGGGTCCAGACGAGGCTGTAGCCTTCCTCGCCCTCGGCCTCGAACAGGTTGGCGTAGATCGGTGCGAGCAGGCTGGGATCGTCGAGCTTGACCGAGAGGTAATCGCGGCCCGCCTTCGAGGTCTCGCTCCAGGCGGCACCGATCTCGGCGCGGCCGACGAAAACGCGGTGGCTGGGAGCCTTGTCG
>JBBRLS010000090.1:0-7663 GCA_038231215.1 Burkholderiales bacterium | reverse complement strand
CCCTCAACGAGTCGCCCGACAAGCCGCTGCTCAACCGGGCGCTGCGCGGCACCTACCCGCCGGGCTCGACCTACAAGCCGTTCATGGCGCTGGCCGCACTCAGCCTGGGCAAGCGCACGCCGCAGCAGACGATCTACGACCCCGGCTATTTCAACTTCGGCGACCACCGCTTCCGCGACGACAAGGAAGGCGGGCACGGCACCGTCGACATGTACAAGTCGATCGTCCAGTCCTGCGACACCTACTACTACACGCTCGCCAACGACCTCGGCGTCGACGCGATCCACGACTTCATGGCGCCGCTCGGCCTCGGCCAGTTGACCGGCATCGATGTGCAGGGCGAGCTGCGCGGCACGCTGCCCTCGACCGAGTGGAAGCGCGCCGCCTACAAGAAGAAGGAAGCGCAGAAGTGGTACGCCGGCGAGACCATCTCGCTCGGCATCGGCCAGGGCTACAACGCCTTCACGATGCTGCAGCTCGCGCACGCCGAGGCGACCCTGGCGGCGGGCGGCCAGCGCCACACGCCGCATCTGGTGCGCGCTGTCGAGCACTACGAGAGCCGGGCGCCGCAGGCGCTGGTGTTCAAGGATCCGCCGGCGCTGCCCTGGAAGGCCGAGCAGGTGGCCGTGATCCACAACGCCATGTACGGCGTGACGCAGGAGGGCACCTCGCGGGGCTCGTTCGTCGGCGCACCGTACAAGTCGGGCGGCAAGACCGGCACCGCGCAGGTCATCGAGATCAAGGCCAACGAGAAGTACAACGCCAGCCGGGTCGACGAGCGGCACCGCGACCACGCGCTCTACACCGCCTTCGCGCCGCTCGAGTCGCCGCGGATCGCGGTCGCCCTGGTCGTCGAGAACGCCGGCTTCGGCGCCGGCGCGGCGGCGCCGATCGCGCGCCGCATCTTCGACTACGTGCTCTCGGGTCAGTACCCGAGCGAGGCCGACATCGCGGCGACGCAGCAGGGCACCTCGACGGCGCCGATCGGCACGCCGCGGGCGATCGAATCGGTGCCGCTGCGCGGCAGCACGATCGACGGCGTGAGCGGGGCGCGCGTCGCCTTGCGCAACGACGCGCCGGCGTTGCCGAAGCCATGAGCGCGGTCTTCGATCGGCCGTCGCTCTACCAGCGGTCGCGGCCGTTCTGGACCGGATTCGACGTGCCGCTGGCGATCGCCATCGCCTTGCTCGGCGGGATCGGCCTGGTCACGATGTATTCGGCCGGCTTCGATCACGGCACGCGCTTCGCCGACCATGGCCGCAACCTGCTGATCGCCGTCTGCGTGCTCTTTCTCGTCGCCCAGGTGCCGCCGCAGCAGCTCATGCGCTTCGCCGTGCCGCTCTACTTCGTCGGCCTCGCGCTGCTCGTCGCCACGGCCTTGCCGGGGCTGGGCGTGACGAAGAAGGGCGCCACGCGCTGGCTCAACCTCGGCATCACGATCCAGCCGAGCGAGATCATGAAGATCGCCATGCCGCTCATGCTGGCGTGGTGGTTCCAGCGCCGCGAAGGACAGCTGCGCGCGCTCGACTTCGGCATCGCCACGTTGCTCGTCGTCGTGCCGGTCGCCTTCATCGTCAAGCAGCCCGACCTGGGCACGGCGATCCTCGTGCTGTCGGCGGGCTTCTACGTGATCTTCTTCGCCGGCCTGTCGTGGAAGCTGATCGTTCCGGTGGCCTTGCTGGGCGCGGTCGCGATCACCGCCGTGATCGTCTCCGAGGAGCGCATCTGCAAGCCCGAGGTGAAGTGGCCGATGCTGCGCGACTACCAGAAGAACCGAATCTGCACCCTGCTCGACCCGACGACCGATCCGCTCGGCAAGGGCTTTCACATCATCCAGGGCGAGATCGCGATCGGCTCGGGCGGCACCACCGGCAAGGGCTTCATGAAGGGCACGCAGACGCACCTCGAGTTCATTCCGGAGCGCACCACCGACTTCATCTTCGCTGCCTTCTCCGAGGAGTTCGGGCTGGTCGGCTGCGTCGGGCTCCTGCTCGCTTTCGTCTTCCTCATCTTTCGCGGCCTCATGATCGCGGCCGAGGCGCCGACCGTGTTCACGCGGCTGCTCGCCGGTGCCATCACGCTCAGCTTTTTCACCTACGCCTTCGTCAACATGGGCATGGTGAGCGGCATCCTGCCGGTGGTCGGAGTGCCGCTGCCCTTCATCAGCTACGGCGGCACGGCGATGGTCTCGCTCGGCCTCGGCCTGGGTCTTCTCATGTCGATATCGAAAAGCCGCCGCCTGGTGCAGAGCTGACCGCAAGGGCCCGGCGCGGCTCAAGAAAGACCCCTCACCCCAACCCTCTCCCCGGAGTACCGTGGAGAGGGAGAAATTGGGCACCCTCTCCCGCTTGCGGGAGAGGGTTGGCGTGCGGGCGAGGTGCGCTGACTTGCGCTGGGCTGGGCGCGGCCGGAAAGCGCACCGTGAACAAGGCGCCGGGGCCGGGCTCGCCGGTGCGCGAGGGCACATCGCGTCGACGCTGGTCGGCGTCGTCCAGCGTGACCTCGGCACCGTGGCGCAGCGCGATCTCGCGAACGATGGCGAGCCCGAGGCCGGAGCCGTCGACCTCGGTGCCGAGCGATCGGTAGAACGGCCGGAACACCCGCTCGCGCTCAACGGCGGCGATGCCGGGCCCCGAGTCCTCGACCTGCAGCACGGCGACCTGGCCGAACGGATCGCCGATGACGCGCACCGTGACCGCGCCGTGGCGCGGCGTGTAGAGGAGGGCGTTGTCGACGAGGTTGCGCACCAGCTCGCGCAGCAGCACCGCGCTGCCGAGGATGCAGGGCCCGCCAGGCGCCGAGCCCGCGCCGGCGGAAGTCGGTCCTTCGAAGCCGAGGTCGATCTGCCTGTCGAGCGCCCGCGGCACGAAATCGCGCACCGCGTCGCGGGCCAGCAGGGCCAGGTCCACCGACCCCTGACGGGCCGCGTCTTCCTCGTGCTCGGCGCGCGCCATGGCGAGCAGTTGGTTGACCATATGCGCCGCGTTCTGGCTCGAGCGGGCAATCTGCAGCAGCGACTCGCGCAACGCGGCCGGGTCGTGCTGGCCGGCCTCGATCTCGCGGCCCGCCAGCTCGGCCTGCGTGCGCAGGCCGGCCAGCGGCGTCTTCAGCTGGTGGGCTGCGTCGGCCAGAAAGTGCTTCTGGGCGCGGATCGACTCGTCGAGACGGGCCAGCAGGTGGTTGATGGCGCGCACCAGCGGCGCGACTTCTTCCGGGATGTGCCGCTCGTCGATCGGGCTCAGGTCGCCGCTCGAGCGGCGCCGGATGCGTTGCTGCACGGCGTGCAGCGGCTCGATGCCGCGCGCCAGCGCCAGCCAGATCAGGAACACGGCCATCGGCAGGATCACGAACTGCGGCAGGATCACTCCCTTGACGATCTCGGTGGCCAGGCGGTTGCGCTTGGCAAGCGTTTCCGAAACCTGCACCAGCGGCGCGCCGAGGCCGGCCTGCTCGAGTCCCGGCACCCACATGTAGGCCACGCGAACAGGCTCGGCACCGGCGAGATCGTCGCGGAAGCGGACTTCGCCGGGCACGGCGCGGTCGTCGTCCATCGCTGCAGCAAGCAGGCTGCCGCCGAGCAGCTCTCCGCTCGCGTCGCTTACCTGAAACCGCGTGTCGTCCTCGCCATCGGGCCGGAGCGCCTCGGCGACGCGCGGCGGCACCGCGAACGCCGACAAGGGCCGCCCCTTCTCCGCCTGCACCGCGACCTCGCGGCTGAGCAGGCGCACCTTGGCCGCCAGCTCGCGGTCGAACGGCTGGTTGGCGATGCCTTGCGCCACCAGCCAGGTCAGGCCGACGCTCATCGGCCACAGCACCAGCAGCGGCGCCAGCATCCAGTTGAGGATCTCGCCGAACAGCGAGCGTTGTTCGCGCCAGCGCGCCACGATCGGACTTTCTAGGCTGCGATGCGTTCGAGGCAGTAGCCGAGGCCGCGCACCGTAGCGATGCGGACGTTGCCCTGCTCGATCTTCTTGCGCAGCCGGTGCACGTAGACCTCGATCGCGTTGTTGCTGACCTCGTCGCCCCACTCGCAGAGCCGCTCGACGAGCTGGTCCTTGCTGACGAGGCGACCGGCGCGTTGCAGCAGCACCTCGAGCAGGCCGATCTCGCGCGCCGAGAGCTCGACCATCTGCTCGTTGATGTAGGCGACGCGGCCGGTCGCGTCGAAGCTGAGCGGGCCGTGGCGGATGACGTTGGAGGCGGCGCCCAGGCCGCGCCGCGTCAGCGCCCGCACACGCGCCTCGAGCTCCTGCAGCGAGAACGGCTTGGCCATGTAGTCGTCGGCGCCGAGGTCGAGGCCCTGCACGCGCTGCTCCACGCTGTCGGCCGCGGTGAGGATGAGCACCGGCGCCTTCGACCCGCGCGCGCGCAAGCGCCTAAGCACCTCGAGGCCGTGCAGCCGCGGCAGGCCGAGGTCGAGGATCAGGAGATCGAATTCGTGCACGGCCAGCGCCGAGTCGGCGTCCAGTCCGTTGCCGACCTGATCGACCGTGTAGCCGGCACTGCGCAGCGATCGCAGCAGCCCGTCGGCGAGGACCTGGTCATCTTCGGCGATCAGGAGGCGCATCGTGCGGTGGCCGGTTGGTGGGGGAAACGCAGCGACCCTGGCGGCATGGCGGCGGGCCGCCTTTCAGGGGCCTACCAGCTTCACTCATTCTAGGGAGTGCGTAACTATCGAACACTGGCTACTGTACAAACATCCAGCTATTCAGGATAATTCCCGCACCCTCAGGAGACCGCGCATGGATACAGCCGTCAAGACCCTCAACACCGAAAAAGCCAAGGCCCTGCAAGCCGCCCTGGCGCAGATCGAAAAGCAGTTCGGCAAGGGCACGATCATGCGCCTGGGCGTCGGCGAGGTGATCGACGACATCGAGGTCTGCTCCACCGGCTCGCTCGGCCTCGACATCGCGCTCGGCGTCGGCGGCCTGCCGCGCGGCCGGGTGGTCGAGATCTACGGGCCCGAGTCGAGCGGCAAGACCACGCTCACCCTGCAGGTCATCTCCGAGATGCAGAAGCTCGGCGGCACCTGCGCCTTCATCGACGCCGAGCACGCGCTCGACGTGCAATACGCGCAAAAGCTCGGCGTCAACCTGCAGGAGCTGCTGATCTCCCAGCCCGACACCGGCGAGCAGGCGCTCGAGATCGTCGACGCGCTGGTCCGCTCCGCGTCGGTCGACCTGGTCGTCATCGACTCGGTCGCCGCCCTCACGCCCAGGGCCGAGATCGAAGGCGAGATGGGCGATTCGCTGCCCGGCCTGCAGGCCCGCCTCATGAGCCAGGCCCTGCGCAAGCTCACCGGCTCGATCAAGAAGACCAACACCATGGTCATCTTCATCAACCAGATCCGCATGAAGATCGGCGTCATGTTCGGCTCGCCCGAAACCACCACCGGCGGCAACGCGCTCAAGTTCTACGCCTCGGTCCGGCTCGACATTCGCCGCATCGGCTCGATCAAGAAGGGCGAGGAAGTGATCGGCAACGAGACCAAGGTCAAGGTCGTCAAGAACAAGGTCTCGCCGCCGTTCAAGACGGCCGAGTTCGACATCCTCTACGGCGAAGGCATCAGCCGCGAGGGCGAGATCATCGACATGGGCGTCGAGGCCAAGGTGCTCGAGAAGAGCGGCTCCTGGTACGCCTACAACGGCGAGAAGATCGGCCAGGGCAAGGACAACGCGCGCGAGTTCCTGAAAGAGAACCCGGAGCTCGCCGTCGAGATCGAGAACAAGGTGCGTCTCGAGATGGGCATTCCGCTCCTGCCGGGCACCGAAGGGGCGGGCGAGTCGCCGGCCAAGCTGAAGGTCGTCAAGGACTGAGGGTTCGCCCGTGGGGCGCCTGCAGGCGCGGCTTTCGCTCAAGGGGCGGGCCTTGCAGCTACTGGCGCAGCGCGACCAGAGCCGCGTCGAACTGCGCACCAAGCTGCTTCGGCACGCGGCTGCCGAGGACCGCGCCCGCGCCGAAGGCGAAACCGACGACGACGGCAGCGAGACACGGCAGGCGCGGGTCGAGGTTTTGCTCGACTGGCTCGAAGCCAACCGCTACCTTTCGGCCGAGCGCTTCGTCGAGTCGCGCGTTCATGCTCGCGAGTCGCGTTTCGGCAATCGCCGTATCCGCGCCGAGCTGGCGCAGCATGGCGTCGCCTTGTCGGCCGATGCGGCTCGCGCCCTGGTCGAATCCGAGCTGCAGCGTGCCGAAGTCGTACGCGAGCGTCGCTTCGCCGGCCCGCCGGGCGACGTCGCCGAGCGCGCCGCCCAAGCCCGTTTCCTCGCCGGCCGAGGCTTCTCGGCCGACGTCATCCAGCGGCTGATGCGACGCTGAGCCGGCGTGCGTCGGGCGCGCCGAGCGCTCCGGGTCGCGTGCTACATTCATCGCCGTTTTGTCGGGGTCATCCGGCCTGCCCCGCGTCAGTCCTGCGAGCCCACGCCTCCCGATGAAAATCCACGAATACCAGGGCAAGGAAATCCTTGCCCGTTTCGGCGTCCCGGTGCCGCGCGGCTACCCGGCCTTCAGCGTCCGCGAGGCGCAGGAAGCGGCGCAAAAACTCGGCGGCTCGGTCTGGGTCGTGAAGGCGCAGATCCACGCCGGTGGCCGCGGCAAGGGCGGCGGCGTCAAGGTCGCCAAGACGCCCGACGAGGTGACCCAGCTGGCTGGCCAGATCCTCGGCATGCAGCTCAAGACCAAGCAGACCGGGCCCGCCGGCCAGAAGGTGCGGCGGCTCCTGATCGAAGAGGGCGCCGACATCAAGAAGGAGTACTACGTCGCCGTGCTCACCGACCGGGCGACACAGAAAGTCGCGCTGATGGGCTCCAGCGAAGGCGGCATGGACATCGAGCAGGTCGCGCATGACACGCCCGAGAAGATTCTCAAGATATTCATCGACCCGCTCGAGGGTCTGGGCGACGCCGCCGCGGCGCAGCTCGCCACCGGCATCGGCGTTCCCGACGAGACGGTGCCGCAAGCGGTCGATGTGCTGAAGAAGCTCTACGCCTGCTACATGGAGACCGACGCTTCACTGCTCGAGATCAATCCGCTGATCCTCGAGGGCAGCAAGAACGGCGGTCCGCAAACGATCAAGGCGCTCGACGCGAAATTCAACTTCGACTCGAACGCGATTTACCGCCATCCGGAGATCGCCGCCTACCGCGACCTCGACGAGGAGGACCCCGCCGAGATCGAGGCGAGCAAGTTCGACCTCGCCTACATCCAGCTCGACGGCAACATAGGCTGCCTCGTCAACGGCGCCGGCCTGGCGATGGCCACGATGGACACGATCAAGCTGTTCGGCGGCGAGCCTGCCAACTTTCTCGATGTCGGCGGTGGTGCCTCGGCGGAGAAAGTGACCGAGGCTTTCAAGATCATGCTCGCCAACAAGAAGGTGAAGGCGATTCTCGTCAACATCTTCGGCGGCATCATGCGCTGCGACACCATCGCCGAAGGCGTGATCGCCGCCTGCAAGGCGACCAACCTGGCGGTTCCGCTGGTCGTGCGCATGAAGGGCACGAACGAGGAGCTCGGCAAGAAAATGCTGGCCGAATCGGGTCTGCCGATCATCAGCGCCGAATCGATGGCCGACGCGGCGAAAGCCGTCATGGCCGCGCTGAAGTGAGCACGCCGGAATGAGCATCCTGATCGACAAGAACACGCGTGTCATCACGCAGGGCAT
>JBBRLS010000089.1:0-7723 GCA_038231215.1 Burkholderiales bacterium | reverse complement strand
TTCGCGCTCGCCTGGATGCTGAAGAAGAACGGCATGTCGGTGAAGGACGTGAAGGTCGTCAACCTCGAGCCGCAACCGGCCGCCAACGCCATCATCGCCGGCACCGAGGGCGTCGACGCAGGCATGACCTACGAGCCTTACCTGAGCGCCGTGCGCGCCAAGCCCGAGGCCGGCAAGATCATCGCCACGACGCTCGACTATCCGATGGTGATGGACACCTTCGGCTGCACGCCCAAATTCCTGGCCGAGAACCCGAAGGCCGCCAAGGGCCTGGCCGACGCCTACTTCGACGCCGTCGACATGATCAAGGCCGAGCCGAAGAAGAGCTTCGAGATCATGGGCGCCGACGTCAAGCAGACCGGCGAGGCCTTCGAGGGCAGCCAGAAGTACCTGCGCTGGCAGGACCGCGCCGCCAACCAGAAGTTCTTTGCCGGCGAGCACGCCGCGTTCAGCAAGGAGGCGGCCGATTTGCTGCTCGAGGCAGGCATCATCAAGTCGATGCCCGACATGACGAAGCTGGCGGATACGCAGTTCATCAAGTAGTGGCCGTGCTGGAGGAGTGTCGGAGCGGGATCGGGCCGGCGGGGCGCGCTGTTCCGCTCATGTCCCCCGAAGGCGGCTCGTCGCCGCCTTCTCCTCCTTCACTTCGCTCCACAGAGCGCCCCACCGACCCGATCCTTCGACGCCGCGCCGTTTGTGGCTGACATGAGCGCAATCGGCCGCCCGCCACCTTCGGCCTGCTCGAACGCGGCACGGACATGAAGCCGCTGACACCCGTCGCTGCGAGTACGCGGATCGCGCTGGGCGTGGCTTTCTTCGTCCTATTCGTCGCCGTGTGGGCGGCGGCGACGCTGGGCGGCTTCGTCTCGAAGACCTTTCTCGCCGACCCGCTGACCATGCTGGCCTCGGGCTGGGATCTGCTGAGCAAGCAGGGCTTCGGCTGGGACATCGGCATCACCGTTTGGCGCGTGTTCGGCGGCTTCCTGATTGCCGCCGTGATGGCCTTGCCGCTCGGCGTGGCGATGGGTGCATACAAGCCGGTCGAGGCCTTCTTCGAGCCTTTCGTCAGCTTTGCACGCTACCTGCCGGCGACCGCGTTCGTACCCTTGCTCATCCTCTGGGCCGGGATCGGCGAGGCGCCCAAGCTGGGCCTGATCTTCATCGGCAGCTTCTTCCAGCTCGTGCTGATGATCACCGTCATCGTCGGCAACACCCGGCGCGATCTGGTCGAGGCCGCCTACACGCTGGGCGTCGGCGACCGCGGTCTGGTCCGCCGCGTTCTCATCCCCGGCGCGGCCCCCGAGATCGCCGAGACGCTGCGCACCGTGCTCGGCTGGGCCTGGACCTATGTCATCGTCGCGGAGCTCGTCGGCGCGTCGCGCGGCATCGGCCACATGATCACCGACAGCCAGGCGCTGCTCGCCACCGACCAGATCATCTTCGGCATCATCGTCATCGGCCTGATCGGCCTGGCCAGCGACCTGCTCTTCAAGTGGGCGAACCGGCGCCTCTTTCCCTGGGCGGCGCTCGGCCGATGAACATCCTCTCTGTTCGCGGCGTGAGCCGCATATTCGCATCGAGCCAGGGCGCGACGCTGGCGCTGCAAGCGACCGACCTGCAGGTCGACGAGAACGACTTCGTCACCATCCTCGGTCCTTCGGGCTGTGGCAAGAGCACGCTGCTGCGCATCGTCGCCGGGCTCGATGTGCCGACCTCGGGCGAGGTGCAGCTCGACGGGCGTCGCATCGAAGGGCCGGGCGCCGATCGCGGCATGGTGTTCCAGAGCTACACGCTCTTTCCGTGGCTGACGGTGCTCGACAACGTCTGCTTCGGCTTGCGTGAGCGCGGCCTGTCGCGCGCCGAGCAACTCGACGTGGCGCAAAGCTACATCGCCAAGGTCGGCCTGCAGGGCTTCGAGCGCCACTTTCCCAAACAGCTCTCGGGCGGCATGCAGCAGCGCACGGCAATCGCTCGCGCGCTCGCCAACGGGCCGCGCATCCTGCTCATGGACGAGCCTTTCGGCGCGCTCGACCACCAGACGCGCGAGCTGATGCAGGAGCTGTTGCTCGGCATCTGGGAAGCGGAAAGGAAGACGGTGCTGTTCGTGACGCACGACATCGACGAGGCCGTCTTCATGGGCTCGCGCGTCGTCGTCATGAGCGCGCGGCCGGGCCGCATCAAGGTCGATCGGCCGGTGCCCTTGCCGCACCCGAGGCACTACTCGGTGAAGACGACGCCGACCTTCGCCGAACTGAAGGCGGCGCTGACGGAGCAGGTGAGGGCGGAGGTGATGAGGGCGCAGGGCAAATGACGATGAAGGCAGGCGACATCCCTTTGAACTGTCCCCTTTCGCTCACACGAATGCGACTTCTCGCCATATCCTTGTAAGCGCGAAGATGCACGACATAGTTCGCTCATGGAAACCTGAGAAGCCGCGCCCCTTTTGATTTGAACGGGAGATCATATGCACCGATGGGAATCGATTGCACCACTGTCGGAGGAGGAGCGGCTGACGGACTTTCTTTCGATGACGCCGCTCTATGACAGCTGGCGGGCCCAGAAAGCAAGGCTGCAGACGGAGAGTCCGAGTGGGCTCCACGACTTTACGCAGCGCCTGGTACGACGGCTTAGTGTCGAAACTGGGATTTTGGAGCGCCTCTATGACCTAGACCGAGGCACAACCGAGGCTCTGGTTGCCAACGGTTTTCGAGAGGAACTTGTCTCTAGGTCGAGTACGGATATCGATCCATCGAGACTCATAGACATCTTGAGAGACCAAGAAAGTGGCATTCAACTGGTCGTCGATTGTGTCGCTAGGAGTCGCCCACTGACCAAGTCCGTGCTTCACGAGTTGCACGCCACTCTTCTTCGTCACCAAGACACGACGACCGCTGTCGACCAATTCGGAAATCGTCGGGAAATCCCTCTTCATAAAGGACGCTTCAAGGAGCATCCAAACAATCCCAAGCGTCCCGACGGTTCGTTGCATGAGTACTGTCCGCCGATCCATGTTGAAGCCGAGGTCGACAGGCTTCTTTCGCTACTAAACGAATATGAACATGACGACCCAGTGCTCGTGGCTGCATGGCTTCACCATCGGTTTGCCCAAATTCACCCGTATCAGGATGGCAACGGGCGTGTAGCACGCGCGCTCACCACACTGGTTCTGTTGAGGGCCGGCCTTCTTCCGCTTGTCGTTGATCGAGACATGCGGGTTGAATACATCGATGCGCTTGAACATGCTGATGGCGGTCGGCTTGCCGACCTGGCCAAGATATTTGCACGGCTAGAGAGGTCTGCGATTTTGCAGGCTCTAAGCGTGGATGCTGACGCTGAAATTTCTCATCACCGCTCGCTGAGTTCGGCGGTAGTCGAGTCGTTGAAGCAAAGATTTGGCAAACGACGCGAAGTGAAGGATGCGGAGCTCCGCCGAGTCAACGGCGTTGCAATTGCCCTCAGGGGTCAGGCCAAACAGACGTTGGAGAGTACAGGTCGAGACTTGAAGGCCGCGATCTCTCAAGTGGCAGAGACGGAAGTTCGTGTAATCGAGGGCGGCGCTGATCGCGACACCGGTCATTGGTACAAATATGAGGTTGTGAAATCGGCGAATGAGCTTGGCAAGTATGCGAACTTCGTTGAGAACCACTACTTCGCTCGGTCCACGGTCCGTTCAGCACGGGAGCAACTGGTGTTTGTAACGTCGTTTCACCATGTCGGTCGAGAGCTAAGCGGAGTGATGGAAGCCACCGCGTTCGCGCGCATGGGGTCGTTCGAGGAGTCGGACGACCGTAAGCTGATTTCACAGGACTTTTCTCTTTGCTCGACCGAACCGTTTGTGTTCACGTACAAGACGGATGCAACGACTGTCTTAGAGCCGTTCTCCCGCTGGCTCGACACTGCATTGGCGGTGGCACTCAAGGAGTTTGGTGACCGACTTTAGGGGCGCCCCACTCTGTGTTCGGTATCTGGGCGGTGGAGAAGAAGACGGCACTGATCGTGACCGACGACGTCGACGGGTTGTCTTCACGAGCTCGCGTGTCGCAGTCCTGAGTGCGCGCGATGCGCTGCTCAGCCGGGCTTGAGCTGCTTGTAGACCTCGGTCGAGACGCGAGCCAGCTCGTCGCGCGAGGACTCGGACGAGAGCGCGTAGCCGAACCGTCCCTCGACCCAATAGAAAACGTTGACCTTGCCTTGCCTGCCGAAGCGGAAGGCCACGTCGTGCGTCGGCGCATCGGACGTGACGTAAAGCGTGAGGCGCGGCCGGTCGGTCGCGCCGTACATGAATTGCGCCACCGGGCCGTCCTCGCCCGGCAACAGGCGCCCGCCGATCAGCTCGTAGCCGAGCGCGCCGAGCGCCGGCGCCTTGACGGGGCTGCCGATGCGCCGCGTCAGCCATGTGACGAGCGCCTGCTCCTGCTCGGCGCCGACCTCGACCGGCCGGCGCACCTCGGGGCTGTAGACGGCATGGGCGATCGCGGCGCGGCGGGCAAAGCCGTCGAGCGATTCGGCGCCGGCCGAAGGCATGGCCGCGGCGACTGGCGGCGACTGGCGTTCGTCGATGACACCACGCGTGACCCAGGCACTGCCCGCGCTCGCCACGCAGAGGGCGATGCCGGCAGCGAGCGCGCGCCCGGGCAGGTCTCGATGGCCGGCATGCAGCGGCAGGCGCAAAGGCAGCGGCTCGCGCAGCACCGGGTCGAGCAGGGCGCCCAGGCCGTCCTTCTGCCGTTGCCAGTCGTCGACGCGCTTCCGAGCCGTCTCGTGCTGCGCGAGGAAGGCTTCGACCGACTCGCGCCGCGCCGCGGGTAGCTGGCCGTCGGCGTAGGCATGCAGTTCGGCCTCGCCGACCGACGCGTCGCCAGTCGCCGCTTCGAAGGAAAGCGATTCGGGGGGACGGGATTCGTTCATCTCATTTCACGCGTTGCAGGCGCACGCCAGGGCTGCCGCCGTCGGACTGCAGCTCCAGGCGCAACCGTGCGCGGGCCCGGGACAGGCGCGACATGACCGTGCCGAGCGGCACGCCGACGACGTGCGCCACTTCGGCATAGCCGAGGTCTTCGACGCCGACCAGCAGCAGCACCTCGCGCTGTTCCGGCGCCAGGCGCTGCAGGGCGCGCTCGAGGTCGCGCAGCTCGAGCCGGTCGTCCTGGGTCGCTCGTGCCATCGGCTCGGGCAGATCGTCGCCGGCGCTGCTCTCGGGGCGGGCGCCCTGTGCGCGCAGGCGGTCGACGAAGCGGTTGTGCAGGATGCCGAACAGCCAGGCGCGGATCTCGCCGCGCCGCTGCCACATCGAAAAACTGCGCCAGGCGCGCTCCAGCGTGTCCTGCACGAGGTCGTCGGCACGGTCGGTGTCGCCGGCGAGCCCGCGTGCGTAGCGGCGCAGGCTCGGGATGCAGGCGACGATGGCGGCCTCGTCGCGCGCCAGCATGTCGTTGCGTCGGAGGCCGTGGGAGCTGGCGCTACTTGGCGACGTGCCAGACGTCGCGGAAGTTGTCGCCGGTCATGTCGCCCGCCTTCTTGTCCGCCGAGTAGAGGTAGACCGGCTTGCCTTTGTAAGCCCATTGCTTCGCGCCGTCGTCTCGGGTGACAACGGTGAAGTCGCCTTCCGCCTTGGCGTCGGCGGCAACCATCGCCGGCGGCCAGAGCGCGGCGCAAGGACCGTTGCAGGCGCTCTTGCCGCTGCCGGCGGTGTCGCGATCGAAGGTGTAGAGGGTCATGTCGGAGGTGTTGACGAGCACGCCGCCCGTCATCTTGGCGGGCGGCTCGGCGTGGGCCAGGGTGGCGGCGATGCCGAGCAGGCCGGCGAGCAGGAGACGAGCGTTCATGGGTGCCTTTCGTTGGAGTGAGGAGAACACGTCATGGACGGACGAGCCCTGCCGTTTATTCCATCGACGCCAAAACGGCGAAGCGGAAACGAAAAGGCCGGCTTTCGCCGGCCCTGTCGCATCACACACGGGAGACGCTCAGCTCGACGCCGCACTGGCAGCCGCGCTCGCCGCGGGCGCCGCGGATGCCGCGTCGCTGGCAGCGGGCATCGCCGCCGTCGCGGCGCTGCCGTTCGCGGGCAGCACGGCCGGCGCCACTTGCCCGGCCGGCGGCATGACGTGCGTGTCGGCGCTCGACGAGGTCGCCATCGGCAACAGCGGCACGATCAGCAGCGCCACGATGTTGATGATCTTGATCAGCGGGTTGACGGCCGGGCCGGCGGTGTCCTTGTACGGGTCGCCGACGGTGTCGCCGGTGACGGCTGCCTTGTGCGCCTCGCTGCCCTTGCCACCGAAGTGGCCGTCCTCGATGTACTTCTTGGCGTTGTCCCAGGCGCCGCCGCCCGTGCACATCGAGATGGCGACGAAGAGTCCGGTGACGATGGTGCCCATGAGCAGGCCGCCGAGCGCAGCCGGGCCGAGCAGCAGGCCGACCAGGATCGGCGCCACGACCGGCAGCAGCGAAGGCACGATCATTTCCTTGATCGCCGCAGTGGTCAGCATGTCGACGGCCTTGCCGTACTCCGGCTTGCCGCTGCCGTCCATGATGCCCTTGATGTCGCGGAACTGGCGCCGCACCTCGACGACCACGGCACCGGCGGCGCGGCCGACCGCTTCCATCGCCATCGCACCGAAGAGATACGGGATGAGGCCACCGATGAACAGCCCGACGATGACCTTGGGATCGCTGAGGTCGAAGGTGACGTTCATGCCCCGACCCGCGAGCGAGTGCGTGTAGTCGGCGAAGAGCACCAGCGCGGCGAGGCCGGCGGAGCCGATCGCATAGCCCTTGGTCACGGCCTTGGTCGTGTTGCCGACGGCGTCGAGCGGATCGGTGACGTCGCGCACGCTGGCAGGCAGCTCGGCCATCTCGGCGATGCCGCCGGCGTTGTCGGTGATCGGGCCGTAGGCGTCGAGGGCGACGACGATGCCGGCCATGCTGAGCATCGACGTCGCCGCGACGGCGATGCCGTAGAGGCCGGCCAGGTTGTAGGCGACCAGAATGGCGATGCAGACGAAGAGCACCGGCCACGCCGTCGAGCGCATCGACACGCCGAGGCCGGCGATGATGTTGGTGCCGTGACCGGTCGTGGAGGCCTGGGCGATGTGCTGCACCGGCTTGTACTGCGTGCCGGTGTAGTACTCGGTGATCCAGACCATCGCCGCGGTCAGCACCAGGCCGACGGCGCACGAGAGGAAGAGCGACATCGCGGTGACCGTGCCGCCGGCGGTGAGCTGGAGCGGCTGTGCGAACAGCTGGTTGGTGACGAACCAGAAGGCGATCAGCGACAGGACGCCTGCGACCGCCAGACCCTTGTAGAGCGCCGGCATCACGTTCTTCATGCCCGGCGAGGCTTTGACGAACATGCAGCCGATGATCGAGGCGATGATCGAGACGCCGCCCAGCAGCAGCGGGTAGACGACGGCGTTGATGGTCGCGCCCGTGACCATCAGCGCGCCGAGCGCCATCGTGGCGATGAGCGTGACCGCGTAGGTCTCGAACAGGTCGGCGGCCATGCCGGCGCAGTCGCCGACGTTGTCGCCCACGTTGTCGGCGATCACCGCCGGGTTGCGCGGGTCGTCTTCGGGGATGCCGGCCTCGACCTTGCCGACGAGGTCGGCGCCGACGTCGGCGCCTTTGGTGAAGAGGCCGCCGCCGAGCCGCGCGAAGATCGAGATCAGCGACGAGCCGAAGGCGAAGCCGAGCAGGGGCTTGAGCGTCGCGGAGTCGACGTTCG
>JBBRLS010000088.1:0-7805 GCA_038231215.1 Burkholderiales bacterium | reverse complement strand
GGACCGGGGCAAGGATTCGCGCCAAATCCTCACACATCGGCCATTGCAGTCGTTCGGCCGCTTGTTTGTCGCCGTTGTGGGAGTGTGAACGGCAGCGGCGCGGGCGGGGTCGACATATCGAGCACGTAATTTCCGAACCGGTTGATGTGGTCGGTCCGGTATGGGCTCAAGGTCGCCAGCCCCTCGGCGCTGATCGCGTCGCCAAGGCCATCGGCCGCGATGCCGTCCAGCGCGCGCGTCATGCCGATCGCGGTATGGAAGATCAGCAGGTTGGCGACGAGATGGTTGTACTTGATCATCTTGCGCTGCTCGTCGCGCGCCGCCGCGGTCACGAGACCGCCACCGCCGAATTCCGCCCATTGCGCGTAGCGGTTGAAGTGTTCGCTTTTGTTGGTGGCGGCACCGATCGTCCGCCGCAAGTCGACCGAGCCGACGTAGCGCAGCAGGAAGGTGGTGCGAACCGCACGACCGAGTTCGCGAAAGGCGAAATAGAGTCGGTTCTTGCGGCTGTAGGTGCCCAGGCGGCGCAGGATCGCCGACGGTAACAGGCGGCCCGCCTTGATCGAGAGCGCGACGCGCAGCATGTCGGGCAGGTGCTCGGTGATGAGTGCCCAATCGATCGTGCCCGAGAACAGCGCGTCGATGTGCGCGTAGGCATGGCCCGCGCCTGGCCTGAACAGGTGCAGGTCCTGCCAGCCCCGGATGCGCGGCATCAGTTCGATGCCGAGCAGGTGCCCGAGGCCGAAAATCGGTGCCGACTGGCCGTGCGTGTCGGCGTGCACGGTCGAGGGCTGGATGGCCGAGCGGTTTTCGGCGACGAAGTCGAGGATCGAATGGCCCTCGTAAGCGCCGCAGGCGATGAACCTGGAGAACAGCGCGATGTAGGTGTCGGAAACGAGATAGTAGCCGATCCCGCCATAGCCGCCGTAGCGGATATGGTATTCGGTCATGAGGCTGGCGGGGTGAACGTTCCACTTCATGCCGTCGGCCGACGCGCTCTCGCCCGATCCCCAATGTTTGTGCAGGCCGATCGCGGCATAGGCGTCGATGACCGACGTAATCGCCTCGTCGAGCGTTTCCTCGGTCACATGCCGCTGGTTGACGAAGGCGACATGACGACGGTCGAGCCCCTTCAAGGACCGCGCCGCCTGGGTCGGACCAAGGCCGCAGCCGTAGCAGAACGTGGTGGACAAATAGCGCTCGCGCGGGCGGTCAAGCTTGGCCTCGAACCCCGAGACGGGTTTGAACGCGCGCGTCCAGCCAAGCCAGTGCTCGGTCTCGGCGAGCGCGTCGAGAATGCCGACGGGCGCGATCCGCTCCTTCAGGAGCCGCTCGAGACGGTCCGCCCCTTCGGGTGCGGGCCTGGCGCGCAAGCGGCCGATCACCGGCCTGCCGCCGACTATTTCGACGAACTCGTTGTCCGGGAACGAGCGGTCGACCTCGCTCGCGACCTCGGCGAGCCTGGCCTTCAGCTCGGCGACGAACGTCGCGGGGTCGGCCGAGACGCCGGCCTGCGTGGCGTAGGTGCCCACGTCGCGATGATAGTCCTCCCACGAGACGAGCTGGTCGCGGTAGTCGCCATAATCGTCCGAGCCGGGCAGGCAGAGGTCGCCCGACTTCAGCTCGTTGACCACCTGCGTGAACAGGCATAGCTCGAAGTAGCGGCGATCGACCTCGCGGGGTGCGGGCTCGCGGCCTTTCTGCCCGGTGACGAGGGGCCACCATTTGTCGGGCACGAACGACAGGTCGACGAGGCTCACGGCCATGCGATTGCGGCCGCGTCCTTCCTCGCGCACCACGGCGAGTTTCGGGTGCCGGTGCGTCCGATGGTCGAGCAAAAAGCCGATCGCGCTCTCGACCGAGCGGTCCTGCGAAGTCGAAACGGGGCTCGCGTGCTCAAGGAAGCGGATGAAGGCGGCGCGCTGGCCTTTGTAGAAGCGGCCGAGCAGCGGCAGATGATTGCCGCCGGCAAGTGCGGCGTGCGCCTCGCAGCGTTCGATGACGCCGTCGGCATCGGGCAACAGCAACGCATCTACCGCCGCGAGCCTCGCCGCCGGGTCGCCCACGCCTTTGGCGGCGATTACCGCCTCGCGGAGAAGGGCGACCAGCGCGTCGGTCTCGTCGGCGTGGCGCTTCAGATGCTCGTCGAGGGCCTCCTTCGCGCGGTTGTGCATGCGCGCGGTCAGCCGCACGAACATCTCGGCCGCCTCGTCCAGCGCGGCGGCGGCGCGCCGTCGCAGGAGCGCCGCGACGAGCGTCAGGCGCTTGGCTTCTGGCATCCGCGACAGGTCGGCGGCGTTGAGGCTGCGCGCCTCGGCCGCGAATTGTCGGAGCTTCTGGTCGGGGATGCCGGCGAGCGCGTCATTGGCAGTTTGATCGCGTAACCAGCGCAGATGCAGGAGAAACGCGCGCATCCGCGCCGGGCTCGGGCGTTCGGGATCCGATTTCACCGCGTCCCATGCCGAGCGGGGTTCGTCGTTGGGCACGGTGAGCAGCGCCAGAAGCCGCTCGCGGGTTTCCGGCGTCATCGCGCCGGAGGCCTGCCGGTGGTAGCCACGATTGACGAGGGATCGAGCGGTGCGCGCGATCTTCAGGAGCGTGCCGAATGCCGGCAGCTCGAAGCGTCGGCGCGCCAGTTCCTCGACCGTGCTGTTGACGATGTCGGCCAGGTCGTCGCGACCGCGCGCGGCATCGATCGCCGCGATCGTCGCAGCTTTGCGTGCCGCCAGGCCGTAGGCGGCGACGCCGACATACTCGCGCACGAGCGCCATCAGTCTCGTCCGGTAGCTCGACGTCGCATCATAGGTACCGAACTCCGCCACCGAGTGGCCCAATCCCGCCGTCGTGGCGACATGGGCGAGAATCGGTGGCGGCACGTCGCTCGGCTGCACGAAATATCCAAGCCGCTGGAACGTTTTCAGCATGACGATGAGCGCCAAACGCGGACCGGGCTGGCGAGTTCGCTTGGCCGCGAAGACCAGCTCCTCCGGGCTTGGTGTGAATGCGTTGGCGAGCTCGGTATCGTCTGGGCTTGCGCGCAGCCGTGGATAGGCGGTGTCGGCGAGCGTCGGCACGGTCAGCCTTTCAGGCCGAGAGCGGGCGGGGTGCGCAGCAGCATCTTACGGACGCCCGACGCCGACAGCCCTTCGGCGGCTGCGATCGCGCGCAGGCTCATACCGCTGGTCCGGAGCGCGGTAATGCGACCGGCGGCCCCGGGGTCCATCACCGGACGGCCGAGCCGCTTGCCCTTGGCGCGCGCGTTGGCCAGCCCGGCCTTGACGCGTTCGACGATGACCTCGCGCTCGAACTCGGCGAACGAGCCGATGACGTGGAAGAACAATCGGCCCATCGGCGTCGTCGTGTCGATCGCCTGGGTATGGCTGATGAAATCGACGCCGAGATCTCGGAATTCCTGCAAGGCCGCGATCAGCGCGCCGAGCGTGCGCGCGAAGCGGTCGTACTTCCACACCAGCACGCAGTCGAAGCGCCGCCGACGCGCGTCCGCCATCAAAGCCTCGAACTCGGGCGCGCGTCTGCGTCGTCGCACGTCACCCGAAGCCTGGTCGACATACTCGCGGGTGACCTGGAACCCGCGATGCCCGGTATAGGCGCGCAACTCGCGCAGTTGCACCTCCGCGCTCTGCTCGCCCGTCGATACGCGCGCGTAGATCGCCACCCTCGTCGTCACCGCTCCTGGTCACCTCATCCGCGCACTATACTGTAGTTTAGTGCACAGATGTTCGGAGCCGCGCAAGGTCCGGGAAAGCGGGCTTCTTGAAGGGCGAAATCAGAGGGGTTTAGTGCACACCTTCGGCGAAGCTTTCACGTCACCGATGGTGCATGGAGAGCGACGGCGCTCGTGCACTCAAGGGGTCGCCGATGATTAGGCCGAGTGGCCGTCCTAGAAGAGAGTCGCCCGGAAAGCTGCGCCGCGCCGTTTGTTTCCAGTCAGGAGTTCGAGGTCGCCGCCATGGGCGCGCAGGATGTCCCGGGCGAGGCTGAGTCCTACGCCCGAACCCGCCGCCTTGGTGCTAAAGAAAGGTGCGAAGATCGCTTGGGCCTGATGTGCGTCCACACCAGGACCATCGTCTAAAACGGTGATACTGGTTCCATTCCCGCTTCGCCGCGCCTCGATCCGTATCGTGCCTCCGTGTGCGCCGATCGCCTCGACCGCGTTGTCGATCAGCGCCCAGAGCGCGGCGGCGAGTTGATCGGAGTCGGCGAGGACGCTTATACCCTCGGGTGCGATCTCGTGCTGAAGAGAGATCGACGCGCCTGGCCAGCGCGTATCAAACATGTGGGTGATGTCGCCAAATATTGTGTCCAGGCGCACCTCGGTGCGCTCGGGCGGTGGCAGGCGCGCCAGTGCGCGAAAGCCGGTCGTGAAACGTACAAGCCCTGCGGCGCGGCGCGCGATCGTGTCCACCGCGTCCGCCAGCGTCACGGGATCGAGATCGGGCGCGCGGACAAGTTCGGCCGCGCTGGCGGCGAGCGAGGCGATGGGTGCCATGCCGTTCATGATTTCGTGGCTGAGCACGCGCATGAGATCGCGCGTGGCGGCAGCCTCCGCGACGCGGAGTTCGGCGGTGATATCGGTCAAGCTGGCAATGCGGCCGAAGCCCTCGACCTCGCTCGATGCGACCTGGAAACGCCGCTCGCTGGCATCGAGGGCAATCGTCGTCGTCCGGGGGTCGGAACCGTCGAGCGCGTTCGCGAGCACGGGCGACGCCGCGATAAGCTCGTCGGTGCGGAAGAGCGTGCGGGCCGCGCGATTAAGGGCGGTCAGCCGCTCGCCCTCGATGCCGATCAGCGGCGTCGGTGCGCGATCGACGATTGCGCCGAGCCAACGGCGCGCTCGTTCAGCGCGGTTGCTATCGTAGGCTGGTGGCGTGCGCTGGATACGCGCGGAGACGGACACTGCGCTCGCGACCAGCCCCCCGCTCGCACCCGCTGCCACTAGCGCGAGCGCGGGGAGATGAGCCGACACCGCGTAAGCTCCCGCCGCGCCGCACACGATCAGGGCGAGTGCGCTCGCCCCCGCGCGCCAACGGCTAAAGGCCATGCTTATCCATGCGCCGATAAAGGGCGGCGCGCGTCAGACCCAGCGCCTCGGCGGCGCGACTGACATTGTAGGCGTTGCGCTTCAGTGCCGCCTCGACCAGCGCGCGCTCGCTCTGGGCGAGATTGAGGCTGGTAGCGATCGCGCGTGGCTGGGGCGCCGACGCGGGTGCCGAGAGCGCGAAGTGCGCGAGGGTATGGGTGTCCCCCTCGCCGAGCACGACGGCGCGCTCGCACGCGGCGATAAGCTGGCGCACACCTCCCGGCCAGGGATCGGCGTCGATCGCAAGCGCGGCGTCGGACTCGAGTGGGCGCGGCGCTTGCCCGTACCGCGCGGCGAGCAGGCGTAGATAGTGGGCCGCGAGCAGGCGCGCGTCGCCGGGGCGTTCGGGAAGTGGCGGCAATGCGATCTCGACGGTCGCGAGCGCGAAGAGCAGCGCGTCGTCGAGCCCATGGCCGGCGCGCAGTTCGTCCAGCGCCACGCGCGTTGTCGCAATGGGACGGATGGTCCGATCGCTCGCAAGCCCACGCGCGACACGCGCCTGCGCGGTGGGCGCAAGCGCGTCGACGTCTTCAATCAGCAACGTGCCCTCGTTTGCGTTCGCTAACCTCGCATCGAGGGTCTCGCCCGCGTCGCGCGCATCAATCACCGTCAGCGGCGCGCCGGTGCCCGCGTGCAGCGCGTGCGCGACCAGCGTCTTGCCCGTGCCCGGGGGTCCGTGCACCAGCACGGCCGCGCGGCTACGCGCCACTTTGGCGACGAGCGCGCGGACCGCGACCATCGCGGGGCTTTCGCCCAGGATCGGCGTCGGTTCAGGGCGCGAGTCCGCCGCACCGCGCCGCGCGCGCGACAGGTTGGCGGCCTTGGCAATCGTATCCACCAGTTTCTCATTATTCCACGGCTTCATTAAGAAGTCCGCCGCGCCGCCGCGCATCGCGGCGACCGCGACCGCGACGCCGCTATGGCCGGTCACTACGACGACCGCCGCAGTTGGATCGGCGAGCAGGAGGCGCGCGAGTAGTTCGAGGCCGACCGCGCCATCGGTCTGCGATCGGGCGAAGTTGAGGTCGAGCAGGATCACGTCGGGACGGCGTTGCGCGAGCGCGATCCACGCGGCCTCGGGCGAGGCGGCGGCGGCGAACGCCATGCCGCGCCGTTCGAGCAGCAGGCGCGCGGCCGCGACAACGTCGGGGTCGTCGTCGATGAAGAGGACCGCGATCGGGGTTGACGGGGCGTCGGGCATGTCCGGAAATGGACACCTGATACAAAGTGGGTGCGGACGCCAGCCCTGGCGGACGGTGGAAGGCGCACAACTCCAACACTTTTCGCCCGCTCCCCCGCACGGGGTATCTTCGCAGCGTGTCTGAAGCTCGCCTCGCCCCGCCCCCCGCGATGGACCGCCGCATCGTGCGCGTGCGCCGCCCGCGCTGGCTGCGCTGGCTCGGCCTCGCGCTTGGGGTCGCCGCGATCGCCGCGCTCGTTGTTTGGCTGCTTCCCGCGCGCGATGCGCTGGTGGTGGATGCGTCCGCGATCGACAGCGCGGCGGTCGTGCGCGCGCCGTTCCAGGATTACCTGCCGCTGCGCGCCGAGGTCGCTCCACTCACCAGCGTAGTCGTGTCCGCGACCAGCGGCGGCACCGTCGCGGTGCGCGACGCCGCCGATGGCGCGCTCGTCACGGCCGCCCAGCCGCTCGCGCACCTCGCCAACCCCACACTGCGCCTCGAAGTCGCGAGCCGCGAGGCGGAGATCGCCGCACGACTGGGCGATCTGGCCGCGCAGGAACTCGCACTACGGCGCGGCAACGCCGAGGTGGGGGACGGCATCGCCGCCGCCAACAACGAACTGCTGCGCGCCGAGCACGACCTGGCGCAACGCGAGACACTTTACGCCAAGGGCATCGTCGCGCTCGCCAATGTCGAGCCGTATCGCCGCGAGGTCGCTTTCCGGCGCGAACGCTTGGCCGCGCTCCAGCACAATCGCGGCGGCGAAAATGCGGCCGCCGGGACCGAGGCGGCGCGGCTGACCGAGACGGGGACGCTGCTGCGCGTCTCCCTCGCGCAGGTGCGCGCCGGGCTGGACACGCTCGTGCTGCGTGCGCCGGTCGGCGGGCGGCTGACCGCGTTCACGCTCCAGCCCGGCCAGACGCTGAAGCCCGGCGATCCGATCGGACAGATCGATTCCGAAGGCGCGTACAAGCTGGTGGGTGACGTGGACGAGTTCTATCTCGCACGGCTGACCCCCGGCCAGTTCGCGTTGGCCGACATCGACGGCACCCCCGCGCGGCTCACCGTTGCCAAGGTGCTGCCGCAGGTGGTCAGCGGCCGCTTCCGCGTGGAGCTCGCCTTTGACGGTGCGCCTCCCGCGCTGCGCCGGGGGCAATCGGTCGACGCGCGGATCGCGCTCGGGGCGACGCATAGCGCGATCGTCGCCCCCGCCGGGCCGTGGCTCGACGCGGGCGGCACCACCGCGTTCGTCTTCGACACCGATGCGCACGCCATCCGCCGCGCGATCGCGGTGGGCAGGCGGACGCCGATGCAGGTCGAAATCCTCTCCGGCCTCCACCCCGGTGAGCGCATCGTCACCTCGGGCATCGCCGCCTTCAAGGCGCAGAACAGCCTCATCCTCCGTCAAGGAAGCCCATCATGATCGCGCTCGAACAGGTCTGCCGCGTCTACCGCTCCGACGAGGTCGAGACGACCGCGCTGAACGACATTGACCTGACCGTGGACGCGGGCGAGTTCGTCGC
>JBBRLS010000087.1:0-7838 GCA_038231215.1 Burkholderiales bacterium | reverse complement strand
CGGCGACCAGTCGGTCTACGACACGCTGGTGCGCATGGCGCAGGACTTCTCGATGCGCCACATGCTGGTCGACGGCCAGGGCAACTTCGGCTCGGTCGACGGCGACAACGCGGCGGCGATGCGCTACACCGAGATCCGCCTGGCCAAGATCGCGCACGAGATGCTCGCCGATCTCGACAAGGAGACGGTCGACTTCGGGCCCAACTACGACGGCAGCGAGTCCGAGCCGCTGGTCATGCCCTCGAAGCTGCCCAACCTGCTCGTCAACGGCGCCGGCGGCATCGCCGTCGGCATGGCGACGAACATTCCGCCGCACAACCTGAACGAGGTCGTCGACGCCTGCCAGCACCTGCTGAAGAATCCGGGCGCGTCGATCGACGAGTTGATGGAGATCATCCCGGCGCCCGACTTTCCGACCGCCGGAATCATCCATGGCCTGGGCGGCGTGCGCGAGGGCTACCGCACCGGCCGCGGCCGCGTCGTGATGCGCGCCAAGTGCCACTTCGAGGACATCGACAAGGGCCAGCGCCAAGCCATCATCGTCGACGAGATCCCGTATCAGGTGAACAAGAAGAACCTGCTCGAGCGCATGGCCGAGCTGGTTCACGAGAAGAAGCTCGAGGGCATCAGCCACATCCAGGACGAGAGCGACAAGTCAGGGATGCGCGTCGTCATCGAGTTGAAGCGCGGCGAGGTGCCCGAGGTCGTGCTGAACAACCTCTACAAGCAGACGCAGCTCCAGGATTCCTTCGGCATCAACATGGTGGCGTTGATCGACGGCCAGCCGAAGCTCTGCAATCTCAAGGACCTGATCTCGATCTTCCTCGAGCACCGGCGCGAGGTGGTGACGCGGCGCACCGTGTTCGCGCTGCGCAAGGCGCGCGAGCGCGGCCACGTGCTCGAAGGCCTGGCGGTGGCGCTGGCCAACATCGACGAGTTCATCGAGACGATCAAGAGCTCGCCGACGCCGCCGGTCGCCAAGAGCGCGCTGATGAGCAAGAGCTGGGACTCGACGATGGTGCGCGAGATGCTCGCGCGCGTCGGCACCGGGACGGTCGGTGGCCGCGACGCTTATCGGCCCGATGGCCTCTCGCCCAACTTCGGCTTGCAGGCCGATGGCCTCTATCGCCTTTCGGACGATCAGGCTTCCGAGATCCTGCAGATGCGCCTGCAACGCCTGACCGGGCTCGAGCAGGACAAGATCATCGGCGAGTACCGCGACGTGATGGCCGAGATTGCCGACCTGCTCGGCATCCTGGCAACGCCGGCGCGCGTCACCACCATCATCGGCGACGAGCTTGCCGCGCTGAAGCAGGAGTTCGGCCAGACCAAGCTCGGCGCGCGGCGCAGCGTCATCGAGCACAACGCGCTCGACCTCGGCACCGAGGACCTGATCACGCCGACCGACATGGTCGTCACGCTTTCGCACACCGGCTACGTGAAGAGTCAGGCGCTTTCGGAATACCGGGCGCAAAAACGCGGCGGGCGCGGCAAGCAGGCGACGCAGAACAAGGAAGACGACTGGGTCGAGCAGCTCTTCATCGCCAACACGCACGACTACATCCTCTGCTTCACGACGCTCGGCCGCGTCTACTGGCTGAAGGTGTGGGAAGTGCCGCAGGGCTCGCGCGGATCGCGCGGCCGGCCGATCGTCAACATGTTCCCGTTGCAGGCCGGCGAGAAGGTCAACGTCGTGCTGCCGCTGACCGGCGGCTTTCGCACCTTCCCGGCCGATCACTTCATCTTCATGGCGACGGCGCAGGGCGTCGTCAAGAAGACCCCGCTCGACGAGTTCAGCAACCCGCGCAAGGCCGGCATCATCGCCGTCGACCTCGACGACGGCGACTATCTGATCGGCGCGGCGCTCACCGACGGCGTGCACGACGTGATGCTGTTCAGCGACGGCGGCAAGGCGGTGCGCTTCGACGAGAAGGACGTTCGCGCCATGGGCCGGGCGACGCGCGGCGTGCGCGGCATGGCGCTCGAGCCGACGCAGAGCGTCATCGCCATGCTGGTCGCCGAGGACGAGACGCAAAGCGTGCTCACCGCCACTGAGAACGGCTACGGCAAGCGAACCAGCATCGCCGAATACACGCGGCATGGCCGCGGCACCAAGGGAATGATCGCGATCCAGCAATCGGAGCGCAACGGCAAGGTCGTCGCCGCGACGCTGGTGCGCGGCGACGACGAGATCATGCTCATCACCGACAGCGGC
Source organism: Burkholderiales bacterium (assembly GCA_038231215.1). Taxonomy (GTDB): domain Bacteria; phylum Pseudomonadota; class Gammaproteobacteria; order Burkholderiales; family Burkholderiaceae_C; genus Schlegelella_A. The sequence continues at coordinate 5,623 of JBBRLS010000087.1, read as the reverse complement.
GTCATGGTGCGCACGCGCGTCGCCGAGATCCGCGAGCTGGGTCGGGCGACGCAGGGCGTGACGCTGATCGCGCTCGACGACGGCGCCAAGCTGATCGGCCTGCAGCGCATCGTCGAGAACGACGCCGCGGAGGAGAACACCGCAGAGCCCGGCGAACCGGGTGAGCCCGAAGGCGACGCTGCTGCGCCCGAAGGAGATGCATCGTGACCCGCCTCGTTGCGATCCGGATGGTCGGTGCGTGCATTGCCCTCGCGTTCGCAAGCGGCGCGGCGGCGCAGAGCGCGACCAAGAAGGAGCTGGTGCAGAAGATCCTGCAGATCCAGCAGACCGAGATCGAAGGCGTGGCGCGCAACCTCGTCGAGCGCCCGGCGGCGCAGATGATGCAAGAGGCCGGCCTCGCCTTGCAGCGCCAGGTGGCGCCCGACAAGCGCGAGGCAATGGGCAAGGCGATCGAGGCCGAGGTGAAGAAGTACGTCGACGAGGCTTACCCGCTGGTGCGCGAGCGCGCCCTGCGCATCGCACCCTCGACGATCGGCGCGGCGCTCGAAGAGAAGATGACCGAAGACGAGCTGAAGCAGCTCCTCGCCTGGCTCGAATCGCCGGTGAACAAGAAGTACCAGCAGATCGGCCCCGACGCGCGCAACACCTTCATCCAGAAGCTGCTCGCCGACGCGCGACCCGTGGTCGACCCGAAGGTGCAGGCACTCGACGGCCGCATCCGCTTGATCTTCGGTGTGCCGCCGGCGACACCTGCCGGGCCCGCAGGATCCTCCACGCCGCCGGCGCGGGCCTTGCCTTCCGCCGCCAGGGCCAGCGGCAAGTAGGCCTCGCGCCGTTCGCCATGACGACGACCGAGCCCGGCCGAGAGCCCGACCTCGGCGCTTTCCGCGCCCGGATCGACGCGCTTGACCTCGAATTGCTCGCCCTGCTCAACCGGCGTGCCGAAGTCGCCAAGGCAGTCGGCGCACTGAAGCGTGCCGAAGGCTCGCCGGCCTTCCGCCCCGAACGCGAAGCCGCCGTCATCGACGGCCTGAAGGCAGCCAGCGCCGGCCCGTTGCCGACGGCGAGCGTGGCGCCGATCTGGCGCGAGATCATGTCCGCCTGCCGCGCGCTCGAGACGCCGACGCGCGTCGCCTATCTCGGCCCCGCCGGCACCTTCAGCGAGCTGGCGGCGCTCGGCTACTTCGGCTCTTCGATCGTCAAGGTGCTGTGTGCCAACGCCGACGAGGTGTTCCATGCGACGAGCGCCGGCGCCGCCGACTTCGGCGTCGTGCCGGTCGAGAATTCGAGCGAGGGCGTGGTCACTCGCTCGCTCGACCTGTTCCTGACGACGCCGCTCATCATCGTCGGAGAGACCAGCCTCTACGTCCGCCACAACCTGCTGCGCCGCATCGATTCGAGCGAAGGCATCGTCGCCGTCTGCGCGCATCCGCAGGCGCTCGCGCAATGCCACGCCTGGCTCAGCCACCATCTGCCCAACGCCGAGCGGCGGCCGGTGGCGAGCAATGCCGAAGGTGCCCGCCTGGCCAGCCTCGACGAGCGCCTGGCCGGGCTGGCCAGCGAGCGCGCGGCCAGCGAGTTCGGCCTGCACATCGTCGCGCCGGCCATCCAGGACGACGCGCACAACCGCACGCGCTTCGCCATCGTCGCGCATCCTTCGGCGCAGCCGCAGCCCAAGGCGTCGGGACACGACTGCACCAGCCTCGTCGTCTCGGTACCGAACCGACCCGGCGCGGTGCACGACATGCTGGTGCCGCTCAAGGTGCACGGCGTCTCGATGACACGGTTCGAGTCGCGCCCGGCCCGCTCGGGCCAATGGGAGTACTACTTCTATGTCGACCTGCAGGGCCATCCCGACCAGCCCGAGGTCGCCGCCGCGTTGAAGGAACTGCGCGAGGTTTCTTCGTTCTTCAAACTGCTCGGCACCTATCCCGTCGACTCGCACTGATCCCTCAATGTTCCAACAACTCGGCGTGATCGGATGCGGCCTGATGGGCGGGTCGTTCGCGCTCGCGCTCAAGCGCGCCGGCCTCGTGAAGCGCGTCGTCGGCTACAGCAAGTCGCCCTCGACGACGGAGGAGGCGCGCCGCCTCGGCGTCATCGACATCGCCGCCGAATCGGCGCTGCTCGCGGTGTCGGGCTCGGACATCGTGCTGATCGCCGTGCCGGTCTCGTCGACCGAGGCGATCTTCAAGGCGATCCGCCACCTCGTCGAGCCGGGCGCGCTGATGATGGATGTCGGCTCGACCAAGCGCGACGTCGTCGATGCGGCGCGCCGTGTGCTGAAGGACCGCATCGTCTCCTTCGTGCCGGCGCATCCGATCGCCGGCAAGGAAGTGGCCGGCATCGCCCATGCCGACGCGGCGCTGTTCCAGGGCCGCCAGGTGATCCTCACGCCGCTGCCCAAGACCTCGCCCGAACTGGTGCAGAAGGCGACGGACTGCTGGGCCGCGATCGGCGCCCACGTGCTGCGCATGACGCCCGAGAACCATGACGCGGCGTTCGCGGCGGTGAGTCACCTGCCGCACATCCTGGCCTTCGCCTACTTCAACTCGGTGTCGCGGCAGCCGGCCGGGCGCGACTACCTCTCGCTGGGCGGACCGGGCTTTCGCGACTTCACGCGCATCGCCGCGAGCAACCCCGAAGTTTGGCGCGACATCCTGATGGCCAACCGCGAAGAAATCCTGAAGCAGACGCAGCGCTTCCGGCACGCGCTCGACGCCATGGAGCACGTCGTCAAGACCGGCAACACCGAGGCGCTCGAGGCCTTGATCCGCAGCGCCAGCGATGCGCGCGCGAACTGGCAGATGAACGCGGCGACGCCGAACACGCACCGCTGACCCGCGCTGCCTGCACGCCTCCGGAACGACCGCGTGTTCACGACCCGCTTTCTCGACATCCCGCCGCTTTCCGGCGTCGCCGGCACGGTTCGCGTGCCGGGCTCGAAAAGCATCTCCAACCGCGCCCTGCTGCTGGCCGGATTCGCGACCGGAACGACGGTCATCGAGGGCCTGCTCCATTCCGACGACACGCGCGTCATGCTCGACGCGCTGGTGCAGCTCGGCTGCCGCATCGAGGCCGAGCCCGATCGCCTGATCGTGCACGGCGCGGGCGCGCGCCCGACCCTGCAGCAGGCGACCTTTTTTCTCGGCAACGCCGGCACGGCGATGCGGCCGCTCAGCGCGGCGCTGGCCATCGTCGCCGCGTCGACCGGCGCGAGCTTCGAGCTGCGCGGCACGCCGCGCATGCACGAGCGACCGATCGGCGATCTCGTCGACGCCTTGCGTGCCTTGGGCTGCAGCGTCGAATGCCTGGGGCGCGAAGGCTATCCGCCCCTGCGCGTGTCGGCCGGTACCAGGCCGCTTTCGCTGGGCGAGCCGATCCGTGTGCGCGGCGACGTGTCGAGCCAGTTCCTCAGCGCGCTGCTGCTCGCGCTGCCCTTGCGCACCGACCCGACCGATGCCGTGATCGAGGTCGATGGCGAGCTGATCTCGAAGCCCTATGTCGAGATCACGCTGAAGCTGCTCGCTGCGTTCGGCATCGAGGTCGAACGCGAAGGCGCGCAGGGATTTCGTCTTCGCGGCGGCCAGGTGTTGCGCTCCCCTGGACGCTTCGTCGTCGAGGGCGACGCGTCGTCGGCGTCGTACTTCATCGCCGCTGCCGCCATCGCTGCGGTCGAGGCGCCCTTGCGCATCGAGGGCGTCGACAGCTCTTCCATCCAGGGCGACATCGCCTTTGCCGACGCGGCCCGTGCGATGGGTGCGATCATCGAGTCCGGCGACGGCTGGCTCGATGTGCGACGCGGTCGCTGGCCGCTCGCCGCGATCGATCTCGACTGCAATGCGCTGCCCGACGCCGCGATGACGCTCGCATCGATGGCGCTATTCGCCGGCGGCACTTCTCACCTTCGCAATATCGCGAGCTGGCGCGTCAAGGAAACCGATCGCCTCGCGGCGATGGCCACCGAGTTGCGCAAGGTCGGCGCAACCGTCGAAGAAGGCGCCGACTTCCTGTCCATCACGCCGCCTGCGACCTGGCGCGCGGCCAGCGTCGCGACCTACGACGACCATCGCATGGCGATGGCGATGTCGTTGGCAGCCTTCAACCCGCTCGCCGCCGGCGCAAAGCCGGTGCCGGTGCCGGTGCCGGTGCGCATCCTCGACCCGCGCTGCGTCGGCAAGACCTGGCCCGACTACTTCGAAGCGCTGTTCTCTGTAGCCAGCGCGGCGCGCAAGGCGATTCCCGTGCTCGCCATCGACGGGCCGACGGCCTCGGGCAAGGGCACACTGGCCAGCGCCGTCGCCGCCGCGCTCGGCTATCGGCTGCTCGACTCCGGTGCGGTCTATCGTGCCACCGCGGTGGCCGCGCTAGACGCCGGCGTCGTTGCCGACGACGAGCCAGCGCTTGCAGCGTTGGCCGGCGGGCTCGACCTCGACTTCGACGCCGATCGCTGCTTCCTCGATGGCCGCGACGTCAGCGACTTGCTTCGCCGCGAAGAGGTCGGCGCCATGGCCTCGCGGATCTCCGCCTGGCCAGCCGTTCGCGCCGTGCTGCTCGACGTTCAACTCGCCTTTCGGCACGTTCCGGGACTCGTCGCCGACGGCCGCGACATGGGCAGCGTCGTGTTCCGCGATGCCGAGCTCAAGGTCTTTCTCACCGCGGGCCCCGCCGAACGCACCGAGCGTCGCTACAAGCAATTGATTTCAAAGGGTATTTCCGCTAATATCGACGGTCTTCGGGCAGACCTCGAGGCCAGAGACGCGCGCGACCGGAATCGCAGCGCCTCGCCTCTTGTGCCGTCTGAAGGCGCGCTCTTGCTGGACAACTCTGCGCTCTCGATCGAAGCCTCGGTCGATGTGGTGCTAGAAGCCTGGCAGAAGCGCAGGCCTTTCGACCGATCGCCGGTCTAGAGGTCGGGCCCGCCGCTTTCCCTCCTCGTGCCGCAAGGCACATCGAAGCGTCGGATCGACAACCTAACCCGCGGCCTCTTTCGCAAAAGCGGTCGCACGGAAATTCAAGCCCCATGTCCCAAGCTCAAGTCGCCGCCACGCCTGCCCCCTCGTTCGCCCCCGATTCGTTCGCGGCGATGTTCGAAGATTCGCTCAAGAAAGCGGAGATGCGCACCGGCGAGGTCATCACCGCCGAGGTGGTCCGCGTCGAACACAACTTCGTGGTGGTCAACGCCGGCCTGAAGTCGGAAGCCTACGTTCCGATCGAAGAATTCAAGAACGACATCGGCGAGCTGGAAGTCCAGCCCGGCGACTTCGTCTCGGTCGCCATCGACGCCGTCGAGAACGGCTACGGCGACACCATCCTGTCGCGCGACAAGGCCAAGCGCCTCGCCTCTTGGCTCTCGCTCGAGAACTCGCTCGAGTCGGGCGAGTTCGTCACCGGCACCGTCAACGGCAAGGTCAAGGGCGGCCTCACCGTCCTCGTCAACGGCATCCGCGCCTTCCTGCCCGGCTCGCTGCTCGACACGCGCCCGGTCAAGGACATGACGCCGTTCGAAGGCAAGACGATGGAGTTCAAGGTCATCAAGCTCGACCGCAAGCGCAACAACGTCGTGTTGTCGCGCCGCGCCGTCGTCGAGGCTTCGATGGGCGAAGAGCGCGCCAAGCTGATG
>JBBRLS010000086.1:0-8273 GCA_038231215.1 Burkholderiales bacterium | reverse complement strand
GCACCACGTCGTTCAGCGCCTCGAGCGTCTCCTCGATCGGCACGCTGTAGTCCCAGCGGTGCGTCTGGTAGAGGTCGACGTAGTCCGTGCCGAGACGCTTCAGGCTGGCGTCGATCTCGGCGAAGATCGCCTTGCGCGACAGGCCGGCGCCGTTCGCGCCCTTGTGCATGCGGCCGTTCACCTTGGTCGCCAGCACGATCTCGCCGCGCCGCGCGTAGTCGACAAGGGCCTTGCCGACGATCTCTTCGCTGGTGCCGTCGGAATAGACGTTCGCGGTGTCGAAGAAGTTGATGCCGAGGTCGAGCGCCTTCTTGATGAAGGGCCGGCTCGCCGCGTCGCCCAGCGTCCACGGATGGTTGCCGCGCTCGGGCTCGCCATAGCTCATGCAGCCGAGGCAAATGCGGGAAACGTCGAGACCGGTGCGGCCGAGCTTGATGATCTTCATGAAGGGGCTTTCTTGCCGCGAGGATCGAAGAGTGCTGGCTATGCCTTGAACGGGTTCTCGATCTTCAGGGTCTCGATGCGTTGGCCATGCTGCAGATCTTCGCTGAGGAGTCGCTTGCAGCCGCTTTCCAGGGCTGCGGCGACGATCAATGCGTCGTAATAGCTGAACCTGAAACGCTTTTGCAGGTCAAGCGAACGACGATAGAGCGCCAGGCTGTCGTGCACCTTGTACATAGGAGCGAGAACGGTGTCGAGATAGGCTCGTGCGCTGGCAGGGTCGAGCTTGAGTTCCGCCTTGCGAAGAACCGTATTCAGGCACTCCTGGACAACCTGAAAGCTGATGCAGCCGGTCTCATCGGCAACCGCGTCGCGGACGATGCGTTCGGCGATGGCGTGCTTGCGCGGGTCGGCGGCGTCGAGTTGATATATCAAGACGTTGGTGTCGATGAACGCGTCAACGCTCATTCATCTCGTCCCGCGAGAGCTTGCGGCCCACGACGACCTTGCCGCGAAGACCGGTCATGACTTGCTCGTAATGCTGCATGCGTTGCTGGCGCGCGTAGTCGCGGAGCCAGCGGCGGAACTGCTCGTTGAGCGTAGTGTTCTCCGAGCGGGCGCGTGCCCGCGCCGCTTCGATCAACTCTTCATCCGCCGTCAGTGTGATGTTTTTCATGACAGCTTTCGTGTAATAAAACTAGTGTACACGAGTCGATGCGCCGTGTAATCTAGTTGGCTTTCAGGATCATCGCCGCGCAGAGCTCGGTCATCGTCGAGTCGTCGTCGCACCAGTCGAGGATGACGTCGAAGTGATTGCGGCCGGGAATCTCGATCGCGTCGGCACTGAATCCCGCGCTCTGACAGGCCGCGAGGTAGTCGCGCGACTGGTCCTTGAAGCCGCTCGTCTCGTTCTCGCCCCAGGTCAGGACCATCTTGCAAGGCCGCGGCGGCAGGTGATGGATCGGGCTCAGGTCCTGGATCTCGTCGGCGCTGAAGTCCATCCATGCGTTGACGAAAGACTTCGACAACGGCGCCAGATCGAAGATGCCGCTCACCGGCATCGCGCCCTTGATCACATCTTCGGGCAGGCCCATGGCCTCGCGCCATCCGTCGGCGACGAGCGCGCCGGTGAGATGGCCGCCGGCCGAGCTGCCGCCGACGAAGATGCGCGCCGGGTCGATGCCGTGCGCGCTGCCGTTCTGGTGCAGCCAGGCGATCGACGTGCGCACCTGGCGCACGATCTCGCAGAGCTTCACCGCTGGCGCCAGCGTGTAGTCGACGGCGACGACGCTGACGCCGCGGCGCGTCAGCGCGCCAGCCATGAAGGTCGATTCGTTCTTGCTCAGCATGCGCCAGTAGCCGCCGTGGATGAACACGAACACCGGCTTCAGCCCCGGCCCGGGCGCGGGAAAGATGTCGAGGCACTGGCCGCTCTGCGCGTCGTAGCAGAGGTCGCGCTCGTGCGGCAGGGTTCGATAAGCCTCGGCCGAGCGCTCCCGGTAGAGGACCATGTTCGCCTCGAACACGCCGGGCGCCAGCGCCGCGCTCGGCCGGTAGGCGGCGTCGATCGCGGGGTCGCTTGCAAACGTCATCGTCGTCACACTCCCAGGTAACCCTGCCAGATCGACGGATCGGCGTCGAGCTCGGCCGACGTGCCCGTCCACGCGACGCGGCCTTTCTCGAGGATGACATGCCGGTCGGCGAGCTGGATCAGGCGCTGCACGTATTTGTCGATGACGAGGATCGCCTGGCCGCTGGCGCGCAGCGCGCCGAGGCAGCGCCAGATCTCGTGGCGCACCAGCGGCGCGAGGCCCTCGGTGGCTTCGTCGAGGATCAGGAGGCGCGGCTCGGTGACGAGGGCACGGCCGATCGCCAACATCTGCTGCTCGCCGCCGGAGAGCTGGTTGCCGAGGTGGCGCCGCCGCTCGTACAGCCGCGGAAAAAGCTCGAACACCCGCCCGATCCGCTCGCTCGCCCCCGACCTCTTTTCTCCCTCTCCCCGCTGCGCGCGGAGAGGGCTGGGGTGAGGGGCGACCCCGGCCCGCTCGAACGCATTCAGATGCTCCAGAACGGTCAGATTGGCAAACACCTGTCGCCCCTCCGGTACGAGCCCGATGCCACGACGCGCGATGCGATGCGGCGGCTCCGTCTCGATTCGCTCGCCGCCGAAAAAGACCTCGCCGCTGCGCGCGCGGTTGAGCCCCATGACGGCGCGCACCAGCGTCGTCTTGCCCATGCCGTTCCTGCCGAGCAGCGCCACGACCTCGCCCGGCCCGACGTGCAGGTCGACGCCATGCAGCACCTCGCTCGCGCCGTAGCCCGCGTGCAGCGCGCGCACCTCGAGCAAAGGCTCGACAGCGGCGGAAGCGACCGTGGCGACGTTGCTCATTCCTCGCCCAGGTAGGCCTCGACGACGCCCGCATCGCGGCGCACCGCTTCCGGCGCGCCGCTGGCGATGACCTGCCCGCCCACCAGCACCGACACGCGATCGGCGAGGCGGAACACGGCATCGACGTCGTGCTCGATGAGCAGCACCGTCGTGTGCAGGCGCAGTCGCTCGATCAGCGTTTCCATGCGCCGCGACTCGTCGTGGCCCATGCCGGCCATGGGTTCGTCGAGCAGCACGAGCCGCGGCCGGCTGGCGATGGCCAGGCCCACTTCGAGGGCGCGTTGCTCGCCGTGCGAGAGCGCGTCGATGGACGCATCGGCCTTGTCGATAAGGCCGATCTCGGCAAGCACCTCGTCGACGCGCTCCTTTGTCGCCTCCTCTCTTGTCATCCTGAGCGAAGCGAACGACGACGCTCCCCCGCTTGTCATCCTGAGCAAAGCGAAGGATCTCGGCGCCGGATGAGATCCTTCGCTTTGCTCAGGATGACGGGCAGGGGAGACGGTGTCGAAGGAGGAGGCCGCCTGCACCGCGAGCATCACGTTGCTGCGCACGTCGAAGCTGCGAAAGAGGCGCGTGATCTGGAACGATCGCGCGAGGCCGCGTCGCGCCCGCGCGTGCGGCGCGAGATGCGTGATGTCCTCGCCGGCGAAGACGACCTTGCCGCTGTCGGATTTGAGTTGCCCGGCGAGTTGCGCGACGAGCGTCGTCTTGCCCGCGCCGTTCGGGCCGATCAGCGCATGCACTTCGCCGGCGAGCACCTGCAGGTCGACGCCGGCACTGGCCACGACGCCGCCGAAGCGCTTGGACAAGCGTTGCACGTCGAGCAGCACGGCGCCTTCGAGGATCGCATTCATCGCGCGCGCCGCCACAAGGTCGCGAGCCACCCGGCGAGCCCGTGCCGCGCGAACAGCACGACGGCGAGCAGCACCCAGCCGGTCCAGAACTCCCAGTGGGTGGTGTACGCCGAGAGCGTCTCCTGCAGCAGCACGAGCACCGCGGCGCCGAGCACGCCGCCCCACAGCGAGGCGACGCCGCCGAGGATCACCATCACCATCAGCGTGCCCGACTGCGTCCAGTGCAGCAGCGAAGGGCTGACGTAGCCCTGCTGATTGACGGAGAGCGCGCCAGCGACGCCCGCGATCGCACCGGCCACGACGAAGAGGATCAGGCGATAGCGGTAGGTCGCAAAGCCGAGCGCCTCGGCGCGCACGTCGTCGTCGCGCGTGGCGACGATGGCGCGGCCGAACGCCGAGGTCGTGAATGCACGCAGGCCGAGCAGCGTGGCGACGAGCACGGCGAGCGCGACGTAGTAGAAGGTCGGCGCGTCCTTCAGGTCGAGGCCGAAGCCGAGCATCGATCGGACGCGGATGTTGAGTCCCTCGTCGCCGCCGTAGCCCTTGATCGAGTTCGCCAGGTAGAACAGCATCTGCCCGAAGGCGAGCGTGATCATGATGAAGTAGACGCCGCGCGTGCGCAGCGAGATCGCGCCGATGACGAGCGCGGCCAGCGCCGTCACCGCCACGGTCGCGACGAGATGCGCGCCGGCGTTCGTCACGCCCTCGCTGATGAGCACGCCGGTGGCGTAGGCCCCGAGCCCGAAGAAGGCGGCGTGGCCGAACGAGACCATGCCGCCGTAACCGAGCACGAGGTTCAGGCTGGTCGCGGCGATGGCGAAGACGACGATCTTGCCGGCGGTGCTGACGTAGTAATCGGCGCCGACGGCCTGCAAGAGGTACGGGACGAGGAGGACGCAGAGGGCGGCGGCGACGATCGCGGCGGCGCGCAGATGCTTCGCTTCGCTCAGCATGACAAGCTCTGGTCGCACGACAAGGCCCGCCCGCACGACAGGGCCCGCCCGCACGACACATGCCGCCTGGCTGTCATCCTGAGCGCAGCGAAGGATCTCACCCGCGCGCCGGGAACAAGCCCTGCGGCCTGATCGCCAGCACCGCCGCCATGAACACGTAGATCGCCACCGACGCCACCGCGGGCCCGGCCGCGCTCGCCATCTGCGGCGGCAGGAACTCGCGGAACAGCGACTGCATGACGGTGCGGCCGAAAGTGTCGACCACGCCGACGAGCAGCGCGCCCACCAGCGCGCCGCGGATCGAGCCGATGCCGCCGATGACGATGACGACGAAGGCGAGGATCAGGATGTTCTCGCCCATCCCCACCTGCACCGCGAGCAGCGGCCCCATCAGCACGCCTGCCACCGCGCACAGGCCCGCGCCGATGCCGAAGACGATCGTGAAGAGCCGCTTGATGTCGACGCCCATGGCCGTCGCCATCTCGCGGTTGGAGGCGCCGGCACGCACCAGCGCACCCATGCGCGTCTTCGCCACCAGCACGTAGAGCAGCGCGGCCAGCGCGAGCCCGGCGCCGATGATGACGAGCCGGTACGCGGGGTACGACAAGCCGGGCAGCAGCTCGACCGGCCCGGCCAGCGCCTCGGGCGCCGAGAGCGGCAGATCGTTGCCGAAGACCATGCGCGTGCCGTCGTTCAGGATCAGGATCAGCGCGAAAGTGGCAAGCACCTGCGAGAGGTGATCGCGTGCGTAGAGCGAGCGCAGCAGCGTCGATTCGAGCGCCATGCCGAAGATCGCGGTGCCAATCACAGCACCGACGATGCCGAGCCCGAACGAGCCCGTGAGGCCGACGATCCAGGCGCCCAGAAACGCGCCCACCATGTAGAGCGAGCCGTGCGCCAGGTTGATCATGTCCATGACGCCGAACACGAGCGTCAGGCCCGCGGCGAGCAGGAACAGCATGAGCCCGAACTGCAGGCCGTTGAGGGCCTGCTCGAGCGCGAGAACGCTCACTTCATCGCGCAGGACTGCACGTAGGCGTCGCCGTGGTCCTTGAGGATCGGGTCGTTGAACGACTTGTTGATCAGGCCGCCGTGGCCGTCGTTGCCGACGGTGCGCACGTAGTAGTTCTGGATCGGGTACTGGTTGGTGTTGAACTTGAACGCGCCGCGCACCGACTCGAACCTGGCCGCCTTCAAGGCCTTGCGCACCGCCTCGTGGTCCTCGAGCTTGCCCTTGGTGTCGCGCACCGCGGCGTTGATGAGCTGCGCCGTGTCGTAGCCCTGCGACGCGTAGATCGTCGGCGTGCGGCTATATTCCTTGCGGAAGGCGTCGACGAACTTCACGTTCGCTGCGTTCGTGAAGTCGGGCGACCAGTGCGCCGTGTTGAAGAGGCCCGACATCGAGGCGCCCACCGGCCCGATCACGTCCTGGTCGGCGCTGAAGCCGGGCAGCAGCAGCGTCATGTCCTTGCCGAGGCCGGCGCCGACGAACTGCTTGATGAAGTTGATGCCCATGCCGCCGGGCAAGAAGACGTAGAGCACCTGCGGCTTGGCGGCGCGGATCTCGGCGAGCTCGGCGGCGTAGTCGAGCTGGCCGAGCTTGGTGTAGTTCTCGCCCGCGACCGTGCCCTTGAAGGTGCGCTTGAAGCCCGAGAGCGAGTCCTTGCCGGCCTGATAGTTGGGCGCCAGCAGGTAGACGCTCTTCATGCCGCGCTGCGTGGCGAACTGGCCGGCCGCCTCGTGGTACGCGTCGTTGGGCCAGGCCACCGCGAAGAACAACGGGTTGCAGTCCTTGCCCGCCATCGAGGAAGGGGCGGCATTCGGGCTCAGGTAGAAGGTGTTGGCATCGAGCGCCTCGGGCAGAGCGGCCAGCATGATGTTGGAGAACACCACGCCGGTCATGAAGTCGACCTTGTCGCGCTTGACGTTCTTCTCGAACAGGCCCTTGGCCACGTCGGGCTTGAACTGGTCGTCGCTCACCAGCACCTCGGCAGGCAGGCCGCCGAGCTTGCCGCCGTTCATCTTCACGGCGAGCAGAAAGCCGTCGCGGATGTCGACGCCGAGCGCGGCGGAGGGGCCCGAGAGGGTGCTGACGAAGCCGATCTTGACCTTGTCGGCCGCCGTGGCGGTCGCCATCAGGACGGTCGCGAGTAGGGCGGCAACGGCCGTCGACGAAAGGTGCTTGGACATGGCGGGAAGCCTTTCAGGGGCGTGGATCGAGGCCGGACGAACCGCCGAATTGTAGGGACGGCCGTCAACGCCGACGCCAGCGTTGACGTTGAGGAAGAGCGCTCGCATAACGCGGGTTGACACACCCCTAACGACTCATCGAAGACAACACCATGAAGAAGATCCTCCTGGCCACGGCCATCCTGTTCGCCTCCGCCGCCGCCTTTGCCCAAGCCGGCACCGCCATCAAGGAAACCGGCAAGGCAACCGTCGAGACGACCAAGCAAGCCAAGGAAAACGTCGAAGGCGCCATGACCAAGGAGCCGAAGAAGTCGATGCACAAGGCCAAGGCCAGGATGCACAAGGCCAGCGCCAAGTCGCACATGGCCAACGCCAACGCCGCCGCGAGCGCAGCCAAGAAGTAAGTCCCGCTGGGGTTCCGGGGCGCGCGGGAAGCCGCCCCGGCCTAGACCCAGATCTGCAGCACGTAGTCGAAAGACGCCTGGCTGTTGAAGAGATCCACGCGCTGCAGCTCGATGCGCAGCGCCCCCGATTCGTCGCGCACCAGCGTGTGCCGATAGCGACCGCCGAAGTGGCGGATGACGTCGCGGCGTAGCTCCATCATGTGAAAGCGCGAACGCACGACGAGCTTGCCGCCGCCGTTCGACTCGCCGTCCTCGGCTGACTCCACCACGACGTGGCTCACCAGGTGGCTCGTTTCCCACTGCGGCGCCTGCGACCAGGCGTTGGGGTGCGAGACGCGGCCCTTGCGAATCTCCATCAGCGACTTGTCCTCGATGAAGATCGAGGGCGAGCTTTCCCACTCGGTCTGCTCGGGCGCCACCGGCATCCAGTAGAGGCCTTGCGGCGCGAACAGGTCCATCCATTCCTGCCAGCGCTTGGCGTCGAGCAGCTCGGCCTGCAGCCAGAGAAACTGTTCGACCTCGCGATGCAGGTCGGGCGGCGCGAGCGACTCCACCTTCGGCAGCTCGCGCGGCACCAGCGGCTGGCCGGCGAGCGTGGCGCGCGGCGAGTGCGAGGGCTCGATGCGTTGTGCGCCGGTGGCCGGGCCGGCGGCGTTGCCGTCGATGACGACCTCTTGCGCCAGCAGCCGGCCCATGTCGGCGCCGGCGCTCGGGATCGCCGCGGCGGCCGGGGTCTTGCCCTCGGCGCTCATGATGCGTCTCCCTGCATGTACTTGCTCCACGCCTGGAACTGGCTGCGCATCACCACCTCGGAAGTGCCGTGGTTGGAGTACGAGACGCCGTTCTCGACGCGGTCGTCGCCGTAGTTGCGGTGAAAGCTCACCCAGTCGCCGCCGTTCGACTGCAGGCCCCACTGCGCCTTGGTCCAGTTCTCGAGGTCGTCGGCGTTGATCATGGTGGCCGGCGAGTTGACGAGGTTGTAGTACCAGAGGCTGCGCCGGTAGATCGCCTCGGGCGCGCCCTTCAGGCGAAAGTGCCAGAT
>JBBRLS010000085.1:0-8550 GCA_038231215.1 Burkholderiales bacterium | reverse complement strand
CGTCGTCGTGCATGGCGGTGATCATCTGATCGGTGAGCTCGCGGATCGGCATGCCGCGCTCGAGCGCGCGCTTGATGATCTTGTCGTCGACGTCGGTGACGTTGCGCACGTAGGTCACGCGATAGCCGAGCGTCTTCAGCCAGCGCTGCACGACATCGAAGGCCATCATGAAGCGCGCGTGCCCCATGTGCGAATAGTCGTAGATCGTGATGCCGCACACGTAGAGCCGGACGTGACCCGATTCGATCGGCACGAAGACCTCGGTCGCCCGCGACAGGGTGTTATGGATTCGGAGTGTCATGGGGCCGGAAACGGCACGGAGGGGTGCCGCTGAGAGGCATCGCGACGCATGCGTGCCCTACAATCGAATCAGTATAGCGGCCCTGTTCTGCGTGAATCGCAGTCATGGGACATCGCGCGCAGCAGCGTGCGTCGCCTCTCCGTTCCGTCGATGCATCTCCGAGCGCTCGCCGCATTCAACGCCCTGCTCTGCACGCTTCTTCTGGCCCTCGCCGGCGCGGCCCACGCTGCGCTGGCCGACGAGCTGAGCGAAGTGACGCGGCTGCACCATGCCGGCCAGTCCGCGGCTGCGCTCGGGCTGGCCGACAAGTACCTCGCGAGCAAGCCCAAAGACGCGCAGATGCGCTTCCTGAAGTCGGTGGTGCTCGCGGATTCGGGTCGCACTGCCGAGTCCGCCGGACTGCTGCAGCAGTTGACGCAGGACTATCCCGAGCTGGCCGAGCCGCACAACAACCTGGCCGCGCTCTACGCGTCGACCGGCGAGTACGCCAAGGCCCGCGCCGAGCTGGAAGAATCGCTGCGCCTCAATCCCGGCTATGCCACGGCGCAGGAGAATCTCGGCGACGTCTACGCGATGCTCGCGGGTCAGGCCTATGCCATGGCGCTCAGGCTCGAGCCGGCAAACACCGGCTTGCCGCGCAAGCTCGAGCTAGTGCGCCAGCTTGCGGCGCCGGTGTCGGCCAAGGGCGCGGCGAGCGTGCCGGCCGTCGCCGCGAGAGCAAGCGCCACCTTGAAACGTTGACCCCGGAGACAACCATGCGAAAACTCTTTTCCCGTACCTTGATGGCCCTGCTGACGGCCTTGTCGCTTGCTGCCGCGGCGCCTGCCCTGGCGCAGAAGGTCAAGTTCGTCACCTCGGAAGGCGACATCGTCGTCGAACTCGACGCCGCCAAGGCGCCGAAGACGGTCGAAAACTTCCTGCAATACGTGAAGGCCGGCCATTACAACGGCACGGTGTTCCATCGCGTCATCGCCAACTTCATGATCCAGGGTGGCGGCATGACCCCCGACCTGAAGGAAAAGTCGACGCGTCCGCCGATCGGCCTCGAGAGCAGGAACGGCCTCACGAACCAGCGCGGCACCGTCGCCATGGCGCGCACCAACGATCCGAATTCCGCCACCGCGCAGTTCTTCATCAACGTCAAGGACAATGACTTCCTGAACCAGGCCCAGTCGCGCGACGGCAACGGCTACGCCGTGTTCGGCAAGGTCATCGAAGGCATGGACGTGGTCGACAAGATCCGCGTCGTGCCCACCGGCCCGGGCGACGTGCCCGTCGCGCCGGTGATCATCAAACGAGCAACCGTGGAGAAATGAGATGACCAAGATAGTCGATCTGGATACCAGCCATGGCACCATCCGCCTCGAGCTCGACGACGAGAAGGCGCCCGTCACGGTGAAGAACTTTCTCACCAACGTCGAGAACGGCCACTTCGACGGGACCGTGTTCCATCGCGTCATCAAGGGCTTCATGGTGCAAGGCGGCGGCTTCGAGCCCGGCATGCAGCAAAAGCCGACCGGCAACACGATCCAGAACGAGGCCTCGAACGGACTGAAGAACGATCGCTACACGGTGGCCATGGCGCGCACCTCGGCGCCGCATTCGGCGACCGCGCAGTTCTTCATTAACGGCGCCGACAACGAGTTCCTCAACTTCAAGTCGGAGACAGCGCAGGGCTGGGGCTACGCGGTTTTCGGCAAGGTCGTCAAGGGCACCGAGATCGTCGACGCGATCGAGCAGGTGCGCACCGGCAACCGCGCCGGCCATGCCGACGTGCCGCTCGAAGACGTGACGATCACCCGCGCCACCGTGGTTTCCTGATCGCGCGCGGGCGTGGCAGCGCGAACGCAGGTCCCGGTCGCGCTGCCCCTGCCCGAGGCGACGCCGACCTTCGTCGCGCCCGCTGAATGGCGGGCCATCGACTTCATCAGCGACCTGCACCTCGCGGCGAGCACGCCGCGCGCCTTCGATGCCTGGGCCGCGCATCTGCGCCATACGGGTGCCGATGCCGTGTTCATCCTCGGTGACCTGTTCGAGGTCTGGGTGGGCGACGACCTGGCCGAGCGCGGCTTCGAGGCGCGCTGTGTCGAGGTGCTCACCGAGGCCGCGTCGAGCAAGGCGATCGGCTTCATGGCCGGCAACCGCGACTTCCTGGTCGGCGACGCCATGCTCGAATCCAGCGGCGTGCTGCGCTTGCACGACCCGACGCTGATCGATGCCTTCGATGCGCGGGTGCTGGTCTCGCACGGCGACGCGCTCTGCCTCGACGACGTCGCCTATCAGCGCTACCGCAACGTCGTGCGTCGGCCCGGGCTGCAGCGCGCGTTCCTGGCCTTGCCCTTGTCGTGGCGGCGTGCGCTCGGTCGTGCGGCGCGGCGACGCAGCAAGTCGTTGCATCCGGTGCGCGAGCAGCGGCTCGTCGACGTCGACGCCGACGCGGCGCGCGGCTGGCTGAACGTCGCCGAAGCGCCGGTCCTCGTGCACGGCCACACCCACGCACCGGCCAGCCATGCGCTGGCGCCGGGTGAGGTTCGTCACGTGCTGAGCGATTGGGACCTCGACGGTCACGGCGCACCTCGGGCCGAAGTCTTGCGCTGGAGCCGAGACGGCTTCGCGCGCATCGCCCCGGAGTCGAACGGCACCACGCTCACGCCATGAGTGGCTGGCTGCAGCGCTGGCGGCGCAATCGCACGCTCGAGCGGCGCCCGATACCCGATCCGCTCTGGCAGCTCACACTGTCGCGCTTTCCCTTCCTCGCCCTGCGCAGCGCCGACGATCTCGCCGCCCTGCGCGAGATGGCCACGCTCTTTCTGGCCGAGAAGGAGTTCACCGGTGCACAAGGCCTCGTCCTGAGCGACGAGATGGCGGTGGCGATCGCCGCGCAGGCCTGCCTGCCGGCGCTCAAGCTCGGCCTGCAATGGCTGGACCGCTTCGTCGGCATCGTCGTGCACGAAGACGCGGTCGTCGCGCGCCGCGAGATGGAAGACGAGGACGGCATCGTCCACGCCTGGGACGAAGAACTCTCTGGCGAGGCAATGAGTGGCGGCCCCGTGATGCTGGCCTGGCGCGACGTCGACGAGGCGGGCGATTCGGCCGAGGACGGCTACAACGTCGTCGTCCACGAATTCGCGCACGTCATCGACATGCGCGGCGGCGTCACCGCCGGCCTGGAGACAGTCGATCCCGAGAGCGAGCGCGGACAGTGGCTGAGCGCCCTCGCCGACGAGTACGAGCGCTTCGCCGAACGAGTCGAACGCGAAGAGGCAACCTTCCTCGATCCTTATGGCGCCGAGGCGCTGGAGGAGTTCTTCGCCGTCGCTGCAGAGGCTTTCTTCGTCGCCCCGGCCGAGTTCAAGGCGGAGCAGCCGCGGGCCTACAAGCTCTTGCGCACGTTCTTCCGCCAGGATCCGGCGGCAGTGTCACCCTGAACAAAGCGAAGGGTCTCGACGAGTCGAGATCCTTCGCTGCGCTCAGGATGACGAGCGCGGGCCGGCGACGGGCGCAGCTCAGGCCGTGGCCGGCTCGGCCTTCGGCTTGTCGCTCTTCTTGATCGGCTGGATGTCGAGCGTTGGCTTGCCGTCGGCATCGACGTCGACCGTGAGGCGCCCTCCGTCCACCAGACGGCCGAACAGCAGTTCGTCGGCCAGGGCGCGGCGAATCGTGTCCTGGATCAGGCGCTGCATCGGCCGGGCGCCCATCAGCGGGTCGAAGCCCTTCTTCGCCAACTGCTTCCTCAGCGCGTCGGTGAACGTGACCTCGACCTTCTTCTCGGCGAGCTGGCCTTCGAGCTGGAGCAGGAACTTGTCGACGACGCGCAGGATCACCTCCTCGTCGAGCGACTTGAAGCTCACTGTCGCATCGAGGCGGTTGCGGAACTCCGGCGTGAACAGACGCTTGATGTCGGCCATCTCGTCGCCCGCTTCCTTCGAATTCGTGAAGCCGATCGACGACTTGTTGAGCGACTCGGCGCCGGCATTCGTCGTCATGACGATGATGACGCTGCGGAAGTCGGCCTTGCGCCCGTTGTTGTCGGTCAGCGTGCCGTGGTCCATGACCTGCAGCAGCACGTTGAAGACGTCGGGGTGGGCCTTCTCGATCTCGTCGAGCAGCAGCACCGCATGCGGCTTCTTCGAGATCGCCTCGGTCAAGAGGCCTCCCTGGTCGAAGCCGACGTAACCCGGCGGCGCGCCGATCAGGCGGCTTATGGCGTGCCGCTCCATGTACTCGCTCATGTCGAAGCGGATCAGCTCGATGCCGAGGATGAAGGCGAGCTGCTTGGCGACCTCGGTCTTGCCGACGCCGGTCGGGCCGCTGAACAGGAACGAGCCGATCGGCTTGTCGGGCCGGCCGAGGCCCGAGCGCGCCATCTTGATCGCCGAGGCGAGCGCGTCGATCGCCGGCTCCTGGCCGAAGACGACGCTCTTCAGGTCGCGGTCCAGTGTCTTCAGCTTGCCGCGGTCGTCGCTCGACACGCTGGCCGGCGGGATGCGCGCGATCTTGGCGACGATCTCTTCGACCTCGCTGCGCGTGATCGTCTTCTTCTGCTTGTTCTTCGGCAGGATGCGCTGCGCTGCGCCCGCTTCGTCGATCACGTCGATCGCCTTGTCGGGCAGGTGCCGGTCGTTGATGTACTTGGCCGAAAGCTCGGCCGCCGCCTGCAACGCGGCCGGCGCGTACTTGACGCTGTGGTGCTCCTCGAAGCGCGACTTCAGGCCCTTCAGGATCTCGATCGTCTGCTCGATCGAGGGCTCGACGACATCGATCTTCTGGAAGCGCCGCGACAGCGCCGCGTCCTTCTCGAAGATGCCGCGGTATTCGGTGAAGGTGGTCGCGCCGATGCACTTCATGGCGCCCGAGCTGAGCGCGGGCTTGAGCAGATTGCTCGCGTCGAGCGTGCCGCCCGAAGCGGCGCCGGCGCCGATCAGGGTATGGATCTCGTCGATGAAGAGGATCGCGTTCGGCTGGTCCTTCAACTGCTTGAGCACGCCCTTCAGGCGCTGCTCGAAGTCGCCGCGATATTTTGTGCCGGCGAGCAGCGCGCCCATGTCGAGCGAATAGACCACCGACTCGGCAAGAACTTCGGGCACGTCGTTTTGCGTGATGCGCCAGGCCAGGCCTTCGGCGATCGCCGTCTTGCCGACGCCGGCCTCGCCCACCAGCAGCGGGTTGTTCTTGCGCCGCCGGCAGAGGATCTGGATGACGCGCTCGACCTCGAGTTCGCGGCCGATCAGAGGATCGATCTTGCCGTCCTTGGCGAGCTGATTGAGGTTCTGCGTGAACTGGTCGAGCGGCGAGCCCTTGCCGTCGCCCTCTTCCTTCTCGCCTTCGGAGTTGGAGCCCGAGCTCTCGCCCGGCTTGGCCGGCTCCGGCGGGTCGGTCTTCTTGATGCCGTGGGCAATGAAGTTCACGACGTCGAGCCGCGTCACGCCCTGCTGGTGCAGGTAGTAGACAGCGTGCGAGTCCTTCTCGCCGAAGATCGCGACGAGCACATTGGCGCCGGTCACTTCCTTCTTGCCGCTGCCGGTGGACTGCACATGCATGATGGCGCGCTGGATGACGCGCTGGAAGCCCAGGGTGGGCTGCGTGTCGACCTCGTCGGCGCCGCCCACGGTGGGCGTGTTTTCCTTGATGAAGCCGAGCAGGCTCTTCCTCAGGTCATCGAGGTTGGCCGAACAGGCGCGCAGCACCTCGGCCGCCGACGGGTTGTCGAGCAGCGCCATGAGCAGGTGCTCGACGGTGATGAATTCGTGGCGTTGTTGTCGTGCCTCGACGAACGCCATGTGCAGGCTGACTTCCAGCTCTTGGGCAATCATGCGGACTCCATAATGCATTGCAGCGGGTGGCCACCGCGACGTGCGGCGGCAAGCACCAGTTCGACCTTGGTGGCGGCCACGTCCTTCGAGAAGACGCCGCAGACACCGCGGCCTTCGTGATGGATCTTGAGCATGATCAGCGTCGCCGTCTCGAGATCGCGGTTGAAATATTCCTGCAGGACCATCACGACGAACTCCATCGGCGTGTAGTCGTCGTTGAGCAGGACGACCTGGTACATGCGCGGCGGCTCGGTCTTCTGGGTCTTGCGCTCGACGACCGCGGCGCCCTGGCCGTCGTCGGGCCGGGGGCGGGTGACTGGTGGAGCCGGTGGAGGCGGCTGATCGGCGGGCATGAATTCATTCTATCGAGTCGGCAGCGTTTCGCGTCGGTGCGACGCATATTGGCCCCGGGGAGGAGTTCACAAGACGGGTCGCCAGCGGCGCCTGCGGCACAGACGCCAGATTGCACCGGAACCAGCAATAAAAAAGCCCGCCATTCGGCGGGCTCGTGGCCGGTCTGGAAGGATGGCCTACATGTTGTCGATCATCATGTTGAAATCCCGCTACAGCCCGCGTCAACGCTCGCTCCGGCCCTTTTCATCTTGCCCGTCACCCTCCACTTTCCCCTCCATGCGGCGGAGATGTCATGAGACGAACAAGAACTGATGCTCAAAACCCCGTGGCTGACCGCGCCGTTGGGCTTGCCAAAATCCTAACATGGCCGAAGTGCTGTCAACGCTGGCTTCGGTGACCTCGACACGGGCCCGGGTAGGTCGCGCGGCACTCCTTCGCGTAGGGACAGCCCAAGCACACGCCGACAGACCGCGGCGGGTTCGGAATTTCCGTTCCTGCCAACAGGCGCTCCCGCCGGTCCACCGCCGGCGCGAGTTCTTTCTCGGTCAGCAATCGAACCCGATGCACATACCCCGGCGCGCGCCCTGTCACCCTCACCAGAACGTAGCCGTGTTCGGAGACTTGCTCCCCTGTCTGCGAGCGCAATGCATGCCCCTGTGCCGACAACTCGATGACGTCCGACAAGTAGACCTCGTCGGCTTTCCTCGTCTTCAGCTCCACCAACGTCACGACACCCGCGTGGTCTCGGTACGCCCGATCTACCCTGGCGGACACCGACACTGGCCCCGCCGACCTGAAAAGCTGCTCCGCGTAGGCCAGCCGCGAGGCTCGGAGGTCTTGGGGCATCCAATCGCTCGTCCTGATCTTCCGCCGCTGTAGGCCGCGCCACACCAGCCAAGCGACAAGCCCGCAAAGGATGGCGCCCAGCAGTTCATGGTGCACGACGAGCCCCCGTCGCGCTCAGCCACCGGAGCGCCAGCCAGATCACCGGCCGCAACGCGATCCGAAGCACCGAATGGGTCCACGGCTGCCGCACCAACATCCGGCACACGCCCGGTGCAATCCGGTAGTAGGTGACGATCAGCCGCCGGCCCGTCGGCCCGCGCCGCAAAACCTGGTCCCTGAACGCCCTGAGCGTCTGCGTCTCCGGCCCTTCGCCGAACACCATGGTTGCGATGAAGCAGCGACCAGGCGGTGCGGACGCGATCCGCCTTTCACGATAGAACCGTTCATGTTCGCGCCGGCCGCGTTCGATCGCGGCCCGCTGCTCGGGCAAGCGTCGTTTGCCGTACAGGTGTTCGAACACGACCAGGCGCTCGCAAACGCCCATCTGCGCCAACTCCGATGCGCTGACTGACGCCGACCCTCGGCGACGTTTTTCCGCTGCCTTCATTCAAGCCTCCTCGCCGACTGGTGGGGCGTCAAAGGCGTGGTTTGTATGGCGAGCAGCCACCGGGTTCACGCTCGCCGGCGCCAGCGGGACGGCGCTTGCCATGAAGGGGATGCCAATCCCGACCGGCGCCACCATCCAGTGCTGTGCGAGCAGTCCCTCGTGGGCGAGGAAGCGAAGCCGGTTCACCCGCTTCGTGCCTTTGTTGAACCTGATCAGATCGTCATACAGGCGCGGGTTGTCGTCGCGCGTCATCTCGAACAAAAGCCGCACCGGCTCGTCGTTCGGGCGGGTCTTCGGCGTCATGCGACCTCTCCTTCGCCCGAAACAGCGCGAGCTGGTCGCCCGGCAGTTGCCAACACCGTGTGAGCGTAGTTCGTGCCGCCGATCTGGTAGCCCCGGACGTTCGCAAACATCGGCTCCTTCACGGCGAGCACCTGATGCGTCGCAAACGCTTCCTTCACTGCCCTCTTGAACAGGAAGGCGCCGCCCCCGACGAGGATGACGTGCTGGACGTTGTACGACTCGCCGATGCGCTGCATCATGGCCGCCACCGCCTCCTTCGCGATGATCTCGACCATCGGTTTCATGCGGGCCAGCTTGTAAGGCCGCTGGTAGATGGTCAGGTCTTTGCCAGTGCGCAGCGCCAGGTCGATGCTGTCCAGGCTCGTGTACGGCCGGCCGATCTCGTG
>JBBRLS010000084.1:0-8600 GCA_038231215.1 Burkholderiales bacterium | reverse complement strand
TTCTCGAAAAACAAAAGGCCGGCAAGAAGCGCATGAAGCAGATCGGCTCCGTCGAGGTGCCGCAGGAAGCCTTCCTGGCCATTCTCCAAGTGGACGACTGATGGGTGTACTCACCGGGTTGCTGTATTCCTGCCTCGCCGTTTTCGCGGCCGGCTGGTATTTCAACAAGTGGTCGGGCAATTTTTCGTTGCTGCTCTTCGTCTTGAGCGTCGTCACCTTCGGCTATTGGCTGGCCGAGCGCTTTTACTTCGCGCCGCGGCGCCGCCGCGCCGTCGTCACTTTCGAGGCGCAAGACGCCGCCCGCCGCGAACAGCTCGCCCGCCAGGGCATCACCCGGGTCGACGACAACACCACCGAGACGCGCCAAGCCCTGCTCATGCAACCCTGGTGGCTCGACTGGACGGCGGGTCTGTTCCCGGTGATCCTGGCCGTCTTCCTGCTTCGCTCGTTCCTGTTCGAGCCGTTCAAGATCCCCTCGGGGTCGATGAAGCCGACCTTGCTCGTCGGCGACCTGATCCTGGTCAACAAGTTTCACTACGGCGTGCGCCTGCCCGTGCTCAACCGCAAGGTGGTCGCGCTCGATGACCCGCAGCGCGGCGACGTGATGGTGTTCCGCTATCCGCAGGATCCGAGCACCGACTACATCAAGCGCGTCGTCGGCGTGCCCGGCGACGAGATCTCGTTCCGCGGCCAGCAGCTCTACGTCAACGGCAAGGTCGCCGAGCAGAAGCAGGTCGGCGAGTTCTACGACGACGACACACGCCGTTACGAGAAGGAGTTCACCGAGCAGCTCGGCTCGCTGCAGCACCGCATCCTCATTAATCCTCAATCGACGCCTTTTTTCGGGACCCAGGAGAGCCATCAGTTTCCGTTCCATGAAAACTGCCAGTACAGTGCCGAAGGTGTGACGTGCAAGGTGCCTGCAGGCAACTACTTCATGATGGGCGACAACCGGGACAACTCCCAGGACTCGCGCTACTGGGGTTTCGTGCCGGACGAAAACATCGTCGGCAAGGCCTTCTTCGTCTGGATGAATTTCGGCGACCTGAAGCGCATCGGGTCGTTCAAATAGCGAGAGGAGTGCAGATGAACAGTGGAGCTCGCAGCAGACGTGATCAACGCGGTCTGACGCTGTTCGGGCTGCTGTTCTGGGCCATCGTCGTCGGCTTCGTCGCGCTCGTCGGCATGCGCGTGCTGCCGACGCTCAACGAGTACTTCACGATCAAGCGGACGATCAACAAGATCGCGACCGAAGGCTCGACGGTGCCGGAGATCCGTGCTGCATTCGAGCGGCAGAAGGACATCGAGTACTCGATCAGCTCGATCTCGGGCAAGGACCTGAGCATCACCAAGGAGAACGACAAGATCGTCGTCAGCTTCGCCTACGACAAAGAGGTGGAACTGATGAAGCCGGTCTACATTCTCATCAAGTTCGAAGGCCACTCGACGTCGAACTAGCTCGGCCCGGCACGTCTTTTCTTCACGCATGGATTCCCGCCTCGTCGTTCTTCAGCAGCGCATCGGACACCGCTTCGCCGACCCCGCCCTTCTGCAACGGGCGCTCACGCACCGCAGCTTCGGCACCGATCACAACGAACGCCTCGAATTCCTGGGCGACGCGGTCCTGAGCCTGATCGTCTCCAGCCTCCTGTTCGACCGCCTGGGCGGCTCCGACGAAGGCGACCTGACGCGCGTTCGCGCCCACCTCGTGCGCGAGGACAGCCTGCACCGCGCCGCGCTGCAGCTCGGCCTGCCCGAGCTGCTGCGTCTCGGCGAAGGCGAGGCTCGCGGCGGCGGCGCGCTGCGCGCCTCGATACTGGCCGACGCGCTCGAGGCGCTGATCGGCGCGACCTTCCAGGACGGCGGCTTCACGGCTGCGCGCTCGCTGGTGCAGAGCCTTTTCGCCGAGATCATCGAGACCACCGACGTCGCGAGCTGGACCAAGGACGCCAAGACCGAGCTGCAGGAATGGCTGCAGGCGCGGCGCCTGCCGGTGCCGACTTACCGCATCGTCGCGACGCGCGGCCAGGCCCACGCGCAGACCTTCGAGGTCGAATGCGCCGTGCCGGCGCTCAGTCTGCGCGAGTCGGGCGAGGGCAAGTCGCGCCGCGCCGCCGAGCAGGAAGCGGCGCGCCGAATGCTCGATGCGCTGAGTGCCAGCGACGAGCCGGGCAGCCCGTTGCGGTCCTGATGGACGAAGGCCCGGCGTCTTCGAACGCCGCCGATCCAGCCCATCGCTGTGGGCTCGTCGCCATCGTCGGCAGGCCCAACGTCGGCAAGTCGACGCTGCTCAACGCGCTGGTCGGGCAGAAGATCAGCATCACCTCGAACAAGGCGCAGACGACGCGCCATCGCATCACCGGCGTGCGCACCGTCGGCGAGTCGCAGTTCGTGTTCGTCGACACGCCGGGCTTCCAGACGCGGCACGGCGCCGCCCTCAACCGCAATCTCAACCGGGCCGTGACGAGCACGCTCTCCGACGTCGACGTGGTGCTCTTCGTCGTCGAGGCCAAGCGCTTCGGCAAGGAAGACGAGGCTGTGCTGGCCCTCCTGCCGCCGGGCAAGCCCGTGCTCCTGATCGCCAACAAGCTCGACACGATCGCCCGCCGCGCCGACCTCGCGCCCTGGCTGCAGACCATGCAAGCCAAGCACGCCTTCGCCGAGTTCGTGCCGCTTTCGGCGACGCGGCCGGCCGACGTCGAGCGGCTGCTGGCCATCGTCGCGCCCTACCTGCCCGAGCAAGCCTGGCTCCACGACAAGGACGCTCTCACCGACCGCAGCGACCGCTTTCTCGCCTCGGAGATCGTTCGCGAGAAGCTGTTCCGCCTGACCGGCGACGAGCTGCCCTACACCTCGACCGTCGTCATCGACAAGTACGAGGAAGAGGGCAATCTGCGCCGCATCGCCGCCTCGATCGTCGTCGAGCGCGAGCCGCACAAGGCGATGATCATCGGCAGCGGCGGCGAGCGGCTCAAGCGCATCGGTACCGAGGCGCGCCACGAGCTCGAGCACCTGCTCGACGCCAAGGTCTTTCTCGAGCTGTGGGTCAAGGTGCGCGGCGGCTGGGCCGATGACGAAGCTCATCTTCGCTCCTACGGTTACGACTAGGGCCTGGGCTCGCATTGGCGTGGCCAAGCCCTAGCATCGGGGGTGGCCTCCCGATCCCTGCGCAACGCGCCTCTCGCTGCTTTCGTCCTGCATCGCTACGACTGGAGCGAATCGAGCCTGATCCTCGACATCTTCACGCGCGAGCAGGGCCGCGTCGCCGTCGCCGCCAAGGGTGCGAAGCGGCCGTTCTCGCAATTGCGCGGCGTCCTCCTGCCGTTCCAGCGCATCCAGATCACGCTCGGCCGGCTCTCGGTGGGCGAGGACGCGCGCGAGGTGCAGAACCTGCGCGGCGCCGAGTGGACGGGCGGTGCCGCCATGCTGACTGGCGCCTCGCTGTTCAGCGGCTTCTACGTCAACGAGCTGCTCATGAAGCTGCTCGCGCGACACGACCCGCACCCCGCACTCTTCGATGTGTATGCCGCCACCATCGAGGCGCTGGGTGTTGCCGCCGAGGCCGGCGGCCAGGCGGCGCTGCGTGCCTTCGAGATCGTGCTGCTCAAGGAGATCGGCCTGTTGCCCGACCTCGGCATCGAGACCGCGACGCGACGCCCGCTGGTCGACGACGAGCGCTACCGCGTGCTCGCCGACACCGGCGTTGTCGCCGCGAACGGCGCGACCGACGCCACCGTCCGCGGCGCGACGCTGTCGGCGTTGCAGGGCGCGCTCGCCAGCGGCGACCTCGCGGCGCTGCAGCGCATCACGTCGCGCTCGCTCGCCGAGCTGCGGCCGCTCCTGCGCGCACAGCTTGCCTATCATCTCGGCACGGACCGATTGCGCACGCGACAGGTCATGATCGATGCTCAAGCCCTGACGCCGTCACCGACGTGATACACGCATGAATCCCCTGATCACGACCGGTGTCGACGAGCGCAGCCGCGGCACGGCGCTCTCGGTCAACGTCAACAAGATCGCCCTGCTGCGCAACCAGCGGCCGCTGGCTATCCCGAGCGTGGTCTGCCTGAGCCGGATCGCCCTCGAAGCCGGCGCGCGCGGCATCACGGTGCATCCGCGGCCGGACGAACGCCACATCCGTGGCCACGACGTATTCGATCTTGCGGCGATGCTGAAGGAATGGCCGCAGGCCGAGTTCAACATCGAAGGCAACCCCTTCCACAACCTGATGGAGATCGTGCGCGAGGCGAGGCCGCAGCAATGCACCTTCGTTCCGGACAGCGCCGAGCAGTCGACCTCCGACCACGGCTGGGACCTGGCTCGCGATGGCGATCGACTCGCGCCGCTGATCGCCGAAGCGCGCGCGCTGGGCGTGCGCGTCAGCCTGTTCATGGACGCCGATCCATCGGCGATGCGCGCTGCGCGCGGCGTCGGCGCCGATCGCGTCGAGCTCTATACCGAGCCTTATGCGCGCGCCCACGGCACACCCGACCAAGCGCGTTCGCTGCAAGCGTTCGCGGTGGCGGCCCGCGCGGCGCAAGGTGAAGGCCTGGGCGTCAACGCCGGCCACGATCTCAATCTGGCGAACCTCGGCGATTTCGTCGCCGCGGTGCCCGGCCTGCTCGAGGTCTCGATCGGCCACGCCTTCGTCGCCGATGCGCTCGAGCTCGGCATGGCCGACGCGGTGCGCGCCTACCTTGCCGCGCTCCGCCGCGACGCGTTGCGATGAGCGGCCGATGATCTACGGCGTAGGCACCGACATCTGCGACGTGCGTCGGATCGCCGGCGTGCTCGAGCGGCGCGGCGAGCGCTTTGCCGAGCGGGTGCTGGGACCGCACGAGATCGAGGTCTATCGCGCCCGTCGCGCCCAGCTCGCCGAGCGCGGCGTCCGCTATCTCGCGACGCGCTTCTCGGCCAAGGAGGCGTTCTCGAAGGCGATCGGCCTCGGCATGCGCACGCCCATGACCTGGCGCGGCTGCGAGGTCGTGAAGCAGAAGAGCGGCAAGCCCGAGATCCGGCTGCACGGCGCGCTCGCCGAATGGTGCGCGGCGCGCGGCCTGAGTGCCCATGTCAGCGTCAGCGACGAGTCCGACTACGCGGCGAGCTTCGTCGTTGTCGAAGCGAAAGGTGAACGATGAAGGAAGCAGTGCACGCACCGGTGGTGCTCGACGTCGCCGGTCTCGCCCTCGATGCCGCCGATCGGCGACGCATCGCCCATCCGCTGGCGGGCGGCCTCATCCTGTTCGCGCGCAACTGGCGCGACCGTCGCCAGCTCACCGGGCTCATCGCCGAGATCAAGTCGTTGCGGCCCGACATGCTGGTCTGCGTCGACCACGAAGGCGGCCGCGTGCAGCGCTTCCGCAGCGACGGCTTCACGGTCTTGCCGGCGATGCGTGCGCTCGGCGAGATGTGGATGGACGATGCGCATGCAGGCGGTGGCGCCGGTGCGATGCGGGCGATGGAAGCAGCGACCGCCGCAGGCCACGTGCTCGCCAGCGAGTTGCGCGCCTGCGGTGTCGACCTCAGCTTCACGCCGGTGCTCGACCTCGACCACGGCGCGAGCAGCGTCATCGGCGACCGAGCCATTCACCGCGACCCGCGCGTCGTCGCCGTGTTGGCCAAGAGCCTCATGCACGGGCTGCTCGAGGCCGGCATGCGCAACTGCGGCAAGCACTTTCCGGGGCATGGCTTCGTCAAGGCCGACAGCCACGCCGAGGTGCCCGTCGACAACCGTTCGCTCGCCACCATCCTCGGCGACGACGCCAAACCTTATGAATGGCTCGCCGGCACGCTCGCCAGCGTCATGCCGGCGCACGTCGTCTATTCGAAGGTCGACCGCAACCCGGCCGGCTTTTCACCGCGCTGGCTGAAGGACATCCTGCGCCTGCAGCTCGGCTTCGATGGCGCCATCTTCAGCGACGACCTGAGCATGGCCGGCGCACGCCGCGTCGGCGGCGTCGAGCTCAGCTACACGGAGGCAGCGACGCTCGCGCTCGATGCGGGTTGCGACATGGTGCTGCTCTGCAATCAGTCGCTCGGCGACGGCTCAGACGTCGACGCCTTGCTCGACGGCCTGCTCGAAGCGGCATCGACCGACCACTGGCAACCCGACCCGGTGAGCGAAGCGCGCCGTCTCGACCTGCTGCCGCAGACCACGCCGATCGCCTGGGACGAACTGATGCATGCGCCCGCCTACCAGCGCGCCCTCGAACGACTGCCCTGAGCCCGACTCCCTCTCCCGCGTGCGGGAGAGGGTTGTGGGGTGAGGGCGTCGCGCCGAGACCCGACTCGCCCTTCGCTCAGGCCCCCGGCGTCTGCGTCTCGAAGGGCAGTCGTACCTGCGACAGGTCCTTCTTCGTCTCGACCAGCACGAGCGGTCCGACGTCGACGCTTTCGACCTTGCGGATCTCGCGCGGTGTTCGCGCTGGTGCCGGCATCGCCGCCATCGCTTCCTGCGCCGACTTGATCTTCGCTTCGTCGGAGTTCACCCACTGAAGGCCAGCGCCGCCGGCGACGGCGTGCAGGGAGTCGATAGGCAAGACGTAGTCGGGGTCGGCAGCGATGACCGGCTCGACCGCCGCCACCGGTCGTTGGACTGCGTGCTCCTGCGGAGCGGGCGCCGGCTCTTCGTGCGCCTGCATGAACGGCTTCGGCGCTTCCGGCAGTCCGTGAACGTGGGCATCGACGTCGGGCTCGCGTTCGGCGACAGGCGCCTCGACATCGTCGTGCGCCGGCCAGGAGGCAGGTGTGGCAGCCGACGCCTCGCGCGTGGAGGTCGAGGCCTCGCTGGTGTCGCCATCGGTCGCGCCTTCGCGCGGAGCGCGCTCTCGGCCACGTCCGCCACGACGGCGCCGGTTGCCCGACCCTTCGCCGTGCGCGTCGTTCGCGACGGCGCCCTCGACCGCTGCTTCGCCCGTCTCGACATGCGGCTCTTCGCCGTTGCCTTCGACCTGGCGTGCGGGCGCGTCATGCGTCGCGGCCCGGCCTTCGCTGTCGTTCGCCGCTTGCACGTCGCGCGGGACCTCGTTGCCGTTCACGTCGTCGCGGTCGCGTCCGCGGCCACCGCGACGATTGCGGCGGCGTCCGCCCTGGCGATCGCCGCCTTCGCCGATCTCGCCGCCGTTGGCGTTGGGCTGGGTGTCGACAAACGACGGCGCTGCAACGCCTTCCGCCGTCATCGTCGCATCGGCCGCTTCGCCGTTGCCGGGCGCGGGACGGTCCTGGCGACCGCTACGGCGCTCATCGCCGCGGCCTTCGTCTCGTCCTTCCGGACGCGCGTCGCTGCGCGGACCGCGATCGCCCCGATCGCCGCGCTCTCCGCCGCGACCCGTACGTGGTTCGCGGGGCTCACGCGGCTCTCTCGCTTCGCGCGGCTCGCGCGCCTCGTTTCTTGCGGGCTCGGCACTGTCGCTCTTTGCGCCAGCGTCGCCACCGCGCTCGCCACGTCTGCCGCGACCTTGCGACTCGCCAGCGGCGCCTTCCGGCCGATCCGCCGAGCGCTCGCCACGACGGCCGCCGCGGCCGCCGCGGCCGCCTCGGTCGCCGCGCTCGCCGCCACGATCGCCGCGACCGTCACGGTCACCGCGTTCGCCGCGTTCACGCTTGGGCGCATCGCCGTTCGCCGGCGCGGGCAAGGCCAGCGGTTTGGCGGCGACGGGCTCCGGCTCGGCGCCGGAGAAGATGCTCTTGACCCAGGAAAAGAAACCGCGTCCCGCCGGCTGCGCGGCAGCCGGTGCCGGCGCGGCGACCGGCAGTGACTGTGTCGGCCTGACCGGCTCGGCAATGCGCGGCTCCGGTCGCGGCGCGGCGACCGGCGCCGGCGTCTCGGGCAGGATGCCCTTGATGACCGGCTCCTGCTTGGCCTTTGCCTTCTCGCGCCGCGTGATGCCGACTTCTTCTTCCTGCTCGTCGACCATCGTGTAGCTGGCCTGCAGGTTCTCGAGGCGCGGGTCGTCGTGGCGCAGGCGCTCGAGCCGGTAGTTCGGCGTCTCGAGGTTCTTGTTCGGCACGAGCAGCACGGTGACGCGCTGCTTCAACTCGATCTTCGTGATCTCGGTGCGCTTCTCGTTGAGCAGGAACGACGTCACCTCGACCGGCACCTGCACGTGCACCGCGGCGGTGTTGTCCTTCATCGACTCTTCCTGGACCATGCGCAGGATCTGCAATGCCGACGATTCGGTGTCGCGAATGTGGCCGGTGCCGTTGCAGCGCGGGCAGGTGATGTGGCTGCCTTCGCTGAGCGCAGGCCGCAGGCGCTGCCGGCTCATCTCGAGCAGGCCGAACTTGCTGATCGAGCTGAACTGCACTCGCGCACGGTCGGAGCGCAGCGCGTCGCGCAAGCGCGTCTCGACCTCGCGACGGTTCTTCGACTCTTCCATGTCGATGAAGTCGACGACGATCAAGCCGCCCAGGTCGCGCAGTCGCATCTGGCGCGCGATCTCGTCGGCGGCTTCGAGGTTGGTGCGGGTCGCCGTCTCCTCGATGTCGCTGCCGCGCGTCGAGCGCGCCGAGTTGACGTCGAACGAGACGAGCGCCTCGGTGTGGTCGATGACGATGGCGCCACCCGAAGGCAGGTTCACGGTGCGTGCAAACGCCGTCTC
>JBBRLS010000083.1:0-8628 GCA_038231215.1 Burkholderiales bacterium | reverse complement strand
GCGCCGACGATCGCCACCGAGCGTTGCGGCATCAGGGTGAAATCGATGTCGTGGAGAATCGTCAGCGTGCCGGTCGAGTCCTGCACGCGCTTGGTCAGGCGCTCGACGGCGATGATGGGTTGGGACATGGATGAGGCTGGAGTTCTTCTCGTGACTTCGCGTCGCCGCTGGCTGGCGCACTGTAGCGCGGGCATCGCCGCCGTCGCTGCGTTGGCGGCGATGCCCTCATTGGCAGCGGTCGCCGCGAAGACGCAGACGATCGTCGTCGTCGGCGACAGCCTCTCTGCCGAATACGGTTTGCAGCGCGGCAGCGGCTGGGTCGCCCTGATGAGCGAGCGCCTGGCGCGCGAGCATCCGGGCGCCGTCGTCGTCAATGCGAGCATCAGCGGCGACACGACGGCGGGCGGGCTGGCGCGTCTGCCGGCGTTGCTGCGTCTGCATCGTCCGACGCTCGTCGTTCTCGAGCTCGGCGGCAACGATGCATTGCGCGGCCTGCCCATCGACACGACGCGAAGCAACCTCGCCGAGATGACCCGGCTGGTCAAGGCGGCCGGCGCGAAGACATTGATCCTCGGCATGCAACTGCCGCCCAACTACGGGCGCAGCTATGGCGAGCGGTTTGCGGCCTTGTTCGCCGAGGTGGCGCGGAGTCAAGGCGCGTCGCTCGTGCCCTTCATGCTGAAGGGCGTGGCCGATGGTCCGCAGGCCGACACGATGTTCCAGGCCGACCGCATCCATCCGCTGGCCAGCGCCCACCCGATCATCCTCGGCAATGTCTGGCCGGTGCTCGAGCCGATGTTGAAGTGACGGGGTCCGCGGCACGCGCCGGACCCCGCGCCTCATCAGCGTAGCCGCTCGTTCGGCTTGTCGTCTTTCTTCTCGTCCTTCTTGTCGTCGCGACGCGCCGGTTCGACGGGCTTCGGCGGCGGCGGCGGCGCCAACACCGGCGCGGCGACTCGCGGCGGCTCGGCCGAGCGTGGCGGCGGGGGCGCAACGTTGTGCGTCGCCTCCGGGGGGCGCGGTGCTTCGATGGCGCGCGGCGGGGCCTCACGTCGCGGCGGCGCTTCGACGGCGCGCGGCTCGACCGAACGCGGCGGCACGGCAGGCCGGACCGGCGGCGCGACATTGACCGGCGGCGTCGGTGCTGCGGCGGGCCCGACCACGTTCGGCCGCAGCGGCTCGACAGGTTGCGGCGCACGTTGGGTCGGAATCGGCGCCATGCCCGGACGCAGCCCCGGCGCTTCGGTCCCAGGCTCGCGCGCCACGCCGCCACGCACGGGCGGACGCTCGACGGCTGCCGGGCTCGGCGGCGCGACTGGCGCTGGCCGGCCTGCGTCGGGGCGTGCCACGACCGGCGGCGGTGCGATTGCCGTCGCTTGACCGCTTGTCGGCACTGGCGTGAGCGGCCGGCCCGGGGCCACACCGCTCGGCGGCGTGCCGCGCGGCGGGCCGTCGGCGACGGGTAGCGAACCCAGTGGCGACCCAGGCGCCGGCCGACCGGCGAACACGCCCGGCGCACGCCCTTCGAACGGCGGACGCGTCACTGCCATCGCCGCCGGCGGCGGCCTGGCCAACGCAGGCGGCGTGGCCACCGGCGCCGCGACCACGACCGGGGCCGGCCGGGGGTCGGCGATCAAGGCGCGGACTTGCGCGTTGTCCCGGTATTGCGCTGCGATCGGGGCCACTGGTTGCCGGTTTGTCATCACGCTCGCTGGCACGACCGTCACCGCATTGGGGAACTTGCGATTGGCGAAGTCGCGCCGGTCGGCCGCACCGTTCGTGTTGTTGACGATGGTCGTGATGTTGGTGATGTTGGTGACATGGGTGATGTTGATCTCGCGCACGTACGTCGTGCTCGTGGGGTAGCTCGGCACGTAGACCTCGCGCGGCGCCAGCGGGAACCAGCCGACCGGCGGCCCACCGCCACCGCCGATGGTGATCGAGACGCTGAGGCGCGGGCCGCCCATCCAGGCCACCAGCGCCGGTGCGTAGACGGGGCGCGCGACGTAGGTGCCCGGCGCCCAGCCCCAGGTATCGTGGAGATAGACCCAGCGGCCGTAGTGGAAGGGCGCAAAGCCCCACGGTGCCTCGTCGACCCAGGTCCATCCCCACGGCCGCACCCAGGCCCAGTGACCGGCGCTGTACGGCGCCCAGCCGACCGGCACCGCGCGCGGCGTCCAGATCGGCCCGTAGTCCGGCGTCTGCTCCCAGGCGCCGTAGCGATCGAGGTCTTCGGCGCCGGTCATCTCGGGCGAGACGTAGCGCACGGCGACCGGTCGGTCGATGGCGCGATCGCGCTCGTCGTTCCATGCCGTGAAGGCGTTGCGCGCCGGCTCGACCATGTTGTATTGCGGCGCGCCGCCGGCGTCGAGCCAGAACTGCGCATGCTGTCCGGTGGTCAGCGGCAAGGCGCTGTTGCGGCCCTCGAAGATCGCCTGGCCGTTGTAGACCGTGAGGTCGCTCGCCTGCTCGAAATGGTCGAAGCGATACCGACCAACGGTCTGCGCGCGAAAGCGCCCTTCGTCGGTCTCGAGGGCGAACTCGGCGACCGCTTGCGCGTTGCGCAGGCGCGCCGCGACGCTGCCGGAATGCAGGTGCACGAGATAGCGGCTGTCGTCGAGCTGCACGATCTCGAGCTCGGTCGCGGCGTCGAGGCGCAGCGTCGTCGAGCCGAGCGAGATCTCGGCGCGCGCGCCGTTGTCGGTGGCGATGCGGTCGCCGGTGGTGAGCGGGCGGTTGCGGTCGACGCCGACCCATTCGTTCGTGTCGGGAGCGAATAGCCACACTTGCCCGTTCAGCTCGCTCAGGCGCGCGACCCGATGAGGCGGATCGACTTCGGCGCCCTGCGCGCGCGCATGGACGGCCACGCCGAGACACAGCAGGGCCGCGAGCGCGACGACGACGAGGCGGGACACTGCCCGCTGTGCATTCACGATGGCATTCGTTCTGTTCATCTTGTGAGCTCCGTGGTGCCGCGACGTGACGGCCGAAGGCGGCGCGAGCGCCGTGCGTGAGGATTCAACGTTCCGCCCCGGGTTGCCGCCGACCGGCTCCGCTGCCGACACGTTCCTTTACACGCCGGACGACAGGCTGCCGACTGCGCGGCAATGGCGATGCCCGGCTCAATCGTCGCTTTCCGGCGCCATGTCGGGAAAGAGGACGCTGGTGAAGCCGAAGCGGCTGAAGTCGCGGATCCGCATCGGGTAAAGCTTGCCGACCAGATGGTCGCACTCGTGCTGCACGACGCGGGCGTGAAAGCCCTCGGCCTCGCACTCGATCGGTGTCCCGTCGAGATCGAAGCCGCGATAGACGATGCGGGCGAATCGCGGCACGACGCCGCGCATTCCCGGCACCGACAGGCATCCTTCCCAGCCTTCCTCTTGGCTGCTGCCGATCGGCTCGATGCTCGGATTGAGAAGCACTGTCTCGGGCACGGCCGGCGCGTCGGGATAGCGCTCGTTGTGCCTGAAGCCGAAGATGACGAGTGCCAGATCGACGCCGATCTGCGGTGCCGCCAAACCGGCGCCGCTCACCGACCGCATCGTCTCGAACATGTCGTCGACGAGCGTGTGCAGCTCGGGCGTGCCGAAACGCTCGACCGGCTTGGCGACGCGCAGCAGGCGCGGATCGCCCATCTTCAGGATCGTGTGGATCGTCATCTTCGAAACGCTGGCAAAGCTGCGCGCCGATTCTCGCTGCTCAGGCAGCGCGCGATGGACGCAGGGCCGCGACGACCTCCGGCGGCGCCTGCACCAGCTCGATCAGCACGCCTTCGCCGGCGATCGGAAATTCGTCGTTCGCCTTCGGATGCAGGAAGCACACGTCGTAGCCGGCCGCGCCCTTGCGAATGCCGCCAGGCGCGAAACGAACACCGTGCGACGTGAGCCAGGCGACCGCCGCCGCGAGGTCGTCGATCCACAGGCCGACGTGATTGAGAGGCGTGACGTGGACGGCCGGCTTGCCCTCCGGATCGATCGGCTCCATGAGGTCGACCTCGACCCGCGTCGGGCCGCTGCCGAGGCTGCAGATGTCCTCGTCGACGTTCTCCCGCTCGCTGCGAAAGTGGCCGGTCGGGGCCAGCCCGAGCATGTCGACCCAGAGCGCACGCAGCTTCGCCTTGCTGCGGCCGCCGATCGCCACCTGCTGGATGCCGAGCACCGCGAACGGACGGCCCATGGCACCCGCCGTCATGGCGCGGCTCCGCTCTTCTCGAACTCGAGGATCACGTCGTCGACAGCGAGGCTGGTGCCCTTTCCGGCAACGAGCTTCGCCACCACCCCGGCATGAGCGGCGACCAGGATGTTCTCCATCTTCATCGCCTCGATGACGGCGAGCCGCTCGCCGGCGCGAACCGACTGCCCGACGACCACAGCGACCTCGACCAGCAGCCCGGGCATCGGCGAGAGCAGGAAGCGCGACAGGTCCGGCGGCGGCTTGAACGGCATCAGCGCGTGCAGCGCGGCGGCGCGCGGCGTGAGCACGCGCACCTCGACCTGCGCGCCGCCGTGGGCGACGCGATAGGCGAGGCCGGCGCGATCGACCTGGGCATGAAACGGCTGGCCGTCGACCAGGCCATGCGTCGCAATGTCGCGCATCGGGCTGGCGAACGAGAGCCGGCGCGTCCGCCCGCCCAGGTTCACGAGATGATCGCGGCCTTCGATGTGAACGCTGGCCGGCGTTTCGCTGCGGTGACCCTGCGCGTCGGTCTGCACGACGACGAACTCATCGCCGATCTGCAGTTCGTGGCCCGGCAACTGGCCCGAGATGCCGGCCGATCGCGAGAGCAGCCGGCGGTTGGTCGCGACCGCGAGCGCGAGCAGGAAGCCTGGGTCGTCGTGCACCGTGCGCGTCGGGTCGAAGCCGTGCGCGAATTCCTGCGCGATGAAGCTGGTATCGAAGTCTCCGGCGGCGAAGCGCGGGTGCGCGATCAAGGCCGACTGGAAGGCGATGTTGCTCGCCACGCCGCGAACGACGAACGCGCCGAGCGCTTCCTTCATCGTCGCGATCGCCGCGGCGCGGTCGGCGCCGGTGGCGATCAGCTTGCCGATCATCGAGTCGTAGTGGATCGGGATTTCGCCGCCCTCTTCCACGCCGGTGTCGACGCGAACGCCGCTCGTGGCCGAAGTCGGCCTGCCGGCGAAGATGGTTTGCTCGGGCGGCCTGAAGGTGACCAGCCGCCCGGTGCTCGGCAAAAAGCCGCGCTGCGGATCCTCGGCGTTGATGCGGCACTCGATCGCCCAGCCGCGGCGCGCGATCTCCGCCTGCGTGAAGGCGAGCTTCTCGCCGGCGGCGACGCGGATCATCTGCTCGACCAGGTCGAGCCCGGTGATCGCCTCGGTGACCGGATGCTCGACCTGCAGCCGCGTGTTCATCTCGAGGAAGAAGAAGCTCCTGTCCTTGCCGACGACGAACTCGACGGTGCCGGCCGACTGGTAGTCGACCGCCTTCGCCAGCGCCACCGCCTGCTCGCCCATCGCCTTGCGCGTCGCTTCGTCGAGAAAGGAACTCGGCGCTTCCTCGATCACCTTCTGGTGCCGGCGCTGGATCGAGCACTCGCGCTCCCACAGGTAGACGCAGTGGCCGTGCGCGTCGCCGAGCACCTGGATCTCGATGTGGCGCGGCTGCTCGACGAACTTCTCGATGAAGACGCGGTCGTCGCCGAAGCTGGCCTTGGCCTCGTTGCGGCAGGAGACGAAGCCGACTGCCGTCTCGGCGTCGTCGGAGGCGACGCGCAGACCCTTGCCGCCGCCGCCGGCCGAGGCCTTGATCATCACGGGGTAGCCGATCTTCCGGGCGATCGCCACCGCCTCGTCGGCGCTCTCGATGGCCGCGTTGTGGCCCGGAATCGTCGAGACATTGGCCGCCGCGGCGAGCTTCTTCGAGGCGATCTTGTCGCCCATCGCGGCGATCGACGCGTGCTTCGGGCCGATGAAGACGATGCCTTCTTCCTCGACGCGGCGGGCAAAGGTCTCGTTCTCGGAGAGGAAACCGTAGCCCGGATGCACGGCCTCGGCGCCCGTCGACTTGCACGCCGCGATGATCTTGTCGATCGACAGATACGAGTCGCGGCTTGGTGCCGGGCCGATCAGCACCGCTTCGTCGGCAAGCTCGAAGTGCAGGGCGTCGCGATCGGCCTCCGAGTAAACGGCCACGGTCGCGATGCCCATTCGCTTGGCGGTCTTGATGATGCGACAGGCGATCTCGCCGCGGTTGGCGATCAGGATCTTCTTGAACATGGACAGTGTCTCCCGGCGCGCAGTATGCCGGGCGGCCTGCTTTCGACCCGTCTGCGGCATTCGATGGCCGCGATTGCTCGCCCGCGAACCGACGATCCATCAGGGGCAGGGGAACTGCTTCGCGTTCGGAGACATAACGAGCGCCCGCTCGTGGCGTTCGTGATGGGCTCGTGGCGCTAGGGGCTGTCGATCCTCTCGATCCGTCGCTGCGCGCTTCAGTGCGGGCAGCGGCGTCGCCAGCCGCACGTGACGCAGTCGCCGGCGCTCGCCGTGCGGCACGGGCGCTGATTGCAACGGCGCGTCGGCAGGCCTAGCATGCAATGCAGCGTCACGTCGTCGCGCAGCGGGCGGTCGGACGCGCGTCGACCACGGTCGTCCAACACAACGAGGGGGTTCCATGCCGCAGGTCGACCGGGTGATCGTGGCGGGGGCCGGAGTGGCCGGCATGGCGACGGCGCTGATGCTCGCGCGCGTCGGGCGCCGCGTGCTCCTGGTCGAACGCGACGAGGACATGCCCGACGGCGGTGCCGACCAGGCGCTCGTTGCCCGCCGCCCCGGCGTGCCGCACTTCAACCAGCCGCATGCCTTCCTGCCGCGCGGATTCGCTCTCTTGCGCGACCGCTTGCCGGACGTCCTGGCCTGCCTCAGGGGCCTGGGCGCGATCGAAGTCGACATCGCACCGGCCTCGGGCGAGCCGGATCGCGGCGACGAGGACATGATCTTCCTGGGCGTGCGGCGCCCGATGATCGAATGGGCGCTGCGCCGCGCGGTGCGGGCCGAGCCAAACATCGAGTTGCATTTCGCGCGCATCGACGGGCTGCTCCTCGATGCCGGGGCGCCGCCGGCGCTGCTGGGCTTCTCGGCCGCCGGCCAGACGCTGGAAGGCACGCTGGTCATCGATGCCATGGGGCGAATGTCGCCGACGAGGCGCTGGCTGGCCGAGCACGGCGTCGAGGTGGCCACCGAGGCCAGCGACGTCGGCATCGTCTACTACAGCCGCTACTACCGCTTGCTCGACGGGGTATCGATGCCGCCGTCGCCCAGCCCGTTCGGTCCGCGTGCCGACCTCGGCTTTGCCAGCGCGGCCACGTTCCTGGGCGACAACCGGACGTACGCCATCGTCGTGATGGTGCCAGCGTGGGACAGCGAACTGAAGATCGTGCGCCGCGCCGGCGTGTTCGACGCGTTCTGCCGGGCGTCGCCCGCCCTGGCGCCGCTGGTCGACGAGCAGCGCGCGCAAGCCCTCACCGAGGTGCTGCCCATGGGCGCATTGCAGACGGTGTGGAACAGCTTCGACCGCGAACCGGTGCGCCGCCTGATCGCGGTGGGCGACAGCCTGTGCCACACAGATCCGAGCTTTGCCTTGGGCATCTGCAACGCGCTGATCCAGGGCGCGGCGTTGGCCGACGTCGTGGCCACGCACGAAGACGGCAACGTCTCTCAGGCGTTCCATGCCTGCGTGAGAGAGGAGCTGCGCGAGCGCTTCGAGTTCGCGCGCGACGTGGCGGCTGCGCGCGTCGACCGCATGAGAGGCCTGCCGGTCGCGCTGTCGCGCAGCGGCTGCTATCCCCTCTA
Source organism: Burkholderiales bacterium (assembly GCA_038231215.1). Taxonomy (GTDB): domain Bacteria; phylum Pseudomonadota; class Gammaproteobacteria; order Burkholderiales; family Burkholderiaceae_C; genus Schlegelella_A. The sequence goes on along the minus strand of JBBRLS010000083.1, from coordinate 817 downwards.
CGCGCTGATGGCCAGCCTGGGGACGGCCACGCTCGATGCGCAGGTGCATCGCATGGCCTATCGACGCCACGGGTTCCTGGACCGCCTGGGGCGATTCGACAACGACGAAGCGATGCAAAGCCGGGTCGAGGCGCTGTTTCCCCAGGTGCTGGCGCGGATGCGCGACGCGCCTAGAGTGGACCGCGCCGAGCTCCTGCAGATGCTGGGCGCGGCGGACAGGACCTCGCCGATAGCCGACGCGCCGACCTACGCCGACTAGTCACAGCGGAATGTTGCCGTGCTTGCGCCACGGGTCTTCCACCTTCTTGCTCGCCAGCATGACGAGCGAGCGGCAGATGCGCCTTCTCGTTTCGTGCGGCTGGATCACGTCGTCGATGTAGCCGCGCGCGCTGGCGATGAAGGGGTTGGCGAACTTGGCCCTGTACTCGGCCTCGCGCGCCGCGAGCTTCTCGGGATCGCCCTTCTCCTCGCGAAAGATGATCTCGACCGCGCCCTTGGCGCCCATCACCGCGATCTCGGCGTTCGGCCAGGCGAGGTTGACGTCGCCGCGCAGGTGCTTGGAGCTCATCACGTCGTAAGCGCCGCCGTAGGCCTTGCGCGTGATGACGGTGATCTTCGGCACCGTGCACTCCGCATACGCGAACAGCAGCTTGGCGCCGTGCTTGATGATGCCGCCGTACTCCTGAGCGGTGCCGGGCATGAAGCCGGGGACGTCGACGAACGTGACCACGGGGATGTTGAACGCGTCGCAGAAGCGCACGAAGCGAGCGGCCTTGATGCTGCTCTTGATGTCCAGGCAGCCGGCGAGGACGAGCGG
>JBBRLS010000082.1:0-9504 GCA_038231215.1 Burkholderiales bacterium | reverse complement strand
GCATACATCGGGTCGGCGAAGTAGGAGTAGGTGCACTCCTTCTTGTCGAGGATGATCTGGTCCATCTTGTCGTCGGCCTTGAAGACGACCTCGGTGCCGGAGTTGCTGAGCAGGCTCTTCAGCTTCATGCGCACGGTGGCCGAGTTGCGGCCGCCGCGGCTGTATTCCGTCTTCAGCACGACCATCGGGTCCTTGCCGTGCATGATGACGTTGCCGGCGCGAATTTCCTGGGCGATTTTCATGGTCGGTGTGAACGTGAGAAGGTAAGAGCGCGCGGAGCGACGCCCGGCGCAAAGCCTTCGATTCTAGCGTTTCGAGGCGACGAACTCGAGCAACATACCCGCAAGATCGCCCTGCGCCGAGAGGCGATCTCGCCATGAGACGCAATGCGCGGCCCACGCCGCCGCGTCGGGAAGCTCGAACCTGTGCGGCACCGGGCGCAGCCCGTTCCACGCCGCGAAGGCGTTGCCAACCTCGGCTGCGAGCGGAGCCCGTGCGTCGGCCAGGAACCGATCGAGAAAGGCGGCCAGCTTGACCGCGTGTGCGCCGTCTTTCTGGGCGTAGATCTGCCAGACGAAGGGCACGCCGGCCCAGATCGCGCGCACCAGCGAGTCCTCGCCGCGGACGAAGTTCAGGGCGCACGACCAGAGCAGGCGGTCGAAGTCCGGCTGGGCCAGCGCGGGCAAGCAGACAGCGCGCAGCGCGCCGCGCTGCAAATCAGGCCCGAGCAGCGCCAGCGCCTGCTCGGTGGCTGGCCCGGGTGTCAGAAGCAGCAGCGTTGGCGACTCGCCTAGCGCATCGAGCAAGGCCGTGAACGCCGCATTTCGATAGGAGAAGACGCTGACGCACCGCTCGCCATCGCGCGGCACGATGCCCCTCGATGCGAGCCATCCGCGGCCGTCGCCGAACCGGCGACGCTGCTCGAGCAGCCCCTTCTCACGCGGCAATCCGCCGGTGCCCGGAGTGAAGCCGGGGAAGAAGAACCAGGTCGTGCGCGCTTCGCCCGTTGCGGTGGCGCGGGGCGAAGGAAGGCCGTGCGAGCGCTCGACGAAGGCCTCGGCGCTCAGGTGTTCGACGTTGATGCAGACCGGATGACTTGTTCCGGCCGTCAACGCCGCCTCGACCCCCGGGGGAAATCCGCATCCGAAGGTCTCGACCAGCACGTCTGCCGACGCCGCGATGTCGTCATCCCACGCGACCACCTCGACGCCGCTCGCGCCGCGCGGCGCCATCCAGGACAGCGCCCTCGCATCGTCGACGGCGAGGCGCACGCTTTCGCCGCGCGCGGCCAGGTCGGCAGTCAGCCGCCAGGTGAAGCCGATGTCGCCGAAGTTGTCGACGACGCGGCAGAAGATGCTCCATCGCATGGTCGCGATTATCGAATCCGATCGAAGGCAAACGGTCGCGGCACAATCGTTCGCGATGACCGAAGAGACCGCCCCGCCTGCCTCCGATCCGGCCGCCGAGCGGCGCGAGCGCCTGCTCGCCGAAGTCGCGGCGCTGCCCAACCTGCCCGGCGTCTATCGCTACTTCGACGCCAACGACGGCCTGCTCTACGTCGGCAAGGCGCGCGACCTGAAGAAGCGCGTCTCGACCTACTTCAACCGTCGTCATGCCGGCAGCGACGCAGCCATCTGGACCGGCCACATGGTGTCGCGCATCGCCCGCATGGAGACGACGGTGGTGCGCTCCGAGGCCGAGGCGCTGCTGCTCGAGAACAACCTCATCAAGACGCTGGCGCCGCGCTTCAACATCCGCTTCGTCGACGACAAGAGCTATCCCTACCTGAAGATCGAGTCGCACCGCTTTCCGCGTGTCGCCTACTACCGCGGCGCGGTCGACAAGAAGCATCGCTACTTCGGCCCGTTTCCGAGCGCCTGGGCGGTCAAGGACTCGATCCAGTTGCTGCAGAAGGTCTTTCACCTGCGCACCTGCGAAGACACGGTGTTTTCCAATCGCACGAGGCCCTGCTTGCTGTACCAGATCAAGCGCTGCTCGGGGCCGTGCGTCGACTACATCGGGCCCGACGACTATGCGCGCGATGTCGCCAACGCAGAGCGTTTTCTCGCTGGCGAGCAGCAGGAACTGATGGACTCGTTGCAGGCGCAGATGATGGCGCGCGCCGACGCCTTGCAGTTCGAGCAGGCGGCCGAGCTGCGCAACCAGATCGGTTCGCTCGCGCGCGTGCTGCACCAGCAGTCGGTCGAGGACAACACCGGCGCGCCGACCCGCGACGCCGACATCCTGGCCGTCAAGGTCGACGGCGGCCGCGCCTGCGTCAACCTCGCGATGGTGCGGGGCGGCCGGCACCTGGGCGACCGGCCGTATTTTCCGAAGCATGTCGAAGACGCGATGCGTGCTCAAGCCGAAGCCGATGCCGACGATCTCCCTCTCCCTCTCCCTCTCCCGCTTGCGGGAGAGGGCCGGGGTGAGGGTGAGGGCGACGCACAGGCCCCCACCCCAACCCTCTCCCGCGAAGCGGGAGAGGGGGCCAGTCCGGAGGTGCGCGTGCTCGAGGCGTTCATCGCCCAGCACTACCTCGAAGGCGGCCTGCCGCCCTTGCTCATCGTCAGCCACGCGGTCGACAAGTCACTGGTCGAGGCGTTGGCTGCACAAGGCAGCGTCCGCGTCTCCGTGCAGCATCAGCCGCGCGGGCAGCGCCGCGCCTGGCTCGACATGTGCGTCAAGGGCGCTGCCTTGCGCCTGGCGCAACTGCTGGCGGAAGAGGGTTCGCAGCAGGCGCGCACGCGGGCGCTCGTCGAGGCGCTCGACCTCGCCGTCGAGGACCCGGATGCATTTCGCGTCGAGTGCTTCGACGTCAGCCACACCGGCGGCGAGTCGACGCAAGCCTCGTGCGTCGTGTTCGAGGCGCACAAGATGCAAAGCGCGCAGTACCGGCGCTACAACATCGTCGGCATCACGCCGGGCGACGACTACGCCGCCATGCGCCAGGTGTTGACGCGGCGTTACGCCAAGCTGGTCGAGGCGGCGGCCGTGGGCGAGGCGCGCCTGCCCGACATCGTCCTCGTCGACGGCGGCAAGGGCCAGGTCGGCGTCGCCCGCGAGGTGTTCGAGGAGCTCGGCATCGAGCTCACGCGCATCGTCGGCGTCGAGAAGGGCGAGGGCCGCAAGGTCGGCCTCGAGGAGCTGGTTTTCGCCGACGGGCGGCCGAAGATCGCGCTGGGCCGCGAGTCGGCCGCGCTCATGCTGGTGGCGCAGATCCGCGACGAGGCGCATCGCTTCGCCATCACCGGAATGCGGGCGCGCCGTGCCAGTGTGCGCACCGGAGCGAGCCGGCTCGAAGAGATCGACGGCGTGGGCCCCAAGAAACGCGCCAAACTCCTGCAGCGCTTCGGCGGGGCGCGCGGCGTCGGCCATGCCAGCGTCGAGGACCTTGCCACCGTCGACGGCATATCGCGAGAACTCGCCGAGGAAATCTATCGTGCCCTTCACTGATTCGATCGTGCGCCGCAAGATGCTCGCTGCATCGTGCGTTGCAGCCCTGGCCCTCGCGGCGTGCTCGAGCTCGTCGGACCGCGGACCGGGCGAACAGAGCGCACCGGTCCCGCCAGTGCGCACGGCACCGAAGCCGCCGCCGCTCGAGACCGTCGCTGCGTCGCCTTCGGTCGCGCAGGGCAAGTCGCCGCTGCCCGCGCCGCGTGCCGTCCGGTCGATGGCCGAGGTGCGGCAGCAGGCGGCCGAGCGCCTGGTCGCCGCCAATCCGGACATCACCTACACCGGCAAGGTGCCCGACCAGCTCCTCGCGATTCCGGTGCTCGAGATCGAGCTGAACGGCGACGGCAGCATCCGCAAGATCGAGGTGCTGCGGCCGCCGCGACAGGCCAAGGAGACGCTGCAGACCGCCGCCGACGCGGTGCGCCGCGCCGCCCCCTTCGGCGACGTGTCCAGGCTGCCCAAGCCGTGGAAGTTCGTCGAGACCTTCCTCTTCGACGAGCGCTACAAGTTCAAGCCGAGGACGCTCGACAACTGAGCCTCTCGTGCTTCGGCACAATCGAGAGATGTTCTTCAACCTGCCGACGCTGCTGACCTGGGCGCGCATCGTCGCGATTCCCCTCGTCGTCGGCGTGTTCTACACGACGCTGGCGCCGGAGACGCAGAACATCGTCGGCACCACGCTCTTCATCCTGGTCGCGCTCACCGACTGGGCCGACGGCTACCTGGCGCGCCGGCTGAACATGACGTCGTCGTTCGGCGCCTTCCTCGACCCGGTCGCCGACAAGTTCCTGGTCACCGCCGCGCTGCTCGTGCTCGTCAAGCTCGGCCGGCTCGATGCGTTCGTCGCGCTCGTCATCATCGGCCGCGAGATCGCGATCTCGGCGCTGCGCGAATGGATGGCGCAGATCGGCGCATCGCGCAGCGTCGCCGTGCACATGCTGGGCAAGCTGAAGACCGTCGTGCAGCTTGTCGCGATCCCCTTCCTGCTCTATCACGGCATGCTGTTCGGCGTGATCGACACGCAATGGTGGGGCACCGGGCTGATCTGGATCTCGGCCGTGCTCACGATCTGGTCGATGGTGTATTACCTGCAAAAAGCCTTGCCGGAAATTCGCGCTCGCGTCCGCTAGGCCGATGCAGCGAACCATGGTCAGGGCGATGCCCTGGGTCTTCGTACTCATCTGGAGTACCGGCTTCGTCGTCGCCCGCCTGGCGATGCCGCATTCGCCGCCGTTCTCCTTCCTGAGCGTCCGTTTCGCGCTGTCGGCGCTCTGCTTCTTCGCCTGGATAGTGCTCGCGCGCGCCGCCTGGCCGGTCGGGCGCGCGCAGTGGGGTCACCTCGCCGTCACGGGCGTTCTCATACAGGCGGGCTATCTCGGCGGCGTCTGGGCTGCCGTGAAGGCCGGCATGGGCGCGGGTACCGTCTCCTTGCTGGTCGGGCTGCAGCCGGTGCTGACGGCCCTGTGGGTGACCGTGACGCTGCCCCGCGCTGGCGCCGAGGGGAAAGTCACGGCCAAGGTCACGATGCGCGAGTGGCTGGGCCTTCTGCTCGGCCTCTCGGGCCTCGCCTTCGTCGTCGGGCCGAAGCTCGGCACCGGCGAGGTGACGCCGGCCAACCTCGCGATGGCGATCGTCGCGCTGCTCGGCATCACCGCAGGCACGCTGTACCAGAAGCGTCATGTCGCGCCCTGCGACGTGCGCAGCGCCAGCGCGGTGCAGATGCTGGCCGGGCTCGTCGTGTGCCTGCCTCTTGCCTTGCTCGAGCGCGAGGCCATGGACTGGCACGCCAACCTCGTCGCCGCGATGGCCTGGTCGGTCGGCGTGCTGACGCTCGGCGGCAGCTCGCTGCTCTACCTGCTGATCCAGCGCGGCGCGGCGACCGCCGTGGCCAGCCTGCTCTACCTGGTGCCGCCGTGCACGGCCCTGCTCGCATGGCTGCTGTTCCGCGAGGTGTTCACGCCGCTCATGATGCTGGGCATGGCGCTGACCGTGGCGGGCGTCGCCATCGTCGTGCGCGAGAGGCGCTGACCCTCGCGACGCGTGGCAGAGTCGAGCCTGCCGTCGAACCGACCTTTCATCGAGGAGTAAGACCGTGACAGCTCATCGCATCGCCGTCATCGCCGGCGACGGCATCGGCACCGAGGTCATGCCCGAAGGACTTCGCGTCCTCGAGGCGGTGGCGAGCCGCTTCGACATCGGCCTGGCCTTCGACCATTTCGACTTCGCCTGCTGGCCCTGGTACGAGAAGCACGGCAGCATGCTGCCCGATGACTGGCGCGAGCAGATCGGCGGCCACGAAGCGATCTTCTTCGGCGCGGTCGGCTGGCCGGCCAGGATTCCGGATCACGTCTCGCTCTGGGGGTCGCTGCTCAAGTTCAGGCGCGAGTTCGATCTCTACGTGAACCTGCGGCCGGCCCGCCTGATGCCCGGCGTGCGCTCGCCGCTCGCCGGCCTGAAGCCGGGCGACATCGACATGATGATCGTGCGCGAGAACACCGAGGGCGAGTACTCGAGCATCGGCGGCCGCATGTACGAAGGTAGCGAGCGCGAGATCGTCGTCCAGGAGACGGTGATGTCGCGCATCGGCGTCGATCGCGTGCTCGCCTACGCCTTCGAGCTGGCGCAGTCGCGACCGAAGAAGCACCTGACCTCGGCCACCAAGTCGAACGGCATCTCGATCACCATGCCGTACTGGGACGAGCGGGTCGAGGCGATGGCTCCGCGTTTTCCCGAGGTACGCGTCGACCGCTTTCACATCGACATCCTGGCTGCGCATTTCGTGCAGAGACCGCAGTTCTTCGACACGGTCGTTGCCAGCAACCTGTTCGGCGACATCCTGAGCGACCTCGGCCCGGCGTGCACCGGCACGATCGGCATCGCCCCTTCGGCCAACCTCAACCCGTCGCGCCAGCATCCCTCGTTGTTCGAGCCGGTGCACGGCTCGGCGCCCGACATCGCCGGGCGTGGCATCGCCAACCCGATCGGCCAGATATGGTCGGGCGCGCAGATGCTCGACTTCCTCGGCCACCGCGGCGCGCATGACGCCGTGATCGCCGCCATCGAGACCGTGCTCGACCCGGCAGCGGGCGGGCCGAAGACGCCCGATCTCGGCGGAACGGCGACGACCGGCGATCTCGGGCGCGCGATTGCCGAGGCAGTGGCTCGCGCCTAGTCTTTCGTCACCGGAAGTCAAGGGCCAACCGCACGAGCGGCGAAAGATTTCCTCGTCATCCGGGCCCATAGAATCGCCAACCCTGCTTGACACTGAACATCGCCGACGATGTAATCGTTTTGCCTTGGCGTTGCCCTTTGCCGCCTTGCGACACGACATCGAATTCCACCGAGACACCGAGCCTTCCTGAGGGGGAAACATTCGTGAACAAGACTGAACTGATCGAGCACATTGCCAGGCAGGCCGACATTTCGAAAGCGGCGGCGTCGCGCGCTCTCGAAGCGATGATCGGCGGCGTCAAAACCAGCCTGAAGAAGAACAACACGGTCTCGCTCGTCGGTTTCGGAACCTTCAGCGTCGGCAAGCGCGCGGCGCGTGCCGGCCGCAACCCGCGCACCGGCGCGGCCATCAAGATCAAGGCGGCCAAGGTGCCGAAGTTCCGTGCCGGCAAGGCGCTGAAAGACGCTGTCAACTGAATTCCTTCGCCGGCTCGTGCCGGCGTCGGGGTGCTTAGCTCAGCTGGTTAGAGCGGCGCCTTTACACGGCGTAGGTCGGGGGTTCGAATCCCTCAGCACCCACCATCGGCCACGGCTCGCGCCGAGAGGGCCGGGCCGCACGCTCGGCTAGAATGCCGCGTCCTCCCACAAAAGGCGAACCCCGGTTCGCCTTTGTCGCATCTGCCTCTCCGATGTTCGATTTTTTCCGCCGTCACACCCGCGCCCTGCAGTTCGTCCTGGTGCTGCTCGTCTTCCCGTCCTTCGTCTTCTTCGGCATCCAGGGCTACAGCCGGTTCGCGGGCAACGACCAGCAGACGGTCGGCAAGGTCGGCGGCCAGGTCATCACCCAGATCGAGCTCGACAACGCCCTGCGCGAGCGCGTCGAGCGGGCGCGCCGGCAGATGCCGACCCTCGACCCCAAGCTGTTCGACACGCCCGACATGCGCCGCCAGGCGCTCGAGGCGCTGATCCGCGAGCGCGTGCTGAGCGTCGCCGCCGACAAGCTGCACCTGGTGCCTAACGACGAGCGCGTGCGCACCCTCTTCAAGAGCGACCCGCAGTTCGCGCAACTGCGCGACGCCGACGGCTACGCCAACCCGGCCGTCATCGCCGCGCTCGGGCTGTCGTCGGAAGGATTCGCGCTGCGCCTGCGTGAAGACATCGCGGCGCGCCAGGTGCTGAACGGCCTGACCGGCTCGGCCATCGCCCCGGCCGCGGCCGCCTCCGCCGCGCTCGACGCGATGTACCAGCAGCGCGAGGTGCAGGTGCTGCGCTTCGATGCCAAGGACTACCTCGCCAAGGTCACGCCCAGCGATGCCGAGATCGAGGCCTTCTACAAGGACCCGGCGCACGCCGCGCAATTCCAGGCGGCCGAGGAGGCCTCGGTCGAATACCTCGTGCTCGACATCGACGCCCTGAAGAAGAATCTGACGGTCTCCGAGGACGAACTGAAGAAGTACTACGCCGAGAACGAGAAGCGCTACACGACGCCCGAAGAGCGCCGCGCCAGCCACATCCTGATCAAGGCCGACAAGGACGCGCCCAAGGCCGAGCGCGACAAGGCCAGGGCCAAGGCCGAGGCGCTGCTTGCCGAGGTGAAGAAAGACCCGTCGAAGTTCGCCGAGGTTGCGAAGAAGAACTCCGAGGACGAAGGCTCGGCTGCGAAGGGCGGCGACCTCGACTTCTTCGGCCGCGGCGCGATGGTCAAGCCCTTCGAGGATGCGGCTTTCGGCTTGAAGCCGGGCGAGATCAGCGGCGTCGTCGAAAGCGACTTCGGCTTTCACATCATCCAGGCGAGCGAGGTGCGCGGCGGTGAGAAGAAGAGCTTCGAGTCGGTGCGCGCTGAGATCGAGGCCGAGTCCCGCAGCCAGCAGGCGCAAAAGCTCTTCGCCCAGGCGGCCGTCGACTTCGACGACATGGTCTACCAGCAGGCCGACAGCCTGAAGCCTGCCGCCGACCGGTGGAAGCTCGAGATCCAGAAGGCCGATCACGTCGTGCGCGAGCCGGGCCCGAAGGCGAGCGGCGCGCTCGCCAGCCCGAAGTTCCTGGAGGCGCTGTTCTCGAGCGATGCGACGCAGAGCAAGCGCAACACGAAGGCGATCGACATCGGCGCGAGCAAGCTCGCCGCCGGGCGGGTCGTGCGCTATGCGGCGGCGCATCAGTTGCCGCTGGCCGAAGTGAAAGAGAAAGTGCGCCAGCAACTCGTCGCGACGCAATCGGCAGCGATGGCGAAGAAGGTAGGCGCCGAAAAGCTCGTCGCTGCGAAGGCTGCACCGGCGACGGCGCTCTCCGACAACACGCTGATCGTCTCGCGCGCGCAGCCCCGCGACCTGCCGCGCAACGTCGTCGATTCGGTGCTGAAGGCGCCCCTGCCGACGCTGCCGCAGTTCGTCGGCGTCGATCTTGGCAACCAGGGCTACGTGATCGCGCGCATCTCCAAGCTCTGGGGCCGCGACCCGAGCGCCGCCGACCCGGTGAAGGCGAAGGAGCAGTATGCGGCGATCTGGAGCGATGCCGAAGGCCAGGCCTACTACGCCGCGTTGAAAGCCCGCTTCAAGGCGACGATCAGCGAGGCCGCCTTGGCGACGCCGCGCGACACCGGCGCCAGCGTGCCGCCCTGAATCGCACGCAGCCGCGAAGAGGTCACGGCGAGGGTCGCTTGCTACAATTGCAAGCTCGGTGGTGGCTGTAGCTCAGTTGGTAGAGTCCAGGATTGTGATTCCTGTTGTCGTGGGTTCGAGCCCCATCAGCCACCCCACCTGACTCGTTCCCTCAAGCGTTCGTCATTACCAGCTTGCCGCGCACCTTGCGGCTGCCCATGCGGGCATAGGCTGCCGGCAGCTCTTCCATCGGCAGCTTCTGGTCGATCACCGGCTTGAT
>JBBRLS010000081.1:0-9524 GCA_038231215.1 Burkholderiales bacterium | reverse complement strand
TCGGTCATCGTCGTCGGCCCGACGCTCAAGCTGCACCAGTGCGGCCTGCCCAAGCTGATGGCGCTCGAGCTCTTCAAGCCCTTCATCTTCTCGCGCCTCGAAGCCATGGGCATCGCGACGACGATCAAGGCGGCGAAGAAGGAAGTCGAGTCCGGCACGCCGGTGGTCTGGGACATCCTCGAAGAAGTCATCAAGGAGCACCCGGTTCTCCTGAACCGCGCCCCGACGCTGCACCGCCTCGGCATCCAGGCTTTCGAGCCGGTGCTGATCGAAGGCAAGGCGATCCAGCTTCATCCGCTCGTCTGCGCGGCGTTCAACGCCGACTTCGACGGCGACCAGATGGCCGTGCACATTCCGCTGAGCATCGAAGCGCAGATGGAAGCGCGCACGCTGATGCTGGCGTCGAACAACGTGCTGTTCCCGGCCAACGGCGAGCCGTCGATCGTGCCGTCGCAAGACGTCGTGCTCGGCCTCTACTACGCCACGCGCGAGCGCATCAACGGCAAGGGCGAAGGAATCATCTTCGCCGACGTCGCCGAAGTGCAGCGGGCGCTCGACAACGAGCAGGTCGAGGTCACCGCCAAGGTGACGGTGCGCCTGACCGAGTACGAGAAGGACAAGGACACGGGCGAGTTCACAGCCGTGACCAAGCTCGTCGACACGACCGTCGGCCGCGCACTGCTTTCGGAAATCCTGCCCAGGGGCCTGCCGTTCTCCAACCTGAACAAGGCGCTCAAGAAGAAGGAAATCTCGAAGCTCATCAACACCTCGTTCCGCAAGTGCGGACTGAAGGAGACGGTCGTCTTCGCCGACAAGCTGCTGCAAGCCGGTTTCCGGCTGGCGACGCGCGCCGGCATCTCGATCTGCATCGACGACATGCTGGTGCCGAAGGAGAAGCCCGGCCTGATCGAGCGCGCCGAAAAGGAAGTCAAGGAGATCGAGCAGCAGTACGTCTCGGGCCTCGTCACCTCCGGAGAGCGGTACAACAAGGTGGTCGACATCTGGGGCAAGACCGGCGACGAAGTCGGCAAGGTCATGATGAGCCAGCTCTCGAAGCAGAAGACCACCGACCGTCACGGCAAGCAGGTCGACCAGGAGTCGTTCAACTCCATCTACATGATGGCCGACTCGGGTGCGCGCGGTTCCGCCGCGCAGATCCGCCAGCTCGCCGGCATGCGCGGCCTGATGGCCAAGCCCGACGGCTCGATCATCGAGACGCCGATCACGGCCAACTTCCGTGAAGGCCTGAACGTCCTGCAGTACTTCATCTCCACCCACGGCGCCCGCAAGGGCCTGGCGGACACGGCGCTGAAGACGGCGAACTCGGGCTACCTGACGCGTCGCCTGGTCGACGTGACCCAGGACCTGGTCGTGATCGAAGACGACTGCGCGACCATGAACGGCATGAACATGCGTGCCCTGGTCGAAGGCGGCGAGGTGATCGAGAGCCTGCGCGACCGAGTCCTCGGCCGCGTCGCGGCGATCGACATCCTTCACCCCGAGACGCAGGAAACCCTGTTGAACGCGGGCGAGATGCTCGACGAGGACGTGCTCGACATCTTCGAGGCCGCAGCGGTCGACGAGGTCAAGGTTCGCACCGCGCTCACCTGCTCGACGCGGTTCGGCATCTGCGCCAAGTGCTACGGCCGCGACCTGGGCCGCGGCGGCCAGGTCAACATGGGCGAGGCGATCGGCGTGATCGCGGCGCAATCGATCGGCGAGCCGGGCACGCAGCTGACGATGCGCACCTTCCACATCGGCGGCGCGGCATCGCGCGCAGCGGTGGCATCGAGCGTCGACGCCAAGTCGGACGGCACGGTCGGCTTCAACCCGACCATGCGCTACGTGACCAACGGCAAGGGAGAGCTGGTCGTGATTTCCCGCTCCGGCGAGATCATCATCACCGACACGCACGGCCGGGAGCGCGAGCGCCACAAGGTGCCGTACGGCGCTCTGCTCGGCATCAAGAGCGACCAGCAAATCAAGGCCGGCACCGTGCTCGCGACCTGGGACCCGCTGACCCGACCGATCATCACCGAGTTCGCCGGCAAGGCGAAGTTCGAGAACGTCGAAGAGGGCGTGACAGTCGCCAAGCAGCTCGACGAGGTCACGGGTCTTTCGACCCTGGTCGTGATCGACCCGAAGCGGCGCGGCGCCGCCAAGGTCGTTCGCCCGCAGGTGAAGCTCCTCGATGCCGCTGGCAACGAGGTCAAGATCCCCGGCACCGACCACTCGGTGACGATCGGCTTCCAGGTCGGCTCGCTGATCCAGATCCGCGACGGCCAGGATCTCGCCCCCGGCGAGGTGATGGCGCGCATCCCGGTCGAAGGCCAGAAGACGCGCGACATCACGGGCGGCCTGCCGCGCGTGGCCGAGCTCTTCGAAGCGCGCACGCCCAAGGACAAGGGCACGCTGGCCGAGATCACCGGAACGGTCTCGTTCGGCAAGGAGACCAAAGGCAAGGTGCGGCTGCAGATCACCGACCCGGAAGGCCGCGTCTACGAAGAGCTGGTGCCGAAGGAGAAGAACATCGTCGTCCACGAAGGCCAGGTCGTGAACAAGGGCGAGAACATCGTCGACGGTCCGGCCGATCCGCAGGACATCCTGCGCCTGCTCGGCATGGAAGACCTCGCCCGCTACATCGTCGACGAGGTGCAGGACGTCTATCGCCTCCAGGGTGTGAAGATCAACGACAAGCACATCGAGGTGATCGTTCGCCAGATGCTGCGCCGCGTGCAGATCACCAACCCGGGCGACACGACCTACATCCTCAACGAGCAGGTGGAGCGTTCGGAGCTGCTCGACCGCAACGACAAGGCGATCGCCGAAGGCAAGATGCCGGCCACCTGGGCCGACGTGCTGCTCGGCATCACCAAGGCGTCGCTGTCGACCGACAGCTTCATCAGTGCCGCGTCGTTCCAGGAGACGACGCGCGTGCTGACCGAGGCGGCGATCATGGGCAAGCGCGACGAGCTGCGCGGGCTGAAGGAAAACGTCATCGTCGGCCGGCTGATCCCTGCCGGCACCGGCATGGCCTTCCACGATGCGCGCAAGGCCAAGGAAGCGATGGACGACGCCGAGCGCCGCGCCATCGCCGTCCAGGAGGCCGAGGAGCTGGCGTCGGTGCAGATGGCGCAGGTCGACGCGGCCACGGCGGCTGCTGCGGCGGCGGCGAGCGACGTTACCGAATAGCCCGGGCGGCGACCGGATCCAGGGCAGCCTTCGGGCTGCCTTTTTTTTGCCGCGAGTCCGACCGCGCCGGCTCGTCAGGGCGAACCTGCCCTGCCTGTCCCGAGGCGATCGAGCGCCGCATCGAGGGCGGGAAGAAAGGTGTTCAGCTCGGCACCTTCGCCTTCGGCTTGCAGTGCAAGCAGCGACGCGTGCAGCGCCTCGCTGCGTTCGCCGCGCCCGAATCGCGCCAGCGCGAGCCCGCGGGCCATGACGAATTCGCACAGCGGCAGCGGCTCGTCGGCGGTATAGGCGCGGATGCGCTCGCAATTCGCGTCGACGCCGTCCCAGTCGCCGATCTCGAGCAGTGCGTCGATGGCGAGCTCGCGTAACTGGATGTGGTTGTGGCTGACGCAGCCGAATCCGAGCAGTCGTTCGCCTTGCTCGAGCCAGCGGCGGCGCGCCTCGGGATCGGTCTCGACAAGAGCGCACACGCCGTGCAACCAGGGTCCGATGTGGCCCATCCCGTGCTCGCGGCAGATGGCGATCGCCGCCGCCGCGATCCCGGGTGCCTGGTCGCGATCGCCGCGGCGCAGGGCAAGCAGGGCATCCACGCCGAGTAACTGCGCCTCGAAGCGCTTGGCGCCGAGCGTGCGCGCGAGCCCGAGCGTCGTAGCATTCTCGCGCCGGGCCTCGTCGAGCTCGCCTCGGATCAGCCCTTGGCACCAGATGACGAGCATCCGGGCCATCAGCTCGGCGCGCGGCTGCGAAGCACGCATCGCCAGCTCGATCGCCTCGCCGCCGACGGCGATCGCCGACGCGATCTCGGCCATATGAAGCGCGGTGAAGCCGATCATCGACAGGTTCGCGACCTCGAGCTTGCCGAATCCGTGCTCGCGCGCCAGGGCGACGCACTCGCGGAACTGCTGATTCGCCGAGCGCATGCGGCCCTGCAGGTAGTAGCCGTCGCCGAGCCCGCCGAGAGCCGCCGCTTCTGCCTGCAAGGAGCCGGCGTCGCGGGCGTGGACCAGCGCCAGTTCGTGGGCGCGTACGCAGTCGGCGTCGCGGCCGAGCGGGAAGAGCAGGTTGCCGCGCAGGTGGTGCAGGCGCGAGAGCTCGAGCGGCAGCGCCGCGGCCGTCGCGAGCGGCTCGGCCTCGTCGAGCGCCGCGAGGCCCGCGGCGATTCGGTCGTTGAGGCGCATGCCTGCGGCCATCGCGATCAGTGCCTGGGCGCGTTCACCCGCACCAGCCGCTGCCTCGAGCGCCGCGCGGCTGGCCTCGATCGCGTCGCCCGAGCGGCCGAGCTCGACCAGCAGCTTGCCGCGCGCCATCAGCAGCGCGAAGCGGGTTTCCCGCTCGGCCGCGAGCGCGAGCCCGCGCTCGACCAGCGCCAGCGCCGCCTGATGGCGAGACTGGAGCGCCACCGCCTCACCGGCCGCGAGATAGGCGCCGGCGGCGCGCGCGTCTTCGGCCCGGTCGAAGTGCTCGGCCGCGAGCACGCGGTCGCGCGGCGCGAACCACTCCGCCGCGCGCGCGTGCAGGACGCGGCGCCGCTTGTGCAGCAGCGAGGCATAGGCGCCGTCGCGGATCAGGGCGTGGCAGAACATGAACTCGCTGCCATCGGTGCGAACCAGGAAGTGTTCGACCAGCAGCCGGCAGTCGTAGCCCGGGATCTCGATCAGGTGGCGCAGCGCTTCGGCGGTGTAGCGCTGGCCCAGGACGGCAGCGGCCTGGAGCGCGAACTTTTCGCTCGCGGCGAGCCGGTCCATGCGGGTGTGGACGAGCGCCTGGATCGAGCCGGGAAGATTTGCCTGCGCCGCTTCGTTGGCATTGAGCAGCAGCTGCAGCAGAAACAGCGGGTTGCCTTCAGCGCGCTCGACGCAACTCGCGACGAGCGCAGTCGGCATCACCGAGGACTGCGTCGCGAGTCGCGTCGCGTCCTCGCTCGTCAGCGGCCCGAGGTCGATGCCGAGAAGCGGGGCGCCGTGCAGGGCCGTGCGCCAGGACCCGGCGCTCGGGTCGCCGGCGAAGCGCGTCGTCATGACGAGCAGCAGCGGATGCCTTGCGGCGAGAACAGCGAGCGCGGCGAGGCGTTCGAGTGTCCAGTCGTCGGCCCAGTGGATGTCTTCGACGACGAGGAGCAGCGGCGAGGCCGCGCTCGCATTGGCGGCGAGATCGCACAAGGCGTGGAGCGACCCCTGCTCTCGCGCCGCCATGCTCATCGCTGCGGCGAGGGCACGCAGCTCGGGCGGCGGTGCGACGTCGAGCAGGTCGTGCAGGAACAGCTTCGCCTCGGGCGCGATGGGAAACGCGGCTCCAGCCCGCCCGATCGCCTCGCGCCGCCCGGTTTCATCGGCACTTGCGGCGACGCCGACAAAGCTGCGCGCCAGGCTGCGCACCGCGTCGCGCCCGGTCTCCACACCGAAGTCGAGCACCGACGCGCTGTGGCACGAAAAGCCGAGGCCGCGTGCCAGGGTCGCGAACTCGGCGACGAGGCGGGACTTGCCGACGCCCGGATCGCCGCGAACGACGACGACCCGGCTGCGCTTGCGTTCGACACAGGCTTCGGCCAGGGCGGCGAAGTCGCGCAACTCTTCGTCGCGACCGACGAGCGACGCGCCGGATGCCGGCATCGCCCGTGGCCCGCGTATGCGGTAGGGCGAAAGCGGCCGCTCCTTGCCTTTGACTTCGACCGGGGCGCCGGCCTCGGCCTCGAAGTGATCGGATACCTGTTGCCAGGTCTCTGCGCTGACGAGGATGTCGCCGGGCTCGGCCAGGCTGCGCAGGCGGGCGGCGATGTTCACGGCGTCGCCGGTGAGCGCATAGTCGCCGGCGCGCGCATCGCTGCGGCGGGCGACAACGAGGCCGGTGTTGATGCCCGTATGCATGCTCAGCTCGCGGCCGGCAGACGCTTCGGGGCCGGCAACGATCCGGCGCACCGCGTCGTGCAGCTCGAGCGCAGCCGCGACGGCGTGGCACGGATCGTCGCGGCGCGCCAAGGGAACGCCGAACAGCGCCATGATCTCGTCGCCGACGAACTGGTTGACCGTGCCGCCGTGGCGTTCGATCACGGCGGCGGCCTCGGCCTTGATCCGGCCCATGATCGCCTCGACATCTTCCGGGTCCGACGATTCGTTCAAGGCCGTATAGCCCGACAAGTCGGAGAACATCACGGTGGCGTGGCGGCGCTCGCCTTCGTCGGTCGCCGTTGGCGAGGGCGGACGGAGATCGTGCCCGCAGGCGTTGCAGAAGCGCTCGCCCCCCAGCAGGGCGGCGCCGCAGTGCGCGCACGCGGCCGGCCGGCTCGCACCGCAGGCACTGCAGAACAGGGCCCCGGGCGGGTTATCGGCGTCGCAACGGGCGCAAAGCATGGGGTCGAGAGGCGGGCGGCGAAAAGCCGATCATCGCCCGAGCCCGCGCGAGCGGGCAAGCGCTGCTGCGCCTGTCGTACGCATTGCTGCGTATTTGCCGCGGCGCGCCCCGCGTCGAAGATCTTCCGCCATTCCGGGATGGCCCAAGCGCCGTTCGGGCGCTCACCAAGGAGGACGTCATGGCAATCGACGAGGCGAAGCTGAATGCATTCATGGGCCGATTCGTCGCCGACCTCGGCGCGACACTGCATGCCGCGACGATCGTCGTCGGCGATCAGCTCGGGCTGTACAAGGCATTGGCCCGGGGTCCTTCTACGGTCGAGGCTCTGGCCCAGGTGACCGAGACAGATCCGCGCTATCTGCGCGAGTGGCTGTCGGCGCAGGCGGCGAGCGGCTATGTCGAATACGACGCTGCCAGCGAACGCTTCAGCATGACCGAGGAGCAGGCGTTCGCGCTGGCCGAAGAGGGCAGCCCGGCGTTCATTCCCGGCGCTTTCCAGGTCGCCTCGGCCACCTGGAAGGCGATTCCGAAGATCGCCAAGGTGATGCGCACCGGCCTCGGACTGGGCTGGCATGAGCATGACGCGGCGCTCTTTCATGGCACCGAGCGGTTCTTCCGGCCGGGCTATGCGGCGAACCTGGTAAGCCAGTGGCTGCCTGCGCTCGACGGCGTCGAGGCGAGGCTGCGTGCGGGCGCCAAGGTCGCCGACGTCGGCTGCGGCCACGGCGCCTCGACGCTGATCATGGCCGGAGCCTATCCGCAGTCGCACTTCGTCGGCTTCGACTATCACGAGCCGTCGATCGCGCACGCCCGCGACGCGGCGAGTCGCGCCGGGTTGGGGTCGCGCGTCAGCTTCGAGGTGGCGACGGCGAAGACCTTCCCGGGTTCCGGCTACGACCTGGTCGCGGTGTTCGATTGCCTGCACGACATGGGCGATCCGGTCGGCGCCGCAAGCCACGTCCAGCAAAGCCTGGCGCCCGACGGGACCTGGCTGATCGTCGAGCCGTTCGCGAACGACAAACTCGAGGACAACCTGAATCCGGTCGGCCGGATCTTCTATTCGGCATCGACCCTCATCTGCACGCCGGCCTCGCGATCACAGGAGGTGGGCCTTTGCCTGGGCGCGCAAGCCGGCGAAGCGAGAATCAGGGAGGTCTGCCGGCAAGGCGGCTTCACCCGGTTCCGGCGCGCCCAGCAGACGCCGTTCAACCTGATCTACGAGGCGCGGCCTTAGGACGTCGCGAGTCCGGCCCGGGTGGGCGGGAGGCGGACGCCCTGCGGTCCCGCCGGCAAGCAGCAGTGTCTCGAGCAGACTGAGACACTGCCCGGCGAGCCCTCGCCTTGCGGGACTTGCCGCCGCGGAATACAATCATCGGCTTTTCTGCCGTTGGCCCTGCTCGGGCCGGCGGCGCGCCGACCCCTACCGGCTGCCGGGTTTTTGCCGCGGGCCAGGGTCACAACGAAACGAGTTCTCAATGCCCACGATCAACCAGCTCGTCCGCCATGGCCGCGAGACCGAGACCGTCAAGTCGAAGTCGCCGGCGCTGCAGGGCGGCCCGCAACGGCGCGGTGTCTGCACCCGGGTCTACACGACCACGCCGAAGAAGCCGAACTCGGCGCTTCGCAAGGTTGCCAAGGTGCGCCTGACGAACGGCTTCGAGATCATTTCCTACATTGGCGGCGAAGGCCACAACCTGCAGGAGCACAGTGTCGTGCTCGTGCGCGGCGGCCGCGTCAAGGATCTGCCGGGCGTTCGCTATCACATCGTGCGCGGCTCGCTCGACCTGCAGGGCGTGAAGGATCGCAAGCAGTCGCGTTCGAAGTACGGCGCGAAGCGCCCGAAAAAGGCCTAGGGCCACATCGTGGCGGCGCTCCGGCGCCGCCGAGTAAGTGGGCCGTCCTGATGGCGGCCCGAGGCGCTTTCCGATCGGTGAGCGCCAACTGAAACCAAAGGAAGTGCAATGCCGCGTCGTCGCGAAGTCCCCAAGCGGGACATCCTCCCTGATCCGAAGTTCGGCTCGGTCGATCTCTCGAAGTTCATGAACGTGATCATGGAGTCGGGCAAGAAGGCCGTCGCCGAACGCATCATTTACGGTGCGCTCGAGCAGGTGGAAAAGAAGTCGGGCAAAGATCCGCTCGAGATCTTCATCGTCGCCTTGAACAACATCAAGCCGATGGTCGAAGTGAAGTCGCGCCGCGTCGGCGGCGCCAACTACCAGGTGCCGGTCGAGGTGCGCCCGGTGCGCCGCGTCGCCCTGGCGATGCGCTGGCTCAAGGAATCTGCCCGCAAGCGTGGCGAGAAGTCGATGGCGCAGCGGCTCGCGAACGAGCTGCTCGAGGCCGTAGAGGGCCGCGGCGGCGCCATGAAGAAGCGCGACGAAGTGCACCGCATGGCGGAGGCCAACAAGGCCTTCTCGCATTTCCGCTTCTGAGCCTCATCTAGAGCGCAGACCGTTTCAGCCCGCTCGTCGTCGAGCCGTCCGCACCGCGGCGGCCCGACCCGGGTGCGACGCATTTGGAGTTTTCCATGTCCCGCAAGACCCCCATCGAGCGCTACCGGAACATCGGTATCTCGGCCCACATCGACGCCGGCAAGACGACGACGACCGAGCGCATCCTCTTCTATACCGGCGTCAATCACAAGATCGGCGAAGTGCATGACGGCGCGGCGACCATGGACTGGATGGAGCAGGAGCAGGAGCGCGGCATCACCATCACTTCGGCAGCGACGACCTGCTTCTGGAAGGGGATGGACTTCTCGCATCCCGAGTACCGCATCAACATCATCGACACGCCGGGCCACGTCGACTTCACGATCGAGGTCGAGCGAAGCATGCGCGTGCTCGACGGCGCCGTCATGGTCTACGACTCGGTGGGCGGCGTGCAGCCGCAATCCGAAACCGTCTGGCGCCAGGCCAACAAGTACACGGTGCCGCGCCTCGCGTTCGTCAACCAGATGGACCGCGTCGGCGCCGACTTCCTGC
>JBBRLS010000080.1:0-9728 GCA_038231215.1 Burkholderiales bacterium | reverse complement strand
TGCGATTCAATGTCGAGCACGGCGGGCTTCAGGCCGGCGGCCTCGGCCAGACCCTGGCGGTCCTGGACGCGGTCCTTGCGTGAGGCGGCAATCAGCACCTCGACGTCGCCGACCGAGGTCGGGCTCGGGCCGATGACGCAGAAGTCGAGGCTCACCTCGTCGAGCGAGAACGGGATGTACTGGTTGGCTTCGGACTCGACCTGGATCTCGAGCTCTTCTTCGCGCAGGCCGGCCGGCAACATGATTTTCTTGGTGATGACCGCCGACTGCGGCATCGCCATCACGACCTGCCGGGTGCGGGTGCCGCTCTTCGTGACGACCCGCTTGACCGCTTCGGCGACTTCGTCGAACTTTTCGATCTGGCCGTCGGAAATCCAGCCCTTCTCGAAGCTTTCGGAGCCGAATCTCTCCAGCACGTACTCGCCGTTGCTGTTTTGGCCGAGCTCCACCAGCTTGACGCTCGACGAACTGATGTCGAGGCCGATCATGGGTGGGTGCTTGCGGCCCAGCAGAGTATCGAGAAAGCTCACGGCGCCCCTTTTCCAGCTGCAAAAAACAGGTGCGCTGGCTGTTAATAAGTTACTTCTATGCTAGCAGTAAAGCCCTTGATTACCAAAGCAAAAACCTCGGCCGCACCCTCGTGCGCGTTGCAAATCTCACACGCGAAGCCTTGCTGACCCGGGACCCGAGAAAGGTCGGTTCGGAAGGCCGGTTTCGATGCCCGTCCGGTCCCTTCCCGAGCTTCGGCGAAGACCGCGACCGGTAGTCCGGCAGGGCCCGGTTTCTATAATGCGCCTTCGATGCAGGCCACCGTGTGAGCGAATCCAACAGCGACGACAGCCCGCCGGCGGATCGCGGCGGCAAAACCGCATCCTCGTTGCCGGCCTGGGTCAGGGTCGTCCTGCGCGTGCTCGGCGCTCTGTTCGGCCTCGCCGCGGCCGGCGTCGTTGCCGTTGCCCTGCTCGCCTCGATCGCACTCGCGGTCTCCTATCCGAACCTTCCCGAGATCAGCAGCCTGACCGACTACCGTCCGAAGCTGCCGATGCGCATCTTCTCCGCCGACGGCGTCCTGCTGGGGGAATTCGGCGAGGAACGGCGCAACTTCGTGCCGATCGGCGAGATTCCCAAGGTGATGCAGGACGCGGTGCTCGCGGCCGAAGACGCCAGGTTCTACAAGCACAGCGGCGTCAACTACGTGAGCGTGATTCGCGCCGGCCTGGCCAACTTCGGCGAAGGGCACAGCGCCCAGGGCGCGTCGACGATCACGATGCAGGTGGCGCGCAATTTCTATCTCTCTTCCGAGAAAACATTTACTCGCAAGATCTACGAGATGTTGCTCTCGCTGAAGATCGAGACCCTGCTCACGAAAGAGCAGATTCTCGAGGTCTACATGAACCACATCGCGCTCGGTCAGCGCGCCTATGGGTTCGCGTCGGCGAGCGAAATCTATTTCGGTCATCCACTGAAGGACATCACGGTGGCCGAGGCCGCGATGCTGGCCGGGCTGCCCAAGGCACCTTCGGCCAACAACCCGATCGTCAACCCCGAGCGGGCGACCATCCGCCAGCGCTACATCATCGACCGCATGCTCGAGAACGGCTTCGTCAGCGCCGAGCAGCGCGACGCGGCGATGAAGCAGGTGCTCCGGTACCGCGCCCCGTCGGAAGTGGCGGTGCATGCCGAGTACGTGGCCGAGCAGGCGCGGCAGATGATCTTCAACCAGTACGGACCGGAGGCGTACACACGTGGTCTCAACGTCTGGCTGACGCTCGACTCGAGCGAGCAGACGCTCGCCTACCATGCCCTGCGCAAGGGCATCCTCGACTACGAGCGGCGCCAGGTCTATCGCGGCCCCGAGGACTACGTCGACCTTCCCGCCGACGCCACTGAGATCGATGCCCGCGTTGCCGAAGCGCTGCAGGACTTTCCCGACAACGACGAACTGAAGGCCGCCGTCGTCATCGAGGCCTCGGCGAAGAAGGTGGTCGCGATGCTGCAGAACGGCCAGTCGCTGACGATCACAGGCGACGGCCTCAAGCCCGCCGCTTCAGCACTCGCCGCCAAGGCCAATCCGAAAACGCAGATTCGGCCCGGCGCCGTCGTTCGCCTGATCCGTGGCACGAAGGGCGACTGGTCGATCACGCAGCTACCCGAAGTCGAGGGCGCCTTCGTCGCGCTCGACCCGCGCACCGGCGCGGTCCGCGCCATGGTTGGCGGCTTCGACTACTCGAAGAGCAAGTTCAACCATGTCACGCAGGCCTGGCGGCAGCCGGGGTCGAGCTTCAAGCCCTTCATCTACTCCGCCTCGCTCGAGAAGGGCTTCACGCCGGCGACCGTCATCAACGACGCCCCGCTCTTCTTCGACGCCGGCGCCACCGGCAGCCAACCCTGGGAGCCGAAGAACTACGACGGCAAGTTCGACGGGCCGATGTCGATGCGGCAAGGCCTCCTGCGATCGAAGAACCTGATCTCGATCCGCATCCTCAAGGCCATCGGTCCCGCCTACGCGCAGCAGTGGATCACGCGCTTCGGCTTCGACGCCGAAAAGCACCCGGCGTATCTGACGATGGCGCTCGGCGCCGGCTCCGTGACGCCGCTGCAGATGGCCTCGGCTTACAGCGTCTTCGCCAACGGCGGTTATCGCGTCAATCCGGCCCTCATCAGCCGGATCACGGATTCGAAGGGCCGCCTCATCAACGAAGCGCGCATCGCCCCGCTCGACGAATCGATGCGCACGCTCGATGCGCGCAATGCCTTCATGATGACGAGCCTCTTGCAGTCGGTCACGCACGACGCCGGCGCCACCGCCGCCAAGGCCGGCGCCGCGCTGAAGCGCCCCGACATCTACGGCAAGACCGGGACGACCAACGATGCGCTCGACGCCTGGTTCGCCGGCTGGCAGAAGAACGTCGTGGCCGTCGTCTGGATGGGCTACGACCAGCCGAGAAAGCTCGGCGACCGCGAGACCGGCGGCGGCCTCTCGCTGCCGATCTGGATCGACTACATGAGCGCGGTGCTGAAGGGCGTTCCGGTACAGGAACCGGGCGTTCCCGAAGGCCTCGTCAACGTCGGCGGCGAGTGGTACTACGAAGAGTACGCACGCGGTGCGGGCGTCAGCAGCGTCGGCCTCGAGGACAAGGCGCCGACGGCGCCGAGCGAGGAAGAACGCAACTCGATCCTCGACCTGTTTCGCAAGCGCTGACGGTGCTCGCCGAGCGATCCGGGGTCAGGCCTCGAAGTGGATCGCCGTGCCGCCGAGCGCGCTGGCGCATGACGAAAGAACGGCGAAGAACTCGCCGCCATCACGCCCGTCGATCCAGCGCCCGCCCGACGCCTTGAAATGGAAGCCGCCCGAAGGCGCGGCGAGCCACAGCTCGTGCAATGGCGGCTGAGTGTTGATGACGATGGTGCCGCCGCCGGGAAATCGCAGTTCGAGAAGGCCGCCGGTGCGGCTGGCATCGATGTCGATCACGTCGTCGTCGAGCAAGCGATCGACGGTCGCTTCGACGGCGGCGAGCGCGGCGCGGGCGCGGCTGTCGTAGTCGGCGTCGGAGAGTCGTTCGGGTTCGGTGCTCATGATCGATAAAATCGTCGCATGCAACAGCGCGATCCGAGTGTAGTGGGCCAGCCCGGGACGGCTGCGCGCATGGCCATCGTGGCAGCGGCGCTGGGCCTGCTCGGAGCCTGCGGCCTCAAGGGGTCGCTCGTCGCGGCATCGCCGGCGGCCTCGGCTGCGACGTCGGTCGCAGCCGCTTCGGCGGCGTCCCGGTGATGCGCCTGCCAGGCGCTCCCGACGTTGCGTACCGCGGCAACACGCTTCATCTCGAAGAGTCGTCGATGACCGCGCTGGCGCGCCGTTTCGGCACCCCGCTGTTCGCCTACTCGTGCGCTTCGATGGCGCGGGCATTGGCGAGCTATGAGCGGGCGCTCGCGGGCCGCGACCACCTCGTCTGCTACGCCGTGAAGGCGAATTCGAACCTCGCCGTGCTGCAGTGGTTCGCGCGGCACGGCTGCGGCTTCGACATCGTCTCGGGCGGCGAACTCGAGCGCGTTCTCGCCGCCGGCGGCGACGCGGCCAAGGTCGTCTTCTCGGGCGTCGGCAAGACGCGCGCCGAGATGGCTCGTGCCCTCGATGCCGGCGTGATGTGCTTCAACGTCGAGAGCGTCGGCGAGCTCGAGCTGCTCTCCGCCATCGCGAGCGAAGGCCGCCGCACGGCGCGCGTCAGCTTGCGCATCAATCCCGACGTCGATGCGAAGACGCATCCCTACATTTCCACGGGCCTGCGCGGCAACAAGTTCGGCATCGCCCACACCGAGGCGCTCGCGGTCTTTCGACGCGCCGCGCGCCTGCCGGGCATCGAGGTCGCAGGCATCGACTGCCACATCGGCTCGCAGATCGTCGAGAGCGAACCTTACGTCGCGGCGCTCGACCGCTTGCTCGATCTGGTCGAGACCCTCGAGGCCGAAGGCATCGCCATCGCCCACCTCGACCTCGGCGGCGGCCTCGGCATCGCCTACGACGCCGAGACGCCACCGGAGGCCGAGCAGCTCGTGAGGCAGCTCCTCGAGCGCATCGACGCGCGCGGCCACGGCGGCCGAAAGCTGCTCCTCGAGCCGGGTCGTTCACTGGTCGGCAACGCCGGCGTGCTGATCAGCGAAGTGCTGTATCTGAAGCCCGGCGAGGAGAAGAACTTCTGCATTGTCGACGCCGCCATGAACGACCTCGCGCGACCGGCGATGTACGGCGCCTGGATGCGCATCGTCGAATGCGAACGCGGGCGCGGCGACGCGCGCGTCTTCGACGTGGTGGGGCCGATTTGCGAATCGGGCGACTGGCTCGGCCGCGAGCGCTCGCTCGCCGTCGCCCCCGGCGACCACGTCGCCATCCTCTCGGCTGGCGCCTACGCCATGAGCATGGCCAGCAACTACAACACCCGCGGCCGTGCCGCCGAGGTCATGGTCGCGGGGGCCGAGGCCTGGTTGATCCGCGAGCGCGAGACGACGGCCGACCAGATCCGCGGCGAACACCTCTTGCCCGACGACAGCGAACACCGGCCGTCGTCATCCTGAACGCAGTGAAGGATCTCGTCGCCCCGGTCGAGATTCTTCGCTTCGCTCAGGATGACAAGGGTCCGACGCTCAGATCCGGCCTTCTTCGACGGCGTGACAAGCGACCTGCGTGCCGCCGAACGCGAGCAGCGCGGGCCGCTCGATGCCGCAACGTTCGTTGGCGTGCGGACACCGCGGATGGAAGGTGCAGCCGCCCGGCGGGTTGAGCGGGTTCGGCACCTCACCCTGCACCGGCGTGCGCGATCGGCCGCTCATGTGGATGTCCGGAATCGCGTCGAGCAGCATGCGTGTGTACGGATGGCGCGGCGCCGCGAACAGCGTCGCCTTGTCGGCGATCTCGACGATGCGGCCGAGGTACATCACGCCGACGCGGTCGCTCACGTGCCGCACCACTGCAAGGTTGTGCGAGATGAAGAGGTAGCTCAGGCCGTACCGGCTCTGCAGGTCCTTCATGATGTTGAGGACCTGCGCCTGCACCGAGACGTCGAGCGCCGAAGTCGGCTCGTCGCAGACCAGGAATTCGGGCTGCGTCGCCAGCGCGCGGGCGATCGAGATGCGCTGCCGCTGGCCGCCCGAGAACTGGTGCGGATACTTCTCGGCATCGGCCGCAGCCAGGCCCACCGACTTCAGCAGCTCGGCGACGCGGGCATCGAGTCGCCGGTCGATGCCCGCCCCGGATTGCCCCTCGGCGAAGCCGTGCTCACGCAGCGGCTCGGCCACGATGTCCTGGACCTTCCAGCGCGGATTCAGGCTCGCGTAGGGATCCTGGAAGATCATCTGCATGCGTCGGCGCACGGCCCTGGGCCGGCCCTGGCCCGCGGTGTCGATGCCGTCGAAGAAGACTCGCCCGCGCGTCGGCGTGTAGAGACCGACGAGAAGACGCGCGACCGTGCTCTTGCCGCAGCCCGATTCGCCGACAAGCGCCAGCGTCGTGCCCCGGGCGATCGTGAAGGCGACGTCGTCGACGGCGTGCACGAACTGGCGCGGCTTGCGCTCGACGACGCGGTTCAGCCACGGCGGCGAGACGTCGAAGGTCTTGGCAAGGCCGACGACTTCGACGAGCGGCGCTTCGGCCTGGCCACTCATGCCGCGGCCCGCATCGGCGTCGAGTGCAACCAGCACGCGGCCCGGGTCGCGCCGGCCGGGAGCAAGTCGGGCCGGTCGCTTCGGCAACGGTCGAAGACACGCGAGCAGCGCGGATTGAAGGCACAGCCCGCCGGAATCGCCGTCAGCCTCGGCATCGCGCCATCGATCTGGAGCAAGCGGGCGCGATCTTCGTCCATGGCCGGGATCGAGCCCATGAGCCCGGCCGTGTACGGGTGCGCCGGCGCGTGGATGACCGCACCGACCGGCCCGATCTCGACGATGCGGCCGGCGTACATCACGGCGACGCGATCGCAGGTCTCGGCGATCACGCCCATGTCGTGCGTGACGAGCATGACTGCGGCGCCGTGATCCTTGCAGAGCCGCTTCAACAGGAAAATGATCTGCGCCTGGATCGAGACGTCGAGCGCCGTGGTCGGCTCGTCGGCGACGATCAGCCTGGGCTCGCCGGCCAGGGCCAGGGCAATGACGACGCGCTGACGCATGCCGCCCGAAAACTGGTGCGGATACTGATCGAGTCGTTCCTCGGCGGCCGGGATGCCCGTTTCCTCGAGCAGCTGCACAGCGCGACGGCGCGCCTCGACAGCGCCCAGGGGCAGGTGGGTCTGGATCGTCTCGACGAGCTGCTGGCCGATCGTGTAGAGCGGGTCGAGCGAGGTCAGCGGATCCTGGAAGATGGCGCCGATCGACCGGCCACGCACCTTGCGCATCTCTTCGTAGGGAAGGTTGTCGATGCGGCGACCGTCGAAGCGGATCTCGCCGGCTGCGACACGGCCCGGCGGATCGAGCAGGCCGATGATCGCGGCGCCCGTGAGCGACTTGCCCGCGCCCGATTCGCCGACGACGCCGAGGATCTCGCCGGGCGCGATGTCGAACGAAATGTCGTCGAGCGCGACCAGCGTGCCGCGCCGTGTGGGGAACTCGACCCGAAGATGGCGAACGTCAAGCAGCGGGTCGGCCATGGACGGTCAGGACGAATGCGGCGCGGTACAGCCGCTCACGGGCTCCTGATAGTCGACGCGGACCGTGAAGTCGGAGGCGAGCGCGTTCGTCTTCACGGCGACGAGGTAGTAGCGCGTGCAGGGCGCGATCTCGAGCGGAACCGTGCGCGTTTCGCCGACGCCGCCAGCGCCGCCGGGCGGGCCTTGGACCGTCACCTGGCGCAGACCCGGGTCGACGAGGGCATACGGCCGCGAATAGCCGTCCCTGTTCTCGACGCGCAGCCGCGTCAAAGGCCCCGCCAGGCTTTCATGCCCATCGACCCGCACGATCGAGACCGGATAGGTATCGATCGGCACGCGGTGGTAGCGCGTGCCTGACAGTTGCGAATAGTGGTAGTCGGTGCTCGCACAGGCGGCGAGAGCACAAGCCGCTGTCAGAGCGGCTGCGGTTCGAAAAGTCCTCGAAGAAATCAGCATGATCGACTCCTTGGCTGAACGGGGGAACGCGGTTCGACTGTCAGCGCAGGCGCGGGTTCAATGCGTCACGCAGCCAGTCACCGAACAGGTTGATGCTCAGTGCAATCAGAACGAGCATGGTGCCCGGAAAGATGACAAGCCACCAGGCGCCGCTGAAAAGCTGCTTGTTGCCCTCGTTGATGAAGGTGCCGAGCGAGGGCGAGGTCGGCGAGACGCCGACGCCGAGGAAGGACAGCGTCGCCTCGGCGAGGATGGCGGTCGCGACCTGGATCGTCGAGAGCACGAGCACCGGGCCCATGACGTTGGGCAGCACGTGTTTCATCATGATGCGCAGCGGCGCCACGCCGATGACGCGCGCTGCCTGCACGTATTCCTTGTGGCGCTCGACCATCGTCGAGCCGCGCACGGCGCGCGCATATTGCACCCAGCCGGGCAAGGCGATGGCGATGATCAGCACGCCAAAGGCCAGCGAATCATGCGCATTGGGAAACATCGCGTGCCCGACGCCGGCAATCAGCAGCGCGATCAGGATCGACGGAAACGACAGCATCACGTCGCAGACGCGCATGATCAGCGCGTCGATCCGCCCGCCCACGTAGCCGGAGACCAGGCCGAGACTGACGCCGATCAGCAGCGAGAGCAGCACCGACGCGCCGCCGACGAACAGCGAGATGCGCGCGCCGTACATCAGCGCAGACAGCACGTCGCGTCCCTGCTCGTCGGTGCCGAGGAGGTATTTCGTCGCCCCGCCCGCCATCCATGACGGCGGCAGCATCGAATCGCCGAGTTCGAGGGTGGCCAGGTCGAAGGGGTTGTGCGGCGCGATCCAGCCGGCGAATACGGCGCAGACGATGCAGACCAGGGCCACCGCGGCCGATCCGATCGCCATCGGCGAGTTGCGAAAGGAGTGCCAGAAGTCGCCGTCGACGAAGCGTTGCCAGCGGCCCGGACCCGGCTCGACCGGGCCGGCCGGAAGGTGCAGGTCGCGCGGCGCGGGTGCAAGTCCGGCGCCGACCATGACTGCGGTCTCGGCTACTTCGACTTCAGCGTGATCCACTTGAAGTACATGTAGTTGTTCGGCAACTGGACCAGGCTCACCTTGTTGCTGGAGGCCCAGGCCAGAGCCTGTTGGTGCAGCGGAATGTGGCCGACGTCGTCCTGGTGGATCTTGAAGGCCTCGCGGATCATCTCGTTGCGCTTTTTCTGGTCGGTCTCGGACTGGATCTTCAGCGTCAGTTCGTCGAGCTTCGGGTTGCTGTAAGCGCCGAGATTGAAGGTGCCCTGGCCCTTCTCGTTCGGCGTCGCCATGATCGATGAAAGCACGTCGTGCGCGTCGACCGTGCTGGGCGTCCAGCCGAGCAGGTAGAAGCTCGTGTCGCGGCGCAGGATCTTCGGAAAGTAGCTGACCTTGGTCTCCGCCTGGAGATTGATCTTGACGCCGATCCGCGCCAGGTTGGCGGCCACCGCCTGGCAGATCGCCGAGTCGTTGACATAGCGGTCGTTCGGGCAATTCATCGTCACTTCGAAGCCGTTGGGATAGCCGGAATCGGCCAGGAGCTTTTTCGCGGCTTCGACGTCGTAGGCAAGGCGCGTGTTCATGTCCGGCTGGAAGCCGCGCACCGCCGCACCGACCATCTCGGCGGTCGGCAGCGCCGCGCCGCGCATCACCCGGCCCTTGATCGTTTCCTCGTCGATGGCCTGGAAGAAGGCGCGGCGCACGCGCACGTCCTTGAACGGGTTCTTGCCCTTCACGCTGCTGAAGAGCAATTCGTCGCGCTTCTGGTCCATGCCGAGAAAGATCGTGCGCAACTCGGGGCCTTGAAGCACGGTGAAGGTGCCCGCGCTCTTGATCCGCTCGACGTCCTGCAGCGGCACCGGCTCCATGACGTCGGTCTCACCGGACAGCAGCGCGGCGACGCGCGTCGCGTCGTTGCCGATCGGCGTGAAGACGATCTCGTCGAGATTGCTCTCGCTCTTTCCCCACCAGTTGAAGTTCTTGACCAGCACGGTCCGCACCGAGGGCTGGCGCTCCTTCAGTCGAAAGGGCCCGGTGCCGTTGGCCTTGAAGCTGGCGATGTTCTCGATGCCCTTGCGCCGGTCGACGGGCTTCTCGGCCTTGTTTTCCTCGCACCACTT
>JBBRLS010000079.1:0-9835 GCA_038231215.1 Burkholderiales bacterium | reverse complement strand
GGCGTAGGTGGCGGGGTAGCCGGCGGGGACCTGGGCCTGGCCGAGCAGAGGAACGAGGGCCAGGGCGCCCAGGAGGGCCTGGGCGGCCTGCTGTCGAAGTGATCGCATCGAATGTCGCTCCGCTCAGAACCGGGTCCGCAGGCCGACGCCGTATTCGGTCTGACTCGGCGCGCCGTTCGTCACGCCGACCTTGTAGCCGTCCTTCAGCTTCAGGTAGTCGGCGGCGAAGTAGACCTCGGTGATCTTGTCGAAGTGATAGAAGACCGAGCCGTAGACGGTGGCACGGCTGCCGGTGGCAGTGGCCTTGGCGGCGCTCGCGTTGGCAAAGGCGTTGAGGACGTTGCCGCCGCTGTTCACGGCCGCATTGGTCGCCTTCATGTTCTGGTAGCCGAGCTCGAAGTCAACCGGGCCAGCCGGCGCGAAGCGACCGGAGATGGTGTAAGCGTTGTCCTTGCGACTGCCGAGCGCGCCCTGCTCCGCCGTGTAGTGGAAGTAGCCGGCGTTGATGCGGACAGGGCCGATCGTGTAGTTGCCGCCCACCGAGTACGAACGGTTGGTGAGGTGCGCGACCTTGGCCGAGGTGGCGAATCCCGCGACGTTGAACGGTCCGCCAGCGTAGGCAAGGGTGCCCGTCTCGGTGCTGCCGTTCGAGAAGTCGCCCGGTATGCCGCCGAACTGGTACTCGAGGCCGGTGACGAGGCCGCTGTCGAAGGCCTTCTTCCAGACCACGCCGTTGTTGATCCGCGTGCCGGTCGCACTGCCGGCGTAGAAGATGAGCTGCTTGAAGTTGTTGTTGTTGGTGTAGCCGCCCTCTTCGGTCGAGGGCTTGGCCGGGCCGTAGGGATCGCCGTAGATCGCCGAGCTGGCCGGGTCGCGCGAGATCGCGTTCTGCCGGCCGAGCGTGAACTTGCCGAGCGCCGGGCTTTGGACGCCGACCCACGCATCGCGGTTGAACAGCACCCCGGCAGTGTCCATCGCGCCGGTCTGGCTCTCGAACTCGCTCTCGAGCCGGAAGATGACGTTGAGGCCGCTGTTGCCCATGGTGTGCGAGCCCGTCAGGCCCCAGCGGTTGCCGCTGAACGTCGAGACGCGCGGCGTCGTCACGGAATCGCCCGCGGCGTTGGCGTGGTTGATGTGCACGTAGCTGACGTCGATCAGCCCGTAGAGGGTGACGCTGCCGTTGGCGTTGGCGATGCTCAGGCCATCGCCCTGCTTGAAGCTAACGCCGGCGGGCGTGCCGGCGGGTGCCGGCGGTGCCGCGGCGGCCTGCTGTTGCTGCTGCTGGACGTTGTTCAGCCTGGACTCGAGCGCGTCGAGGCGCGCCTTCTGAGCCGCCGCCGCCTGCTTCTGTGCCGCGATCTCCGCCTTCAGGTCCGAGAGCTCGTCGGCCGACGCCGCCGTGGCAAATCCCATCGCGATCATGGCGATGCAAAGCGCTGTCTTCTTCACTGTGTCTCCTCGCGGCCTGTTGCCGGCAGTTGCTGTTCTGGAACTGGGCGCAGTCTTTGCGGCCAACCTTTCGCGCCGCTTTACTTCGGCCTGCCCCTATGGAAAACCCCGACGATCCGGGACGCACGGAGACGCGCCAATGCCACACCTCATCGCTTTCGAATCCACCTGCTTCCATGCGCGTTCTGCTTGTCGAGGACAGCCTCAAGCTGGCGTCCTGGCTCAGCAAGGCGCTGCAGCAGCACGCCTTCACCGTCGACCAGGTGCACGACGGCGCGGCCGCCGATTCGCTGCTGCGCACCGAGGCTTACGACGCCGTCATCCTCGACCTCGCACTGCCATCGCTCGACGGCCTGTCGATCCTGCAGCGGCTGCGCGCGCGCGGCAGCACCTGCCCGGTGATCGTGCTCACGGCACGCGGCGATCTGCAGGACCGCGTCGCCGGCCTCAACCTCGGCGCCGACGACTACCTGGCCAAGCCCTTCGAGCTCGCCGAGCTCGAGGCGCGGCTGCATGCGGTGATACGACGCGCCCACGGCGTGAGCACGCCCACGGTACGGCTCGGACCGCTCGAGTACGAGAGCAGCGGCCGCCTCTTCATGCTCGGCGGGCAGCGCCTCATGCTTCGTCCGAAGGAGCACGCCGTGCTCGAGGTGCTGCTCATGCGCATGGGCAAGGTGGTCAGCAAGGCGACGCTCTACGAGCGCGTCTTCTCGATGGAGGCGACCACCGGACCCGACGTCGTCGAGATCTACATCCACCGCCTGCGCAAGCACCTCGCTGGCGGCGGCGTCTCGATCGTCACCCTGCGCGGACTCGGCTATGTCCTCGAAGCCGACTGACAGCCTGCGCGGCCAGCTGCTGCGCTGGCTGCTCGTGCCGCTGCTGCTGCTGCTCGTCGTCAACGCCTGGTTCAGCAACCGCGCCGCGGTGGCGACCGCCGACCAGGCGTTCGACCGCCTGCTGCTCGCCTCGGCCGAGGCCATCGGCGACGACATCGACGTGCAGGAGGGGCGGGTCGTCGTCGACCTGCCCTATGCGGCGCTGCAGCTGCTCGAATCGAACATCCAGGAGCGCATCTTCTATCGCGTCGTCGGCGCCGGCGGCAAGACGCTGACCGGCTACGACGACCTGCCGCTGCCCGAGGCCGGGCTCGCGCCCGACAGGGAATCGACGCTGTATACCGCCGAATATCACGGCGACAGCATCTACCTGGTGGCCCTGAAGAAGCAGCTCTACGGCACCGGCCTGACGGCGCCGGTCGTCGTCATCGTCGCCGAAACCGGCGAGGCGCGCTACGCGCTGTCGCACGACATCCTGCTGCATGGCATCGCGAGGCAGAGCGGGCTCATCGTCGCTGCGGGCCTGCTCGTCTGGCTCGGCCTTTTTCGGGGCCTCCGACCACTGAAACGGCTGCGCGAAAACCTCGTCGCCCGCCCGGCCGCCGACCTGAGCCCGATCGATCCCTCGAGCGTGCAAATGGAAGTGCGGCCGCTGATCGACGCGCTCAATGTGCACACGGCGCGCATCGAACGCCTGCTCGCCAGCCGGCAGCGCTTCGTCGCCGACGCTTCGCACCAGATGCGCACGCCGCTCTCCGAGATGCGCACGCAGATCGAGTACGTGCTGCGCCAGCAGCGGCCCGAGTTGCTGCGCCAGACGCTCGAGGAGATCCACCTCGACATCGATCGCCTCGCCCGGCTGGTCGCGCAGTTGCTGCTGCAGGCGCGCTCGGAGCCGGACGTCTATCCGGGCCAGCACGCCGCCGCGGTCGACCTTGCCGAGGTGGCGCGCTCGTGCTCGCTCGAGCTCGCACCGGCGGCGCGCAGCAAGTCGATCGACCTCAGCTTCGAGCCAGGTCCGGGTCCGAGCTTCGTCGAGGGCAGCGACGTGCTGCTGCACGAGCTCGTCGCCAATCTCGTCGACAACGCCATCTCGCACGGACGCGCGCATGGTGCGGTCGCCGTGCGCGTGGGCCACGACGCGGCGCGCATCGTTCTCGAAGTGGCCGATGACGGACCGGGCATCGCCCCGGGCGAGCGCGAGAAGGTGTTCGATCGCTTCTACCGGGCACCCGGCGCGACGCTCGGTGGCTCGGGCCTCGGCCTGTCGATCGTGCGCGACATCTGCACCTCGCATGGCGCCCACATCGAGCTGGCGCCGCCGGCTTCGGGTGCCGGGCTCGTGGTGCGGGTCTCCTTCCCCGCCGCACCGACGGTCACTTGACGACGACGCCGGCCTCGCGCCGCCAGCGGCGCAGGAACTCGAGCTGCTTCGACTGGTCGAGGAAGACGAGCAGCGCCGGACCGACGGCGATCGCCTTGAGCGACGGGCCGAGCGTCTTGCGCAAGGTCGCGGCGGTGAACTCGCCGGTGACGTCGCTGCGGATCGAAAAAAGCTCGGAACGCGTCGAAAGCACGGTCTGGCCGCGGCGCGAGAGCAGGTAGTCGAGCCAGAGTCGTGCCGCGTTGGGATGCGCCGCCGTTTTCGCGATCAGGGCGATGCGCGACATGACGAGCGTGTAGTCGCTGGGCATGACGACGCCGATCGACGGATCGCGCCGCGCCCGCGTCAAGGCATACGAGCCGATCAGGTTGTAGCCGAGGTAGACCTTGCCGGAGGCGATGCGCTGCACCATCACCGAGGTGCTCGTCTCGAGCTCGAGCGCGTCGGCGCCGAGCGCCTTGATGAGATCCCAGAAGGTGCTCTGCACCCGGCTGTCCTGCGTCGCGAAGAGGAATCCGACCGCCGATTTCTCGATGTCGTAGGTGATGACGTTGCCCGCGTACTTCTCGCGCTGCGTCGTGACCAGGCGCAGAAAGTCGGCGTGCGTCTGCGGCACGTCGCCAGGCGCGACGAAGCGGGTGCTGTAGACGAAGACGGCCGGCTCGAAGGTCGTCCCGTAGGCCTCGTCGCGCCACACTGCCCACTCCGGCAGCGACGGACCCTCGGGCGACTTGTAGCGTGCCGCGAAGTTGTCGTTGGCGAGCTTCATCTGAAGGTCCATCGCCGAGCTCCACAACACGTCGGCCGACGGGCGGCGGTTGGCCGTCTCGGAGAGAAAGCGGTTGTGCAGCTCGGTGCTGTTCAGGTCGTTGTAGTCGACCTTGACACCGGGATAGATCGATTCGAAGTCACGGATCAACGCCGCCACCGCGGAGAGGTCGGTGGTCGAGTAGACGACGACCCTGCCCTCGCTGCGTGCGCCGGAGACGAGGGCGCTGTAATCGGACGGATAGCCGTCGGGCGCAGCCGCGTCGGCACGCGGGGCGTGCACGGCGAGGCGCAGGCCGAGCCCAGCGAGCGCCAATCTCGCCAGGGCCGTTCTGCGCCGGAAAGGACGCGATGCGGTCATCGGCAGAGGGTAGCTCGCCGGAAGAAACTGTCCAGACGTGTAATCGTCGGCATGGCTAGACTCGGCGCACTGTCTCACCGAGCTCCACCTGCCGCCATGAAGATCGAATTCGTTTCCGACGTCGCCTGCCCGTGGTGCGCGGTCGGCCTCAACTCGCTGGAAAAGGCGATCGCCGAGATCGGTGACGCGATTCCGGTCGAGATCCACTTTGAGCCCTTCGAGCTCAACCCGGCGATGCCGCCCGAGGGCGAGGACGCGATCCGCTACCTGTCGAAGAAGTACGGTTCGCCGCCTGAGCAGCTGGCCAAATCGCGCGCCGCGATCCGCGAGCGCGGCGCGGCGGTCGGCTTCGAGTTCGGCGAGCGGCCATGGGTCTGGAACACGCTCGACGCGCATCGACTGCTGCACTGGGCCGGCATCACCGACCTGGCCAGGCAGCGCGCGCTCAAACACGCTTTGTTGCGTGCGTATCACACGCACGCCGAAAACCCTGGCGCGCGCGATGTGCTGCTGCGCGTCGCCGGCGAAGTCGGCCTCGACGTCGAACGGGCCCGCGCCATCCTCGACTCCGACGAATACGCAAGCGAGGTGCGCGAACGCGAGCGCTTCTGGCAGGAACGGGGCATCCACTCGGTGCCGGCGGTGGTGATCGACGGCCGCCACCTCATCTCTGGCGGCCAGCCGCCAGAGGTCTTCGCGCAGGCACTGCGGCAGATCGCCGCCGGGGCCTGATCGCCGGGCGGCGACGTGCCGTCACACAATCGACGTCGCGGCCCCTGCCTGCCGCGATAAAGTCGCCGCCCATCGCATTCATACCGGGAGCCGCTCCGTGCCGATCCGCCCTTCGATCATTGCCCTCGCCTGTCTGGCCGCGCCGGCGCTGGCGTTCGCCGCCAAATGGGAAAAGGTCGGCGACGCCGGCCCGGTCGTCCTCTATGTCGACAAGGAAAGCGTGCGCCGCAGCGGCACCGAGACACGCGCACAGATCGAGTGGCGCTGGAAGGCGCCCACCGACGTGCCGAGCGCCGACCCGCCGCGCCAGTACCGACTGGAGCGGCAGATCCAGATCACGAATTGCAGCAACCGCAGCTACGCCGTCTCCGAAGGCACGCGCTACGCCGATGAGCGCGGCCTCGACCCGGTCTCGAGCTACAAGTACACCGAGTCCCAGTTGCCCTACAGCGTGGCGACGCCACGCACGGTGCGCGACCTCGCGGTGACTTACGTTTGCGCCGCCGAACCGGCGAAGGCCGAGCCGGCGAAGAAGTGAGCAGGAGGACATGGCTGCGAACTTCGAGGCCTTGCTTGCTGCCGGCGACGACGCGACCCCCGCGCTCTCGGCGCCGGGCCGCCCGACGCTGACGCATGGCGGCTTGCGGGAACTCGTCGCAGCGACGCTGGCGACGCTGAACGCGGCCGGCGCCGGGCACAACGATCGCGTCGCCATCGTCCTCGACAACGGCCCCGAGATGGCGGCCTGCTTCATCGCCTGCGCCGCCGGCACGGCGAGCGCGCCGCTCAATCCGGCCTACCGCGCCGACGAGTTCGAGTTCTATCTTTCCGACCTGGACGCGAAGCTGTTGATCGTGTCGGCAGGCAGTGTGTCGCCGGCGATCGCCGTGGCGCAGAAACTCGGCGTCGCCATCGTCGATCTCGTGGTCGCCGAGGGCGCGCCGGCGGGCAGCTTCACGCTCGTTCCGCGCTCGGCGCAGGCAGCAGGCGCCGCGGTGCCATCGGAACGCGGCGGCTTCTCCGCGCCGGGCGACATCGCGATGGTCCTGCACACCTCGGGCACGACCTCGCGGCCGAAGATCGTGCCGCTGTCGGTGGCCAACCTGTGCGCCTCGGCGGCGAACATCCGCGCCACGCTCGGGCTGCAGGGCGGCGATCGCGGCCTGAACATCATGCCGCTCTTCCACATCCACGGCCTCATCGCCGGCGTGCTGGCGCCGCTCTCGGCGGGCTCTTCGGTCTACTGCACGCCGGGCTTCAACGCGCTGAAGTTCTTCGCCTGGATGGACGAGGCCAAGCCAACCTGGTACACGGCCGTGCCGACCATGCACCAGGCGATCGTCGGCCGCGCCAGGAACAACGCCGAGGCGATCCGCAACAACCCGCTGCGCTTCATGCGCTCGTCCTCGTCGTCGATGCCGCCGCAGGTGATCAAGGAGCTCGAGGCGGCGTTCGGCGCGCCGCTCATCGAGTCCTACGGCATGACCGAGGCGACGCACCAGATGACGTCGAATCCGCTGCCGCCGCGCACGAGAAAGCCGGGCACGGTCGGCGTGGCAGCGGGTCCCGAGGTGGAAATCATGGGCGAGTCGGGCGCCCTGCTGGTCGCGGGCGAGACGGGCGAGATCGTCATCCGCGGCGCCAACGTCACGGCCGGCTACGAGAACAACCCGAAGGCCAATGCCGAAGGCTTTCGCGACGGCTGGTTTCGCACCGGCGACCAGGGCACGAAGGACGCCGAGGGCTATCTCTCGATCACCGGCCGGCTCAAGGAAATCATCAACCGCGGTGGCGAGAAAGTGAGCCCACGCGAGATCGACGAGATCCTGATGGACCATCCGGCCGTCGCCCAGGTCGTCACCTTCGGCATGCCGCACGCCAAGCTCGGCGAGGAGGTGGCGGCGGTCGTCGTCCTCAAGGCAGGCAGCGCCGCCACCGATCGCGAGCTGCAGGCCTTCGTGAGCGAGCGCGCGGCCGAGTACAAGGTGCCGAAGAAGATCCTCTTCATGGACGAGATTCCCAAGGGCGCGACCGGCAAGCTGCAGCGCATCGGCCTGGCGGCCAAGCTGGGACTGGTTTGAGCAGACCATGAAAATCGCCGTCGTCGGCGCAGGCGCGATCGGGGGCTTTCTTGGCGCGCGGCTTTCGCTGGCCGGGCACGACGTCACCTTCATCGCGCGCAACAAGAACCTCGCGGCGATCTCGCAAGGCGGCTTTCGATTGATCGAGGCCGACGGGCGCGAGCAGCATGCCGCGGCGGCGCGCGCCGTCGCCGACGGCGCCGAGGCCGGCGCGCAGGACGCGGTGCTGCTCACCGTCAAGGCGCACCAGGTGCGCGACGTGCTTCCGACGATGACCGGTCTGCTCGGTGCGGAGACTTCGGTCGTGACGATGATCAACGGCCTGCCGTGGTGGTACTTCCATCGCCTGCCCGGGCCTTACGAGAACCGCCGGCTCGAAAGCGTCGACCCGGGCGGCGCGATCGCCGCGGCGATCGCGCCCGGGCGCGTCATCGGCAGCGTCGTCTATCCGGCGACCGAGCTGGTCGAGCCAGGTCTGGTGCGCGTCATCGAGGGCAATCGCTTCACGCTCGGCGAGCCCGACGGCACGCGCAGCCCGCGCATCGAGGCGCTGTCTCAAGCACTCATGGGCGCAGGCTTCAAGGCGCCGGTGACGAAGGACATCCGCGCCGAGATCTGGCTCAAGCTCTGGGGCAACGTCAGCTTCAATCCGGTCAGCGCCCTCACCCACGCGACGCTCGAAGACATCTGCCGCGACCCGGGTGGACGCGCCGCCGTCGAGGCGATGATGAAGGAGGCGCAGTCGGTCGCCGACAAGCTCGGCGTCGCCTTCAAGGTCTCGATCGAGCAGCGCATCGCCGGCGCCGAGGCTGTCGGCGCGCACAAGACCTCGATGCTGCAGGACGTGGAGCACGGCCGCGCGCTCGAGCTGGAGGCGCTGGTCGGCAGCGTCGTCGAGCTCGGCCGCATCACCGGCACGCCGACTCCGGCGATCGATGTGGTCTACGGCATCGCCGGGCTGCTGGCACGAACGCTCGCCGGCGCCAGGGCGAAGCTCGCGTTCGCACCGGCCTGATCGCGCGGCGCGGCACTCAGCGCGCGCCGCGCGTGTTGAGGTACACCGAGTAGAGCGAGGTCGTGCCGCAAATGAACATCCGGTTGCGCTTGGTGCCACCGAAGCACAGGTTGGCGACCGCTTCCGGGATGAGCACCTTGCCGAGCAGCGTGCCGTCTGGCGCGTGGCAGTGCACGCCATCGCCGGCGCTCAGCCACAGGTTGCCGTGCACGTCGACGCGCAGGCCATCGTAGACGCCGACCGGGCAGATCGCGAACACCTCGCCGCCGGAGAGCGCGCCGCCTTCGCCGACGCGAAAGCAGCGCACGTGATGCGGCCCGTCGACGACGTGCGTGACGCCGGTGTCGACGATGTAGAGCAGCGACTCGTCGGGCGAGAAGGCGAGGCCGTTCGGCTGCACGAAGTCGCTCGCCACGACCGTGATCGCGCCGCTCGCCGGGTCGACGCGATAGACGCGCTGCACGCCAAGCTCGCTGGGCGAGGCATCGCCCTCGTAGTCGCTGTCGATGCCGTAGCTCGGGTCGGTGAACCAGACGCTGCCGTCGGACTTGACGACGACGTCGTTCGGCGAGTTGAAGCGCTGGCCCTCGAAGCGCGCGGCGAGCACGGTGCGCGAGCCGTCGTGCTCGGTGCGTGTCACCGATCGGCTGCGGTGCTCGCACGAGACGAGCCGGCCCTCGAAGTCGACGCTGTGGCCGTTGCTGTTCATCGAAGGCTCGCGGAACACCGAGACCGAGCCGTCGGTCTCGTCCCAGCGCAGCATGCGGTCGTTCGGGATGTCGGACCAGACGAGATAGCGGCCCGCTGCGAACCACGCCGGCCCCTCGGCCCAGCGGCAGCCGGTATAGAGCTTCTCGACTTGGATGTACGGCAGCGCGAGCTTGCGAAAGCGCGCGTCGACGACCTGGAAGCTGGATGTCAGTTCGAGGGCCATGGCCTCTGCTCCGATCGAATCAGTCCGAATGTTTCTTGCCGCGGCCGTAGACCAGCAGCATGACGACGATGACGACGCCGTAGATGACGTGGCGGCCGAATTCTTCCATCTGCATCACCGACAGGATGGACTGCAGCAAGGTGATGAGGATGACGCCCGCGACGGTGCCGAGGTAGCTGCCTCGTCCGCCGAGGATCGACGTGCCGCCAAGGACCACGGCGGCGATCGCCGGCAGCAGGTAGGGGTCGCCCATCGCCTGCGCCGCCTTG
>JBBRLS010000078.1:0-11184 GCA_038231215.1 Burkholderiales bacterium | reverse complement strand
GTCACGACCGCCTTGTAGATGTTGCCCTTGCGTTGTTCGCGACCTTCGATCTCGGTCTCGAAGTCCATCAGCTTCTGGCCGTCGACGATCGCGAGGCGCCGCTCTTCCGGCTGCGTCGCGTTGATCAGCATGCGTTTCATGTGCACTCCATCACCGGCGCAGCCTCTTAGAGGGCACGCCATATCCAGTCGCTGCGGCCCGGCCGCTCGCGACGATTCGATGCACGAGAAAACGCGAGAAGAATCCGGAAGGAATCGCCCTGGACTGCGCGAGCGGATTCGCGGTCTACGAGACCGCGGGCCCGGGCAGCGTTGGCGCGCGCAAAGCAGTGAGAAAGCGGATTGGGAGCACGCTGGGGATCACTGCAATGCAGGTCGAAGCGCGAGGAGTCGAAAGGGGCGCGTAAGCGTTTTCCTCTCGTACTCGTCTTCGGCCAGGAAACCTTGTGGTTGGGTTCTTGTCTGTTTGCTCTGCCGTTCCGAGCCTCGAAGCCGCCGCGTCACTTGGGGAACGCGGCCTGCCGAAGCGGCGGGACGTTGCATCACCGTTTGCCGGAACACGATCCGGCTCGTCCACCCTCAGCCTTCAGTGGTCGCCAGAGAGAGCGACGCTAAACTCTGAAAAATCAAACACTTGCGGCTGCGCGTGGAGCAACGAATTATAGGGGCCAAAGGCGCGCGACGCGGCGCTGGCGCGGCCGCCCCGACCGCGCCGGTGCGCGTCGCCGAGCCGGCGGTCGTGCGAAACGTCCGCATCGACAGCGGCTCCGATGGGCAGAGGCTCGACAACTTCCTGGCCAAGCTGCTGAAGGGCGTGCCCAAGACGCATCTCTACCGCGTCATCCGCTCCGGTGAGGTGCGCGTCAACAAGGGCCGCGCCGCCGCCGACACAAGGCTCGGCCTGGGCGACGAAGTCCGCATCCCGCCGATGCGCACCGCCGATCGAAGCGAGGCTCCGGTCGCACCCGGCCGCGAGTTTCCGATCGCCTTCGAGGACGAGCACTTGCTGGCTATCGACAAGCCGGCCGGCGTGGCCGTGCACGGCGGCAGCGGCGAGAGCTTCGGCGCTATCGAGCAGCTTCGGCGTGCCCGACCCGGTGCCGAGTTTCTCGAGCTTGTGCATCGCCTCGACAAGGAAACTTCGGGGCTGCTCCTGATCGCGAAGTCGAGAAAGGCGCTCGTGGCCTTGCAGAACGACTTGCGATCGCGGAACCCGAACCGTGCGTTCGGCAAGACCTACGCCGCGCTGGTTGCGGGTGCCTGGCCAGAGAAGCTCAAGGTGATCGACGTCGCCTTGCACAAGTACGTCGACGCCGAAGGCACGCGACGCGTGCGGACCGTCGACGCCGACAGCGCCGACGGCCGCCGCTCGATCACGCTGGTGCGCGTGGCCGAGCGCTTCGCGATCGATCCCGGTTTTACGCTGCTCGACGTGACGATCAAGACTGGCCGCACGCATCAGATCCGTGTCCATCTCGCCGACGCCGGGCACGTCGTCGTCGGCGATCCGAAGTACGGCGACTTCGCCTTGAACAAGGCACTGGCGCGGGGCATCGCCGTTCTTGGCACACGCTTCGAGCGCATGTTCCTGCACGCGTGTCGCCTTTCGTTCACGCACCCCGCGAGCGGCGAGCCGATGACGCTCGAAGCGCCCCTGCCGCTGGCTTGCTTGCAGCTCCTCAAGGTGCTGACCATCCCGGGAAGGCAGGCATGACGCGCCGCTTCGATCTCGTCGTCTTCGACTGGGACGGCACGCTCTTCGACTCGACGAAGCTGATCGCGCGCTGCATCCAGGCGGCCTGCGCTGACGTCGGCACGACGGTGCCGAGCGACCGCGACGCCAGCTACGTGATCGGCCTCGGACTCGGCGACGCCTTGCGCCACGCCGCGCCCGACTTGCCGCCAGCGCGATACCGCGAACTGGGCGAGCGCTACCGACATCACTACATGGCAAGCCAGGACGACATCGTCCTCTTCGACGGCACGCTCGAAATGCTGCAAGCGCTCAAGCAACGCAATCATTGGCTCGGCGTCGCCACTGGCAAGACGCGACGCGGGCTCGACGACGCGCTGCTGCATTCCGACCTGCGCGGCCTCTTCGACGCCACCCGCACCGCCGACGAAACAGCGAGCAAGCCCGATCCGCTCATGCTGCACGAGCTGATGCGCGAGCTCGGCGCCGCGCCCGACCGCACACTGATGATCGGCGACACGACGCACGACTTGCAGCTCGCTGCCAACGCCGGCTGCGCCAGCGTCGCCGTCGGCTTCGGCGCGCACGAGCACGCGGCCTTCGCCGCATTTGCGCCGCTGCATGTCGCCCACTGCACGGGCGAGCTCGCGAGCTGGCTTGCAGAACATGGCTGAGTTCTTCGCGGCTCCTCCGGAGGTGCCCGTTCCGCAGGCGCTTTGCGCCTCGGCAGACCTCGAGGAAAAAGGCGTGGCCGTGCTATTCGACGTGCTGCACTACCGCGAGCCGGCACGTGCCTTCGCGCTGCGCTTCGAAGGCCGCGTCGTTGCGTACCTCAACCGCTGCGCCCACGTCCCGACCGAGCTAGATTGGCAGCCCGGCGAGTTTCTCGACAGCGGCAAGGAGTTCATCCTCTGCTCGATCCACGGCGCCGCTTACGAGCCGCGCAACGGACGTTGCCTGGCAGGACCCTGCGGCAACGGACGGCTGATCCCGATCGAGGTCGTGGAGCGCGATGGCGCCGTCTCATGGCTGCCGACGCGCGACACCAAGCCCGCGCCGGTGATGCTGCCAGTCCCGCCGCCGCCATGACCCGGGCCGACACTTGAACGGCGACATTGCAGCCGCGCCACCCGGCTCGATGCCGGCGGTTTCCCTGGACCGCATCCGCGCCGAGCAGGTTCGCGGCCTCTTCCAGACCACGCCGGTCGCACTGAACGCCGCCCTGGTCGGCGCGCTCGTGCTCTGCGGCGTCCTCCTCTATCTCGACGCGCAGACGCCTGCCGTGCTGGCGGTGTGGATGGCTTTCGTGACTGCCGATTTCGCCTTACGGCAAGGGATCTGCGCCGCCTTTCGACGCATCGAATCGAGTCCCTTCCGCTGGCGCGTCTGGGCCGGAGCGTTTACCGCGGCGACGGTGATCGGCGGCCTCGTCTGGGGCGTCGGCGCCGTCTACCTGGTGACGCCCTCCAGCACCGAGCAGCTCATCGTCATGCTCGTGATCTCCGCGACCGCTTCCGGTGCGGTACCAGCCTTCGGCAACTACCTGCCGGCAACCTACGCCTACATCGTCCCGGCAATGTTGCCCTTCATCGCCTGGAGCGCGATGCGCGGCGACGCACTGCATCCGGCGCTGACGCTGCTGGGAATCGTCTTCACGAGCGCCTACATGGTGATTGCCTGGCAATTCAACGGCCACCTGCTTCACTCCCTGCTGCTCCGCTTCGAGAATCTCGATCTCGTCGAGAGCCTGGAGCGACAGCGCAATATCGCCGAGCAGGCCAACGTCGCCAAGTCGCGCTTCCTCGCCGCGGCGAGCCACGACCTGCGCCAGCCGGTGCACGCGCTCGGCATGTTCGTGAGCGCGTTGCGCGATCGCGCCATGGACGTCGAGGCAGAGCGGCTCGTCGGCCACATCGACGCGTCGGTCGAGGCGCTCGACAGCCTGTTCGTCGCGCTGCTCGACATCTCGCGGCTCGACGCCGGCATCGTCGAGTCGAACATCACCCGCTTCGCGGTCCAGCCCATGCTCGAGCGCATCTGCGCCGACCACGAAGGGGAGGCGGCGGCAAAGGGAATCCGCATCGTCCTGCACCCCTGCTCGGCGCAAGTGCAAAGCGACGCAGTGCTGATCGAGCGCATCGTACGCAACATAGTCGCCAATGCCGTTCGTTGCACACCCTCGGGACGCGTCGTCGTCGGCTGCCGGCGTCGTGGTCCGAGACTCGTCATCGAGGTCTGGGACACCGGTCGCGGCATTGCGCGTGACCAGCAGGAACGGGTGTTCGAGGAGTTCTATCAGCTGGACAACCCGGAGCGCGACCGTGCCAAAGGGCTGGGCCTGGGGCTGGCGATCGTCAGGCGTCTGTCGCTCCTGCTCAACTGCCCCGTCACGCTCGCGTCGGAGCTCGGCAAGGGGTCCGTTTTCAGGATCGCGGTTCCGCTGTCACCGGCAGGGGCCCCTTCGAGCGAGGCACGGTCGCCGGCGACGACGGCGCTGGCGGTGTCGGGTGGCCTGATCCTCGTCGTCGACGACGAGCCGGCGATCCAGGAAGCGATGCGCAGCCTGCTCGTCGGTTGGGGATATGAAACCATCGTCGCAGGATCCTGCAAGGAGATGCTCGAGCGCATTGCCGATTGTTCGACTCGCCCCGATCTCATCATCTGCGACTACCGCCTGCGCAATGGCGAGAACGGCATCGAGTCGATCCTGCGTTTGCAATCGGAATTCAATGCCGAGATTCCGGCGATGCTGATCACTGGCGACACAGGCCCCGATCGTCTTCAGGAGGCGCAGACCAGCGGCTTCCTGCTGCTGCACAAACCGGTACCACGGGGCAGGTTGCGCGCTGCCATCGGCAATCTCATGAGCAGCGGGCCCGTCGAGGCCGCGGAAACGGAAGCCTGAGCCTCATCGGGGCGCGTCGGCCTCTCGCGCGGCAGTTGCCGCCTGCGTACGATTGACGACGTTGAGCGTCTTGAAGATCGCCGTCACGTGGGCCTTGACGGTCTTTTCCGAGAGACCGAGATCGCGGCCGATCTCCTTGTTGGACAGGCCCCGGCCGAGCAGGCGCAGCACCTCGAGCTGGCGCTCGGTGAGCGTCGCAATGGGCCGCGCCGCGTCCGTGCCTGCCGCTCTCGGCGCCGCAGCGGCCGGCCCCAGCATCAGCGGCGGAACGTAGATGTTGCCCGACAGCACGAGCTGCAGCGCCGACAGGAGCGCTTTCGGCGGCGACGACTTCGGGATGTAGCCGAGCGCGCCCAGGGAAAGGGCGCGGCGCACGTCGCGCGGGTCCTCCGACGACGACAGCACGATCACCGGCAGCGCCGGGCGGCGCTTGCCGAACTCCGGGATCGCCGACATGCCGCCGCTGCCGGGCATCTCGAGATCCAGGAACACCGCGTCGAGGTCTTCGTGCATTTCCGCCATGCGCAGGCCCTCGGCGCTCTCGCTGGCCAGGAGCACCTCGGTGTCGGGACCGAC
Organism: Burkholderiales bacterium; assembly: GCA_038231215.1. GTDB lineage: Bacteria > Pseudomonadota > Gammaproteobacteria > Burkholderiales > Burkholderiaceae_C > Schlegelella_A. The sequence continues at coordinate 6,011 of JBBRLS010000078.1, read as the reverse complement.
CTGTCTCAGCATCGCGGCCAGACCCTCGCGAAGGATCGCGTGGTCGTCGACGATGAGCAGCTTCATCCGCCGATTGTCGACGCCGGGTGGCGGAGCCGCAAGCCGACGAAAGTCGCGGGACCCGTCTCGGGACTTCGGTCCGATTTACAGCAGACCTCGCTCTCTTCGACCATGCGTCGGCGCTGATGTCGGCGCACGAGGAGCAGGCATGAACCCAGTCGGTACGGCGCGTGACGAAACCAGCAACGCGACATGGCGGATGGGCGCATCCTTGGCTGTCGCAATCGCGATCGGCGTGGCCGCGCTCGTCGCGCTGCAGCCTGCCCCAGCGAAGCGAGAGGCCGCCGCCGTCTCGCCGCGTCCACAAGGCCTGACACCCTCGCCGGCGCTGCGAGCGACGAGAAGCCGCCCCGTCCGCTTCGAAACCAATCTCGGCCAGGCCGCGACCGGGGCACGGTTCATCGCCCACGGACAGGACTTCAGCGCGCAGATCTTCGACGACGGCGTGGCGCTGCGCCGCACGGTTCGGAACCGGGCCGACGAGAGCAATGCGATCCCGCCTGCGGCCGAGGCGCGACTGCGCTTCATCGGCGCACGCACTGCCAAGGCCTTCGACGCCCGCGAGCGCGCCGAAGGAACGACGAACTACATGATCGGCGCCGACGCCTCGAAGTGGCTGCACGACGTGCCCAGCTACCGCCAGCTCCGCCAGGCCGGGCTCTACCCCGGCATCGACCTCGTCTACTACGGCCACGACAGCGCGTTCGAGTACGACCTCGTCGTGCAGCCCGGCGCCGATGCGTCACGGATCCGCATCGCCGTGGCCAGCGGCGCGCGGCCGGTCATCGACGTGCAAGGCGACCTGCTGCTCGACGGTGCCGATGGCAGCCTGCGCATGCATCGCCCCGTGCTCTATCAGCACATCGCCGGCGAGAAGAAGGTGCTCGACGGCGAGTACGTGATGCTGGCGACCAACGAGGTCGGCTTTCGCCTGCCCGCATATGACCACACGCGCCCGCTGATCATCGACCCGACCTTCAAGCTGCTCTATTCGACCTATCTCGGTGGCGTGCACGACGACCAGGTCGGGGGTATGACGCTCGATGGCGCGGGCAATGCCTACGTCGTCGGCAACTCCGGCTCCGAGGACTGGCCGGTGTCGGGCAATGCCTTCCAGACCACGCGCAAGGCGATCGGCCGCTACGTTCGCAACGTCGTCGTCACCAAGTTCGACGCTTCGGGAACGCTGATCTATTCCACCTTCATCGGTGGAACGACCAACGACTACGGCAATTCGATCGCGGTCGACGCGGCCGGACGAGCCTATATCGCGGGCGTCACCAATTCTTCCGACTTTCCGGTGACGGCAGGCGCCTTCCAGAGTGCCTTCCGCGGCAACCAAAGCGCCTACCTGGCCGTGCTGTCCTCCGACGGTGGGCAGCTGGCCTACTCGAGCCTGTACGGCGGCAGTGGCGGCGCCTCGGCGATGTTCGTCGGCCTCGATACGGGCGGAAAGATCGTCATCGGCGGCTCGGCCGGCACTGGCCTGCCGACGACGACCGGCGCCTACATGACCAGCCTCGCCCTCGGCTCCGCCGCATTCGTGGCGCGCTTCGACATCGCTGCCCAGGGCGCCGCCCAACTGCTTGCCGCGAGCTACTACGGCGCCGCGACGCCGCAGACCAACTTCCTCGCCACCGGCAACGCCGGCTATACGCTGGCGCTCGACGCGGCCGGTTCGCCGTGGATCACCGGCCAGGCGTGGACGAGCAATCTGCCGGTGACGGCCAACGCCGCGCGGCCTTCGCCTGTGGCCATGACGCCGAGCTGCTCCCCCGGCTCGGTGCCGCTCAATTCGTTTGCGTATGTCGCTCACCTGAGCGCCGACCTGAGCACACTGGCCTATGCGAGCTATCTGAGCGGAGGCAACGGCGGGCCTGCCACCTGCGCCGAATACGGCCATGGCCTGGCCTTCGACGCCGCCGGCAACGTCTACGTCGGCGGCAGTACCTCGTCGTTGTCCTATCCGACGACGGCGGGCGCGTTGCAGCCGATGTCGCCTGCAAACAGTGGCTTCGATGGCTACGCCGGGTTCATCACCAAGCTCACGCCGGACGGCAGCGCCATCGTGTGGAGCACGTACCTCGGCGGCAACCGCGGCCGCACCTACCTGTCGGGCCTGACGGCGGATTCGAACGGCGGCCTCTGGGCCTATGCAGGCAGTGCCGGCGGCAGCAACTTTCCGATCAGCGCCGACGCCTTGCAGAAAACGCACGGCGGCGGCACCTTCGACGCCAGCTTCACCCGGCTCGATGCCAGCAGCGGCGCGATGCTCTACTCGACCTTCATGGGCGGTCCCGGCGACGACGCGGCCAACGCCTTCGCCGTCGATCCGACCGGCAACGCTTACGTCGCCGGCGCGACCAACTCGACCAACTTCCCGACGACTGCCGACGCCTTCCAGGCTGCGCTGACCGCCAACGCTTACGACGGCGCCGACTGGTTCTTCAGCATCCTCGGCTCGGGCACGATCGGCAAGCTGTCGGTGACCTCCGGTGGCAACGCCGGTGACGTGACCCTGGTGGTCCACGGGGCGGGCTTTCAGGCCGGCGCCACCTGCGCGCTGTCGAGGGCAACCGGTGCCGCCATTTCAGTTGTTGCCGGCGTCGGCACGGATGGGACGCAGGCGACCTGCGTCCTGCCGCTGGACGGCGCGGTGCAGGGTGTCTACGACGTGGTGATCGGCAATCCCGACGGCAGCTCGGTCACGAAAGCACAAGCCTTCACGGTCCAGGCCGGTGGCGCACCGAATCTCTCCGTGCAGATCATCGGTCGATCCAAGATCCGCACCGGCGTGGCCTCGCGGTTCGTTGCCACCGTGATCAATGCCGGCAACCAGGACGCGTACGGGATTCCGCTGTGGTTGACGGTTCCGAACGGAGTCACCACCGCGGGTCCTGCAGGATCACTCGTCGTGCCCGAGTCCGGTTTCGCGCCGCCCGACGGCAAGGCGCAGCGTCTGCACGTCTTCATTCCGAAGATCGCCGCTGGCGACTCGTACACGGTGCCGCTCGACCTGACGGCGACCACCGATGCCGCGACCTTGCCCTTGAATGCGGAACTCCAGGCACCGTGGTTCCGGTCGGTCGATCAGGCGGTTGCCTCGCTGGCAGAGACTTCCAAGTCGCCTACGTGCGTGGTCGATGCGGCCCATCCTGCGTATGCCGATTGCTCGGGGCTCTACTACGACTACGGGCTGGCATCGCTCACGCCATTGGCGAGCGCTCACCCGGCCAGCGGCGCCGGCGCCACGGCAGGAACGCAGTCCCTGTCGGGCCGCGCCCGCCCGTTGTTCGACAACCCCTGCCAGCCTCTCGTCGACGCGTACAAGAACGGACACGAGGCCGGGCGGCAGGATGGCTTGAAGGGCCAGTTCAACTTTCCGAACAACGAAAACAGGCTCTACAACATCGGCTATACCTTCGGCTTCGCCGTAGGCGTTACACAAAGCCTTTCCGCCGGTCAGGGCAGTTCCGGGGCGGCCAACGTCGCGGCTGCGAACCGCGTGCACGCGGCTGACGAATCCTGCCCGGTCAAGCCGACGCCACCGCCGCCGATGAGCATGCCGGCCGGCGGCTCGGGCGGCGGCACGAGCTCTGGCGGCTCGATCGATCCGAACGACAAGACGGGACCTTCGGGCGACGGCTCGCCGGGGCACTTCATCCGCAAGGGGGCACCGTTCAGCTATCAGATCGCTTTCGAGAATCAGCCGACGGCGAGCTTGCCGGCCGCGCGTGTCGTCGTCACCGATCAGCTCGACCCTGCGCGCTATGACCTGACGACGCTGACGCTCGGCGCGATCTCGTTCGGCAGCCAGGTGGTCAACGTGCCGCGCGGGCTGCAGAGCTATTCGACGGTCTTCGCGATCGACGCGACGATGTCGGTGCGAATCCAGGGCAGCCTCGACTCCTCGAGCGGACGGCTCACGTGGACGTTCGACACGATCGATCCGCTCACCCACCTTCCTCCGAGCGATCCGACGCTTGGCTTTCTTCCGCCCGACACGGACGGAAAGCGCGGCCAGGGATACGTCGCCTTTTCGGTCCTGCCGAAGGCGGGTCTGGCCGACGGCACGGTGATCAGCAATCTCGCCTCGGTCGTCTTCGATGCGAACGCGCCGATCCTGACACCGACGTGGACCAACACCATCGACGCGACGCTGCCCACGAGCAGGATCCAGTCGCTTGTCGGCAAGCCCGGGACGACCAGCTTCGACGTAGCGTGGAGCGGCAACGATGCCGGCGCCGGCGTCGCCAACTACACGATCTACGTATCGGACAACGGCGCCCCCTTCGTGGCCTGGCAAACCGCGGTGGCGACGTCCTCGTCTACTTACGTCGGGGTATCCGGCCACAGCTACGGGTTCTATTCCCAAGCAGGCGACGGCGCCGGCAACGGCGAAGGCGCCAAGTCGGCGGCGGAGGCGACGATCGCCGTCAGCGGCGCGTTCCCCGATCCGACCGTCGGCACCAGCGGATCGTCCGGTGGATGCACGATCGGCGGAGACGGACAACGCGACGCGAGCCTGCCGCTGCTGGTGATCATCGCCGGTGGCCTGCTGCTCATCGTCCGGAGGCGAGCAGCGACGAAGCGGCGTAGAGAAGAAGATTGAAGTAGACGTGAAGCGCGGCGGGCGGCCAGGTCCGGCCGCTCAGCTCGCGTGCGCGGCCGTACAAGAGGGACACTGGAAAGATCGCGGCTGCGACGACGAGCGGGTGTCCGCACAGATGAAACGCGGCGAACAGCAGGCTGGTCGCTGCGTTTGCCGGCGTCAGAAGGCGTGGCTCGCGGCCGTGCGCGAATCGTCGCGCGAACCAGCCGGCGAGCGCGGGCTGGACGGCGCCGCGAAAGATGATTTCCTCGGCCGCCGAAGCGAGCGCGATGAAGGCGATGTCGCGGAGCGGATCGGCGACTGCCATGCGGTATCCGGCTGCCGCCACGGCAAAGGCGACGGGCGGCGCGGCCAACGCGCAAAGCCACCAGAAGATGCGTGCCGACCGGCGTTCCTGCTGCATCGATGCTGACGGATCCATGTCGGCCGACTCTAAGCGAGGGCCTCCGCGCGGCCTCGCTTCCAAGTTGGTGCGACGCTCGTCCGGCGTGGTGCGAGCGCGAAGCGCGGCGGCGAGCGCCGATGGTGCGATCCGGGCACCGGACCCCGCTGGCACTGAACCGTATCAGCCGAAACCTCGGCATGGCATAGCCCTTGCTGATTGCCCTCCCGCTGACGAATCGTCGTCTGCCCATCCATTCGAAAACCCTCGGGAGATGCCTACATGAAACGTCGCTTCGCGCTCAAAGCCGCCAGCGCAGCCCTGGCTGCATCGGGCCTCGTCAGCCTTTCCGCGTTCGCCGCCGACACTATCAAGGTCGGCGTCTTGCACTCGCTGTCAGGAACGATGGCGATCTCCGAGACGGTGCTGAAAGACACCGTCATGATGACGGTCGACGAGATCAACGCCAAGGGCGGCGTGCTGGGCAAGAAGCTCGAGGTCGTGGTCGTCGACCCGGCGTCGAACTGGCCGCTGTTCGCCGAGAAGGCCAAGCAGCTGCTCACGCAGGACAAGGTCGCCGTCGTCTTCGGCTGCTGGACCAGCGTCTCGCGCAAGTCGGTGCTGCCGGTGTTCGAAGAGAACAACGGCCTGCTCTTCTACCCCGTGCAGTACGAGGGTGAAGAGCTGAGCAAGAACGTGTTCTACACGGGCGCGGCGCCCAACCAGCAGGCGATTCCCGCGGTCGAGTACCTGATGAGCAAGGACGGCGGCTCGGCCAAGCGCTTCGTGCTCCTCGGCACCGACTACGTCTATCCGCGCACGACCAACAAGATCCTGCGCTCGTTCCTGCACAGCAAGGGCATCAAGGACGAAGACATCATCGAGGAGTACACGCCGTTCGGCCATGCCGACTACCAGACCATCATCGGCAAGATCAAGAAGTTCTCGTCTGAAGGC
>JBBRLS010000077.1:0-13599 GCA_038231215.1 Burkholderiales bacterium | reverse complement strand
GCTGATCGAGCGGGAACAGGAGCCCGAGCTCTACGCCATGCTCGAGCACGAGATCATCGGCTCACTTCTCTGGCTCGAAAACTCGACCGAGGCCAACGCCTTGCTCGACGCGGCGATGCCGCACTACGAGCGCCTGATGGAGTCGTCTCGCGCCGACGAGATCTGCGTCAACGTCGGCGTGTTTCTCGGCCAGCTCGATCGGCGCGAAGACAGCGCACGGCTGTACGCAAAGGCGATCGAGCATTCGATCCGGCTCGGCAACACGGCCAACCAGATCATCGCGCTGGTCAACCTCGGTGCCAACCGGATCGCCGTAGGCCGCACCGGCGAGGCGCTCGATGCACTGCTCGGCGCATGGCGCCTGCTCAACGCCATGGACCCCGCCGATCGGCCTCCGAACGCCAACGCGGCGAAGATGCTCGGCGGCGTCTATCGCGATCGAGGCGACTACAGCCAGGCCGTGCCACTGCTCGAGCAAGCCGTCGCCTCGGGCGAAACGCAGCACCCTCTTTTCATGGTGTCGTTCCTCACCGCACAGGGCCGCACGTACTCGCAGCTCGGGCAGTTCGCGCGCGCCCGGCAGTGCTTCGAAGCGGCCCGGGCCAGGCCGTTGCCGGCGCCCCGCTTCGTCATCGCCGCACGCATCGCCGAGGCCTGGCTGGCGTGGGCCATGGGCAAGCCGGCGCCCGCCCTGCTCGACGACGCGCTGGCCCATATCCCGGCGCGCAGCCGCGCTTCGCTGGGCATGGACGTGACGCTGGCGCAAGCACCGTACATGGACGATGCCAGGAAGGCCTGCGAGCGGGTCAAGCAGGTGCGAAGCGAAGCGCGCCACAAGCAGCTCTTTGGCACGGTGCTCGGCGCCGAGGTACGGCTTGCCCAGCTCTATCTGCGCCGCAACATGCGCGCTCAGGCGGCCGGGCACGCGCGCGCGGCCATGGCCATGGCACGCTCGTTCACCGCCGACGACATGTACGTCGGCGAGGTCTGGCTGGCGTCTTACCACGCCTTGCGCGCGGCCGAAGACGACGAGGCCAGGCAGGTGCTGGCGCAGGCTGTGGCGTGGATACGCAAGACGGCGGAGACCACGGTGCCAGCCGAGTTTCGCGACTCGTTCCTGGATCGCAATCCGGTCAACCTGGAGTTGCTGCGCCTCGGCGCACGCGAGCTCGTCGCTGCGCGCTAGTGGCGGCGCCTACGGCAGCGCCGCCCTGCCGATCAGTCTGGCGCTCGGCTCGGTGAACCACACGGTCTTCGCCCCGCCCACCACCGGCCCGAGCGTGATGGCGTTCAGCGCCGAGCTCGGCGTGACGCTGGCAAACTGGCCGATCGATCCGTCGGGCGCGATGCGGCCGATCGTGCCGCCCAGGTAGTCGGTGAACCAGACGTTGCCGTCGGGGCCGGCAGTGATGGCGCCGAGCGCCGGAAAGCTGCCGAACAGGCCGGCGCTGTAGAACGTGATGCCGCCCGTGGCAGGATCGATCTTGCCGATCGCCGCGCCGCCGGTCCCGCTCTTCACGAACCACAACGAGCCGTCGGGCCCGGCTGTGAACGCGCCGATCGACTGGCCCGCGTCGAGCCCGGCGGTGATCTCTGTGATCGCGCCCGCCGGCGTGATGCGGCCGACTACCGGCGCCGCACCGCTGCTGCTGTTCTCGACGAACCAGACGTTGCCGTCGGGGCCGGCGACGATGGCCGTCGCCGGCGCCGTCAGCGGCCCGTATTCGGTCGCCACCCTGGTCCGCATGTCGAAGCGGCCGATGCGATTGGCGACGTATTCGGTAAACCAGAGCTTGTTGCCGGGGCCGCTCGCGATCGCATAGGCCTGCGCGCCCGGCGTGATGCCGGTGCAGGTCGTGGCCGTGAACGCGTTGCCGTCGTTCGCCGCGCTGGTCGTGCACGAGGCGGCGCGGGTCGGCGGCATCGTTGCCGTCGCGCAGCTCGTCGCGGTGAAGGCGTTGCCGGCGTTCGCCGCGGCAGGTGCGCAGGCGGCGACCGGCGTCGGCCCGGTGGCGACCGTCGGGCAGGTCGTCGCACCGCTGGCGACGCAGGTGCCGGCCGCGACCGGCGTGCAGACGGCGCCGGTGCAAGACTGCTGCTGCGCGGTGCTGCGATTGACCTGCGTCGTCGCCATGAGCAGCGGCGTGTCGAACTCGACGGCGACGCCGCTCGCCACGTTGATCATGCCGATCGCACCGCTGAATCCGATGCCGCCGACCGGGTCGGCGAACCAGATGTTGCCGTCCGGTCCGGCCGCGAGCGGGCCGGTCGCGAATGCGGGAAGCGAGGCCGCTCCGGTGACCGGATAGCTGACGATGCCGGTGGGCGTGATGCGACCGATGCGCGTCGGCGCGAAGCCGCCGCTGAACCAGAGGTTGCCGTCGCCGGCGAGGGCGATGCTGCCGCCGTCGAGCGAGGGCGCAGCGACGCCGGGTGCCGCCACGGAAAACTCGGTGATGGTCGGCGGCGCGCTCGCCACCGGCGGCCCCGCGGGTGGCGCTGGGGTGGGAGCCGGCGCAGGCGCCGGAGGCGGCGGTGGCGGCGGCGCGGCAGGCGGCGGCGCAGGCGCACTGATCGAGCTGCCGGTCAGGACGGAGGTGTCGCCGGTACCGCCACCGCAGGCACTCAGGGTCGCGGCAAAGGCGGCCGCGAGTCGTCGCATTCTCAAGTCGTTCATCGAAGGTCCTCCGCGACGCTCGAAAAGCAAGTGTGCAGTGGCTGCGTGCATCCCTTGCAAGCAGATGTGTCCGTGTCGACGATGCGGCGGTGCCGCGGCCGGCGCACGCGCGATGCACTGGAGGCGCTGCCCCGAAGTGACGCCGGCACGCGGATCCGCGACACTCGCGCCGCGCCCATGAACGCCGCTTCCGCACCGCCGCACGACGCCGTCGAGCTCCTCGCACTCGGCGAGGCGATGGTCGAGTTCAACCAGTCGGGCGAGCGTAACGGTCGCGTCTGGCTGCAGGGCTTCGGCGGCGACACCTCCAACTTCGCGATCGCCGCGGCGCGCCAAGGCGCCAAGGCCGGCTACCTCTCTGCCCTCGGCGACGACGCGCACGGCCGCATGCTGCGCGCGCTCTGGGCCGAAGAAGGCGTCGACGCCAGCGGCGTGCGCAGCGACGCCGCGGCCTTCACCGCGATCTACTTCGTGAGCCACGACGCCGAAGGCCACCACTTCGACTTCATGCGGGCCGGCTCGGCGGCGAGCCGCATGACGCCGGCCGACCTGCCGCGCGAGCGCATCGCCGCCGCGCGCGTGCTGCATCTGTCGGGCATCTCGCTGGCGATCTCGAAGTCGGCGTGCGAGACCTGCCTCGCCGCCATCGAGACGGCACGCGGCGCCGGCGTGCGCGTCTCCTTCGATACCAACCTGCGCTTGAAGCTCTGGCCGCTCGAACGTGCGCGCGCCGTGATGCGCGAGGTCATGGCGCGCACCGACATCTGCCTGCCCAGCCTCTACGACATGACGATGCTCACGGGCCTCGCAGAGCCGAACGCGATCGTCGACCACTGCCTCGGCCTCGGCGCCGGCATCGTCGCCTTGAAGCTCGGTGCCGAGGGCGCGCTGGTCGCCGATGCGAGTCAGCGGTTTCGCATCTCGCCGCATCCCTGCAAGCCGGTCGATGCGACCGGCGCCGGCGACACCTTCGGAGGCGCCTTCGTCGCCCGCTGGCTCGCCGGCGATTCGCTCGAGGCGGCCGGCCGCTACGCGTCGGTCGCCGCGGCGCTTTCGACCGAAGGTTTCGGCGCGGTCGAGCCGATTCCGACGGCGGCGCGCGCTCGCGCCGCAATGGACGGCAGAGCCCGATCTACTGCGATAGCGAAGTGACCAACCCGTAGTAGAGCTTGGCTCTGGTCAACTTGCGTGCAACGCCGTGGCCCGGGCACGTTTGGATTCAGTCCTTCAGGAATGCGGGCGAGCGCGGACCGCGCAGCACACCATTCGTGACGGGCGCGCCGAGCAAACGCTGGTTGGCGATCGCGCCGTAGTTGAAGCTGGCATCAGTGGCTGAGCCGATGATCTGCGAAACGACGGCCTTGACCAACAGAGCCACGAGACCGCCCTGACCACCAGAGTTGTTCTCGTGGGAGCTGGCCGTGGCACTGCCCTCCCAAATAACAGCGCCGCTGCGAAGATCCACGATCTTGGCTTCGACTGTCACCCGAGTCTCGCTTCCAATGACGATGTAGGTCGTTCCATACTGTTTGACGCGGACATAGACGGCGGCGTCTGCACCGAAAATTTCACGTAGCTTCCCAGTAGAAACAGCCTGCACATCCGAAGCCGTTGTGAGGCCGTTCTGCTTGAATGTTTCATCCACGAGGCTGACAGGTAGAACGTAGTAGCCCGCTTCGGACAACGGAAAGATCGTGGTTGCCATGACGGAGGCTGTTGCTTTGACATCGGGCGTGTCATTGACCGGGGGAAGCACAAGCATTGAAGCCGGCCGGCTTAGTCTGAACGCTGTGTAGTCGTAGGGCGGCTTCGTCGCACAGGCGACCAAAATTGTCGCAATGAGCAACGCGGTGCCAAGGCGACACATGCGAACGAGAGAACCCCCCGAACCCTTACACAGAACTCCGCTTCTCGACTCAAGACTTCTTTTCATTCATTCCCTTGAGTAGAAAGTCCATGTAGTGCGCTGATTCCGGGAATGAAGCCTTTTCGGCCTCGAGCATTTGCCGAGCTTCGTCGAACCTGCCAGTCTGCAAGAAGAGCATTCCCATATGAGCGCGGAAACCTGGTGGAAGAACACTACCCGCTGCACGGGCCTTTTCCACTTGCGCCTGCATGACAGTCAATTGCTCTACTGGGGTCGTGCCATCACCTTTGAGGTATTCATACACCTGTCGTTGGTAGCCCCCCCAGTGATAGAGCGGCTTCGGTGCTTGAGCACATCCTGCAAGAACGGTCGCCAAGAAAAGAGCAAGCCAAGGGGTCGTTTCTCGCGCTTTCAACGATTTGCCAGTCATTGACGCGGCGCGGCATTCGCCGTTGTCCAATGGCCAGCGTCTAGGCCGGCTACGAGGTTGTTGACCGCCTCGCGAATGGCCAAGTCGAGAACCTTGCCATTGAGTGTCGCGTCGTAGCCTGCCGTCCCGCCAAAGCCAATCACTTCACGAGTCGATAGTTCGTATTCACCGGCACCTCGGGCGGAGTACACGACTTCAGACGTGAGCGAGTTGACGATGTTCAGAGTTACCTTTGCGTAGGCGACTTGCGATTTGCCACGACCCAGGACACCAAATAATTGCTGGTCGCCCACCTCTTTGCGTCCGAACTCCGAAATATCGCCGGTCACCACGAAGTCCGCTCCCTTGATGTTTTGGGCTCGAGCTTGAAATTGCGCTTCTTGCTTTGTTTCAGCTAGGTTGTCTCGGTCGAGCACGTTGAAGCGTTGCGATTGCTGCATGTGTGCAATGAGCGTCGACTTTGCTTGGGAGCCGAGACGATCGACCCCGTCCGAAAAAATCCCTCGCATAAAGTTCGAGCGATTGTCGAATTTGCCCACCGAAATTGGAACGCGGGCTCCACGATACGGCAAGGCTGCTGATTCGACCTTTGCAACGGCCACTGTGCGAGACGATTCTGTCGCACACCCACCGAGGACCAACAGAACCATTGCGAGGACCAAGGGGCGGTAACGCATCATCGAAACTCCCTCTATGCTGCGAAATGCATGACGATGAACTCTAATCTGCGCGCCCACTTGCCGGCCTAGGAAATATGAGAGGGTGTGTGCATTCGCCACAAAAGGCCTGGTTCCTGGTTACCCGGCCGGGCGGTCGGAACGTGTCGCACAGTCCTAGCTAAGCCCGTCGGATTTCGCGTTCGCCGCTAAACACTTCACGAATGGGCCCGCCGTTACAGGCATCTCTGGACAAGCGGCTGGCCTCGCCCGCTCATCGCCCGATCGGCTGCGCGAGACTTCCTGCTTTCCACGCAACCTCGCCCATCGCCGATGAATACCTCGTTCGATCAGACCAGCCCGACCCCTTCGCGCTGGGACCAGGAAGGTGTCGAATACGTTCGCTCGAACATGGACTGGTGCGCCCGCTGCTCCAGGCGCATGGTCGGCCTCAACCCCGGCCTCACGGCCGAGCAGGCGCTCGACCTCGCACATGAGCTGAGCCTCGACGATTCACTGCGCTGCAAGTCTCCGGAACGGGTTGCCGAAGACCTGCATCAGGTCCATCTCGAAATCGACGACTGACGGCGCTTCGCACCCTCTCCATGACGTGGGAGCGCTGGCGCGCCGACAACCTTGCCGGCTGGGAAGACCGTGTTCCGATTCACCTCGGGCCCGGCGGCTACACCGTCGATGCCTTGCTCGCCGACCCACGGCGCCTCAGCATGACGGTGCAGCACGACGTGGCGGCGCTCGGCTCGCTTTCCGGGCTGAAGGTGGTGCACCTGCAGTGCCATCTCGGCACCGACACGCTGTCGCTGGCGCGGCTCGGCGCCGCCTCGACGAGCGGCCTCGACTTCTCGCCAGGCGCGATCGCGCATTGCCGCTCGCTGTTCGAGCGCGCCGGCGTGGCCGGCCGCTTCGTCGAAGGCGATGTGCTCGATGCGGAGCGCCTGCTCGGCGAGCGCTACGACCTCGTCTACGCGTCGATCGGCGCGATCAACTGGATTCCCTCGATCGGTCGCTGGATCGCCGTCGCCGCCGGTTTGCTGAATCCGGGCGGGCGCCTCTACCTGCGCGACGTTCATCCGATGGCGATGGCGGTCGACCCGGCCAGCGACATGGCACTGCGCCTGCGCTATCCCTACGGCGAGCGGGCCGCACCGGTGACGATGCACGACGACCAGACCTATGCCGGCGACGGCACGCCGGTGGCACACGCGACGACGCACGAGTGGTCGCACGGCCTGGGCGAGATCGTGCGTGGCGCGCTGGCCGCCGGCCTCGTCATCGCCGATCTCGACGAGCACTACTACACCGAGTGGCGCATGTTCGAGTCGATGGTGCACGACGAGACAGGCCGCTACGTGCTGCCCGAGGCGCCCGAGCGATTGCCCCTGTTGTTCACGCTGCAGGCCGTCAAGCCGGCGCACCCCGACACGCGCTGAGGCCGGCGCGAAGGCGCCCCGGCCGGGTGGTGGCCCTCAGCCGCCTTGCAGCGCGTGCAGCCAGCCGGCGATGGCGATCGTCGTGCGGTCCCGAAGGAAGGGGCCGATCACCTGCACGCCGATCGGCAGCCCTTCGCGCGTGCGGCCGATCGGCGTGGCCGTCGCTGGCAGGTTGGCGAAGGTGGCGACGCCGGGCCAGGCGATCTGGGCGCCGTAGGGCGTGGCCTCGCCGTCGATCATGAGCGTCGAGGTTGCCATGTCGGGCGTGTCGATGTGCGGATAGGCGACCGTGCCGAAGGCCGGCGCGACGACCGCGTCGAAATGCTCGAAGAGTGCCTGCCATTGGCGACGCAGGCGAAGCTGCTTGTCGAGCAGGATGAACCACTCGTGCGCCGAAATGACGTTCTGCACGTTCGGCGCGCCACGCGTCATGAGCGTCATGAGCATTGCCAGGTAGTCGTCGTGCGCGGCGCCGAGGTCGGGCAGCAACGCGCTCTCGCGGGCGACGGTCGCGCCGGCGCGCGCAGCGTCGTCGCAGAGCCTGGCGATCGCATCGCGGACGAGGACGTCGGTCTTCGCGCGCGGGTGCGTATCGAGCACGAGTAGCCGGCAATCGGCGAGGCCGCGCACGTGTGGCGCCGGCAGGACCGTCCGGTAGGCCACGCCGTTCATGCCGTCGGGTCCGGCGAGGACGCCGAGGGCGATCTCCAGATCGGCGCTGCTGCGTGCGAGCGGGCCGAGCACGGCGAGCTCGACCGCGGCACCGTCGGTGCCGGGAAAGTTGTGACCGCGCGTGGGCACGAGGCCGAAGCTCGTCTTGAGCCCGAACACGCCGCAGAACGCAGCCGGCACGCGGACCGAGCCGCCGATGTCGGAGCCGCATTCGAGCGCGACCATGCCCGAGGCGACCGCCGCCGCCGAGCCGCCCGACGAGCCACCGGGCGTGCGCGAGACGTCGCGCGGATTGACGGTGCGCCCGTAGATCGGGTTCGTGCTCTGCCAGTCGGCGAGCGAAGGCGGCACGTTGGTCTTGCCGAGGATGACCGCCCCGGCCGCCTTCAGTCGCGCCACGACGACCGCGTCTTCCTTCGCACGAAAGTCGCGGAACGGCACGAGGCCCCAGGTCGTCGGCAAGCCGGCGACGTCGATCGATTCCTTGACCGTCATGGGCAGGCCGAGCAAGGGCAGCCGCTCGCCCTGCGCGAGTTGCCGGTCGCGCGCCGCGGCCTGTTCACGGGCGCGCTCGAAATCGCGCACGACGACCGCATTGATGGCGGCGTCGAGTCGCTCGATTCGGCGGATCGCCGCCTCGCAGGCCTCGCTCGCGCTGATCTGCCGGTCGGCGATCGCGGCGACGAGAACGTGCGCTGGCGCGGTCTCGAGGTCGGGCGTCGGGCGATGCGTCATGGCGGTCTCCTTCACGAGCGGAAACGATGATCGCACGGGTCGATTGGCATGTCCGGATGCGGCGAGCCGGGGGCGGCGATGGCAACGAACATGCGGCTTCCTCCAGCCCCATCGGAAAGCGCCATGACGTTTCGCATCACCGGGCTCTCGCCCGAGCCCTTTCGTCCCCTGTTCGATTTGTCGGACGCGGCCCTGCAGAGCCGTGGCATCCGGCGCGTCATCGCCGACGACCTGCGCATGCCTTGCCGGGTGAGCATGGCCCACGCCGAACTAGGCGAGGAGCTGCTGCTCCTCAACTACGAGCACCAGCCGGCGCTCACGCCGTACCGCTCCACGCACGCGATCTACGTTCGCCCAAACGCGAGCTATCTGCAGGTGCACTATGCACGGCGAGGCTGTTACGCGGGGCGCGTCGAGCGCGCCTGCTAGGAGCTGGAAACAAGGAGGCCTCGGTTGGCTCTCTTGCTGACAGTGCGAGACAACGCTCCCGCACCGGAGGCCGCCGGCGATGATGGCCGCTACCGTGGGCGTCGCGATGGGTCGGCGATGGCGCGGTCAGCGCTTGAACCACATGCGCCGGAGCACGGTGTCCTTGTACCAAAGCGCGTGCGTGAGGGCGCCTGCGATGTGCAGGGCAACGAGCGCCATGAGCGCAAAGACCAGCACCGAATGAATGCCGAAGAACTGTTCTGCGGTCGCGTGATCCGGAACTGCCCACTTCGGCGTTGTCAAGCCGAAGAACTGCACACCGGCCTTGCTGTGAGAAGCGCCGAGATATCCGGTGACCGGCACCACGACCATCAACACATAGAGCAATGCTTCGGTCGTGTGCGCCACCCTGGCCTGCCACAACGGAACACTGCTCGGCAGCTTGCCTGGAACGTGAGTCAAGCGATAGAACACGAACACAAGGACCAGCGATGCGATCACGATCCCGATCGACTTGTGCCATTCGAAGTAGTTCGCGCTGCCGGGATCGTCCTCGATCGACGTCATGTAGAAGCCGAGGGCCGTCGTCGCCAGGATCAGCAGTGCCAACGCCCAGTGCAGAACGACGGCGCTACGGCCGTAGTGCCACACCGCTGGCTCGAGCGACTCGGACGGTTCGGCGATGCCCATCGTTTACGGCCGGCCGACGTACAGGGCGATCTTGCCGACCGAGTGGCCCGATTCGCTCATGGCGTGGGCGCGCCGGATGTCTTGCAGCGCGAACTCAGCGCCGACGATGGGGCGCAGCTTGCCGGCGTCGACCAGCTTGGCCATTTCTTCGAGTGCCGCTGCGTCGGGCTTGATGAAGACGAATGCGCCGCGCAAGCCGCGCTTCGCAGCCAGCTCCGCCGATGGTTCGCTGACGATCGAGACCTGGATGCCGCCGGCCGCCATGACCGCCCACGATTCCCGCTGCGCGTCTCCGCCCACGGTATCGAACACCACGTCGATGCGCTCCGTCGCATCGCCGAGACGCTGGGTTTTGTAGTCGATGAATTCATCGGCCCCCAAGGACTCCACCAGGGCCCGGTTGGATGCCGACGCGGTGCCCACCACGTAGGCCCCGCGCGCCTTGGCCAACTGGACGGCGATCGAACCCACCCCACCCGCGGCTGCATGTACGAGGACCCGCTGGCCCGGCCTAACCTTCGCCACATTTACAAGCGACTCCCATGCCGCCAGCCCCGCGAGGGGCAGCACGCCGGCTTCGATGTGCGAGATCGTCGCGGGCTTTCGGGCAATCTCGCCTTCGCGGATGGCCACGAATTCTGCGTAGGTCCCGTCGCGTGCGATATCGGGGCGCGAGAAGACGCTCTCACCGACCTTGAACTTCGTCGCCTGGTTGCCGACCGATTCGACGACCCCCGAGACATCCCAACCAGGAATGAACGGCATGCCAAAGGGGATCATCGTCTTCAGGTGGCCCTCGCGGATCTTCCAGTCGACCGGGTTGACGGAGCTGCCCACGACCCGGACGAGCACATCGCCATCGCCGACCGTCGGCTGCGGAGCATCTTCGTAGCGCAGGACGCTGGCGTCCCCATAAGCATGGATTCGAACGGCTTTCATGGAAAGATCCTGGTCAAGTGACGATGGTGCCAGAGATGGGCTCGTTCACCGTTGTAAGTCATGGCATGGCCTCATTGTCAGCGCGCGACAAGGCGGCGCAGCAAGCGGCAAGTGTGGGCGCCTGGCGCCCTTGCCATCCGTGTGTTGTCGTATCGACGGCGTGGCTTCTTCATTGGCCGGGCAAGGCCGGTCGCATCGAGACGAAGAGGCCCATGGCAATCAACGCCAGCGCGGTCGCCAACCCGAAGGCCCAACGCGGATCGACGGCCCACAGCGCGCCGGCCGCGAGCGACGCCGGCAGGTACAGCACCCCGGTGACGAAGTTGTAGGCGCCCATCGCCGTGGCGCGGCGATCGGGTTCGAGATCGGCGATGAAGGCCTTGCTCTGCGACTCGTCGATCGCGAAGAAGACGCCATACACCGCGAACAGCGAGACGATTTGCCAACCTTCACTGGCCCAGACGAGTGCGAGGTTGATGAGCGCATACAGGCCGTAGCCGAGCAACACGATGCGGCTGCGACCGACCGCGTCGCCCATTCGGCCGACCAGCGGCGCGGCGACGACACAGACCGCGTTGAACAAGGCGTACAGCAGGACGGTGTCGGTCAGGCTGAAGCCCACTGCATGCGCTTTCAGCAAGAGGAATCCAAGGCTGTAGTAGCCCAGCGCGAACACGCCGGCCGGCACGAGGAAGCGCTTGAACTCCGCGCTCAATGCTTTCCAGTTGGCACCGACACTTTCACGCGCGTGCGGCACGCCCGGCTGGTCCTTCATCATCGCCAGCACCATCACGCTCGCCACGGCCGGCACGAGGGCCACCCAGAACAGCGTGCGGTAGGCCGCGGCCGACTCGCCGAGCGAGCGCAGCAAGGCATAGGCGAGCAGCGGGCCGAACACCGCCCCGGCCTTGTCCAGCGCCTTGTGCACGCCGAATGAATAGCCGCGCGTGGCAGGGTCGGCCAGCGACGACAGCCAGGCGTCGCGCGGCGGCCCGCGAAAGCCCTTGCCCAGGCGCTCGATGACCCGAAACGCACTCAGGCCGGCAACGGTTGAAGAGACGAGCAGGATGGTCTTGGCCGCGGTCGAGAAGCCGTAGCCGGCCAGCGCAAAAGCCTTGCGCCGGCCGCTGCGATCGGACAACCAGCCGGCCAGATAGTTGAGGGACGAAGCCGAGAAATCGGCCAGCCCTTCGATCAACCCGAGCAAGGCGCTCGAGGCTCCCGCCACGGTCGTGAAGAACACGGCGAAGACCGAGAAGATCGCTTCCGTGCTGAGATCGGTCAGGAAGCTGACGAACCCGAGCTTCAGGACTTCAGGGTTCAGCTTCGGTCTGCCCACGGCGTCTTCGACCGGCGGGTTCGGCCCCGCAGCCGTTTGGTCATTGCCAGCCATAGCGCCGGATGTAGAAGCGCTTCATCACCGTGGTGAGGGCGCCATAGCCGAGCAGGATGGCCGCCAGCCAGCCGTAGTAGGCCGGCGGCAAGGCCTGCAGCTTGAAGTAGCCGGCCAGCGGCGAGAGCGGCAGCCACAGGCCCAGGGTCATGATGGCCAACGTCATCACCATCAAGGACGCGGCGGCACGGCTTTGCACAAAGGGAAGCCTGGGCGTGCGCAGCATGTGCACCACCAGGGTCTGCGTCAGCAGGCTCTCGACGAACCATCCTGACTGGAACAGACCTTGGTGAGCCCCGCTGTCGGCAGCGAATACCCACCACATCACGCCGAAAGTGACGATGTCGAACAGCGAGCTGATGGGCCCGAAGAACAGCATGAAGCGGCCGATGTCGGCGGGGTTCCACTTCAGCGGCCTGGTCACCAGTTCCGGGTCGACGTTGTCGAACGGAATGCCGGTCTGGCTGATGTCGTACAGCAGGTTCAGCACCAGCAGTTGCAGCGGCAGCATCGGCAGAAAAGGCAGGAAGGCGCTGGCCACCAGCACCGAGAACACATTGCCGAAGTTGGAGGAGGCCGTCATGCGGATGTACTTCAGCATGTTGCAGAAGGTGCTGCGGCCTTCGACCACGCCTTCGTCGAGCACGAGCAGGCTCTTTTCCAGCAGGATGATGTCGGCGGCTTCCTTGGCGATGTCCACCGCGCTGTCGACGCTGATGCCGATGTCGGCCGCGCGCAGCGCCGGCGCGTCGTTGATGCCGTCGCCCATGAAGCCCACCACGTGGCCGCTGGCGCGCAGCGCGCGCACGATGCGCTCCTTGTGCAGCGGCGTGAGCTTGGCGAAGATGCTGTGCGATGCGGCTGCGGCCTTCAGCGCCTCGTCGCCGAGCGCTTCGACCTGCGAGCCCAGCATCACCGAGTCGCCGGCCGACCTGGTCAGGCCCACCTGGCGGCAGACCTGGGCCGTCACGAGATCGTTGTCACCCGTCAGAACCTTGACGGTGATGCCGTGTGCCGCCAGCTGCTTCAATGCCGGTGCTGCCAACTCCTTGGGCGGGTCGAGGAAGGCGATGTAGCCGATCAGCGTGAGCCCGCTCTCGTCGGCCACCGAATAGACGGTCTGGCTCGGCGGCAGCGTCTTGACGGCCACGGCCACCACGCGCAGGCCTTCGGCGTTGAGCCCGGCGGTCACGGCTTGCGTGCGCGCCAGCAGCGCCGCATCCAGCGGAAGCGTGGGCATGGTGCGCTCGCCATCCAGGCTGGCGTCGGTGGCGTCCTGGGTGCGCACCTGGGTGCAGATCGCCAGCACCTCTTCCACCGCGCCCTTGCAGATGAGTTCGTGGTGCTGCTCCTTGCCGGCCAGCAGCGTCGCCACCACCACCGACATGCGCCTGCGCTCGAAGTCGAAGGGGATCTCATCGACCTTTCGGTAGGCGTCCTTCAGCTTCAGACTGGCGGCGACATCCACGCGCTCCAGCACCGCGCGGTCCAGCAGGTTCTTCAGCCCGGTCTGGTAGAAGCTGTTGAGGTAGGCGAAGTTCAGCACCTCGTCGGTGTCCTCGCCGTACGCATCGGCGTGGCGTGCGAGGGCGATCCTGTCTTGCGTGAGCGTGCCGGTCTTGTCGGTGCACAGGATGTCCATCGCGCCGAAGTTCTGGATCGC
>JBBRLS010000076.1:0-13995 GCA_038231215.1 Burkholderiales bacterium | reverse complement strand
GCGGCTTCGTTGGGCTCACGCTCGCCCACGCGGGCGTTGACGGCGTCGGCATAGGCGGCCAGCCGCGCGGCTGCGTGCATGCGGCCGTCGAGTGCAGCCAGCAGCGCCAAGTAGTCGATGAAGTAGGGCTGCGCGTCGAACTGCGGCGCCTGCGCCCAGCCCGCGCGCAGGTGCCGGCTCGCCTGCGCAGAGTCACCGAGCGCCAGCAGCGCTGCCGACAGGTTCAGGCGGGCATAGGCAAGGGATCTCTCATCGCGCCCGCCGTCCAGTGATGCGACCAGCGCCAATCCGGTCGCCGCCGCCTGCGCCGGGTTGCCGGCGGCGAGTTCGGCGTCGACGAGGTTGGCGAGGCTGTTTGGATGGGCCAGACCGCTGGCCTCCCCCAAGTCGACCAAGCTGCGCGTCCATCGCAAAAATGACGCCGGATCACCCCGGGCCTGGGCCACAAAACTTTCTGCCTCCACCAGCCAGTAGGCCCGAACCGGCGGCCACGCTCGGTCGGCCAGTGCACGTGCCTGTGCCAGCGCTGCCTCTGCGGCTGGCAGATCGCCAACACGCGACTCCGCATTTGCGAGCGCGGCCAGTGCCAGATGGCGCGGCCAGCGCTCCGCTGCCGCGTCAGTGGCCCACACCGGGTTCATGCGTGCCACGCAGCGGCGGGCCAGCGTCACGGCGCGCTGCCTTTGTGTCGTGCCGATCGAGGCCGTGAGAAGCCTGCACACCCTGGCCAGCAGAGCGGCGCTGTCGAGGCGATCGATCAGCGGCTCGGCCGCATCCGCCAGCGCCAGCCGTTCACGGTGGGCGCTGGGCGGCAAAGCTCGGCCCATCGTCGCGGTGATCTGAGCGACCAAAAAGGCATCGTCGGCGGCCCTTGCGCTGCTCAGCGCCTCCCGGCCGTTGTCCAGGTCGGCGGCCATCGACTGCCGCCATGCGTCGACTCCGATGGTTCCAGAAAGGAGCGTCTCGTCGGCCTTGTCGAAGTGCTCAGCTATGGCGTGCGCATGGCGTTGCCGCAGCGCCGATTCTTCGCCCGCCTGCTGCATCTTCTCGCGCGCAAACAGCCGCGGCGTGTCGAGCAGCCTGTATCGCGGTTCGCGCGGTTCGCGCGGCTCGGCGGCTGTGTCGTCGACGAGCGCCACCACCAACGAGCGCTCGACCAACAGCACCAGCGCATCCAGCACGACCCATGCGTCCAGATCGCCCGCGCCCTCTGGATCGGCCACCACCTGCTGCACCAGCGACAGCGAGGCGCTGCCCGCAAAAACCGACAGCCGCCGGAACACCGCCTGCTCGCGTTCGTCCAGGAAACTGTGGCTCCATTCGAGCGTGGCCCGCAGGGTCTGCTGGCGCGCCGGGGCCAGCCGATTGCTGCTGCGGCTGAGCAGCTTGAGACGGTCGCCCATCGACGTGGCCAGCCGCTGCACGCCGAGCAGTGGTGCGCGCGCTGCAGCCAGTTCGATGGCCAGCGGCAAGCCGTCGAGTTGCCGGCACAGCTCGATGACGGCGGGGGCGTTGGCATCGGTCAGGGTGAAGCGGGCGTCGGCCGCCTGGGCGCGGTCGGTGAACAGAGCCACCGCGCCGGACGCCAACGCCTGCGTCGCCGGCAGCGGACCGGGCGGCACCGCGAGCGAACCGAGGCGGTAGGTGCTCTCGGCGAGCAGCCTGAGCGGCGCCTGGCTGGTCACGATGAAGCGCACGCCGGGCACCTGGTCCAGCACCGACTGCACCACGCGCGCCAAGCCGTCAACCACCTGCTCTGCGTTGTCCAGCGTCACCAGCAGCGTCAGCGGCATCAGCGCGCCGCACAGGCCCTTCAGCGGATCGCCGCTGCCGATGTGCACGCCCAGTGCTGCGCCGATGGCCGCGGGCAGCGCCTCGGCATCGGTGACGGTGGCCAGTTCCACCCAGCACACGCCGTGGCGGTAGGCGGCCTGCCGGCTGGCGGTCAGGTGCAGTGCAGCAGCGGTCTTGCCCATGCCGCCGGCGCCGATGATGCTGACCAGCCGGTGCTGGTCGATCAGCTCGTTCAGCGCGGCGATGTCTTCGGCGCGGCCCACCAGGTTCGGCAGCGTGGCGGGCAGGTTGGTCTGCAGCTTGGCGGCTGCGGAAGGCGGGGCGGCGCTCGCAGATGACTCTGGTGGCGCAAATGGCCGATCGGTGACGGCCGCGGGTGAACCAAGCAGGCCAACGGTGGCGGCAGCAGCCGGGCCGGCATCAACCCGCGCCGCAAACCGGTAGCCGCGTCCGGGGATGGTGGCGATGACGTCGCCGCCCAGCACCTTGCGCAGGCTGCTGATCTGCGTGGCCAGGTTGCCTTCTTCCACCACCACGCCGGGCCAGACCTTGTCGACCAGCTGGTGCTTGTTCAGCAACTGGCCCGGCTGCTCGATCAGGGCCAGCAGCAGGTCGAAGGCGCGCGCGCCGATGGAGGCAGGCTCGCCGTCGACGAGCAGACGCCGCTCCAGCGGTTGCAGCTCGAAGCGGCCGCCGGGGCCGAAGCGTTGCGAGGGGGCGTGGGTCGATAAATCCATGGCTGACGGCGGCTCAGTTGGGGAAGGCGAGCGCCTCGACGTCCGCATCGCGCAGCGTTGCGCCTTCGGCGTGCAGGCGGTCGAAGGTGGCATCGCCGAGCGCGGCGCGGGCGAGTTGCACGGCGCGGGCGATGGCTGCGGCTTCGTTGGGCTCGCGTTCGCCGACACGGGCGTTGGCGGCGTCGGCGTAACCGGACAGCCGCGCGGCGGCGTCCAGGCGGCCGTCGAGCGCGGCCAGCAGCGCCAGATAGTCGGCATAGAACGGCTGCAGATCGAACAGCAGCGCCTGCGCCCAGCCGGCGCGCAGGTGCGGCCTGGCCTGCTCATGGTCACCCAGCGCCAGCAGCGCGGCCGACAGATTCAGGCGGGCGTAGGCGAGGTATCTCTCATCGCGCCCGCCGGCCAGTGACGCGACCAGCGCCGAGCCGGTCGCCGCCGCCTGCGTCGGGTTGCCGGTAGCGAGTTCTGCGTCGACGAGGCTGACGAGGCCGGTTCCGTTCGATGATCCGCGGGCCTCCGCCATGACGATCTGCTGGCGCGTCCAGTGCAGCATTGCGGCCATGTCGCCCCGGGTCTGGGCCACATTGCCCTCGGCCTCGACCAGCCAAAAAGCCCGAACCGTCGGCCACGCCGGGGCGGCCAGCGCACGCGCCTGCGCGAGTGCAGCTTCGGCAGCCGGCAGATCGCCGCCGCGCGACTCGCTGATCGCGAGCGCAGTCAGCGCCAGGTGGTGTGCCCAGCGGGCCGGTGCCGCGGCGGTGGTTGACAAGGTCGGCATGCGCGCCACGCAGCGGCGGACCAGCACCACAGCGCGCTGCCTTTGGGTATCGGCGATCGAGCCAGAGAGCAGCCTGCACACCTTGGCCAGCAGGTCGGCACCCTCAATGCGCTCGATCAGCGGCTCGACCGCGTCCGCCAGCGCCAGCCGCTCGCGGTAGGCGCTGTACGGCAAGGCCCGGCCCATCACCGCGGCGATCTGGACCACTGCGACGGCATCGTCGGCGGCCCGGGCCCAGGCCAACGCCTCGCGGCCGTTGTCCAGGTCAACGGCCATCGCCTGCAGCCAGGCATCGACGCCGATGGTGCCGGAGTAAAAGGTCTCGTCAGCCGCCTCGAACAGCCCGGCCACCGCCTGCGCATGGCGCTGCCGCAGCGCCGCTTCCTCGCCCGCGTGCCGCAGCTTCTCGCGTGCAAACAGCCGCGGGCTGTCCAGCAGCCTGTACCGGGGTTCGCGCGGCTGGGCCGTATCGTCGGACGTGTCATCGGCCACGATGGCCAGCACCAGCGAACGGTCCACCAGCAGCGCCAGTGCGTCCAGCACGGCCCATTCGTCGAGGTCGCCTTCGCCTTCACCGTCCGGATCGGCCACCACCTGCTGCACCAGCGACAGCGAGGCGCTGCCCGCGAAGACCGACAGCCGCCGGAACACCGCCTGCTCGCGCTCTTCCAGGAACCCGTGGCTCCACTCGAGCGTGGCGCGCAGCGTCGGCTGGCGCGCTGGCGCCAGCCGGTTGCGGCTGTTCGTCAGCACCTTGAGCCGGTCGCCCATGGAGGTGGCAAGACGCTGCACCCCCAGCATCGGCGCGCGCGCGGCGGCCAGTTCGATCGCCAGCGCCAGGCCGTCGAGCTGGCGGCACAGGTCGATGACGGCCGGGGCGTTGGCGTCGGTGAGGGTGAAGCGGCTGTCTGCCGCTTGTGCCCTTTCGTTGAACAGTGCCACCGCGCCGAACGCGAGTGCTTCTGCCGCCGGCAGCGGCCCCTGAGGCACCGCCAGCGCGCCGATGCGATGCACACGCTCGCCGGCCAGCTTCAGCGGCGCTTGGCTGGTGATGACGAAGCGCACGCCCGGCGCCTGGTCCAGCACGGCCTGCGCCACCCGCGCCACGCCGTCGACCACCTGCTCGGCGTTGTCCAGCGCCACCAGCACGGCGAGCGGCATCAGTGCGCCGCACAGGCCCTTCAGCGGGTCGCCGCTGCCGATGTGCACGCCCAGTGCTGCGCCGATGGCCGCGGGCAGCGCCTCGGCATCGGTGACGGTGGCCAGTTCCACCCAGCACACGCCGTGGCGGTAGGCCGTCTGCCGGCCTGCGGTGAGGTGCAGCGCCACGGTGGTCTTGCCCATGCCGCCGGCGCCGATGATGCTGACCAGCCGGTGCTGGGCTATCAGCTCGTTCAGCGCCGCCAGGTCTTCGGCGCGACCCACCAGATTCGGCAGGCTGGCGGGCAGGTTGGTTTGCAGCTTGGCGGATGGCGATGCGGCTGCGGCTGGCGAAGGCAGTGGCGCTGCTGCTGGCGCTGCCGGAGCCGAAGCCACCAAGCCAGGCGCCGCGATGTGGGTCGCCGCCTCCATGCGCGCCGTGAACCGGTAGCCGCGCCCCGGGATCGTGGCGATGACGTCGCCACCCAGCACCTTGCGCAAGCTGCTGATCTGCGTGGCGAGGTTGCCTTCCTCGACGACGAGGCCGGGCCAAACGCGGTCGAGCAGCTGGTTCTTGGTCAACAGCGCGCCGGGTTGCTCGGCCAGCACCAGCAGCAGGTCGAAGGCTCTGGAGCCCAGGTTGGCGGGGGTGCCGTCGATCAGCAGACGGCGCTCGACCGGCTGCAGCTCGAAGCGGCCTGCGAAGCGCAGGCTGTCTGCGGAGCCGGATGCAGATTCATCTGTCGAAGTGGCTGCGGTTGGCGCTGCAGTCGAAGCCACGGTCGCCGGCACCTCTGGCGCGGGCGGCAAGGCGCGCCACACATGCACCGGGCTTGGCACGTTCTTCAGCAGGTGCTCGCCGGCGTCCTCGAACCGCGCCACCGGCTTGGCACCCAGCAGGTCGCGGATCGACTGCGACACAAACACCTCGTCCGGCTCGGCCAGCCCCTGCAAGCGGGCGGCGATGTTGACGCCGTCGCCGTACACGCTGTCGTCGGCCTTTTCGATCACGTCACCCAGGTGCAGCCCGATGCGGAATGGCAGCCGCAGCGTGCCGGTCTGCGGGTTGGCCTGCGCCACCAGGCGCTGCTGCACCAGCAGCGCGCAGCGCAGGGCCGAGGCGGCGCTGTCGAAGGCGAGCAACACCGAATCACCCGCCATGTCGACCACGCGGCCCTGGTGCTCTTCGCAGGCACCGCGGAACACCGCGCGCGCGGCGTCCAGCAGCTCCACCGTCAGCCGGTCGTCGATCGCCATCAGGCGGGAATGTCCGGCGGCGTCGGCCGCCAGGATGGCGATCAGGCGGGCGGCAGGAAGCGAGGAAGAAGCGGCGGTCGGAGCGGTTGGCGCAGGCTGGGTCATCGTGCGGTGCGAATCGATACGGTGGCCTGAGCGTAGCAGGCGAAATCAGCGATTTCAGCCCGTGCGCGCCTGCAAACCAACGCGGCTGGGTGAGTTGCGACGGCTGCACGTGAACCGATGTCAGCCAGCTGCGCATTGCCGAAGAATCGCTGGTTTGAGAACGTTTTAGAACGTTTGAGATCGCCTTGAGGACGCCGTGGGGTCGACCAGCGGACATTCACGTCACCGCAGCGGCACTCCCACTCCACTACTACCGCCAGTCGGTCAACCCACTACAAGGACCACAGCCATGAACACCAAAACTCGCACCGCACAAGCTTTTCGCCTTTCCCTCCAGGCCGCCGCTGCCACAGCCATCGCGTTCGCAACCTTGAGCCAGCCCGCAGTGGCCGCGGAAACCGAACTTGGCGCCGGGATCGTCGCCGCTGAACGCTTCCGCGCCGCAGACAACGGCAGCGCCGAAGTGAAGTTCGCCGCGCCGGTGAGCGGCACGAAATCGGTCAAGGCGATCCTGACTGGCACAGATGCCCAGACCGCAGACCGCAAGGTCGGTGACGGTGGCTACTCCGCAGACCGCAAGGTTTGGGACGGTGGCTACAGCGCAGATCGCAAGGTCTGGGACGGTGGCTACAGCGCAGATCGCAAGGTCTGGGACGGTGGCTACAGCGCAGATCGCAAGGTCTGGGACGGCGGCTACTCCGCAGACCGCAAGGTCTGGGACGGCGGCTACAGCGCAGACCGCAAAGTCTGGGACGGCGGCTACAGCGCAGATCGCAAGGTTCGGGACGGCGGCTACAGCGCAGATCGCAAAGTCTGGGACGGTGGCTACACCGCAGATCGCAAGGCCTGCGGAGACTGCTGACCCTACGCCGGGCAGGCCGCCAACCGCGCGCCGGCTCCCACGAAACGCCGTCCGCGAGGCCGGCGTTTTTTTGCGTCTGCAGCGTCTCGTTATGCTCCACGCCCTATCCCATCTACGGAGTCCCTCGATGCGCCAGCAGGCCCTGCGCTGGATGTCGGCCCTGGCCCTGGTCTGCGCATCGGCATCGGATGCCGCCGCGACCGGCGCGCTGGGCCTTTCTTATGCGCTCACCGACGACGTGTTGATCGTCTATGCCAACCCGACGCTGAATCCGCTGGTGCCGCACGCGCTGGCCACCTTCCACAACGCGCTCGGCTGGCAGCGCCGGGTGCTGGGCTGGACGCCGGCCGACCGCACCACGCTGTGGCTGCGCGACTTCGCCGACAACGCCAACGCCAGCGTCACGCCGATCCCGCTCAACTACATGCGCCTCGAGGTGGCGCCGTTTTCCAATCCCTTCGAGACGGCGCCCAGCAGCGAGCGCATTTACTCGACCATGAACCACGAGCTGGTGCACCTGGCCAGCGGCGACATGACCGACAGCAAAGACCGCTTCTGGCGGCGTGTCTTTTTAGGCAAGGTGGCGCCCCAAGCCGAGCACCCCGAGTCGCTGCTGTACACGCTGCTCACAGTGCCACGCTGGGCGGTGCCTCGCTGGTATCTGGAGGGCAGCGCCGTATTCCTGGAGACTTGGATGGCTGGCGGCCAAGGCCGGGCGCAGGGCGGCTACGACGAAATGGTGTTTCGCGCCATGGTGCGCGACGGCGCGCCCATCTACGACCCGCTCGCGCTCGTCTCGCGAGGCACGCGCGTCGACTTCCAGGGCGGCGCGAATGCCTACCTCTACGGCACGCGCTTCTTCACATGGCTCGCCTGGGCCTACACGCCGGAGCAGGTGCTGCTTTGGCTGCGGCGCGACGAGGGCAGCCAGGCGCACTACGCGGCGCAGTTCGAGCAGGTCTTCGGCCAACCGCTCGACACCGCCTGGCAGCGCTGGATCGACGACGAGCGACGCTTCCAGCAGGCCAACCTGGCCGAACTGCGCAAGCACCCGCCAACACCGCGTCGACCGCTGACCGCACAGCCGCTCGGTTCGGTGTCGCGGGCGTTCGTGGACGAACAAAGCGGCACCCTGATCGCTGCGGTGCGCACGCGTGGTGTGGTCGATCACGTGCAAGCCATCGACCTGCGCAGCGGCCAGGCGCGTGCGCTGACCGAAGTGCAGGGGGCGACGTTGTACGACGTCACCTCGCTGGCCTACGACGCGTCGTCCAAGACCGTCTTTTTCACCACTGACAACCAAAGCCTGCGCAGCCTGTGGTCGGTCGACGTCGAATCCGGTCGGCGCACCGAACTGCTGTCCCGGGCCCGCATCGGTGCCGTTGTCGTTGATCCGACAGACCGCTCGCTGATCGGCGTGCGCCATGAGGCCGGCTTGGCATCGCTGGTGCGCATCCCGCCGCCTTACGACCGCTGGCAAACGCTGCACACCTTCGACTTCGGCACGGTGCCGCGCGACCTCGACGTGTCGCCCGACGGCCAGCTGCTCAGCGCCGCCGTCATCGACGCGGGGGGCAACCAGTTTTTGCGCGTGTACCGCCTGGCCGAACTCGATCCCGACCGCGCTCAGCCGGTGGCCGAATTCCGTTTTGGTGAGGCCTCGCCCGAAGGCTTCGTCTTCACACCGGACGGGCGCTATCTTTACGGCAGCGCGTATTTCACCGGCGTGTCCAACATCTTCCGCGCCGAGATTGCGAGCAACCGGGTCGAGGCGGTCACGAACGCCGAGACCGGTTTTTTCCGGCCGATTCCGCGTGCTGACGGTTCGCTCATCGCGTTCGAATACACCGGTCAGGGTTTCCTGCCGGTGGCGCTGTCGCCGCAGCCCGTGTCGGCGCTGGGCACGATCCGCTTTCTCGGCGCCGAAGTGGCGAAGCGTCATTCGGTGGTGGCGACCTGGCAGGTGCCAGCGGCACGCGAGGTGGACGAAGAGTCGCTGGTGCGCGAGCGCGGGCTCTACCAGCCGCTGGCCCAGCTGCGGCTGCTGAATGCTTACCCGGTGGTGATGGGCTACCGCCAAGCGCGCGGGGTGGGCTGGCACGCCAACTTCGCCGACCCACTGGGCCTGGCGCAACTCACGATCACGGCCGCCATCACGCCAGGGCAAGGCTTGTCTTCCGACCAGCGCGGGCACCTCGAGATCATGGCCCGCCATCTCGGCTGGAGCGGCAGCCTGGCCTGGAACCGCGCCAGCTTCTACGACCTGTTCGGGCCGACGCTTCGCAGCCGGCGCGGCTTTGCGGCGACGCTGGGCTACGAAGACGACCTGCTGTATGCGGCCACCCGCCGGCTGCAGTGGCGCAGCAAGCTCGCCGTCTACACCGGCCTGGACGCCTTGCCAGGCTCGCAAAACGTACTCGCCGGCGACAGCCGGCTGCTGAATGCCGAGACGGGCCTGTACTACAAAGACCTGCGGCGCTCGCTGGGCGCACTCGACGACGAGAAGGGCATCGTCGCCTCGGGCGTGGTCACACTCGGCCGCAGTGGCGGACGCGTGGTGACGCAGCCGGTGCTGCGGCTCGATGCCGGCACGCCGGTTGCGGGCTGGCCGTATGCGTCGGTTTGGTCGCGCACTGCGGTCGGCGCCACCGCCGGCAGCGACAGCCTGGCCATCGCGCGCCACTACTTCGGCGCCTTTGGCAACAACCGGGTGGACGACGGGCTGGTGCAACGCTACCGCGAGCCTGGCTCGATGCCAGGCTTCGCGATAGATGCGCTGTCGGGCCGCAGCTATGTGCGCCAGCTGGTCGAGCTGAACCTGCCGCCCACCGTGTTGGAGTCGATCGGTTCACCGGGCCTGCATGCGCAGTCGCTGAGGCCGACGCTGTTTGCCGCCTCGCTGTGGACCGATCCAGGCACCGCTGCTCGTCAGCGCTACACCAGCCTGGGCACGCAGGCCGACCTGCGCGTGTCGATGCTGCACTGGTACAGCATGACGCTGTCGGTCGGCTGGGCTGCCGGCTGGCAGGGCGCACGCCGCGCCGGCTCGGAATGGATGGTGTCGCTGAAGCTGCTGTGAACGGGCGCTCAGCCAACGTCGTGCATCCCGAACGCCAGCGCCTCGATGTCCGCATCGCGCAGCGTGGCGCCTTCGGCGTGCAGGCGGTCGAAGGTGGCGTCGCCAAGCGCGGCGCGGGCGAGTTGCACGGCGCGGGCGATGGCCGCGGCTTCGTTGGGCTCGCGCTCGCCGACGCAGGCGTTGGCGGCGTCGGCGTAACCGGCCAGCCGCGCAGCCGCGTCCAGGCGGCCGTCGAGCGCGGCCAGCAGCGCCAGGTAATCGGCGAAGTAGGGTTGCGCGTCGAACAGCGGCGCCTGCGCCCAGCCGGCGCGCAGGTGCGGTCTGGCCTGCTCATGATCATCCAGCGCCAGCAGCGCGGCTGACAGGTTGAGGCGGGAGAAGACCAGGCTTCTTTCATCACGCCCACCGGCCAGTGACGCGACCAGCGCCGTGCCGGTCGCCGCCGCCTGCGCCGGGTTGCCGGCGGCGAGTTCGGCGTCGACGAGGTTGGCGAGGATGGTTCCACCCGACGACCCGCAGGCCTCACACATGGCGACCTGCCGGCGCGCGCAGTGCAGAAACGCCGCCATGTCGCCCCGGACCCGCACCACAAAGCCCTCGGCATCGACCAGAAAAATAGTCCGAACCGCCGGCCACGCCGGGTCGGCCAGCGCACCCGCCTTTGCGAGTGCAGCCTCGGCGGCCGGCAGGTCGCCGCCACGCGACTCAGCTATCGCGAGCGCAGTCAGCGCCTTGTGGTGCGCCCACCGGGCCGGCGCCGCGTCGGCGGCCAGCAAGGGCGGCATGCGCGCCACGCAGCGGCGTACCAGCGCCAGAGCGCGCTGTGGTTGGGTATTGCTGATCAAGCTAGAGAGCAGCCTGCACACCCCGGCCTGCAGGTCGGCCCCCTTAATGCGCTCGATCAGCGGCTCGACCGTGTCGGCCAGCGCCAGTCGCTCGCGGTGGGCGCTGTTCGGCAAGGCTCGGCCCATGACCGCGGCGATCTGCACGACCGCGACCGCATCGTCGGCCGCCCGGGCCCAGGCCAGCGCCTCACGGCCGTTGTCCAGGTCGGCGGCCAGCGCCTTCTGCCAGACATCGACGCCGATGGTGCCGGAGTAAAAGGTCTGGTCAGCCGCCTCGAACAGCCCCGCCACCGCCCGCGCATGGCGCTGCCGCAGCGCCGCTTCCTCGCCCGCCTGCCGCAGCTTCTCGCGCGCAAACAGCCGCGGGCTGTCGAGCAGCCGGTACCGCGGTTCGTGAGGTTCAGTTGCGTGGCTGGCCGCGTGTTCAGGCGTGTCATCGGCCACGATGGCCAGCACCAGCGAACGGTCCACCAGCAGCGCCAGCGCGTCCAGCACGGCCCATTCGTCGAGGTCGCCTTCAAGATCACCCGCGCCTTCCGGATCGGCCACCACCTGCTGCACCAGCGACAGCGATGCGCTGCCGGCGAAGACCGACAGCCGCCGGAACACCGTCTGCTCGCGCGCTTCCAGAAATCCGTGGCTCCACTCGAGCGTGGCGCGCAGCGTCTGCTGACGTGCCGGCGCCAGCCGGTTGCGGCTGTTCGTCAGCACCTTGAGCCGGTCGCCCATCGAGGTGGCCAGCCGCTGCACGCCCAGCATCGGCGCGCGCGCGGCGGCCAGTTCGATCGCCAGAGCCAGGCCGTCGAGCTGGCGGCACAGGTCGATGACGGCGGGGGCGTTGGCGTCGGTGAGGGTGAAGCGGGCGTCGGCCGCCTGGGCGCGCTCGACGAACAGCGCCACGGCGCTGAAGTCCAGCGCCTGCGCGGCCGGCAGCGGCCCTTGGGGCACGGTGAGCGGACCGATGCGATAGACCAATTCGCTCGCCAGCTTCAGCGGCGCCTGCGTGGTGACCATGAAGCGCACGCCCGGCGCACTGTCCAGCACCGCCTGGGCCACCCGCGCCACGCCGTCGACCACCTGCTCGGCGTTGTCCAGCGCCACCAGCACGGCGAGCGGTGCGAGTGCGCCGCACAGACCCTTGAGCGGATCGCCGCTGCCGATGTGCACGCCCAGTGCCGCGCCGATGGCCGCGGGCAACGCTTCAGGGTCGGTGACGGTGGCCAGCTCGACCCAGCACACGCCGTGGCGGTAGGCCGTCTGGCGCCCCGCGGTGAGGTGCAGCGCCACGGTGGTCTTGCCCATGCCGCCGGCGCCGATGATGCTGACCAGCCGGTGCTGGTCGATCAGCTCGTTCAGCACGGCCAGGTCTTCGGCGCGGCCCACCAGGTTCGGAAGACTGGCGGGCAGGTTGGTCTGCAGCTTGGCGGCTGGTGGCGGCGGGGCGGCTGCTGGTGCGGGCGGCGCTGCAGCCACGACAGGCGAATCAACGGCCGTACGCGCGGAAGAAGCAAGCTGCGAAGCCACCAGCGCAGGCACCATCGCAGGCGTCGCTGCCGCTGCGGCAATCGCCGCCGCCTCGATGCGCGCCGTGAAGCGGTAGCCGCGGCCGGGGATCGTGGCGATGACGTCCCCGCCCAGCACCTTGCGCAGGCTGCTGATCTGCGTGGCGAGGTTGCCTTCCTCCACCACCAGGCCGGGCCAGACGCGGTCGAGCAACCGGTTCTTCGTGAGCAAGGTCCCGGGTTGTTCGATGAGCACCAGCAGCAGGTCGAAAGCTCGTGAGCCGAGGTTGGTGGATTCGCCGTCGATCAGCAGACGGCGCTCGAGCGGCTGCAGTTCGTAGCGGCCGGCGAAGCGCACGCTGTCGGCGGCCGGGGCCGCGGACGGAGTGGCGGCGCCCGTTGCGCCCGTCGCAGCTGTGGCGTCGGCAGTCACCGGCACCGCCGGCGGCAATGCTCGCCACACCCGCACCGGGCTCGGCACGTTCTTCAGCAGGTGCTCGCCGGCGTCCTCGAACCGCGCCACCGGCTTGGCACCCAGCAGATCGCGGATCGACTGCGAGACGAACACCTCGTCGGGCTCGGCCAGCGCCTGCAGCCGGGCGGCGATGTTGACGCCGTCGCCGTAGACGCTGCCGTCGGCCTCCTCGATCACGTCACCCAGGTGAAGCCCGATGCGGAATGGCAGCCGCAAGGTGCCGGTCTGCGGATTGGCTTGCGCCACCAGGCGCTGCTGTACCAGCAGCGCGCAGCCCAGGGCCGAGGCCGCACCGTCGAACGCAAGCAGCACCGAATCGTCGGCCATGTCGACCACGCGGCCCCGGTGCTCTTCGCAGGCCGTGCGGAACGCGGCGCGCGCGGCATCCAGCAGCTCCACCGTCAGCCGGTCGTCGATGGCCATCAGCCGGGAATAGCCGGCCGCGTCGGCGGCCAGGATGGCGATCAGGCGGGCGGCGGGGAGGTGGGACGATGGCTTCGGCGCGGGCGGGGTCATGGGGACTGCGGGTCGGAACGGCCAGCCAAGCGTAGCAGGCAGAAAGAGGCTTGATTCGGAGCGCTGCAGAACGCTTGAGAGCCGATTCAGGACTTCAGAAGTGCCGAAGCAGACAGTTCAGTTGCCGCTTCCAACCACCCCAGGAGACCCGCCATGTACACCCCCATAAACAGCCACGGTGACTCGATCGATGCCCTGCGCACCGCCTTCCGCCACGCCGCGGAGGCCAACCTTCAACAGCATCGCGACGATGCTGAAGCACGCAGTAAACCGTTGCCCCACGTTGGCATCGCCGCCAGCGAATTCCCCCTGCGCACGGCACCCAGCTATCCCCAGACGCGCCCGTGGGTCCGCGTCGGCGCCGCATTGGCCAACTTGGTTATCTCGGCCACGCTGATCGGCAGCGTGCTGCTGGGCTTCGACCGGCAGGCCACCGCGGCTTCCGAGATGGCCATCGCCGCCCCCACCGCCGGGGCCCAGGTCTGAACTCGATCTTGGTGCAGACCGGCAGTACGCCCGTGTCGGCGTTGGCTCGCGCCCGCGCATGGGCTGATGGTGGCCTGACGGCTTTGATCTCCATGGACCAGATGCGGGTGCGGCAATTGATGCGCCGTCCACCATGGTGCGCGCCGGGCCGTCGAAGCATAAACAGCCGGTTTCAATGCTTCAATGGACTGGCGCGAGGCGGGTGGCGGCCGTTGAGCGACGGTCGTCCCTGAACTGCGGCTATTCGGTGATCGATCTGCGGGCCCGAGCGGCCTGTATGGGTCGATTGCGGCTCTTGCCTGCGCCCCGAGAAAGGTCAGCTTCAGCTCAGTGAACCGACGCTCGCGGCGACCCTGCCGCCGCCTCCACCGTCCGTACTGTCGTTGCGAGGTTCGGGGCAACTGTAGACGTTCCGCTTG
>JBBRLS010000075.1:0-14687 GCA_038231215.1 Burkholderiales bacterium | reverse complement strand
TCGCGCCGCGACGTCGCTTCGAGGGCGCGGATGCGCGCCGCACGCGCCTCGGCGGGCACCGGGATGTAGCCGACGAAGGCGAAGCTCTGGCCGTTCAGCCCGCTCGCCGCGAGGGCCAGCGCGATCGAGCTGGCGCCCGGATGGGCGACGACCGGGATGCCGGCCGCATGGGCCGCCGCGACGAGCAGCGCGCCCGGGTCTGCAAGCGCCGGCAGGCCGGCCTCCGAGATCAGGCCGATGTCGTGGCCGTCGCGTGCGGGGGCGAGGAGGGCGATCAAGGCGTCGCCGTCGGCGGCTGCTTCACGGCCCTTGTCGGGCCGCGGCAGTTCGACGATCGAGATCTCCTGCAGCGGTAGCGACAGCGGCACGACCCTGTCGACCCGCTTCAGGAAGGCGCGCGTCGTCTTCGCGTTCTCGCAGACCCAGTGCGTCAGGCCGGCAGCGGTGCGGATCACGCCCTTGGGCAGCAGTTCGTCGAGCGCCGCAAGCTCGCCCGCAGCGCCGAAGTCGAGCGTGTTCGGAACGAGATGAAGGCGCGTCATGTCGGCAGGAGCGGGTCGATGCCGGCGCGTCGCAACAGGGCGCAGGTGCGGATCAGCGGCAGGCCGATGAGGGCGGTCGGGTCGTCGGACTCGATCGCTGCGAGCAGGGCGATGCCGAGCGTCTCGGCCTTGGCGCTGCCGGCGCAGTCGTACGGTTGCTCGGTGCGCAGGTAGTGCTCGATCTCGGCGTCGCCGAGATCGCGAAAGCGCACCCGCACCGAGGCGACTTCGGCGGCCCGAAATCCGGTCGCGACGCAGGCGACGGCGACGGCCGTGTGGAACACGACGCTGCGGCCGCGCATGGCGCGCAACTGCGCCGTCGCGCGGGCGTGATCGCCCGGCTTGCCGACGGCGGTGCCGTCGAGGTCGGCGACCTGGTCGGAGCCGATGACGATTGCTTCGGCGTCGAGTTGCGCGACTGCGTCGGCCTTGGCAATGGCCAGGCGAAGAGCGAGCTCGTACGGCGTCTCGCCGGCGTGCGTCGTTTCTTCGACCTCGGGCGCGCGCACGTCGAACGGCACGCGCAAGCGCTGCAGCAGTTCGAGGCGGTAGCGCGATGTCGAGGCAAGAATCAGGCGCCGGGCGGACATCGGCGGATTCTTACCGTTTGTCCTTGGTGATGCGCTGGTGCTCGGCCCACAGGCCCTGGCATTCGCGCTCCAACGGGCTAGCCGCGGCCGAGGCGGCGCCCTTGGCCGGGCCCTTCATGGCAAGCTGCCGCTCGGCCCGGTAGACGCTGCCGCCTCGCACGTTGGCGAGCCGGGCCGCGCTCTTGTCGTCCGAGCGGATGCGCCAGAGGTTCAGGTAGGCCTCGTCGCGATGCCCTTGCATGTCCGGAAAGCGTGCCTCGCATTTCACATAGCTGAGGTCGTAGCGTGCCAGGGCCTTGGCGTCGAAGGCGCGCGTATGCGTCTGGGCGACGACCGGCGCGGCCGTCGCTATTGCCGCAGCGACGCCGAGCAGGGTGAAGATGCGCTGGATGGGAGCCATGGATAGGGCAATTGTCCTCGCGATGAGCGGCATGTCGAGACTCGGGCAAGTATCCGGCCGTAAGGCTTCGCGTCCGTCGGCTCCCCTACACTGGTTCCATGGCATCCGCGCGACCCTTCGACCCGAAGCGATTCGATGTCGCGGCGTTTGCCGCGGGCGGCGCCTCGTCGGCGGGCGAATGGCCGCTCGCCGCCCTGTCGCGTCTTGCTTGCGCCGGCTCGCCGGGACCGGATTCAGCCGACGCGTCGGTGCATTGGCAGGCCACCGGCGCACGCGCGGCACTGGCCGGCGCCGGCCTGCAGCCGCTGCTGCATCTCGTCGCCGACGCGGCCGTGAACCTCGAATGCCAGCGCTGCCTGCGGCCGATGCGAGTGCCGCTGCACGTCGACCGGCGACTGTTCTTCGTCGAGGGCGAAGACGCCGCGGCGGCGCTGGACACCGACAGCGAGGACGACGTGCTGACGCTCGAGCCGGCGATCGACCTGCGTGCGCTGATCGAGGACGAGCTCCTGCTCGCGCTGCCGCTGGTGCCGCGCCACGAAGTCTGCCCGGAGCCGCTGCCGCTTCGAGGCGACGACGAAACGCCGCCCGAGGAGCATCCGTTCGCCGCCCTGGCTGCATTGAAGGGCCGCGCCGGTTCGGCTTGAGGGCCGGTTGGGGACCGTGCCGGCGCGGCGGTGCCGGCTGCTACAATTCTCGGCTTTTCGCGGTCGGCCAGACACTTGTTTCGCCTCGACCGCGCCGCCCGCGCCACGCGGGCTCTTCGGAGAATTTTCATGGCTGTTCAACAGAACAAGAAGTCGCCTTCCAAGCGCGGCATGCACCGGGCGCACAACGCGCTCGTCAAGCCGGGCATCGCGATCGAGCCGACGACGGGCGAAACGCATCTTCGTCATCACCTTAGCGCGACCGGCTACTACCGCGGCCGCAAGGTGCTCAAGACCAAAGCGGACGCCTGATTCCAGCTCGCGCGTCACCGGCTGCCGAGAGGGCCTTGCCGATCGCGCGCTTGTCCATGGCGGCCACTTCCGCCCCCCCGATCCGCCTGGCCGTCGACTGCATGGGCGGCGACTTCGGCCCGTCGGTGACGCTGCCCGCATGTCGCGCCTTTCTCGATGCGCATCCCGAGGCCGAGCTCGTGCTCGTCGGCCGCGCCGAGGCGCTCGCGCCTGCTGAAGGCTGGGCGCGCTGCACCCGCGTGGTGGCCAGCGAAGTGGTCGAGATGAGCGATTCGATCGAGGTCGCGCTGCGTCGCAAGAAGGACTCGTCGCTGCGCGTCGCGGTGAGCCAGGTCAAGCCGATCGAAGGCCGCGCCTCGCTGGCACAGGCTTGCGTCTCGGCCGGCAACACCGGTGCGCTGATGGCGGTCTCGCGCTACGTGCTGAAAACCGTCGACGGCATCGATCGGCCGGCGATCGCGACGGTGATGCCGAACGAGCGCGATGCATTCACGACCGTGCTCGACCTCGGCGCCAACGTCGATTGCACGGCCGAGAACCTGCTCCAGTTCGCGGTCATGGGCAGCGCCCTGGTGGCCGCGGTCGAAGGCAAGGGCGAACCTTCGGTCGGCCTGCTCAACATCGGCGAAGAGGCGATCAAGGGCAGCGAGACGATCAAGCGGGCGGGTGAGCTGTTGCGCGCCGCGGCCGCGGCCGGGCTCGTCAACTTTCACGGCAACGTCGAAGGCAACGACATCTTCAAAGGCACGTGCGACATCGTCGTCTGCGACGGCTTCGTCGGCAACGTCGCGCTGAAGACGGCCGAGGGCCTCGCCTCGATGCTGACCAGCTTCATCAAGCAAGAGTTCAAGCGCAACGCCTTCACCAAGCTGGCGGCGCTCGCCGCCTTGCCGGTGCTGAACCGCTTCAAGCGGCGCGTCGATCATCGACGCTACAACGGCGCGGCCTTGCTCGGCTTGCGCGGACTCGTCTTCAAGAGCCACGGATCGGCCGACGCCTTCGCCTTCGAGCAGGCCCTCAATCGCGCCTATGACGCGGCGCGCAACGGCCTGCTCGACCGCGTCCAGCATCGTATCCGCGCCACGCTGGCCGCCTTGCCCGCGGCCGAGGCGGCGGCCGATGCCGCCGGTCCGATGAGTGCACCGCCCGCGCTCGCCGCACGAACCGCGTGAATCCCGTGTTGCCTCGCTACTCGCGCATCACCGGGACCGGCAGCTTCCTGCCGCCCAACAAGATCAGCAACGCCCAGCTTGCCGCGCAACTCGCTGCCGACGGCATCGAGACTTCCGACGAATGGATCGTCGAGCGCACCGGCATCCGCTTTCGCCACTTCGCCGAGCCGACAGTGACCTGCAGCGACCTCGCCGTCGAGGCGGCGCGCCGGGCGCTCGCCGCCGCCGACTGTGATCCGCAGGCCATCGATCTCATCATCGTCGCGACCTCCACGCCGGACATGGTGTTCCCGTCGGCCGCCTGCATGGTGCAGGAAAAGCTCGGTGTGCACGGCTGCGCGGCGTTCGACCTGCAAGCCGTCTGCTCGGGCTTCGTCTACGCGCTCTCCGTGGCCGATTCGATGATCAAGACGGGGCTCGCCTCGAAGGCGCTGGTCATCGGCTCGGAGGTCTTTTCGCGCATCCTCGACTTCAAGGACCGAACGACCTGCGTGCTGTTCGGCGACGGTGCCGGCGCCGTCGTGCTCGAGGCGAGCGAGACGCCCGGCATCCTCGCCACCGAACTGCACGCCGATGGCCGTCATGTAGGCATCCTGTGCGTGCCGGGCACCGTGTCGGGAGGCAAGGTGCTCGGCGATCCGCTGCTCAAGATGGACGGGCCGGCGGTCTTCAAGCTTGCCGTGTCGGTGCTCGACAGCGTCGCCCGCTCGGTGCTCGCGAAGGCGGCGCGGACCGAGGCCGACATCGACTGGCTGATCCCGCATCAGGCCAACATCCGAATCATGCGGAGCACGGCGAAAAAGCTGAAGCTCGCGCCGGAAAAGCTGATCGCTACCGTCGATCGACATGGCAACACATCGGCCGCGTCGATTCCGATGGCACTCGACGAAGCGGTGCGCGAGGGCAAGATCAAGCGCGGCGATACGGTCATGCTCGAAGGCGTCGGCGGCGGCTTCACCTGGGGCGCGGCCCTGTTCGACTACTGAAGCGGCGCATCGACGTCCATCGCCACGTGAAGCCTTTCGCATTCGTCTTTCCCGGCCAGGGCTCGCAGTCGGTCGGCATGCTCGACGCCTGGGCCGACCACCCCGCCGTTCGGCAGACGCTCGACGAGGCATCGACGGCACTCGGCGAGGACATCGGCCGCCTGATTCGCGAAGGCCCGAAAGAGCAGCTCGACCTGACGACCAACACACAGCCCGTGATGCTCACCGCCGGCGTCGCCTGCTATCGCGCCTGGCTCGCCGAGACGAAGGCGGCGCCCGACGTCGTCGCCGGTCATTCGCTCGGCGAGTACTCGGCGCTCGTCGTCGCCGGCTCGCTGACGCTGGCCGATGCCTTGCCGCTGGTGCGCTTTCGCGCCCAGGCGATGCAAGAGGCGGTGCCCGTTGGCGTCGGCGCGATGGCGGCGATCCTCGGCCTCGATGCGCAGGCGGTGCGGGCCGGTTGCTCGGCGGCTGCGGAAGCAACCGGAGAAGTGGTCGCAGCCGCGAACTACAACGATCCCAGGCAGACCGTGATCGCCGGCACCAAGGCCGGCGTCGACAAGGCTTGCGAGTTGCTCAAGGCAGCGGGCGCCAAGCGTGCCTTGCTGCTCGCCGTATCGGCGCCGTTCCATTCGCAGTTGATGAAGCCGGCCGCCGATCGCCTGCGCGAGCGGCTCGTCACCGTGCCCATCGACGCCCCTTTCATTCCGGTGATCGACAACATCGACGTGAAGACCGAGACTGAGCCCTCGGCGATCCGCGACGCGCTCTTTCGCCAGGCCTACGGCGCCGTGCGCTGGGAAGAGACAATCCGCGCGATTCGCGGCCGCGGCATCACGCACATCTTCGAATGCGGCCCGGGCAAGGTGCTCGCCGGCATGGTCAAACGCATCGCCGCCGACGCGGTGTCGGCGGCGGTGGTCGACCCCGCGTCGCTGGCCGACGCGAAGGCACTGCTGCAATGAGCGGCGTCGTCGGCGCGACCGCGGCGCAGGTTGCCTTCGTCACCGGCGCGTCGCGCGGCATCGGCCGGGCGATCGCGACCGAGCTGGCGAAGAAGGGCTTCCACGTCACCGGCACGGCGACCACGGAAGCCGGCGCCGCCGCGATCGGCGAATCGCTGGCGGCGTTTCCCGGCTGCCGCGGCGTCGTCCTCGACGTGACCGATGCGGCCGCGGTCGGCGCTGCCATCGATGCCGTCGTCAAGGAGTCAGGCGGCCTGCACGTGCTCGTCAACAACGCCGGCATCACCCGCGACATGCTCTCGATGCGCATGAAGGACGAGGACTGGCACGCCGTGCTCGCCACCAATCTCACCGCCGTCTTTCGCACCAGCCGCGCCGCGTTGCGGCCGATGATGAAGCAGCGCTACGGGCGCATCGTCAACATCACCTCGGTGGTCGGGGCGAGCGGTAATCCCGGCCAGGCCAACTACGCGGCGGCCAAGGCCGGCGTGGCCGGCATGACGCGCTCGCTGGCGCGCGAGGTCGGCAGCCGCGGCATCACGGTCAACTGCGTCGCGCCCGGCTTCATCGAAACCGACATGACCAAGTCGCTGGGCGACGCGCAGACGGCGGCGCTTCTTGGGCAGATCCCGCTCGGCCGCCTCGGCCAGGCGAGCGAGATCGCCCATGCCGTCGCTTTCCTCGCCTCGCCCGAAGCCGGCTACATCACGGGCACCGAGCTGCACGTCAACGGCGGCATGCTGATGAATTGAGGCCTGCGCTGATGAGCACAGCTCCGATCGCCGTACGGCGGGGCGGACATTGTCAAGCCGTAGAATCCGCGTCTACTTTTTTACACACTCCTGGAGGAGTCATGAGCGACATAGAAGCACGAGTCAAGAAGATCATCGCCGAGCAACTGGGCGTTCCCGAGGCCGACGTGGCGAACGAAAAGGCGTTCGTCGCCGACCTGGGTGCCGACTCGCTCGACACGGTCGAACTCGTGATGGCGCTCGAAGACGAGTTCGGCATCGAGATTCCCGACGAAGAGGCCGAGAAGATCACGACCGTTCAGCTCGCGATCGACTACGCCCAGAAGCACCAGAAGGCGGCCTGAGCCGGAGCCTTTTGTCGATGCAGGTTCGTCAATGAGCTCCCGCCGCGTCGTCGTCACCGGGCTCGGCCTGATCAGCCCGGTCGGCAACAGCGTCGACGAAGGCTGGCAGAACCTGCTGGCCGGCCGCTCGGGCATCGGCCCGATCACCAAGTTCGATGCGTCCGCCTTTTCCTGCCGCTTCGCCGGCGAGGTGAAGGGCTTCCAGGTCGAGGAGTACTTCCCGGCCAAGGACGCGCGGCACATGGATACCTTCATCCACTACGGGCTGGCGGCGTCTATCCAGGCGATCCGCGATGCCGGCCTGCCGACGAAGGATGAACTGAGCCAGGAAGAGGCCGAGCGCATCGGCTGCCTGATCGGCTCGGGCATCGGCGGCCTGCCGCTCATCGAAGACACCAAGGCCGAGCTCGAAAAGCGCGGACCGCGGCGCATCACGCCCTTCTTCGTGCCGGCATCGATCATCAACATGATCTCGGGCCACGTCTCGATCATGTTCGGCTTCCAGGGGCCGAACCTCGCCATCGTCACCGCCTGCACGACGGGTCTGCACTCGATCGGCATGGCCGGCCGCATGATCGAGCACGGCGACGCCGACGTCATGATCGCCGGCGGCTCGGAGGCGACCGTTTCGCCGCTCGGCATCGGTGGCTTCGCCGCGGCGCGCGCCCTCTCGACGCGCAACGACGATCCGCAGACCGCGTCGCGACCGTGGGACAAGGACCGCGACGGCTTCGTCCTCGGTGAAGGCGCCGGCGTGGTCGTGCTCGAGGAATACGAGCACGCGAAGCGGCGCGGCGCAAAGATCTACGCCG
Source organism: Burkholderiales bacterium (assembly GCA_038231215.1). Lineage (GTDB taxonomy): Bacteria > Pseudomonadota > Gammaproteobacteria > Burkholderiales > Burkholderiaceae_C > Schlegelella_A. The sequence continues at coordinate 7,165 of JBBRLS010000075.1, read as the reverse complement.
AGCTGGTCGGCTTCGGCATGGGCGCCGACGCCTTCCACATGACGGCGCCGAACGTCGACGGCCCCAAGCGCTCGATGGTCGCGGCCTTGCGATCGGCCGCGTTGAACAGCAACGACATCCAGTACCTCAACGCGCACGGCACTTCGACGCCGCTCGGCGACGTCAACGAGACCAACGCGATCAAGCTCGCCTTCGGCGATCACGCGAAAAAGCTCGTCGTCAACTCGACCAAGTCGATGACCGGTCACCTGCTCGGTGGCGCCGGCGGTATCGAATCGGTGTTCACCATCCTGGCCGTCAAGAACCAGATCTCGCCGCCCACGATCAACATCTTCAACCAGGATCCCGAGTGCGACCTGGACTACTGCGCCAACGTCGCGCGCGAGATGAAGATCGAGCATGCCGTGAAGAACAACTTCGGCTTCGGCGGCACCAACGGCACGCTTGTCTTCAAGCGCGTGTGACGCCGGGTCCCGCCGGCGGCTCGGCCGATGCGAGGCTCTCCTCCTTGCGAGATCGTGGTCGCGCCGAGTGGCGCCTGGCGGCTCGCGGTCCTGCTCGTCGCCGGCGCCGGTCTGGCATCGATGGCGATCTGGACGCTCACGTCGCCGCTCGGCGAAAGCATGTGGCCCCGTCTCGCTGTCGCCGGGGCAGCGCTGGCGGTCGTCGCCCTTGCGATGTCGCTGTGGCGAAGCGAGGTGCTCACCTTGCGCTGGGACGGCGATCAGTGGTCTGTCGGTCCCGGCGTGGCGTCGTCCGCTCCCGTCAGGGGCGAATTGCTCGTGGCGCTCGACCTGGGCTCCTTTCTGCTCCTTCGATTCCGGCCCGAGGGGCGATCGGCACCGACGGCAGTGCGCTGGATTCCCGTGGGCAGGCGTGGCCTCGAACACGAATGGCACGCGTTTCGCTGTGCGGTATATTCGCCGCGGCCCGCCGCCGGACCCTCCGTCGCGGACCCCCACTTCCCTGAATGAATGCCCCGGACGCCGACGCCCCGCTCATCGAGCGCGTCAAGCAGGGCGACGTCAAGGCTTTCGAGATGCTGGTCGTCAAGTACCAGCGTCGCATCGAGCGCCTCATCGGTCGAATGGTGCGCGACGTCGATCTCGTGCCGGACATCGCACAGGAGACGTTCATCCGGGCCTATCGCGCGATTCCGCAGTTTCGCGGCGACAGTGCCTTCTACACCTGGCTGTACCGGATCGCCGTCAACACGGCCAAGAAGGCGCTCATGGAGCTGAAGCGCGACCCGCTCGTCACCGAGTCGGCGCGGGCCAGTCGCGACGAGGACGACGATCGCTCGCCGGCCGAGAACGAACTCACGGACGGCGAGACGCCGGAGGCGATTCTTGCCAGCAAACAGATTGCCGCGGCAGTGAACTTTGCGATCCAGGGCTTGTCCGAAGAACTGCGGCAGGCGATCACCTTGCGCGAGATCGAAGGTCTCAGCTACGAAGAGATCGCCGAAATGATGAATTGCCCGATCGGCACGGTTCGTTCGCGGATCTTCCGGGCGCGCGAGGCGATCGCAGAACGGCTTCGGCCGTTGCTGGATACCCGCGAGGGCGAGCGCTGGTGAATATTTGGAGCGGCGGGCCTTCGGTCCGCCGTTCGCGTTGTGGTTAGAGCGGAGAAGCAAATGTCGGCAGGATTCACGAACGGTTCGGCGGAGGCGGAGCGGCTGTCCGCACTCGTCGACGGCGAGACGGATGGCGCGGCGTCGAGCGCCGCCTGCGCGGGCTGGAAGGCCGACGCAGAAGTGCGCCGCACCTGGCACGCGTGGCAGTTGATCGGCGATGTGTTGCGCTCGGAGGATCTGGCCTCGAGCGCGTCGCGTGACCAGCGCTTTCTCGTGGCCTTGCGTGTGCGCCTGGCGGCCGAGCCGGTCGTCCTCGCGCCCGCCGCCTTGCTGTCTGTGGCACCGGCCGGCTCTGTCGTGTCGCTGGTGCGCCGATCCGCGAGCCGCTGGATGTTGCCTTCGGCGATCGCCGCCGGCTTCATGCTGGTGCTCGGAACCTTCGTCGTGGTCCGGCCCGGCAGCGGTCCGGCGAGCCCCGCGCCGGCGGTCGCCCTGGCCGACAACGGCGTAGCGACCGCTTCACCCTTGCGCGAGGTCTCGATCCGCGAACCGGCGGGTTCGACCTCGGCCGTCGTCGTCAACGGCAAGCTGATTCGCGATGCTCGGCTCGATCGCTACCTCGCCGCGCACAAGCAATTCGCCGGCACCTCGGCGCTCGGCGTGCCCTCGGCCTTTCTGCGCAGCGCGACGGTCGACGCCGAGCCGCGCTGAAGACCCGCTGAAGACCCGCATCACCCGCTGCATGCTGCCTCGCTCGCTCGCCGCGCTCGCTTTCGCCTTGGCCGCGATCTCCGGCGTGCCGACGGCGTTCGCGCAGACGCAGTCAGGTGCCTCGGCCGCGCCGTCGAACGAAGTGCGCGCCTGGCTGCTGCGCATCCACGACGCAGCGAGTCGGCGCAACTTTCAGGGCACCTTCGTCGTCAGCGGCGGCGGCAGCGTCGCCAGCGCGCGCATTTCCCATTTTCACGACGGGCCCAACCAGTACGAGCGCATCGAGTCGCTCGACGGTCGGCAGCGCAAGGTCTTTCGCTACAACGACGTCGTCCATACCGTCTGGCCGGCCAGCCACGTCGCGATGATCGAGCAGCGCGGCCTGCTCAGTTCGTTCCCGGCCCTGCTGCAGGCCGGCGACGACGGCCTCGCCGAGTGGTACGAACTGCGTCTCGAAGGCGTCGATCGCGTTGCCGGCCATGAAGCCGACGTGCTGGCCGTCACGCCGCGCGACAGCTATCGCTACGGCTACCGCCTCTGGGCGGATCGTGCCTCCGGGCTGCTGCTGCGCGCCGACGTGATCGGCGAGCACGGCGATGCGCTCGAGACCTCGGCGTTTTCCGAGGTCTCGATCGGCGTGCGCTCGCAGCCCGACAGCATCGTGCAGGCGATGCGCAGGCTCGACGGCTATCGCGTCGTCAAGCCGGTCCTCTCGCCGACGCGGCTCGATGCCGAGGGCTGGTCGATGCGCCAGGTAGCGCCGGGCTTCAAGCTCGTGAGCTGCGTCAGCCGGCAGATGGAAGCGCCCGGCGAACCGGTTGCCGACGCAGCGTCGCCGCCGGTCGTGCAGGCGATCTATTCCGACGGATTGACCTATGTCTCCGTGTTTATCGAGCGCTATCGTGCCGAGCGGCACACCCATCCGATGCTCGCCGCGCTCGGCTCGACACTGACGCTCAGCCAGCGCCAGGGCGACTGGTGGGTGACCGTGGTCGGCGACACGCCACCGGGCACACTCAAGTTGTTCGCTGCCGCGCTCGAGCGCAAAAGACCGTAGGGCCGGCTGCGGCCGGCGCAGACTGCACACTTCCGTTCCACGTTCGTCGCCCTTCATCGATTTCGACAGGTGTTCCGCATGCAACCGCTTTCGCTTCCCCTGGTCTCTGCCGTCGGCCGACATGCCTTCGCGGCGCTCGCGCTTTCGCTCGGCCTGATCGTCGCGGCCTCGCCGCAGCCGGCGAGTGCGCAGGGCTTGCCCGATTTCACCGAACTGGTCGAAAAGGTCGGCCCGGCGGTGGTCAACATCCGCACGACCGAACGCGGACGCGTGGCGCGCGGCCCGGGCGGCGGCGAGATCGACGACGACATGCTCGAGTTCTTTCGCCGCTTCGGCCTGCCGATGCCGAACCGGCCGAACCCGCGGTCTCCGCAACAGCCGGGCGACGGCGATCCGCAGCCGCGCGGCGTCGGCTCGGGCTTCATCCTCAACGCCGACGGCTACGTGATGACGAACGCGCACGTCGTCGAAGGCGCCGACGAGGTCATCGTGACGCTCGCCGACAAGCGCGAGTTCAAGGCCAAGATCGTCGGTGCCGACAAGCGCTCCGATGTCGCCGTGGTCAAGATCGAAGCGAGCGGTTTGCCGGCCGTGCGCATCGGCGACGTGGGCAAGCTCAAGGTCGGCGAATGGGTGATCGCCATCGGCTCGCCATTCGGGCTCGAAAGCACCGTCACGGCGGGTATCGTCAGCGCCAAGTCGCGCGACACCGGCGACCTCCTGCCCCTGATCCAGACCGACGTGGCGATCAACCCCGGCAACTCGGGCGGCCCGCTCATCAACATGCGCGGCGAGGTCGTCGGCATCAACTCGCAGATCTACAGCCGCTCGGGCGGCTACCAGGGCATCTCGTTCGCGATCCCGATCGACGAGGCGGCGCGCGTCTCCGACCAGCTCCGTGCCGGCGGGCGCGTGATCCGCGGCCGGATCGGCGTCGTCATCGATCGCGTCACGCGCGAGGTGGCCGAGTCGATCGGACTCGGCAAGCCGACCGGCGCGCTGGTGCGCACGGTCGAGGCCGGCGGCCCGGCCGACAAGGCGGGCGTCGAGGCGGGCGACATCATCACCAAGGTCGACGCGAGAACGGTCGAGACCTCGGGCGAGCTGCCGCGCGTCATCGGCGGCATCAAGCCCGGTAGCAAGGCGAGCCTGCAAGTGTTTCGTCGCGGCGGATATCGCGACTTGCCGGTCGTTGTCGCCGAGATGGAGGCCGAACGCACCGCAGCGCGCAAAACTCCCGACCGCGAAGGCGCCAAGCCACCGGCGCCGGTGAGTACGCTCGGACTCGCCGTTTCCGACCTCACGGATGCACAGAAGAAAGAGCTCAAGCTGAAGAACGGCGTTCGCGTCGAGACTGCGGAAGGAATTGCGGCGCGCGCCGGCATCCAGGTGGGCGACGTCATCGTCACCATCGACAACGTCGAAGTGATCAGCGCCAAGCAGTTCGACGCGGCGGTCGCCAAGCTGGACAAGGCCAAGCCGGTGACGTTCCTGGTGCGGCGCGGCGACGCCGCGAACTTCCTCATCTTGCGTCCGGCTCGGTGAGTTGGCTTTTGGGGGTTAACCCGTGTGTGGAGTGTGCAGTCGCCAACCTCCCGCCGTGCCCAGGGAGTTGAATCCGTGCGTCCGCCATATAAGAGCAGCCAGATTCCAAGCTGACGCATCTGTCTGTCGGACGACGAAAATTGCCCCCAGCACATCCACAGGCGATTGTGGATAATCTGTGGATGGAATTTCTTGTTGGCGGCCCGCAACGGCGAGAAATCAAGCATTGGCGCGGCTTGCGGCGGGGCGCTTTTGACTACAATGAAGCCCCAACAAGCAGTTGCCATACGTTTTGTTGGAAGGCACGTCAGTCATTCGACGTGCCTTTTTTTTGCGTACGGCCCGGCCCTTTCGGGCCTTCACATCGCTACGCGATGTGAGCCTGCCGCGCAACGGCTTCGCCGTTGTAGCTTCAGCATGAGTCTCACTGCCCACTCCACGCACGCATGGAATTGATCCGCAATTTTTCGATCATCGCCCACATCGACCACGGCAAGTCGACGCTGGCGGATCGGTTGATCCAGCGCTGCGGCGGCTTGAGCGATCGCGAGATGGAGGCGCAGGTGCTCGACTCGATGGACATCGAGCGCGAGCGCGGCATCACGATCAAGGCGCAGACGGCGGCGCTGCAATACACGGCGAAAGACGGCCGCGTCTACAACCTGAACCTGATCGATACGCCCGGCCACGTCGACTTCTCGTACGAAGTGAGCCGGTCGCTTTCGGCGTGCGAGGGCGCGCTGCTGGTCGTCGACGCGAGCCAGGGCGTCGAGGCGCAGACCGTCGCCAACTGCTACACCGCGCTCGACCTCGGCGTCGAGGTCGTCCCGGTCCTCAACAAGATGGACCTGCCGCAGGCCGACCCGGACCGTGCGCGCGCCGAGATCGAGGATGTGATCGGCATCGACGCCGAGCACGCCATTCCGTGCAGCGCCAAGACCGGCGAGGGCATCGACGACATCCTCGAGGCGATCGTCAGCCGCATGCCGGTGCCGCGCGGCCGGCCGGACGCTCCGCTGCGCGCCATGGTCATCGACTCGTGGTTCGACAACTACGTCGGCGTCGTCATGCTGGTTCGCGTCGTCGACGGCTCGCTCAGCCGCGGCGAACGGATCCGCCTGATGGCCAGCGATGCCGTATTCAGCGCCGACCAGCTCGGCGTGTTCACGCCCAACTCGGTACCGCGCGACAAGCTCTCGGCCGGCGAGGTCGGCTTCGTCATCGCCGGCATCAAGGAGTTGCAGGCGGCCAAGGTCGGCGACACGATCACGCTCGAGAAAAAGCTCCCCAACAACCTGGGCGTCGCCACCCAGGCGCTGCCCGGCTTCAAGGAGATCCAGCCGCAGGTCTTCGCCGGCCTCTATCCGACCGAGGCGAGCGAGTACGACCAGCTCCGCGACGCCCTGGAAAAGCTCAAGCTCAACGACTCGTCGCTGCGCTACGAGCCCGAGGTGAGCCAGGCGCTCGGCTTCGGCTTTCGCTGCGGCTTTCTCGGCCTGCTGCACATGGAGATCGTCCAGGAGCGGCTCGAGCGCGAGTTCGACCAGGACCTGATCACCACCGCGCCCTCGGTCGTCTACGAGGTGGCGCTGAACAACGGCGAGGTGCTGCGCATCGAGAACCCGTCGAAGATGCCGGACCCGGGCCGCATCGCAGAGATCCGCGAGCCGATCGTCACCGTGCACCTCTACATGCCGCAGGACTCGGTGGGCCCGGTCATGACGCTGGCCAACCTGAAGCGCGGCGAGCAGAAGAACATGGCCTATCACGGCCGCCAGGTCATGCTCACGTACGAGATGCCGCTGGCCGAGATCGTGCTCGACTTCTTCGACAAGCTGAAGAGCGTCTCGCGTGGCTACGCGTCGATGGACTACGAGTTCAAGGAATACCGCGCCGCCGACGTCGTCAAGGTCGACATCCTGCTCAACGGCGAGAAGGTCGACGCCTTGTCGATCATCGTCCACCGCGGCCAGAGCCAGTTCCGCAGCCGCGCCGTCGTGTCGAAGATGCGCGAGCTGATTTCGCGGCAGATGTACGACGTGGCAGTGCAAGCGGCGATCGGCGCCAACATCATCGCGCGTGAGACAATCAAAGCGCTGCGCAAGAACGTCATCGCGAAGTGCTACGGCGGTGACATTACCCGCAAGAAGAAGCTTCTCGAAAAACAAAAGGCCGGCAAGAAGCGCATGAAGCAGATCGGCTCCGTCGAGGTGCCGCAGGAAGCCTTCCTGGCCATTCTCCAAGTGGACGACTGATGGGTGTACTCACCGGGT
>JBBRLS010000074.1:0-14963 GCA_038231215.1 Burkholderiales bacterium | reverse complement strand
CGTTTCGAGGCGCTGCATCAGCTCTTCGAGGCGCTCGTGCGAGATCGCCGCGGCCTTGGCGGTGAAGGCCGCGGCGAGCGAGTTGTTGAGGCGCTGGATGTGCTCGTCCTGCTTGGGCAAGGGGATGCCGGCCTCGTCCATGCCGTCGCGCAGTGTCTTCAGCAAGGGCGGCAGGCGGCGGATCACCTCGGCGCGCTCGCTGCGCGACACCTTGGCGCTGGCCGACCAGATCAGGTCGGCGGCTGCCCGCTTCATCTCCTTGACGCCCTCGCTGCCGTCGGCCTTGACGGCGGTCGTGGCCAGCACGTCGGCCCAGACGTGGAACAGGAACTCGCGAACGCCTTCCTGAACCGGCACGTCGTTGAGCATCTTGCGCAACTCGATCGTGTACTGGATCGCCATCGTCTCGCGCTGCTCGACCTGCTGGGCCAGCGAGACGCCCTTCTTCGACGCCTCGTTCTCGTTGCGGAAGTAGTGCTCGAGGAATTTCTCGAACTCGGCGAGCACGGTCTGGAAGACGCGCCGGCCCGTGTCGGGATAGGCCTCGACGACCTGCACGACGCGCTTGATCTCCTTCTCGAGCAGGTCGCCGACGGCGCGGCTGCCCGAATCGAAGCCCATCACGCACGAGCCCATGCGGTCGATGAGGCGGCGCGCCGGATGCTCGACGGTGGCGAAGAAGTCGGGCTCGGAGACGGCCACGCGCAGCACCGGCATCTGCAACCGCGCGAACCAGACGCGCACCGTCGCCGGGATCGCGTCTTCCATGAGGATGCTCTGGAACAGCAGGGCGACGATCTCGATCGTCGCGCGCTCGACCGGCGTCGCCGCCGCTGCCTTGAGCGCCTGCTTTCTTTGGTGCAGCTCTTCGAGAAGGGCGGGCGTGCCGACGGCCGGCGCGCCGCTGCTCGCCGCGGCGGCCGCGGCATTGGCGAGACGGCGCGCCACGCCTTCCTGCGCCTGCGAGATCGCGGCGTTGAGACGCGGCGAGGCCGGCTGCGCCGCCTGCGAGGTGTTGGCGAAATCGGGCAGCTGCCGGCTGACGAGGCGGTTCAACCGGCCGAGCACGGCTTCGGCCTGATCGGGGCCGCGCGCCAGGCCGGCGGCGCGCGTCATCATGCGCGTCTCTTCGCCGACCTCGTGCTGCTCCTTCGGTGCCTTCATCACCGACTGCTGAAAGTCGGTCGGGCTCGGCGGCGCGGTGCCGGTCGGCGTACCGAAGCCGCCGGTCGAGCCCGAGCGCGTGGGCGCGCCGCCGTGGTTCGAGCGACGGATGAAAGGCCGCAGATCGACTTCGGGTAGCACGTGCCGCGCCAGCAGGAAGCGATTGGTCTCGTGGTACGTCTCTTCGGCGAAGTGCGAGAGCTCGTCGTGCAGCACCGTCTGCAGCAAGCGCCAGGCATCGAAGCCGAGCGGCGCGGCGAGCCACGAATTGGTGACGACGCGCGCCAGCACGTGCGGGCGCAGCACGTCGTTGGTCTCGAGCTCGTCGCGGCTCTCGAGAACATTCATGCGCGAGCGCAGGTCGGTGAACTCCCAGGAGGCGCGATCCATCATCGCCAGCGCCAGGCGCGAGCTGAGGATCTCGTGCTCGATGGTGTCGTCGTCGACGAGGCTCAGCTTGCCACCGGGCCGGTTGCTGCCCGACATCACGGGCAGCTCGCCGAGGCGCGTCTGCGGCACCGTGCCGGTGGTCACCGAGGCGCGCAGCAGCGTCGTCATGCCCTGCAGCCAGAGCGGCAAGGTGCCTTGCAGGGTGGGGATCAGCTCGCGCCGACGCAGCCCCAGGCCCGGCTCGGCGACCGAGGAGGCAAGCACCCGGGCGCCCTGATCGACCGCCGACACCACCGCCGGCAGGCCGCCGAGCAGCCGCTCCACATAAGACCGCCTCGCCTGCTGCGCCAGTGCCGTCGGGTTGGCGGGGGTGGGCATGCTGTGGGGTGCGTTCCGGTCCTGCGAATGGTCGATTTGGACTCTACACCACCGCCCCGGCGTTCGGGTCTTCGGGATCGTGCGCCTTGGCCGCCGGACCGACCAGATCGTCGCGCTTGACGCCCAGCCACATGGCGATCGCCGCAGCCACGAACACCGAGGAGTAGATGCCGAACAGGATGCCGATGGTCAGCGCGATGGCGAAGAAGTGCAGCGTCGGGCCGCCGAAGATCAGCATCGAGAGGACCATCATCTGCGTCGAGCCGTGCGTGATGATGGTGCGGCTGATCGTGCTGGTGATGGCGTGGTCGATCACTTCCTGCGTGTCGAGCTTGCGGTAGCGCCGGAACGACTCGCGGATCCGGTCGAAGATGACCACCGACTCGTTCACGGAATAGCCGAGCACGGCGAGCACCGCCGCCAGCACCGAGAGCGAGAACTCCCACTGGAAGAAGGCGAAGAAGCCCAGGATGATGACGACGTCGTGCAGGTTGGCGACGATGGCGGCGACCGAGAATTTCCACTCGAAGCGAAACGCCAGGTAGATCATGATGCCGATGACGACGAAGGCGAGCGCCTTGGCACCGTCTTCGGCGAGCTCGCGCCCGACCTGCGGCCCCACCGCCTCGCTGCGCGACAGCCGCACCGGCTCGAGCGTGCCGGCCATGCAGACCTGGCGCGACGCCGACGGGCCGCTGGATTGCGCTGTGCCATCGCGGACGGTGACGGCGCCGCCCTCGGCCTTGCACAGTTCGTCGAAGACGCGCGCCGTCAACTCGCCCTGCTTCAGGTCGCTGCGCACCGGCACGCGGATCATGACGTCGCGCGAGCTGCCGAAGTTCTGCACCAGCACGTCGCCGAGGCCGAGCTTTTCGACCGTCGCCCGCACCTTGCCGATGTCGGCCGGCTGCGTGTAGTTGGTCTCGATGACGTTGCCGCCGGTGAACTCGATCGAGAAGTGCAGGCCGCGCGTGGCGAGGAAGAAGACCGCGGCGAGAAAGGTCAGGGCCGAGATGATGTTGAACACCAGCGCATGCCGCATGAACGGGATGTCGCGCCGGATACGAAAGAACTCCATCGAATGCTTCTCTTCCTGTCAGGTGATGGAGTGGGTCAGCCCTTGGCCGCGACGGTCGAGCCGGCGGGGTTCCAGACCTGGCCGATCGAGACGCTCTTCAGTCGTTTCTGCCGGCCGTACCAGAGGTTGACGAGACCGCGCGAGAACATGACCGCCGAGAACATCGAGGTGATGATGCCCAGGCAGTGGACGATGGCGAAGGCGCGGATCGGGCCCGAGCCGAAGGCGAGCAGCGCCAGGCCGGCGATCAGCGTCGTCACGTTCGAGTCGAGGATGGTCGCAAAGGCCCGTTCGTAGCCGGTGTTGATCGCCACCTGCGGCGAGGCACCGCCGCGCAGCTCTTCGCGGATGCGCTCGTTGATCAGCACGTTGGCGTCGATCGCCATGCCGAGCGCCAGCGCGATGGCAGCGATGCCGGGCAAGGTCAGCGTCGCCTGCAGCATCGACAGCACCGCGACCAGGAGCAGCAGGTTGCAGGCCAGCGCCAGGGTCGAGACGACGCCGAAGAACCGGTAGTAGAGGCACATGAACAGGGCGATAGCGGCAAAGCCGTAGATCACGCTGTGGAAGCCCTTGTCGATGTTCTCCGCGCCCAGGCTGGGACCGATCGTCCGCTCCTCGATGATCTCCATCGGCGCGGCCAGCGAGCCGGCGCGCAGCAGGAGCGCGGTATCGGCCGCCTCGGGACTCGTCATGCGGCCAGAGATCTGGAATCGGTTGCCGAGCTCGCCGCGGATCACCGGCGCCGTCACGACCTCGCCCTTGCCCTTTTCGAAGAGCAGGATGGCCATGCGCTTGCCGATGTTCTCGCGCGAGACGTCGCGCATGATGCGCGCGCCCTTGGCATCGACCGTCAGATGCACGGCCGGCTCCTGGCTCTGCCCGTCGAAGCCGGGCTGCGCGTCGGTCAGGCTCTCGCCGGTGAGGATGACCTGGCGCTTGACGACGACGGGGGCGCCGTTGCGCTCGACGTACTTCTCGCTGCCGAAAGGCACCGCGCCGGCGCCGCTCTCGGCGGCGCGACCCTCGCTGCTGTCGTCGACCATACGCAACTCGAGCGTCGCGGTGCGGCCGATGATGTCCTTGGCCTTGGCCGTGTCCTGCACGCCGGGCAATTGCACGACGACGCGATCGGCGCCTTGCTGCTGGATCACCGGCTCGGCCACGCCGAGCTCGTTGACGCGGTTGTGCAGCGTCGTGATGTTCTGCGTGATGGCGGCGCTCTGCACGCGCTTGGCAGCGTCGGGCTTGAGGTTGCCGGTGAGCTTGAAGTCGCTGCCCTCGCTGCTCTCGACCCAGGCGAGGTCGATGAGCTGGTCGGCGAGGACGGCGCGCGCCGCAGCCTGCGTCGGCTGATCGCGGAAGCGAATCGCGACCGCATTGCCGTCGCGGGCGATGCCGGCGTGGCGGATGTTCTTGTCGCGCAGCAGCGAGCGCGCGTCGCCGGCGAGCGAGTCGGCGCGCTTGGTGAGCGCCGCCTTCATGTCGACCTGCATCAGGAAGTGCACGCCGCCGCGCAAATCGAGGCCCAGGTACATCGGCAGCGAATGCATCGCCGTCAGCCACTTGGGCGAGCGCGACAGCAGGTTCAGGGCGACGATGTAGCTCGGGTTGTCGGCGTCGGGATTGAGGGCAGCGCCGATCGCGTCCTTGGCCTTGCGCTGCTGGTCGAGGTCGGCGAAGCGTGCCTTCACCGAGTTGCCGTCGTACTGCACGAAGTCGGCCTTCAGACCGGCCTTGGCGAGGATGTCCTCGACGCGCGGCGCCAGCGACGAATCGAGCTTCAGCGTGACCTTGCCGCTCGAGACCTGCACCGCAGGCGCTTCGCCGAAGAAGTTGGGCAGCGTGTAGACGATGCCGATGAAGAGCGCGATCACGAGGATCGCGTATTTCCAGACCGGGTAGCGATTCAAACGCCGCTCCGCTTTACTTGACCGTGCCCTTGGGCATGACCTGGATCACGGCCGAGCGCTGCACCTGGATCTCGACGCCGCCGGCGATCTCGAGGCTGATGAACGACTCGCCCATCTTCGAGATCTTGCCGAGCATGCCGCCCGAGGTGACCACCTCGTCGCCCTTGGCCAGGGCGTCGATCATCGCCTTCGCTTCCTTCTGCCGCTTCATCTGCGGCCGGATCATGACGAAGTAGAGAACGACGAACATCAGGACCAGCGGCAGCATGCTGCTCAGGCCGCCGAACATCGAGTCGGCGCCGGCGGCCGGCGCGGCCTGGGCAAAAGCTTCGGATATGAACACGGGGTGTGGTCCTCTCGGGGCGCCGGGCGCTGCCGGCAAAACCTGTGGATTGTAGAGGGGCCGCCCCCGCTCAGACCCCGGTGGGGGCGGGTACCGGCTCGGTCGCCCGCTGATGCCGTGCCGGCGCCGGGCGAATTGCGGGAACGAGGCGCAGCAAGGTGATTTCCGAAGGCGCGCCGAAGCGCTTGGGCGGGCCCCAGTAGCCGGTGCCCCGGCTCGTGTAGACCCACATCTTTCGCCATCGCTTCAGGCCAGCGGTGAAGGGCTGTTGCAGGCGAACCAGAAAGTTCCAGGGCAGGAACTGGCCGCCGTGCGTATGCCCGGAGAGCTGCAGGTCGAAGCCGGCCGCTTCGGCCGCGGCGGCGCTGCGCGGCTGGTGGGCGAGCAGCACGCGCAACGCGGCGGATGGGCTGCCGGCGAGGGCCAGCACCGGGTCGCTCGCTTCGGCGCGGTCGAAATGACCGGCGCTGAAATCGGTGACGCCGGCGACGACGATGGCGGCGTCGCCCCGGTGCACGACGACGTGCTCGTTCATCAGCACCTTGATGCCGAACCGACGAAGCTCGGCGACCCAGGCGGCGGCCCCCGAGTAGTACTCGTGGTTGCCGGTGACGAAGAAAGTGCCTTCGCGCGAACGCAGCCCGGTCAGCGGCGCGACGTGCTCCGCAAGCTCACGCACCGAGCCGTCGACGAGGTCGCCGGTGATGGCGACGAGGTCGGCGTCGAGCTGGTTGACAGCGTCGACGATCGCCTCGACGTAGGGGCGCTTGATCGTCGGGCCGACGTGGACGTCGCTGATCTGGGCGATGCGAAAGCCGTCGAGCGACGGCGGCAGGTCGAAGACAGGCACGTCGACGCGGACGACCGAGGCGATGCGCCGCGCATTGATGAAGCCGAGAAGCGTGACGATGGCTGCGATCAGCGGAACGGCGCGCGCGCTGAACAGCGCGAGGCTCGCCGTCGGCGCGTTGACCGGGGCGATCGCCGCGAGCAGCGTCGCGGCGACGAGTCCGATATCGCGAACAAAGGTCAGGACGAACAGCGACGAGAAGAGGCCCATGCCGATCAGGCCGCTCCAGGCGAGCGCCCGGTCAATCGATCGCACCGGCTGCGAACGCCGCGCCTGGAAGGCGAAAGGCAAGGTCAGAAACGACGCGACGAGAACCGCCGCGAAGGCCGCGCTCATCCAGGTGGCGCCGAGCGCGGGGGCGATGCGCCAGGCGACGTAGGCATAGAGCACGAACGAAAAGGCGCGAAGAGGCATCGGTCACATGTGGGAACGAGGGCGGCCGCTTCAATCCTCGTTGTCGCCATGTCGGGCCGCCCCGCGAGATCGTGGTTTCCTGCGGCCGATCGAGTCAGCCTGCGACGACACCCAGCCGACGCAGCAACGGCAGCCGGCGATCGAGAAACTCGCCGATCTGCCACTCCACCTGAGCGAGGTTGTCGGCGTCGCTTTCGAGCGGCTTCCCGTCCTTCATCACGCGCTTGTTCTGCGCCTTGATCCGGGCCCAGACGAAATCGCGCAGGGCGGCAGCGTTGTCGCTGCCGAGCTCGCGCAAGGCAAGCAGGGAAAGCTGCTCCGCGTGACCGACGAAGACAGCCGAGCCGAGCGCCGGTGCGGCGAGATATCGGACCGAGTCGTCGCGCTGCGACTCGTCGATGAGCAGCGCGTTGAGCGCTTGCGATGCCGCGTGCCCGGCGGCGCCCTCGCGCATCGGGTGGAGCTGGCCGCTTTCGACGAGCAGCGACAAGGCCTGCGCAAGCTGCTCCGGCGGCACACCTGCGAGCGCTGGCAGCGCCGCGAGCTGGGCCACCGCGGCGCTGCCCTGCTTCAGCCGCTCGAGCACCGGCACGGCGATCTCTTCCTTCGCCTTCAGCTCGCCCGCCGACGTCTCGAGCGTCGTCGTCGCGCTGTCGGGACCCACCGCCAGCATGAAGCGGATCGCCCCGAGCTCGTCGAGAAACTGCGCCGGCGACAGGCGCTCCGGCGCGCATGCGAAGAGGTCGCGGCGAAACCTGCGATTGACCGAGAAGTCCTTGATCGTCTCGGCCATGCCGGGGTCGGCGCCCGCGAACATCGCTGCGATCTCGGGTGGCGCCGAGAGGCCGACGATGTTGTCGCAGATCGTTGCCGAGCCGACGTATTCGAGCCCGGCCTCGGCCATCTCGCGCGCGACGTCGAGGTGATAGAACACGTCCCAATGCTCGTTGAGGTACTCGTGGGCGAGGTAGCCGCCGTCCTTCGCGCCGAGGTGCTCGAGGAAGGTTCCGACTGATGCATCGGCCGAGAAGTAGCGCGCGCCGCGTGCCGCGAGCTGGTTCACGAAGGCGCGAGCCGCCACCGCGTTCTCGTCGCTGCGCCCGCGCCGCCGGATCACGAGCTCGCGCAGCAGACGCCGCAACGGCGTGAACGCGGCCCAGCCGGGCATGCAGTTGTAGCTGACGTAGACCAGGCCGCCCGGCTTCAGGCGATCACGAAGGTAGCGCAGGAGGTGGCGTCGATTCTCTTCGCCGACCCAGCTGTAGACGCCGTGCAGCACGATCAGGTCGAACGATGTCGGCGCGGCATCGTCGCCCCGCGCGGCCAGGTCGGCGAAGCTCTCCGATCCGAAGCGCACGTTGGCCAGGCCCGCGCGCTCGGCCAACGAGCTTGCGGTCGCGATCTGTTCGGCGTTGAAGTCGTAGGCGTGAAAGCGTCCGTGCGGATTCGCCGCGGCGAGCAGCAAGGGGCCCAGTCCACGTCCGCAGCCCAGCTCGCAATAGCTGAACTCGCGGTCATCCGCGACAGGTGGCCGCACGCCGAGCAGAACGGCGAGCAGGTTCAGGTAGAGCGGCGAGAGCTCGCGATAAAAGCCCGCGCTGTACGGGACATCGATGACGTAGCCGTCTCGCCAGGTGTCCATCGGGTGGTCCGCGGAAGTACGCGTCTGATGGTGCCACACTCGCTAGGGTGCCACGACGCCGAGCCGCCGCAACACGGGCAGGCGGTGTGCCAGGAACCCCTCGACGCGTCGCTCGACCTCGGCGACGTTGTCGGCTTCGGCTTCGATCGGCTTGTCGTCCTTGAGCAGGCGCTTGTTCAGCGCCTTGAGGCACGCCCAGACGCCGTCGCGCAGGGCAGCGACACTCTCGCTGCCCTGCTCGCGCATGGCGAGCAGGACGAGCTGCTCGGCGTGCGCGACGAAGGTCGCCGAGCCGATCGCCGGCGCCGCCAGATAACGCACCGCATCGTCGCGCCGCGCCGCATCGATCAGCAAGTTGTTGAGGGCGTGCGATGCCGGATACCCCGCACGACTCTCGCACATCGGGTGGAGCTGGCCGCTCTCGACGAGCAGCGACAAGGTCTGCGTGATCTGCTCCAGGGGCACGTCGACGAGGGTCGGCAATGCTGCGAGCTCGCCGGCGGCCGCACTGCCTTGTCTCAATCGCTCGAACAACGGCACCGCGATCGCGTCGTTGGCTTGCAGTTCGCCGGCCGCGGTCGCGAGCGTCGTCGTCGCGCCTGCCGGCTCGACGGCGAGCATGAAGCGCGTGCCGGCAAGCTCGGCCTGGAATTGCGCCGGCGACAGCCGTTCCGGGTCGCGCACGAAGAGGTCGCAGCGAAACTTGCGATTGGCCGAGAAGTCCTTGATCGTCTCGGCCATGCCGGGGTCGGCACCGGCGAACATGACGGCGATCTCGGGCGGCGCCGACAGGCCGACGAGGTTTTCGCTGATCGTTGCCGAGCCGACATAGTCGAGACCCGCTCCGGCCATCTCGTGCGCGACATCGAGGTGATAGAGCGCGCTCCAGTGCTCGTTGACGTACTCGTGGGCAAGGTAGCTGCTGGCCTTGGTGCCCAGATGCTCGAGATAGCGGCCCATCGACGCATCGGCCGCGAAGTACCGCGCCCCGCGCGCCGCGAGCTGGTTCACGAAGGCCAGCGCGGCCACTGTGTTCTCGTCGCTGCGCCCCGGCCGCCGGGTGACCAGCTCGCGCAGCAGCCGCTGCACCGGCGTGACCGCCGCCCAGCCCGGCATGCAGTTGTAGCTGACGTAGGCCATGCCCCCCGGCTTCAACCGGTCGCGCAGGAAGCGAACGATGTGGCGCCTGTTCTCGGCGCTGACCCAGCTGTAGACGCCGTGCAGGACGATCAGGTCGAACGTTGCCGGCGCGGTGGCGGCGTCGCTGCCCGAAGCGAGGGCGGCGAAGGTGTCGGCGCCGAAATGCACGTTGCCGAGGCGTGCGCGCTCGGCAAACTCGCGCGCCTGCACCATCTGCTCGGCGTTGAAGTCGTAGGCATGGAAGCGCCCCAGCGGATTTGCCGCGGCGAGCAGCAGCGGGCCCAATCCGCGGCCGCAGCCGAGCTCGCAGTAGCTGAACTCGCGCCCCTCGGCGACGGGTGGCCGCACGCCGAGCACCACGGCGAGCAGGTTCAGGTAGACGGGCGACAGCTCGCGGAAAAAGCTCGCGCCATAGGGAACGTCGATGACGTAGCCGTCTTGCCAGGTGCCCATCGGTCGTCCCGCGGAAGTATGGGCTCGATCGTGCCACGGCTCTGCGCTCGTCGAAGAACGCGGCGTGGTAGTTGTCGATCGGGGAATGCGCCGGACGCGATCAGGGCCTTGCGGCAGTGCCGCCAAGGCGGTGGGCGCAGGTTCTGGAATTGGTTGCGAGGGCAGGATTTGAACCTGCGACCTTTGGGTTATGAGCCCAACGAGCTACCAGACTGCTCCACCTCGCGACTGAGCCTCAGAGTATACCTGAGCGAGACAGCGCGAGTGGCATCAGAGGCCGGCGGATTGCAGGGTTTCCAGGAAGCGCGATGCCTTCTGGAAGCCTACGAAACGGGCCGCCGCGATCTCACGGCCATTGGCGTCGAAGAAGATGGTTCCGGGCGGGCCGAAGAGATGAAATCGGCGCAGCAACTCGCGGTCCTGGGCGTTGTTGGCGGTGACGTCGGCGCGCAGCAGAATGGCGCCGGCTAGACGGCGTTGCACCGCCGGATCGGCGAAGGTGAAGCGGTCCATCTCCTTGCACGAGACGCACCAGTCGGCATAGAAATCGAGCATCACCGGGCGGCCCGGGGCGCGCAGTGCAGCATCGAGCTCGGCCACGCTACGCACGAGCAGGAACTGCGGCGCACCGGCCGCACTGACCAGTTCGTTCTTCGACGAAAAGCGCGCCAAGGGCTGCAGCGGGTCGGTACCGCCCGCGGCAGCGCCGACGATCTGCAGCACGCCGATGAGCGCGAGCAAGGCGCCGATCGCCGCCCGCCAGGCGCGCTGTGGCAGGCGCTGCCCATTCGGCTCGGCTGCGTTCTTTGCCCCAGCCGGGACACGTCCCTTGGACACGATCAGCGCCGCGGCGCCGAGGGCGAGTGCGCCCCAGAGCGCGAGCGCCAGAGAACCCGGCAGCACGGGTTGGATCGTCCACAAGGCGACGCCCAGAAGCAGCAGGCCGAAGATCGCCTTGACCTCGACCATCCAGGCGCCAGCCCGCGGCAAGATGGCGCCGGCCGACGCACCGACGAGCAGCAAGGGCACGCTCATTCCGGCGGACAGCGAGAACAACGCCGTGCCGCCGAGCCAGACGTCGCGCGTCTGGCTCAGGTAGAGCAAGGCGCCGGCCAAGGGCGCCGCGACGCAAGGGCTGACGATGAGCGCCGAGACGCCCCCCATCGCGAACACACCGGCGGCGCGGCCGGCCGGCAGGCGGTCGGCGGCCGAGGCAAATCGGCAGGTGAGCGACGAGGGCAATTGCAGGTTGTAGACGCCGAACATCGAGAGCGCGAGCGCCACCAGGCCGACCGCGAAGACGCCCAATACCCAGGGGTTCTGCAAGGAGGCCGCGAGCCCTTCGCCGGCCAGCCCGGCGGCGACGCCGAACAGTGTGTAGACGACGGCCATCCCGAAGGAATACGACGCCGCCAGCGCGAAGCCGCGGCCGCGCGAGACACCGGGCAGGCCGCTGCTCGCGCCGGAGCCGCCCCCCGATCGCACTCCGGCCAGCGCCGTGCCATAGCCGCCCTGGCCGACGATGATCGACGAAACGATGGGCAGCATCGGCAGCACGCATGGCGTGAGCGACAGCAGCAAGCCGGCGAGGAAGAACGCACCGACGATCGGCCAGAAAGCGCCGCCGCGCAGCACCGACTCGATGGCGCCCAACTCGCCGCCGGCGGCGGCCGCGGACGAGGGCGCGGCCTGTGTGGCGACGCTCGAGGCAACGCTCGTACTGCCACCGGCAACGGACAGGCGCGGAGCGCCGGTGCTGAGCGTCGAAGACTCGCTGCTCGCCACCGGACGGACGATGCCGCTGCCGCCGAAGCCGGCCAGGCTCACGCTTGCCTCGCTCTGCATGGGCGGATAGCAAAGGCCCGCGTCGGCGCAGCCCTGACTGGTGGTGATGAGACGAAAGTCGCCGGCCGCGCTTTGCACCGGAACGCTGATCTTGATGGCGTCGCGATAGGTCTCGACGTTCTTCTGGAAGGTCTGATCGAACTTGACCTTGCCCGGCGCAATCACCACGGTGCCGAGCGTCGCGCCCTCGGCGGCAAAGCGGAACTGCTCGCGATAGAGGTAGTAGCCGGGCGCGATGTCGAAGGTCACTTCGACGGTCTTGGCGTCGAGCTGGCGGGCCGAGAACTGGAAGGCTTTTTCGGGCTCGAGGAAGTCGTCTGCGGCGAGCGCCGGCTGCCAGGCCGCCTGTCCCGCCAGGGCAAGCAGGACGAGCAGCGAGCGGCCCCATGCAGGCCACGCCCGACCGGACATCAGCCGGATCGGCATCCGCGCAAGGAGAGCGGCAAGTCGGGCCATTCGAGCGTGCATCAATCTGGGTCGGCGTCGGGCGGGAGGACTTACAAGAAGTAGGCTTACCTGAAGAACCGACGCCGCGTCAACACCAGTGCCAGATAGTAGCCGCAAGCCGCGTACGCCGTGAGGATCAGGAGCGGCCGGACCGGATCGGCGGGCCAGCTTCCGAGAACGAGTGGACGAACCAGGTCGACCGCCGCCTTCAGCGGCAGCACCTGGGCCACGGATTGCAGCCAGGGCGGCATCTGGGCGATCGGAAAGTAGACGCCGGACAGAAAGGTCATCGGCGTGATGACCAGCGTGAAGTAGTAGGTGAAGAAGTCGTAGCCCTTGGCGACGGCGTTGAACACCAGCCCGATCGAAGCGAAGGTCACGCCGGCCAGGCCGAGTACCGGCAAGGCGAGCAGCATGGTTGGCGCACGGCTGATGCCGAGCAGGAAGATGACGATAAGGATCGCCGTGCACGAGAACAGCGCCTTCATCGCCGCCCACAGCATCTCGGCGAAGACGATGTCGTCGAGCGCGATCGGCGCGTTGAGGATCGAGTCCCATGTCTTTTGCACCGCCATCCGCGAGTACGCCGAATAGAGCGCCTCGAAGGTCGCGGCCAGCGCCGCGCTCACCGCGACGCTGCCCGAGGCCAGATACTCGATATAGGGCATGCCGTCGATCTGGCCGATCAACGAGCCGACGCCGTAACCGAAGGCGACCAGCGTGATCAGCGGCTCGGCGATGTTGCCGAGGATGCTCGGCCCGGCGAGCTTCTTCCAGACCAGGAGGTTGCGCATGACCACCGGCCAGAAGCGCGGCGTGACGTGCGGGGCGGTGTAAAAGGAAGTGAGCATCGGCTTGGCCTCAGGCATCGTCGCGGATCTGACGGCCGGTCATCTTGAGGAACAGGTCCTCGAGGTTGGCTGGGCGATGCAGGGTGCGAACGCTGTGGTCGTCGGCCAGCGCGTCGAGCAGCGGCTTGGCGTGGCGCAGATAGAAGAAGACGGTCTCGCCGCTGGTCTCGACGCGTTCGGCGAGCGCCGCGTGTGCTTTGCCGGCCGCCGCGGCACCGTCGCCGTAGACCTCGACAACGTCGCTCTCGAGGTGCTCGGCGATGAGCTTGCGCGGCGTGCCCTCGGCGATCTTCTTGCCGTGATCGAGCACGAGCAGGCGATCGCAGAGTCGCTCGGCCTCGTCCATGAAATGCGTCGTCAGCAGGATCGCCTTGCCCTGCTGGAGCAGGTTCTGCAGCCGCTCCCACATCAGGTGGCGCGCCTGCGGGTCGAGGCCGGTGGTCGGCTCGTCGAGGATGAGCAGGTCGGGGTCGTTGATGAGGGCGCGACCGAGCGAGAGTCGCCGCTTCATGCCGCCCGACAGTTCGCCGGGCTTCGCGTTCGCCTTCGACTGCAGCGCCGCGAACTCGAGCAGCTTGGGCACGCGCTCGTCGATGACAGCCCGCGACAGGCCGAAGTAGGCGCCGTAGACGCGCAGGTTCTCGGCGCAGGAGAAATCGGGGTCGAGGCTGTCGAACTGGGTGACAACGCCGATCCGCTTCTTGGCCTCGCGCACCTGCGCGGGCAGCGGCAGGCCGAAGGCCTCGATCTCGCCGGCATCGGGGCCGGTGAGGCCAAGGCAGATGCGGATCGTCGTCGTCTTGCCGGCGCCGTTCGGGCCGATCACGCCGAGGCATTCGCCCGGCATGATCTCCAGCGAGAGGTCGTCGACGACGGTTACGTCGCCGTACTTCTTCGTCAGGTGGGCAATGCGCAGCAGCGGTGCCGGCACGGCTCCCCCTCCCGGACGACGATCAGGCGTTGTCGGCGGCCGCTTCGGTCTCGGCCGGCGCGGGCCGGTCGACGAGCTCGACGAAGGCCATCGGCGCGTTGTCGCCGACGCGAAAGCCCATCTTCAGGATGCGCGTGTAGCCGCCCGGACGCGCCTTGTAGCGCGGGCCGATCTCGGCGAACAGCTTGGTGACGATGGCGCGGTCGCGCAGGCGGTCGAACGCCAGGCGCTTGTGCGCCAGAGTCGGCTCCTTGGCCAACGTGATGAGCGGCTCGACGACGCGGCGCAGTTCCTTGGCCTTGGGTAGCGTCGTCTTGATCGCTTCGTGCTGAAGCAGCGAGACGCACATGTTGCGCAGCATCGCGAGCCTGTGCTCGGAAGTGCGGTTGAGCTTGCGGAGTCCGTGTCCGTGACGCATGGTGCTTTCCTTTCGTTGTAGACCGCCAGCCGTGTCAGGTACTGGCGGGTGCACCGAGTTGCCCGGGCGGGCAACTCAATCCGATAACGGCGCTTGCGCCGTTTTTACCTCTTGTCCAAGCCTTGCGGCGGCCAGTTCTCCAGCCGCGCGCCGAGCGTGAGCCCGCGCGAAGCCAGCACTTCCTTGATTTCGTTGAGCGACTTGCGGCCGAGATTCGGCGTCTTCAGCAACTCGGTCTCGGTGCGCTGGATCAGGTCGCCGATGTAGTAGATGTTCTCGGCCTTCAGACAGTTCGCCGAACGTACTGTCAGCTCGAGCTCGTCGACCGGGCGGAGCAGGATCGGATCGAACTGCGTGCTGCGCACCGGCTGCGGATCGAACATCTCGCCGATCTGGCCTTCGAGCTGCGCGAACACCGCGAGCTGCTCGACCAGGATCTTGGCCGACGAACGAATCGCCTCTTCCGGCGTGATCGCGCCGTTGGTGGCGATCTCCATGACCAGCTTGTCGAGGTCGGTGCGCTGCTCGACGCGGGCGCTCTCGACCGTGTAGCTCACGCGCGAGACCGGCGAGAACGACGCGTCGAGGACGATCCGGCCGATCGACTTGGTCGGCTCGTCGCCGTAGCGGCGCAGGTTGCCCGGCACGTAGCTGCGGCCCTTCTCGACCTTGATCTGCATGTCGAGCTTGCCGCCCGACGACAGGT
>JBBRLS010000073.1:0-15031 GCA_038231215.1 Burkholderiales bacterium | reverse complement strand
GAGGCGGATCATCGCGTCCTGCACGATGTCGAGCGCCGCGTCTTCGTCCCGGACGGCGTACACGGCGCGCTTCCAGGCACGCTTCTCGACGCTCTTCAGAAAGTCGGAAAGTTCTTTGTCGGTGGCCAAGGAAGGCGGCCTTGAGGGCTGCAGCTCGAAGCGGAGCACATTATCTCATCGGGCTACGGGCGGTCCGCCGCGAACCGAAAGCGAACGCGGGCGATGCGATAATTCAAGGTTGCACGACAGATTCGATCGCCGGCGCGGCCCGACCGCGTAGTCGCACCGGGCGATCGACCCAGGCACCGCACCCGCCTCACGAGGGCGTGGAAAGGCGCACCGATGGTTTTTCGTCAGAGAAATTCACAGAGGTCAGAGAATCATGGAAACGTCAGCGCCCGATCTGGAGCGCGTACCGGCGGTCGCTCCCCGCGCCGCCCCTGCCGCCGAGCCGAACGGCTCCGAAATCCTCGTCCGCTGCCTGCAGGCAGAAAACGTCAAGTACCTCTGGGGCTACCCCGGCGGCGCCGTCCTCTACATCTACGACGCGCTTTACAAGCAGCAGACCATCGAGCACGTCCTCGTGCGTCACGAGCAGGCGGCGGTGCATGCCGCCGACGGCTACGCGCGGGCGACCGGCGAGGTCGGCGTCGCGCTGGTCACGTCGGGGCCGGGCGTCACCAACGCGGTGACCGGCATCGCCACGGCGTACATGGACTCGATCCCGATGGTCATCGTCACCGGCCAGGTGCCGACGCCGGCGATCGGCCTCGATGCCTTCCAGGAATGCGACACGGTCGGCATCACGCGGCCGATCGTCAAGCACAACTTTCTCGTCAAGGACGTTCGCGATCTGGCGCTGACGATGAAGAAGGCCTTCCACATCGCGCGCACCGGCCGGCCCGGCCCGGTGGTCGTCGACGTGCCGAAGGACGTGTCGATGGCGACCGCGCCGTACCACTATCCGGCGACGGTCGAGATGCGCTCGTACAACCCGGTGAGGAAGGGCCACGGCGGGCAGATCAGGAAGGCCGCGCAGCTTCTCCTGTCGGCCAGGCGACCGTACATCTACACGGGCGGCGGCGTCGTCTTGGGCAATGCGTCGGCTGAATTGCGCGCGCTCGTCGACCTGCTCGGTTTTCCCTGCACCAACACGCTGATGGGCCTGGGCGCGTATCCGGCGAGCGACCCGAAGTTCCTCGGCATGCTCGGCATGCACGGCACCTACGAAGCGAACATGACGATGCAGAACTGCGACGTCCTGCTCGCAGTCGGGGCACGCTTCGACGACCGGGTCATCGGCAACCCGAAGCACTTCGCCTCGGTCGAGCGCAAGATCATCCACATCGACATCGACCCTTCGTCGATCTCGAAGCGGGTGCGCGTCGACATCCCGATCGTCGGCGACGTGAAGGACGTGCTGCAGGAGCTCACGTCGCAGATCCGCGAGTCTGCCTCCAAGCCCGACGTCAAGGTGCTGTCGCCGTGGTGGTCGCAGATCAACGAGTGGCGAAAGCGCGATTGCCTCGCCTATTCGAAGGGCACGGGCGACGTCATCAAGCCGCAGCACGTGGTCGAGACGCTCTGGGAGCTGACCAAGGACCGCGAGACCTACATCACCTCCGACGTCGGCCAGCACCAGATGTGGGCGGCGCAGTACTACCGCTTCGACGAGCCGCGGCGCTGGATCAATTCCGGCGGCCTCGGCACGATGGGCGTCGGCCTGCCGTACGCCATGGGCATCAAGCTGGCCAAGCCCGAGGCAGAGGTCTTCTGCATCACCGGCGAGGGCTCGATCCAGATGTGCATTCAGGAGCTCTCGACCTGCCAGCAGTACAAGACGCCGGTCAAGATCGTGTCGCTCAACAACCGCTACCTCGGCATGGTGCGGCAGTGGCAGCAGATCGACTACGGCGGCCGCTATTCGCACAGCTACATGGACGCGCTGCCCGACTTCGTGAAGCTCGCCGAGGCCTACGGCCACGTCGGCATCCGCATCGACAAGCCTTCGGAGGTCGAGCCGGCGCTGCGCGAGATGCTGCGCCTGAAGGACCGCACCGTGTTCCTCGACGTCCGCACCGACCAGACCGAAAACGTCTGGCCGATGGTCAAGGCGGGCAAGGGCATCAGCGAAATGCTGCTCGGATCGGAGGATCTGTGAGGCCCCCACGCTCACTTCGTTCGCTGCCCCCCGTGGGGGCGGGCAGCTCCCTTCGGGCGGCCGGGCGGGAGCTGCCGTGAAGCACATCATCGCCGTCCTTCTCGAGAACGAGCCCGGTGCGTTGTCCCGTGTCGTCGGGCTCTTCTCGGCGCGCGGCTACAACATCGAGACCTTGACGGTCGCGCCGACCGAAGATCCGTCGCTCTCGCGCATGACGATCGTCACGACCGGCTCCGACGAGGTGATCGAGCAGATCACCAAGCACCTGAACCGGCTGATCGAGGTCGTCAAGGTCGTCGACCTGACCGAGGGCGCCTACACCGAGCGCGAGCTCATGCTCATCAAGGTGCGCGCCGTCGGCAAGGAGCGCGACGAGATGAAGCGCATGGCCGAGATATTTCGCGGCCGCATCATCGACGTCACCGAGAAGAGCTACACCGTCGAGCTGACCGGCGCCGCCGACAAGCTCGACGCCTTTCTCGAGGCGATCGACAAGAGCGTCATCCTCGAGACGGTGCGCACCGGTTCCAGCGGAATCGGCCGCGGCGAGCGCATCCTGCGCGTCTAGGTCCACAGCTCCCGATCAACTTTCACATTCATCGAACAGGAAAAGAGTGCAGTCATGAAGGTCTACTACGACAAGGACGCCGACCTCAGCCTCGTCAAGGGCAAGAACGTCACCATCATCGGCTACGGCTCGCAAGGCCACGCTCATGCGCAAAACCTCTCCGACAGCGGCGTGCGCGTCACGGTCGGCCTGCGCAGGGGGGGAGCTTCATGGTCCAAGGCCGAGGCGGCCAAGCTCAAGGTCGCTGAAGTGGCCGACGCGGTAAAGGCGGCCGACATTGTCATGATGCTGCTGCCCGACGAGCAGATCGCCACCGTCTACAAGAACGACGTCGAGCCGAACATCAAGCAGGGCGCGTCGCTCGCCTTCGCGCACGGCTTCAATGTTCACTACGGCCAGGTCGTGCCGCGCGCCGACCTCGACGTCTGGATGGTCGCGCCGAAAGCGCCCGGCCACACCGTGCGCTCGACCTACACCCAGGGCGGCGGCGTTCCGCACCTGATCGCCGTGCACGCCGACAAGTCGGGCAAGGCGCGCGACCTGGCGCTCAGCTACGCCGCGGCCAATGGCGGCGGCAAGGCCGGCGTGATCGAGACCAACTTCCGCGAAGAGACCGAGACCGACCTGTTCGGCGAGCAGGCGGTGCTGTGCGGCGGAACGGTCGAGCTGATCAAGGCCGGGTTCGACACCCTGGTCGAGGCCGGCTATGCGCCGGAGATGGCCTACTTCGAGTGCCTGCATGAACTCAAGCTCATCGTCGACCTGATCTACGAAGGCGGCATCGCCAACATGAACTACTCGATCTCGAACAACGCCGAATACGGCGAGTACGTGAGCGGGCCCAAGATCGTCGACGAGCGCACGCGCGCGGCGATGAAGCAGATGCTGAAGGACATCCAGACCGGCGAGTACGCCAAGAGCTTCATCCTCGAGAACCGCGCCGGCGCGCCGACGCTGATGAGCAAGCGCCGCCTGACGGCCGAGCACCCGATCGAGGTCGTCGGTGAAAAGCTCCGCGCCATGATGCCGTGGATCAAGAAAAACCGGCTGGTCGACCAGTCGCGCAACTGATGTGCCTGCGTCTGCACCGACAGGCCTGCGCATGACGCCCGAACCCGACGACGTCCCGGTCGAGCACGCCGGTCCGCCGCCGCGCCCGCGCCGCAAGGGCATCTACATCCTGCCCAACCTGTTCACGCTGGGTGCGCTTTTCGGCGGCTTCTATGCCGTGGTGATGGCGATGAACGGCCGCTTCGAGCAATCGGCCTACGGCGTCTTCGCCGCCATGGTCCTCGACAGCCTCGACGGCCGCGTTGCGCGCATGACGAAGACGCAAAGCGTGTTTGGCGAGCACATGGACTCGCTCTCCGACATGGTGTCCTTCGGCGCTGCGCCGGCACTCATCGCCTACGAGTGGGCGCTGCGCGGGCTCGGCAAGCCGGGCTGGATCGCGGCGTTCGTGTATTGCTCCTGCGCTGCGCTGCGTCTGGCGCGCTTCAATACCAATATCGGCGTCGTCGACAAGCGCTTCTTCCAGGGCCTGCCGAGCCCGGCCGCCGCGGCCGTCGTGATGGGCTTCATCTGGCTCATGGACAACCAGGGCTTCACCGGCATCGAAGAAGGCCCGTGGCTCGGCTGGACGACCTTCGCCTTCACGCTATACGCCGGGCTGACGATGGTCACGAACGTGCCCTTCTACAGCTTCAAGGACCTGAGCCTGAAGCGCTCGGTGCCCTTCATCGTCATCGTCCTGATCGCTCTCGGGATCGCCGTCATCAACCTGCATCCGCCCATCGTGCTGGTCGGCCTGTTCATGGTGTACGGCCTCTCCGGCTATGCGGTCTACGTGTGGAAGCGGCTCAAGGGAAAGCCGGTGAGCGTGATTGCAACGTCGACCGACGAACCCGACGAACAAGGCCTGCATCGCTGAAGAGCCGTGCTATATTGAAATCGTGACGTATCGAATTCCTTCCGCGCTGCTTCTTCTTGTACCCACAAGGGCTCGCTGAACGAACTCGTCTCCAACGTCTCGTCAACCGGCCCGCTTGCAAACGCAGCGGGCCGTTTTGTTTTCTGAAGGGAAAAAGCCGTGACCGATCGCGTGTTCATCTTCGACACCACCTTGCGCGACGGCGAGCAATCGCCAGGCGCCTCGATGACCAAGGACGAGAAGCTTCGCATCGCCCGGCAGCTCGAGCGGCTCAAGGTCGACGTCATCGAGGCCGGCTTCGCGGCGTCGTCGAACGGCGACTTCGAGGCGGTTCGGGCGATCGCCCACGCCATCAAGGGCTCGACCGTCTGCTCGCTGGCGCGCGCCAACGACCGCGACATCTCGCGCGCTGCCGAGGCCCTGAAGGGCGGCGAGTCGACGCGCATCCACGTCTTCATCGCTACCAGCGCGCTGCACATGGAGAAAAAGCTTCGCATGACGCCGGACCAGGTCTTCGAGCAGGCGAAGCTCTCGGTCCGCTTCGCGCGCAAGCTCACCGGCGACGTCGAGTTCTCGCCGGAAGACGGCTATCGCTCCGACTTCGACTTTCTCTGCCGCGTGCTCGAGGCGACGATCGCCGAGGGCGCGACGACGATCAACATCCCCGACACGGTCGGCTATGCCGTGCCCGAGTTGTACGGCGAGTTCCTGCGCAACCTGCGCGAGCGCATTCCAAATTCCGACAAGGCTGTCTGGTCGGTGCACTGCCACAACGATCTCGGCATGGCCGTCGCCAACTCGCTGGCTGGCGTGAAGATCGGCGGCGCGCGGCAGATCGAGTGCACGATCAACGGCCTCGGCGAGCGCGCGGGCAACTGCTCGCTCGAGGAGGTCGTGATGGCCCTGCGCACGCGCAAGGATCATTTCGGTCTCGAGATCGGCATCGATGCGACGCAGATCGTCCCGGCCTCGCGCCTGGTAGCGCAGACGACCGGCTTCGTCGTGCAGCCGAACAAGGCGGTGGTCGGGGCCAATGCGTTCGCGCACGCTTCGGGCATCCACCAGGACGGCGTGCTGAAGGCACGCGACACCTACGAGATCATGCGCGCCGAGGACGTCGGCTGGGCCACCAACCGGATCGTGCTCGGCAAGCTCTCCGGGCGCAACGCCTTCAAGCAGCGCCTGAAGGAACTCGGCATCGAGATGGAGGCCGAAGCCGACATCAACACCGCCTTCGCCCGCTTCAAGGAACTCGCCGACAGGAAGAGCGACATCTTCGACGAGGACATTCTCGCGCTCGTCATGGACGAGGCGGTGGTGGCCGAGCACGAGCACTACCGCCTGATCTCGCTCTCGCAGCACTCCGAGACGGGCGAGCGTCCGCAAGCCAGCGTCGCCTTCGCCGCCGGCGAAGTGCAGCACCACGCATCGAGCGACGGCAACGGGCCGGTCGATGCGAGCCTGAAGGCGATCGAGTCGAAGGTCGCGAGTGGTGCGGAAATGCTGCTCTATTCGGTCAATGCGATCACCAGCGGCTCGACAGAATCGCAAGGCGAGGTGACGGTGCGACTGCAACACGGCGGCCGCGTCGTCAACGGCGTCGGTGCCGATCCGGACATCGTCGTCGCGTCGGCGAAAGCCTACCTTGCGGCGTTGAACAAGCTGCACAGCAAGACCGAGCGGGTCGCTGCGCAGGGCTGAGACGAAGGGATCGGATGCGGGAGAGTGCCCATTCCGTGTCCGTAGTCTCACTTTAGAAACAACGCGCAAGTTTTTGATCTTGCGCGTTTTTCTTGCCTCGAATAGACTCGCGCCCGCTGCCTGTTACAAGGATGAACGTGACTTCGATTGCCAAGCTCGCTGCAACGGCCCTCTGCATCTGCCTTTGCACCGCTGTCGCCGCGGCCCCTTCGAAGTCCTCTGCCGCCGACCGCGAGACCGCCAGGAAGCACGCCGCCTCGAAGGCGGCCCTGACGAAGATCGCCGCCCACGCCCGGGTTCGCCAGGTGCTGGTCGCCGGCGCGCCGCGACGCGGCGGCTTGCGCCACGTCGCCTTCGTTCGTTTCGAGCCGGCCCACCCGTCGTTCGGCCAGATGATCGGCCTGCACGACTCGGCCGATTCGCTCGAGCTGAAGTCAGGCGTTGCGCTGGTCCTCGACCAGGACACCAACGAGGTGCTGTTCAGCAAGAACTCGCAGGCCGTACTGCCGATCGCCTCGCTGACCAAGCTGATGACAGCGGTCGTCGTCACCGAGGCCAACCTGCCATTGGCCGACCCGATCACCATCACCGACGACGACATCGACACCGAGAAGGGCAGCCGCTCGCGTCTCAAGGTCGGCACGACGCTGCCGCGCGAAGACATGCTGCACCTGGCGCTGATGTCGTCGGAGAACCGCGCCGCGCACGCACTGGGCCGCACCTACCCGGGCGGCCTGGGCGCCTTCGTCGAGGCGATGAACGCCAAGGCGCATGCCCTCGGCATGAACGACACGCACTACGTCGAGCCGACGGGTTTGTCGAGCCGCAACCAGTCGAGCGCTCGCGACCTGGCGACGCTGGTCAAGGCGGCGCATGAGCACCAGATCATTCGCGAACTGTCGACTTCGCATGAATACGCGGTCGAGGTCGGCAACCGCGCCGTCCAGTTCCGCAACACCAACGGACTCGTCAAGAGCCCGGAGTGGGACATCGGCCTGCAGAAGACCGGCTACATCTCGGAGGCCGGCCGCTGCCTCGTCATGCAGGCGACCATGGCCGGCCGCCAGCTCATCATGGTGTTCCTCGATTCGGCGGGCAAGTACTCGCGCATCGGCGATGCCGAGCGCGTGCGTCGCTGGGTCACGGAGTCCGCCCGCTCGGTGCCGGGCTTCAGCGGCATCAAGCCCAAGGCCTGAGCCTTCGCAGCAGTCGGCGCCGCTAGCCGCGGTGTCCGAGCGCCGACGAGATCTGCGCCGCGGTAGCGCGCAGGCGCTCCAGCCAGCTTTCCTCGAGCCGATCGGCCGGGGCCGAGATCGACAGGCCGGCGACGAGCTTGCCCTGATCGTCGAGGATGCCGGCCGCCATGCAGCGTACGCCGAGTTCCAGCTCTTCGTCGTCGCGCGCCGTGCCGTACTGCGTCACCCGCGAGAGTTCGCGCTCCAGCGAGGCGATATCGGTGATGCTGTTGCGCGTGTGCCCGGCCAGGCCGGTTCGCGCGGCGTAGGCGCGCACGCGCTGCGCATCGTCCTGGGCCAGGAACAGCTTGCCGACCGAGGTGAGGTGGAGCGGCGCCCGTCCGCCGATCGCGCGCACGACCTGCATTCCCGAACGCTCGCTGTAGGTTCGCTCGACGTAGACGATCTCGTCGCCCTGGCGCATCGAAAGGTTGACGGGCTGATGCGTGAGCTTGTGCAGCTCGCGCATCGGCGCCAGAGCCGCGTCGCGCACGTCGAGCCGCGCCTTGACGAGATTGCCGAGCTCGAGCAGACGCATGCCGAGCCGGTAGCTGCCGGGCTCGGGCCGGTCGACGTAGCGGCCGATCGTCAGGTCGTTGAGGATGCGATGCGCGGTCGACGGGTGCAGGCCGCTCTGCTCGCTGATGACCTTGAGCGTGACCGGCTCCTGGTGCGAGGCGAGCAGGTCGAGCAAGGAAAAGGCGCGCCCCAGCACCTGGACGGTGATGGCACGGTCTTCGATCTTGCGCATGCGGCGATTCTCGCCGAGCGTCAGGCCATGACGGCGTGGGCCGCGGCGACGCCGCTTCGCACCGTGCCTTCCAGCGTCGCCGGATAGGGACCGTCGACGTAGTCGCCGGCGGCGACGAGGCCCGGCGCGATGCGGCTCGGCGGCCGGTCGAGCAGGGGCGTGCAGCGAAACGTGGCGCGCTTCTCGACGATCGTGCGCAGCGGTTCGAGTGGCCCGCGCAGGTGCGTCGCGAGTTCGGATCGCGCCTGCGCGAGCGTGGCCGCTTCGGTGGCGAACAGACCGCGCTCGACCCATGACGCTGCGCCGCTGACGACGAAGGCCAGCAGTCCGGCTGCTCCGCCGAGCTGGCCGCGGTCGAAGACGAACTGCGCCGGGCGGCCTTCGCCGGCATGGAGCACCAGCATCGGCTCGGGCAGCCGCGTGCCGGCGCTCGTCGCGTAGACGGTGACGATCGGCTCGTGGCGCAGCGCCATCGCGCGCGCTGCCCACGCCGCGTCGTGCGCGACGACCAGGCGCGCGGACTCGTGCGGGCTGGCGGCAACGACCACGGCGTCGAAGGCGGCTCCGTCGACGAGCCAGGTGCTGCCCGCGGCTTCGACCCGCTCGACGCGATGCGCGAGTCGAACGCTGGCGCCTTTGGCCTCCAGCCAGGCGATGGCCGGCCGAGGCAGCAGGGCGCCGAGTCCGACCCGGGGCAGCAGCAGATCGGCGGCGCCGGGTCCCGATGCCAGGGCGTCGTGCAACACACGCATGAAGACCGGGCCGCTTGCCGACCCGGACGGCGTGTTGAGCGCGGCAATGCAAAGCGGCTCGATGAACTGGCTGCGCACCGAAGGCGGCAAGCCCGCGACGAGATCGGCGACCGTCGCGCCAGGCGCGCAGGCGAAGGCGCGCCGGGACCAGCCGAAGGCCGTCGCCAGCAGCGCGATCCGGTCGCGCCACGACCAGCCGCGCCGGCCGAGCACGGCGCGCACGAACGCCGGCATGGGCGCGCCCGCGGGCAAACGCAGTCCGAAGCCTGCGGCGTCGACGAGGCGAAGCGGCAAGCGAAGAAAGGCATCCGCCTCGGCGACCCCCACCTGCGCCATCACGCGCAAGGTCTCGCTGTAGGCGCCGATGCAGATGTGCTGGCCGTTGTCGAGTCCCTCGTTCGCGGCGACGTCGCGGGCCCGGCCACCGACCACGGGCGCCATTTCGATCAGCGTCACCTCGGCGCCTGCCGCAGCGCACTCGACGGCGCTCGTCAAACCGGCCCAGCCCGCGCCTATGACGGCGATGCGACGCTTCACTAGCGGCCGGTCCAGTTGGTCCGCATCGCGATCCAGAGCTTCCTGATCGGCGTCAGAGAAATGCGCTGGTGCAGCACCTGGAACTGGTCGGCCTCGATCTCTCGCAGCAGGCTGCGATAGATGTTCGCCATCATGAGACCGGGCTTTTGCGCGCGGCGGTCGGCCGGGTCGAGCAGCGCCAGTGCCTCGTCGTACGAGCGATGCGCGCGCTCGGCCTGAAAGGTCATGAGCGCCGTGAAGCGCTCGCTGTAGCGACGCTCGAGCAACTCGTTGGCCTTGATGTCGAAGCGCTTCAGCTCGTCCATCGGCAGATAGATGCGGCCGCGCCGCGCGTCGTCGCCGACGTCGCGGATGATGTTGGTGAGCTGCATCGCCAGGCCGAGCCGGTGCGCATAGGCGAGCGTCGATTCGCCGCTGCGTCCGAAGATGTTCGCCGCGACCTCGCCGACGACGCCGGCAACGAGATCGCAATAGCGCGCCAATCCGGGGAAGTCGAGGTAGCGCGATTGATCGAGGTCCATCTGGCAGCCTTCGATCACGGCGAGCAGATGCTTCGCCTCGATGCCGTAGGCGGCCGAGGTCGGCATCAAGGCGCGCATGACCGGATGGCTCGGGTTGCCTTGATAGCTGGTCGCGATCTCGCTTTGCCACCAGGCCAGCTTGGCGGCAGCGACGCCGCGGTCCGACACCTCGTCGACGACATCGTCGACCTCGCGGCAGAACGCGTAGAACGCGGTGATGGCGGCGCGCCGCGGCGGCGGCAAGAAGAGGAAGGCGTAGTAGAAGCTCGAGCCGCTCGCCGCGGCTTTTTCCTGGACGTATTGTTCCGGCGTCATCGAGGGCTTCGCGCGTTGTCGTGCCGTGCGATCAGGCGACGCGTCGGGCCGGAGCCGCGTTGCGAGCGCCCATGCGCAGCGCCCGCCAGGCGATCGTCGGCGCGTCGGTCCAGCCGAGCTTGGGCCGCTCATGCAGGGTCGCGCCATCCAGGCGGTCGATGCGCTCGAGCACGCGAAGCCCACCCTGCACGACGAGACGAAGCTCCCATCCGGCACGACCGGGGACGGCGTGCACCAGGGGCGCGCCGAAGCACATCAGCTCGCGCGCCCAGGCGACCAGGTCGAGCACGATTGCATGCACGGCTTCGCTGTCCTGCGCGGTGAGCAGCGCCGCGGGATCGACGCCATGGCGCCGGCAGTCCGCCTCGGGCACGTAGAGGCGCCCGTGCCTCGTATCGCGGCTGAGGTCCTGCCAGAAGTTGGCGAGTTGCAGCGCGCTGCAGATGGCGTCGGAGCGGGCCAGCGCATCGGCATCGGCGATGCCGTAGAGATGAAGCAACAGACGGCCGACCGGATTGGCGGAACGGCGGCAGTAGTCGAGCAGCGTCGCGCGGTCGGCGTAGTGTTGCGTCGTCACGTCCTGGGTGAACGCGTCGAGCAGGTCGTCGAGCAAGCCGATCGGCAGGCGATGCCGCTCGATGGCCTCGGCGAGCGGTCCGAAGACTCGAAGCCAACGCGGCGAAGGCCTCGTGCCGGCGGCGACGGCAGCGAGGTCTTGTCGATAGTCGGCCAGGTCGGCGAGCCGCGCAGTGGGGGGCGCGTCGCCTTCGTCGGCAATGTCGTCGGCGGTCCGCGCAAACGCGTAGATCGCTTCGACGGCGGGGCGCAGCGCGGCCGGGCACAGCAGCGAAGCGACCGGAAAGTTCTCGTAGTGATCGACAGGCACGACGGCGATTCTCCATGCCCGCCGTTTTCAGTCCCGCGGCGCGCGTTGATTCGCGCGCAGGGAGGTCGTTTGACGCTGCGTCGGGTGCACCGTATATTACTGACCGGTCAGTCAGTTAGTCGTGGAGCTCGTCGAGATGAACCGTGCCATTCCCCGTTCCACGCTGCTTGTTTCCTCGCTCGTCCTGCTGCTGGCCGCATGTTCCAAGGCACCGCCGCCGCCGGAGCCGCTGCGTGCGGTGAAGACCCTCGTCATTGCCCCGGCCTCGGCCGGTGGCACCTACGAATACGCCGGCGAGATCCGCGCTCGCGTCGAATCGCGGCTCGGCTTTCGCGTCGGCGGCAAGATGATCGAACGGCCGGTCAACGTCGGCGACGCGGTGAAGGCCGGCCAGTTGCTCGCCCGCCTCGACCCACGCGACCTGCGCCTCGGCGAGGACGTGGCGCGGGCCGCGGTCGCCAGCGCCGCAGTCAGCCTGCAGCAGGCCGAAGCCGACTTCAAGCGCTATCGCGACCTGAAGGACCAGGGCTTCA
Source organism: Burkholderiales bacterium (assembly GCA_038231215.1). Classification (GTDB taxonomy): domain Bacteria; phylum Pseudomonadota; class Gammaproteobacteria; order Burkholderiales; family Burkholderiaceae_C; genus Schlegelella_A. The sequence goes on along the minus strand of JBBRLS010000073.1, from coordinate 3,141 downwards.
TCAGCGGCGCCGAACTCGAACGGCGCGAGACGACGCTGAAGGTCGCGAAAGCGCAACTCGAGCAGGCGCGGGCGCAGTCGGGAGTGCAGGGCAACCAGGCCGGCTACGCGGCGCTCAACGCCGACACGGGCGGCGTCGTCACCGGCGTCGACGTCGAGCCGGGCATGGTCGTCGCAGCCGGCGCGTCTGTGGTGCGGCTGGCGCGTGACGGGCCTCGCGACGTCGCCTTCTCGGTGCCCGAAGACAAGGTCGGCCTGATCCAGGCGATCGCCGCGCGGCAGGGCACGGTGCAGGTCCGCCTGTGGAGCAGCGGCGCCGGCACGGTGGCGGCGAAGATCCGCGAGGTCTCGGCGGCCGCCGATCCGGCGACGCGAACATTTCTCGTCAAGGCCGACCTCGGCGAGGCCGACGGCCCGCGCCTCGGCCAGACCGCGACGGTGGCGGTCGATACGCCGCGCGTCGCCGGCATCGCCAGGGTGCCGCTTTCGGCCTTGAAAGAGGATCACGGCAAGAGCACGGTCTGGATCGTCGACGCGGCATCGATGACGACGGTCTCGAGGCGGGTCACGATCGGCGGCGCCGACGGCAACGACGCCGTCGTCCTGGCCGGCCTGATGCCGGGCGATCGTGTCGTCACCGCCGGCGTCCACGTGCTGAGCCCGGGGCAGAAGGTGAGGCTCTACAACGATCCGGAAGCGCCGCTCGCGGCCGCCTCCGCCGCCTCGCTGCCGCAGGCTGCGGTCGTGCCTGTCAGCGCATCGGCGAGCCGGCCATGAACGGCGTCGAATCGGGCACCCTGGCGACGCCGACGGCCGCGCCGGCCGAGGAGCGACGCTTCAACATCTCGCGCTGGGCGCTCGAGCATCGCGCCCTGACGCGCTACCTGCTCGTCGTCTTTCTGGTTCTCGGTGCCGTGGCCTACTTCCAGCTCGGCCAGGACGAGGACCCGCCGTTCACGTTTCGCGCCATGGCGATCCGCGTCTTCTGGCCGGGTGCGACGGCGCAGCAGGTTGCCGAGCAAGTGACCGACAAGCTCGAGAAGACGCTGCAAGAGGTGCCGTATTCCGATCGCATCCGCAGCTATTCGAAGCCCGGCGAAGCGCTGATCCTGTTCCAGGTGCGCGACTCCTCGCCGCCCAAGGAGATGCCGCAGATCTGGTACTCGGTGCGCAAGAAAATCGGCGACATGCGCGGCACCTTGCCGCCCGGCGTGAACGGCCCGTACTTCAACGACGAGTTCGGCGACGTCTACGGCTCGATCTATGCCCTTTCGGCCGATGGCTTCAGCTACGCCGAGTTGAAGGACCACGCCGACCAGGTGCGGCAGCGCCTGCTCAAGGTGAAGGACGTCAACAAGGTCGCGATCTTCGGCGCGCAGGACGAGAAGGTCTTCGTCGAGATCTCGCAGCAGCGGCTCGCCCAGCTCGGTCTCGACTTCAACCAGGTGCTGGCCCAACTCGGCCAGCAGAACGCGATCGAGTCCGGCGGAACGATCAACGCGCCGACCGATTCGATCCAGGTGCGCGTCGCCGGCCAGTTCAATTCGCTCGACGACCTGCGCCGCTTTCCGATCCGCGCCAACGGCTCGGCCTTCAAGCTCGGCGACATCGCCGAGATCAAGCGCGCCACCCTCGATCCGCCGCAGGTCAAGGTGCGCGACCACGGCAAGGAGGTGATCGCGCTCGGCATCTCGATGGCGCGCGGCGGCGACATCATCGAGCTCGGCAAGGCGCTGGAGCGCACCTCGGCCGAGATCCGTGCCGAGCTGCCGGCAGGCCTCGAGCTGCACCAGTTCCAGAACCAGGCCAAGGTGGTGTCGGGCTCGGTCAACGAGTTCGTCGGCACGCTCATCGAAGCGATCGTCATCGTGCTCGCAGTGAGCTTCATCGCGCTCGGCCTGCACTTCAAGCCGCTGCGCCTCGACTGGCGGCCCGGTCTCGTCGTCGCGATCACGATCCCGCTCGTGCTCGCCATCACCTTCGTCGTCATGTTCTATGCCGGCGTGGGCCTGCACAAGATTTCGCTCGGCTCGCTGATCATCGCCCTCGGCCTGCTCGTCGACGACGCGATCATCGCCGTCGAGATGATGGTGCGAAAGCTCGAAGAGGGCTTCGACAAGGCGCGCGCCGCCACCTTCGCCTACGAGGCGACGGCGATGCCGATGCTCACCGGCACGCTGATCACGGCGGTGGGTTTCCTGCCGATCGGCCTGGCGCAGTCGACGGTCGGCGAGTACACCTTCGCGATCTTCGCGGTGACGGCGGCGGCGCTCGTCATCTCGTGGCTGGTCTCGGTGTACTTCGTTCCCTACCTCGGCACGATCCTGTTGAAGGAGCGAACGCACGCCGCTGGAGAGCAGCCGCACGAGCTTTTCGATACGCCGTTCTACAGCCGCTTTCGCGGCATCGTCGCCTGGTGCGTGCGGCATCGCTGGGTGACGATCGGCGCGACCGTGGGCACGCTCTTTCTCGGCGTCGCCGGCATGGGCGCGGTGCAGCAGCAGTTCTTTCCGGACTCGAGTCGCCTCGAGATCATGGTCGACCTCTGGTACCCCGAAGGCACCTCTTACGCGGCCAACGAAGAGGTGACCCGGCGCGTCGAGAAGCGCATCCTCGGTCTCGACGGCGTGACCGACGTGACGACCTGGGTCGGCAGCGGCGCCGAACGCTTCGTGCTCGTCCTCGACCAGATCTTTCCGCAGAGCAACGCCAGCCAGATGATCGTCTTGCCGCGCGACATGAAGGCGCGCGAGCGCGTTCGCATCGCGCTGCCGGGCCTCCTGGCCGCCGAGTTTCCCGAGGTGCGCGCCCGCGCCAAACTCTTGCCGAACGGCCCGCCGGTCGCCTATCCGGTGCAGTTTCGCGTCGTCGGACCGGAGCCTTCGCACGTGCGCGCCTACGCCGACGAGGTGAAGGCGATCATGCGCAAGAACCCCAACCTGCTCGGCGTCAACGACAACTGGAACGAGTCGGTCAAGTCGTTGCACCTCGACATCGACCAGGACAAGGCACGCGTGCTCGGTGTCACCAGCCAGGGAATCGCGCAGGCGGCGCACACCATCAACGGCGGCAGCAACGTCGGCCAGTTTCGCGACGGCGACAAGTTGATCGACATCGTGCTCAGGCAGCCAAAGAACGGGCG
>JBBRLS010000072.1:0-15878 GCA_038231215.1 Burkholderiales bacterium | reverse complement strand
TGCGCCTTGGTCCAGTTCTCGAGGTCGTCGGCGTTGATCATGGTGGCCGGCGAGTTGACGAGGTTGTAGTACCAGAGGCTGCGCCGGTAGATCGCCTCGGGCGCGCCCTTCAGGCGAAAGTGCCAGATCTCGGAGAGCGTCTTGTCTGGCGAGATCGGGCGCAGGCAGCGCAGCTGCTGCAGCGGCGACTGCACCGAGAGGTAGGGATAGACGAGCACGTGGTGGATGCTGCGCGAGAGGAACTCCTCGGTCTTCGCCTCGCCATAGGCCTTCTTCAGCAGCGCCTCGTACTCGAGCGTGTCGGGATCCTGCGGGCGCAGGCCCATGTAGGCCTTGAGGATGCCGTGGCCGCGCGGAAAGTTGATGGTCTGCACGCTGTCCCACTGCTCGAAGCTCGAGGCGAAGGTGGAGAGGTAGTGGTAGTGCAGCGGCGCCGAGCCATCACGTTCCTTGATGCGCTTTTCCACGCGGCCGGCGGCGATGCCGGTCGACTGGTGCGTGACCGAGGGATGCAGCGCGTCGAGCTGGTTCTCCATGAAGAACTTCCAGTTCGACTGCTGGATCATGCGGTGGCAGTAGGGAACGACCTCCACCTCGCCGAGCGGCGAGCGGTCGCACATGTCGTCGAAGGCGATCTTCGCGTCGCCCAGGAACTCTTCGAGCGAAGGCCCTTCGGCGGCGAGGCTGGCGAACACGAAGCCGCGATAGCTGCCTGTGCGCGCCGCGCGCTTGACGTTGCAGTCGGGGTTCGACTTGTTCATCGCCGTGCCCTCGTAGCCGCGCGCCAGCGGAATGGCGCGCACCTTGCCGTCGAGGTGAAAGCTCCAGGCGTGGTACGAGCACACGAAGGCGCCGCCGGTGTTCCCCTTGAGGTTGCCCACGAGCTGCACGCCGCGGTGCGGGCAGCGGTTGTGCAGCACGGCGATGCTCTTGCCGTCGCTGCCGCGCACCATGATCATCGGCTGGCGCCCGATCGTCACGGCGTAGTAGTCGCCGGCGTTCGGGATCTGCGACTCGTGCCCGCAGTAGACCCAGACCTTCTCGAAGATGTTCTCCATCTCCTGGTCGAAGATCTGCTGGTCGGTGTAGACGGATTTGTGGACGCGGTCGGGTTCGATGAGGGAAGAGACGTTCATGGCACGGGTTCGGCGGCTTGGCGGGATGCGGTGCAAGTGTGCACAAAGGGGCGGGAATCACAAGTCGCCTCAGCGTATCAGGCATAGCGCACCAGGCAGGCCTGGGCCTCGGCGGTGATGCGCTCGATGATGAGTGCAGCGGGTGCTATCGAATTTATGAGTCCGGCGGCCTCGCCGAACCACACGCCTGTGTTGTCTGGGTCCCCGTCGGCGAATGCTTGCCGATAGCGAGGACCTTGCGCCGAGAGATCCTTCTCCAGTTCATCTTCGTGTCCATGCCATCGGTCCGTGAAGGCGTTGCGGCGGATGCGGGCCGTGAATTCCGTTGGCCACGCCAACTGGCGGGCGATGTCCGCAACGCGAGTACGGACGGTCCCATCGCCATCCGTCTGGATGATGGCTTGGTGATGCCGTGCATGAACGAGCGCCTCGTTCGATGCCCACAATCGGGTTCCGACCAGCACCCCGTCGGCGCCGAGCATCAGCGCTGCGGCCAGACCCCGGCCATCGGCAAGGCCGCCAGCCGCGAGGAGCAGCGTGTCGGTGGCGCGCGTCCGGATGTAGTCGGCCGCCTCGGGAACGAAAGTCATGACACCGCGCAATGCGCCGTGCCCGCCAGCTTCCGCCCCTTGAGCAACGACGGCGTCCGCCCCGACGTCGACAGCATCCGCGACATGCCCCATGTGCTGGCATTGACAGATCAGCTTCGCACCCGCTGCCCGAATCTCCGCCACGAATGGCCTGGGATCCCCGAACGAGAGCATGACGGCCCTCGGCTTGTGCTTGAGAACGCCCGTCAGCAAGGACGGGGACTTGTGCAAGGACCATGTAATGAAGCCAACCCCAACGGACTCCGCGCCAGCCAGTTCGAACTGCTCCTCCAGCCAGGCTGCATCCCCATACCCACCGCCGATCAAGCCGAGCCCTCCACTGCGGCTGACAGCGGCCGCCAACTGTCCGCCACCAGCAAAGGCCATCGGGGCTGAAAGGATTGGATGTTTCAGGTCCCAGGATCGCGTCAAACGGGTTGGTATCGTCGCCATGCTGTGCTTTCTGAAGCTACTCCCGATAGTGTGCGGGAGCGCGTCGATCGACCCTGCTGCCGCATTCGCGCGCCAGCTGGCGCGCGAATGGCAGGCCCTGCTGGACCGGATGGTGCGACACGACGCCACCTTGCGCGCAAGGCTGCTCGCGGCTTACGAGAACGAGCCGCTGCTTCAGGCTGGAACCGGCTTCACACCGGAAGCGCGCCGCGTCTTTCTCGGCGACCGCGTGCAGCTTCGCATCGAGACGCCCGATCAGGGCACACTCGTCGCCGACGCGCCGCGCGATGTGGCGTGGCTGCAGGGCGACCGCGTCGGCCTGCACATCGATGCGAGCCGATTCATGTCAGGAGGCGATGCCACGCCATGACGCCACGAGTACTCGTCCAGTTCAGCGACACGCACATCCGCCTGCCGGGGCAACTCGCCTACCGCCGCGTCGATACCTCGGCGCATCTGGCGCGCGCGGTCGAGAGCGCGCTGGCGTTGCCGCAGGCCATCGATGCCGTCGTCGTCACCGGCGACCTCACCGACTTCGGCCGTGCCGACGAGCACGCGCAGCTGCGCAAGCTGCTCGCCCCGCTTTCCTGCCCCGTCTATCTCTTGCCCGGCAACCACGACGACCGTGCCGCGTTGCGCCGCGCCTTTCCCGAGCACGCGCACATGGGCGACGGTGGCGACGACTTCATCCAGTACGCGGTCGACCTCGGCGGCCTGCGCCTCGTCGTCGTCGACACGACGGTGCCCCGCGCACCGCACGGCGAGCTCGACGCCGAGCGCCTCGCCTGGCTCGACAGCACGCTCGCGCAGGCGCCGGGCACGCCGACGATCGTCGCGATGCATCACCCGCCGTTTCGCACGCTCATCGGGCACATGGACGAGATCGGATTGCAGCGGGGCGAGCGCGAGCTGGCGGCGATCGTCGCCCGCCACCCGCAAGTCGAGCGCATCGTCTGCGGCCATCTGCATCGCAGCATCCAGCGACGCCTCGCCGGCACGATCGCGATGACGGCGCCCTCGACCGCCCACGCCGTCGCCCTCGACCTGGCGACGGAAGCGGCCTCGAATTTCATGATCGAGCCGCCCGGCTTTCTCGTCCATGCCTGGACGCCGCTGGCCGGCGTGGTCAGCCATCTCGCCTTCAGCGGTTCCTTCGACGGGCCGCATCCGTTCCACGACGACGGCGCGCTGATCGACTGATCGGTCCATTCGTGGGGTGTGTCGTCCCACTCCTCGCGCCCTCAAGGACGGGTCATCGATCGACCGGACACCCCGGCTCGCAGAGACTGCGCGCGCATCTCTGAGGGCGTCATGAGGAAGCACTGCTTGAAGCGCCGGTTGAAGTTCGACACATCGCCGAAACCGGCCTCGAACGCGATCGCGGCGACCGACGTCCCGGCACGGCGCGGACTGGTCAGCAAGCGGCTGGCAAGATCGAGTCGCCGACCGAGCGCAAAGGCCGAGAAGGTGGTGCCGGCGGCCTCGAACAGCATCTGGACGTAGCGTGGCGAGACCCGCTGGCGCGCCGCCAGCTGATCGAGGGTCAGTGCGGCGTGCTGGATCAGATCGGCCTTGATGGCTTCGAGCCGGGCGGCACGCACGCCACGCTGGCTCGCGATCTGTTTCCCTTCTTCCGTTGCACCGATGGCGACCGCCATCAGGTCGTAGATATGCTCCGCTGAGAGCCGGCCGAGTTGCGGGTCGGCGAGACGTCCAGGCAGCCCCGCAAGATAGGCCCGCAACAGCGACAGCGCTTCCGTATCGCCAGGGATGTGCAGGCCGGCGGCGGCAGGGTCGGCCAGCGCCAGCGACTTGAATGGCACGCGCACGGACAGATAGGTGGCCTCGACGAAGCGCAGTGACGCCGGTTCGCGGTAGACGAGAAGGACACCGTCACCGACTTGCGGCACGGCTTCCCGTCGGCGCTGCGTCAAGGCCATGTGGCCGCCCGTCTTCACCATCAGGCAGACCGTGTCCTCGCCATCGACGAGCATGGGTGCGGGGCGCGTCATGCGCGCGGTGAGCGGAGACAGCATCTTCGCGCGACGCAGACCGGGCGCCATGGCCATCGTCATCTCGACAGCATGCCCGGGCTCCGTGTCGATCTCGAGTTGCACAGACCTGTCGAAGAGATCGCGCAACGCGGGCAGACGCCTGGAAGGCGGCAGGTCCCGCGTCGAAAAGTGAACGATGGAGCCGCCGCTCCCCTGTGCGTTCGTCATCGTGGGTTCCCCTAGCGGCCGCTGGTCGCCAGTCGGATTCTTGGGGCGGCTGGCCCGCCTGTCCACTCCTGGCCGTCGCCCCCGCGCGAACGTGCGAGTTCGCTCACCGCAAAGTGAGACTTCGCGCCAGTCCAAGACGGGGAGCCACTGCGCCGCGAATATCGGGCTACCTTCATCCCGAGGAGATCCACATGCTCAGAACCACGTCACTCCTCTGTGCCACGGTCGCGCTGCTGGCATGCACGCAGTTGCCGGCGTCGCAGCCCACCGCGCCAGCCGCGACCACGCCGCCGGCGGCCATCAAGCGCATTCCGCTCCAGCGCTTCGACGTCCCTGGTACGGCGTACGAAACGGTGATCGGGATGGCCGAGATCGCACCGAACGTCTCGATCGGCCGCCACACCCACCCCGGACCCGAATCGGGATATTTGCTCGAGGGGAGTTTCGAGCTGTTGGTCGACGGCGAACCGCCACGGCATCTCAAAGCGGGCGACTCGTACCTCATCCCGCCGCGCATCGTTCACGATGCCCGGAGCGGCGCCGGCGGCGCCAAGGTGATCGCTACCTACGTCGTCGAGAAGGGCCAGCCGCTCGCCTCTGTCGTCCATTGACTACTCGCGGGCCGGACACCGCCGGTGACCGTTTCGGCTGGGGGTCACGAACGCGCGCTCTAGGCACGCATCGTTCGTATGACTAGACTGCCGGACAGGCAGGGAGTCATGGGCGATATCACCGAAGCACAACGCAAGTGGCTCGAGGGACTCGGCGTCAACACTGCGGTCGGCGGCGCGCCGCCTGCGACAGCTAGTGCCCTTTCGGGCGCGCCACCGACGACGGCGGCTGTGCCCGCGGGCGCCACGGCCAGCGACGAGTGGCAATTCAGCCCGCTCAAGCCGAAGCCGCTCAACCTGTACCCCGACGCGGCGTTGATGCAGAAGATCCTCGCCGAGGGGGAAGAGAAGGACAAGAAGGAGGCCGAGCAGAAGCTGGTGCGGGTCAACAAGGGGATCGAGGACGTCAAGGCGTACATCGCGGGGATGTCCAGCGACGATCTGGCGAAGTCCGGCTACGTCAAGATCATGAAGGAGGTTCGCGAGCGCTTCCCCGAGGTGGCCGGCATGTCGCAATGGGTCAAGGACACCGGCATCAAGGTGCCGAGCCTGAAGGGCAAGCTGCCGTCGCCCAAGGCCCTGATGGACGCCGTGGAATCGGGCGCGCGGGCTCGCCTCGCCAATGTGACGTGGGGAATGTCCTCGAACCAGAACCCGGCCACGGTGAACACCGACCGGCTGCTCGCGGCCTATATGTCGGAGATGCCGTCGGGCGTCTCGGTCGACATCAAGAACGGCGTGGTGCAACTCAGCTTGTCCGGCGCCGCGCTGGTGGTGCCGGTGGCGGGCGGCGAGGTCGACGCCAAGGCCGACAAGGGCGGCGCCAGGATCGTGCTGAAGGAAGACGACTTCGCCATCCAGGTCTCGAACGAGGGCTGGAAGGAGTTCGATCCCGAGCTGCGCGGCCAGTGGCAGAGCATCAGCGACGAAGCGAAAAGCGTCGTGACCCTGAAGGCCAACCGCGACAAGGCCAAGCTCGAACTGGAAAGCAAGAAGAAGAGCGGCGAGCAGATCGAAGCCTCGGTGACGGCCGACTTCGACAAGCGCGAGGCCGCGTTCAACCTGGCCTGGAAGAACCTGCAGGAGCGGGTCGACATCACGGCCACGGCGTCGGAAGAAAAGGTCATGGCGAGCGTCGCCTATCTCAAGCAGGACGCCAAGGACAAGGAGAGCATCAAGGCCGGCGTCGATGCCGAGGTCGACCTCAAGGCCATGCAGGCCAAGGTCAAGGCCTACTACGAAAGCCCGACGATCAAGGCGGTGCTGGAGATCGCAGCCGCCGCCGACAAGATCTCCGCCAAGCTCGAGCTCACTGCGGTCAAGAGCGGCGTCGTCGTCAGCGTCGAGTTCGAGAAGTCGCTCGAAGAGACGAAGGCAGCGATCGAGGTCCTGCTCCGCGACGGCAAGACCAAGATCGCCGGCGAGCTTCTGATGAAGAAGGCAGACGAGCTGACGGCCAAGCTCAAGGTCGTGCACGAGACCAAGGACCTGAAGCTGGCGGCCGAGCTGGAGAAGACGCTGAAGGACGTGCGCGGCAGCATCGAGGTCGAATACACGAAGGGCGCGACGACAGTCAAGGGCGGCGCCAACGTCTCGAGCACAGGAGAAGCGGGCGGCAAGTTGCAGATCGACATCGCGCTGAAAGACGGGCGGGCCTTCAAGAGCAAGGGCGACAAGCTGTCGTTCACCGCCAGCGTGTCGAACAAGAAATACAAGTTCGAGGTGGCCTTCTCGATGGGCGAACCGGTGGAAACGGCAAGCCTGCAGGATCTGTTCAGCAGCGCCGACGAGCAGATCAAGGAGCTCTACAAACTGGCAGGCGACAAGGGCGTGCGCAGCATCCAGGACGCCAAGGAGCTCAACGACAAGCTGCAGGAAGTGATGAAGCCGATCAAGGCGGCCGCCGACAAGGCGAAGACGCTGAAGAGCAAGTCGGCGATCACCGCCAGCTTCGGCTTCAGCATCGAGGGCGACTGGCCTGCGGGAGGCCGGGCCATGCCACCCGTCGCCTCGGTCAGTGCCACCATCACGTTCTAGTCCATCAGGAAAGATCGAGCCATGAGTCTGTTGCAGTTGCTCAAGCTTTCACCGCCGAAAGGGGCCGAAGGCAAGACCGCCGTTCCGGCGCAGAAGGCGCAGAAGCTTGCGCAGGCGGCCGAGGCGTGGCGGCAGACGCACACCCAGGCTGACGAGCGGATCGCCACGCTCAAGCAGACCATCCAGTCGCACTGCGCCGGCGCGCATCCGGCGCTGCTCGACGAGATCGACAAGGGCCTCGGCAAGCTCGACGGCGTCCTCGATTCCGTCGATCACCGCCTGGCCGATTCGATGGCGAGCGCCGGCACGGCCGAAGACGACGCCGCGCACAAGGCCGAGCTGAAGAACTCCAAGGCGATCCTCGCGGAGTACATCAACTACGTGAAGGGCGAGCCGCTCATCGCGCACATGGACCAGAACCCGTTCGGCGTGAAGACCGATCTCAAGGCGCTGCTGGTCGGCGGGTTGACGCAGGCGGCCAAGGCCATCGGATAGCGGGTCGCCGGCCGCAGGGTCCGGCACACTCGGGCCTCTGCGCCCATGACCCGCGACCGCGAATCCGAACGCATCCTGGCCGGCATCGGCCTCGTCGTCGTGGCCGTCGCCTGCTTCGCCACGCTCGACACCGCCACCAAGCTCTCGACCGCGGCCGTGCCCATCCTGATGGGCGTCTGGTTCCGCTATGCCTTCCAGGCCGCGGCGACGACGCTGGTGCTGTTGCCGCACTACGGCACCGCGTTGCTGCGCACCGAGCACCCGCGCTATCAGTTGCTGCGCGGCCTGCTGCTGTTCGTGTCGAGCCTGCTCGCCTTCTTCAGCCTGCGCTACATGCCGCTCGCCGAGTTCGCCTCGGTGCTGATGATCGCGCCGCTCGTCGTCACCCTGTTCGCGGCCACCCTGCTGAAGGAAGCGGTGTCGCCCTTGCGCTGGGTCCTCGTCGCGGGCGGCTTCGCGGGCACGGTGATCATCCTGCGGCCGGGCGGCTCGGTCTTCAGCTGGGCGATCCTGCTGCCGCTCGGGATGGTGATCAGCAGCGCCTGGTTCCAGGTGCTCACCAGTCGCCTGGCGCGCACCGAAAAGCCCTTGACCATGCACTTCTACACCGGCTGGGTCGGCACGATCGTCGCGACGATCGCGCTGCCTTTCGCCTGGACGGCGTTGCCCGGCTGGCATTGGTGGGCGCTGCTCTGCCTGATGGGATTCATGGCCACGGTCGGACACTTTCTGCTCATCCTCGCCTACCAGCGCGCGCCCGCTTCCACGCTCACGCCCTACCTCTACACGCAGATCGCCTTCGCCATGTTCGGCGGCTGGCTCATGTTCTCGCAGGTGCCCGATGCGACCTCGCTCGCGGGCATCGCCCTCATCGCGGTGTGCGGCGCCGCCGGCGCCTGGCTCACGGTGCGCGAGCGGCACGAGCCGATCGAGCCGGCGGAGTCCTAGGGTCCCTTGACATGGGAGCCCGGCGCCCGGCGCCCTACTCCACTTCGCAGCGTGGCAACGCGATCGTGAAGGTGCAGCCTGCCCCCGGGGCGTCGCGCACGCTCAGCGTCCCGCCTTCCCGTTCGACCGCCTGGCGGGCGATGGCCAGGCCGAGGCCCAGGCCGGTCTTGTCGTCGCTGCGTTGCGAGAAGGGGGTGAACATCTTGTCCGCGTAGCCGCATGGCAAGCCGCCGCAGTGGTCTGCCACGTCGATGAGGATGTGACCCCTGAACGGGTAGGCGCTCAACACCACGCCGGTGCCGTGCTTCGTGAACTTGAAGGCGTTCTGCACCAGATTGGCCAGTGCCGCGAGCAGCAGTTCGCGGTCGCCCTGGATCGCCAACCGGGGCTGCACCGGTGCCACCGTGAACACGCATCCGCTGGCTTTCACGTCCAGTTCGGCAGCGGCCTTCGCGTCGCAGATGAAATCGGCGAGCGAAAACACCTTGTACTGCGCGTCCTGGCCGGCATTGACACGCACGTCGTCGAGCGCCCGGTCGATGAGGTTGCCGAGTGCCGTCAGGCTTCGCTTCAACACGGCGCCCGTTGCGCCGGTCATCGTCAGCCCGCCGACCTCGAGGGCGCGGGCCGACAAGGTGGCGGTGCCAAGCGCGTTGCGCAGTTCGTGGACGAGGAATCCGAGCCGCGCGTTCGCTTCAGACGACTGTTGGTCGGCGATCGCCGAGTCGCGGAGAAGGCTGAATTCCGAGACGGCATCGGCGATGGCGTTGTCGAGACAGCGATTGAGCGTGCGGAACTCGTCGACGGCGAAGGGCGCGTCGCGCTCGAAGGCGAGCTCGGTGATGGACTGGCAGAGGTCGCCGTAGTCGTGAACGACCTGGTCGACGGTGAACCCGAGCTTCAGCAACTCCTCGCCGTGCGCGGCGGCGCTGACGCCCAACTCCGACAAGGACGCGGTATCGCCGCCGGAGGCACCGGAAATCCTGAGGCTGTCGCCGTGCCGCCCCTCCTGCTCGGCGCGAAGCGTGCGGATGAGCTGCTCGAGAAACAGCGGAACGCCGTTCTTGAGCTGATCCTCGGTGGCGGCGCGCCGGGGTCGCTGCGCGACCTTGGCCTTGCATCGCGCGACGAGCTCGTCGCGATTGTTCGTCAGGAAGTCTTGCATCATGGGAGCGTCTCATCGCGGCGCCCCGGATGGGGCCGTGCTCGCTCACACTAACCCGATGCGTCGCGCCCGGTCTGTGCGCTGCCGCACACGAAAACGGCGCTGGCCGAGCAAGCGTGATCGAGTTGCTCACGTCTCGTGAGTAATGCCTCGAGATCCCGCAGGCTCTAGCGCGGCGAGCCTTTGCAGGTTGGCCGCCGCTGGCGCAGCCAGCTCCTTCATGCGGGCGAGCGTGGCCTGCTTTGCGGCGTCTTGCTTGTCGGCACTGGCCGTCAGCTTGCCGAAGGCGTCGAGCCGGCTCGTGCGTATCCACTCGCGCAGCGCCTTGTCCTGGCCCCACTGGAAGGTGTTCATCATGTTGGCGAGCATCGTGCGCGGGTACTCGGCCAGCGAGTGCGGAAAGGGCACCGAGGCGCACAGGCGGTTCTTGTGCGCGTCGTCGTCGTAGTGCACTTCGACATACGCGGTCATCGCCGCGCTGAAGGCCACGAGCGGCGAGCGAACGAGCTGCGGCACGATCGTGTCGCCCTGGAACATGGCTTGTGCCGGGCGCGCTTCCACCGCCGAGGCCGTGCAGTCGACGAACAGCGTGTCGGGCGCCACTGCCACACTGCCTTGCGCGAGCACCATGCGATCGGCATGCAGCGCTTGCACGCGGCCGAGGCGGATCACGTCGTGGATCCGGCGCAGCACCTCCACCTCGGCCGGCGACACGGTGGCGAAGTGATACATGCTCGGGGTTCGGTCGGTGTGGATGCGGAGCATCACGCCGCAGGCTTCGAGACGCAGGAACAGGTCTTCGACCGACGTGGCCGTTGCAAAGGCCTCCATCATCCGGGCCTGGCTGCCGATCGCCTCGTCGAAGAACTCGGCCGCGTTCTGCGTGGTCACGCGGTTCGTGAGCCAGGAATCGCGCGGCACGACCCAGCGGATCGAGTCCGGCTCGGCACCCGATTGCAGCAGCCAGATGCAGGCGTCCATCGCCGTCTTGCCCGCGCCCAGCACCACGAAGCGACGCGGCATGCCTGAGTCGCGCGGCAGGTGCAGCAGCGAAGGCAGGGCGCCCGGCGGCACGATGCGCACGCCGGCGCCGATCTCGAAGCGAGGCGTGTGCGTCGCCGGCACCGGCGGGCTGTAGTAAGTGGCGTCGACGATCTTCCGGCGCACCTTCACCTGCGTGCGAGCGCCCGACAGCAACGACTCGAACTGGCCGCTGCCCAGGTAGTTGCTCAAGGGGTGGTAACGCACGCGGCCGCTGGGTAGCAGCCGGCGATTCATCACGCGGTCGAAATAGCCGCTCACCTCGGGGCCCGAGGCCAGCTCGTACAGGCCCTGGTTCAGGCCGACCGTGTCCTTGTGCCCGCTGCCCAGCTCGAGCGAGTTCACGCCGTAGAACGCCGAAGGCTGGTGCAGGGTGACGAACGGATAGGCATCGTTCCAGTGGCCGCCCGGCTTGCCGTGCCGGTCGACGATGGTGACGTGCGCATCTTCGTTCTCGGCGATCAGCGTGTCGGCGAAGGCCAGGCCGACGGTGCCCGCGCCGATGACGAGGTAGTCGGTTTCGATCAAGGTGCTTGCGTCCTCGCGGCATCGGGCCGCTTCCAGAGTTGTCTCGCCGAGCGCGGTTCGGCATCGCGGCCATGCTTCCATTGGCGCAGCGTGTCGATCGCCACCGAGTTGCGGATGTAGCGATGCCAGACGAAGGTGAGGTCGAACAGCAGGATGCCGAGCCACCAGAGGTACAGAAAGCCCAGGCCGGCCAACAGCATCGGCCAGGTTGGCTTGGCGCCTTCGCCGTCGAACAAGCGCACCAGCACGATGAAGCCGATCGCCACCGTTCCGACGCCCAGGAGCGCCCACCGCCCGCGGTTGGGTTGGCGCCCCACCCACCAACCGCTCGAGGTCACGGCCAGGCAGACGGCGATGAGCAGGAGCCGCAGGGTCGTCGAGTGCGTGGACACGTCGAGCTCCGGCATCCAGACCTGCAGCACGGCGGCGAACGGGCTGGCCAGAAAGCCGACCGATCCTTCCGGCAGCACCCAGATGCACAGGGCACCCACGGCAAAGACGGCCAGGCCGATGCCATGCCATCGCCAGCCATCGGTCTTGACCAGCATGGGCAACCGGGCCGCCACCGTCATGCAGAAGAGCAGCCCGCTCAACAGGCTGAGCTGCAGCGGCAGGTGCGCGAACTCCGAGCCCGGCACGAGCGCGGTGATGCCCTTGTAGAGCACGAAGACCGCGGCCACGTGGATAAGAAAAGTCAGCAGGTAGGGAATCGCCGTGCTGACGACGCCACGGATGCGGCTGCTCTTCGGCCGCTCGGCAGGTTCTTTCGGATTCGGCAACACGACGTCGGCGATGAAGTGACCGAAGACATCGCCGTCGGTCCAGTAGTCGTTGTGCGCCTTGCCGGGGAGCAGGTACCGGCTGAAGCCGATGTCGTGGTCCTTGGTGACGAACTCGAACGCCGCGCAGTGGTGCTCCCACAGGAACTCGACCGCGGTGTCGAGCTGAAAGCCGATCGGGTCGCCGTAGTCGTAGTAGTTGCGCCACTTGATCTTCTGCCCGAGCCGGGTGCCCGGCCGGCTGCCGCCGGTGAAGACGACGCTGCCCGACCCGGCGTCGACCTCGGTTCGCAACTCGTGCTTGAACTCGGTCCACAGCGCCGGCCAGAGCAGGAGGTGCTTGTCGATCGGCGAGCCGATCGACATGTAGCCGCGAACGTCACCGATCCAGGTGCGGCTGTCGTAGTCGGCAGGGTCCTTGTTTTCCGGGTCCTTGGCGACCTTGCCGGCAAAGGCCTCGAGCAGGCCGAGAAAGCTGATCACCGTGCCTTCGCTGTGCGCCACGATGTAGATCTCGGGCTGTGCCGTTCCCTTGTTCTTGAGGTTGTGCGCCACGAAGGCCTGCACGATCTTGCCCATCGCGCTGTGAAAGCGATAGAGGATCTTGTCGCGCTGGAACGGAAAGTCGGCGACGAGCTGGACGTCGCCGATGTAGTCGCGCAGCAGCGGCGCGACCTCGAACTTGAAGAGCCCCGCCTTGTCGGCGATGGTGAGCAGGTTCTCCATCACGCCGATCGTCTCGATGATCTCGTCGACCACGCCGATGCCCATGCCGAAGTCTTCTTCGTCGAGCTTGGGCTTGGACCCGATCTTCGGGTCGTCGCTGTGTTTCTTCTCGACCGTCTGCGCGTAGATCGACTGGGCGCGGCCGACGACGGTCCTGCCCCAGGCACGCGTTTCTTCGAGCAGGTCGTCCTGCTTGACGACGGCCTTGGGGATGTCGGCCCAGAACACCTCGGCAAAGCCGACCCTCCGCAATGGGTCGTGCTTGTCGACGGGCTCGAGGTAGCTGATGCGCACCTCGGTCTCGTTGCCGACGTTGAAGAAGCCGAGCGGCATCATCGGCAGCGGCGGCGTGCAGCGATCGCCGAAGCGGCTGGCCACGTTGCGGATCGTGCTGCTGCGCGACTGGCTGCCGATGCCGTGAATCGCGACGATGATCTTGTCGACCGGCCGTGCTTCGGCGGGCGCCGCGGCCGATGCCGTGATCAGCGGCTCCGTGTCGATCGATGCCGAACCTTCGGTGGTCATGAGCGTCCCCTTCGTCGCCGAAGCCCGCGGATGTTAGTCGTCACACGAACCCGTACGCCTCGCGCAAGCGCGCAGCGCGGACGATCGAGGCGAACTGCGACTCGAACATCTCGGTTCCCGACACGCCCGAAGCGGGCTGTTCCTTGCGCATGGTCAAGAGCGAGCCGTCCTTGCCGCGGGCGACCACCTCGGCCACCGCGACGTTCAGCGTCGGGCTGGCGACGAGCCGGGCGCGGCAACGGTCGAGGCCGACCGTGGCCAGCGCGCAGGTGATCATGGTGTTGACGTTGCGCGGGTACAGCCTGGCGATGCCGCGCGCCGGGCCGTCGTAGAGCACGGTGTCTGCCTCGATCGGACCGGCCAGGCGACCCGATGCGCTGAAGTCGATGTTCTTTGGATGCTTGAAGAAGCTGATGCACACCTCTTCCCACGCGTGTCGCCACTCGCGCAGGCTGTCGAGCCCCATCAGCGCGCCGTGCGGGACGGCCAGCGACGTGCCCGCGCTGCGCGCCTGGCGAACGAGCGCTTCGCGTAGCGCATCGTCGGCGAGCGCCGTCACCGACAGGGGCAGGTAGTCGGAGCGGGTCAGGATGCCTTCGCCCCAGCGTTCGGTGTAGCTCGGGTGCGCCATCTCGACGACGAGGTCGGCTTCGAAGCGGGCCATGTCGTCCATGTGCGGCAGGCGCAAGGCCTGCGGCACCGCGGCCAGCGCTGCTTCGGAGCGGTTGTGCACGAAGGCGATGTCGAGGCCGGGCGACAGGTCGCCGGCGATTCGTTCGTATACCTGCCGGCCGATGAAACCGAAGCCGATCAATCCGACGCGCCGGCGGCCTGGTGCGACCGCCGGCGCGGGAGTGGACGTCATTGAGGCACCCAGCCCGAGGCCTTGACGACCGGCTCCCAGAACGCAGTGCCGTCGCGTATGAGCTGGGCCAGTTGCTCCGGGCTGCCGTGCGCCGGCTCGAAGACGATCTTGAGCAGCTTCTCCCGCACGTCGGGCCGGGCCAGCGCACGACCGATCGCGGCGTTGATGCGCTTCACCTCGGCGTCGGGCGTCCTGGCCGGCGCGAACATGCCGAGCCAATACTCCCAGTCGATGCGAACGCCTTGCTCGGCGAAGGTCGCGACGTCGGGCAGGGCCGGCGAACGCTTGCTGCCGAGCACGGCCAGCACGCGGAGCTTGCCCGCGAGGTGCGGCTCGACGAAGTCGCCCAAGGCGGTCGTGCCGGCGCCGATCTGTCCGCCCATCAGGTCCTGCACCATCGGTGCCGAGCCTCGATAGGGCACTGAGGAAAGCGGCGCGTTCGACTGCTGCGCCAGTTGGTAGACGAGGAACTGCGGGATGCTGCCCGGCGCCGGCACGCCGACGTTGGCCTCCTTGGCGTTGGCGCGTGCCCAGGCGAGGTACTCGGTCAGGTTGCGAGCTGGCACCTGCGCGGACACTGCCAGGCCGCCCGGATAGCGCGCCACCTGGCCGATGGGCGTGAAGTCGACCATCGGCTGAAAGCCCGCGGTCTTGATCGTCAAGGGCAGCATGACCATCGTGTGGTCGGGGCTCAGCAGCAGCGTGCGACCGTCGGGCGCGGCCTGCTTGAGCGCCTGCGCCGCGATCTGCCCGCCCGCGCCAGGGCGGCTGTCGACGATCACCGTGGCACCGAGGTCGTCCTTCATCTGGTCGGCCAGCACGCGCGCCACCAGGTCGATGGTGCCGCCGGCAGGGAACCCGACCAGGATGCGAATCGGCGTGCCTTGCGCATGCGCCGGCGCGGCGAGCGCCAACGCGAGCACGAGAGGAATCGCAGCGGCGAGCGCCAGGCGGTGAAGGGGGAAAGTGCTCGAGCGCATCGGAATGCTCCGTCGGGTGGTCAGGCAGGAAGACGTCTCGATGCTGGGACGGTTAACCGTGTTTAGTCAAGGCGATCGAAGACGCCTCACCTGGAAGTCGTCGCACTCGTGCGGGCGCCCGCCCGCGCACCGATCGGTATGCTCCGGCCGTCGGCGGCCAGCATCGTCGAGATCGGAACGACGAGGAAGCGCCAATGCCTGACCGGAAGTTGCTCGACCTCGCCATCATCGGCGGCGGCCTCGCCGGCGTCATCCATCTGCACTACGCGCGCCTGGCGGGGCTCGATGCCCAGGTGCTCGAAACGCAGGGCGGCGTCGGTGGCCTGTGGCGCAAGCTTCCCGCGTGGCAAGACCTGCAGGTCAGCCCGGCCGATTTCGCGGTAGGCGATCTGGTCCTCGCCGGCCCGATGCAGGCGCAGGTCTTGTCGTACGTCGAGTCGTGGGTCGAGCGCTTTGCCTTGGCCGACGGCATCCGGCTCGACAGTCCGGTCCGGCGGGCGCGCCACACCGGCGTCTGCTGGGAGCTCGAGACGCCGCACGGCACGGTTCGCGCCCGGCATCTGGTGGCGGCGACCGGTGGGCAGAACACGCCGGTGATCCCCGCCGTGCAGCGCCGCGACGGCACGGTTCGCGAGCTGCACTCGAGCGCCCTGCGCGACGCGAGCGAACTGGCCGGCCGCGACGTGATGGTCGTGGGCGGTGGGGCCTCGGCCTTCGACCTGCTCGATCTGTGCCTCGAGCACGGCGCGCGACGCATCGTGTG
The DNA here is from genome assembly GCA_038231215.1 of Burkholderiales bacterium. Lineage (GTDB taxonomy): Bacteria > Pseudomonadota > Gammaproteobacteria > Burkholderiales > Burkholderiaceae_C > Schlegelella_A. The sequence continues at coordinate 14 of JBBRLS010000072.1, read as the reverse complement.
GGTCTATCGCGGCA
>JBBRLS010000071.1:0-16210 GCA_038231215.1 Burkholderiales bacterium | reverse complement strand
TCAGGCCGAGCGAGAGCGCGAACAGCGCCCAGATGAGCAGAAGCGTCGGCGTGTTCGTCCCCGTCACCGCCGGCAGCAGCAGGAGGATGAGCGAGGCGACGATGAACCAGGCCCAGCGGATCCGCCCGACGCCGAAGTTGGAGCCGCCCGTCATGTCGAGTTCTTGAAGAAGCGGCCGGTGATGCCCTGCGGCATGAGCCGCAGCAGGATGATCGCCAGCGCCAGCATGGCGATCTCGCCGATCACCGGCGTCGAGCCGAACGAGACGATCTGGTTGACCGTGCCGAAGATCACCGAGCTCGCCAGCGTGCCCGAGATGATCGCCGCGCCGCCGGTGATGACGGTGATGAACGACTTGGCGATATAGAGCGAGCCCGACGAAGGCAACAGCCCGGTCAGCGGCGCCATCACGCCGCCTGCCAGGCCGGAAAGCGCGGCGCCCGCGGTGAAGGTCCACATGTAGATCTTCTGCGGGTTGTAGCCGAGCGAGGAGGCGACGTCGGCGTTCTGCATCGCGCCGCGCGCCACCAGGCCGAGGCGCGTGTAGCGCAGCACCAGCCAGAGCGAGAGCATGAGCAGGATGGCGACGGCGATGATGAAGAGGTTGTAGCCGCCCATCTGATAGGCGCCGACCTGGTAGGACTGGATCGGCGCGGTGACGCTGACCGCGGTGTTGCCGAAGATGAGCGTGACCAGGCCGACCATGAGCAGGCTCAGGCCCCAGGTGGCCAGCATCGTGTCGATCATGCGGCCGTAGAGATGACGGATGACGATGCGCTCGACGATCAGGCCGAGGATGCCGACGACGAGAGGCGAGAGCACCAGCATCGAGAAGAAGATGTCGATGCCGGCGCGCGTCGCGGCGATCGTGACGTAGCCGCCGATCATCACGAACTCGCCGTGCGCGAGGTTGATGACCCGCATCATCCCGAACACGACCGCCAGACCCGCGCTGGTCAGCGCGAGGAAGGCGATCATGTACAGGATCTCGAGGAAGACGACTGCGGCGTAGTCCACGGGCTGCTCGAGCTCAGCTCAATGGCGACCGGCCTAGATCGTCACCTCGTACTGCTTGTTGTCGTTCGGGTTCTTCTCGAGGTTGCACGAGGCCGCGGTGTCGCTCGGTGGGCGTTGCTTGAACGACTGCTTGATCGTCAGCTTCTGGCCCTTGACTTCCATCACCTTGATGTCGAGCGCGGCGTGGTGCGTCTTCGGGTCCATCGTCACGAGACCGGCCGGGCCATCGATGCTGACACCCGACTCCAGCGCCTTGATCAGCTTCTCGCGATCGAGCGAGCCGGCCTTCTTCACTGCCTCGGCCCAGAGCTTGATGCCCTGGTACTGCGAGACGGCGATCTCGTGCACGATCTTGGTGTCGCCGAAGCGCTTGGCCCAGCGCGCCAGGAAGTCCTTGTTCGCTGGCGTCGTCTCTTCCTGGCTGTAGTTGCCGGCGATCAGGATGCCGTCACCCTCGGCCGCAGATAGCGCCAGGTGCTCGTTGCCGACGCCGAAGGTCGTCGAGAAGAGCGGGATCTTCTTGTTCATTCCCGAGGCTGCCCACTGGCGGAAGAACGAGAGGTGCGCACCGCCGACCAGCGCGGCGCAGACCGAGTCCGGCTTGGCCGCCTGGATCTTGGCGATGGTCGAGCCGAAGTCGGCGACGTCGAGCGGGAAGAAGTCGGTCTGCAGGGTCGAGCCGCCGCGCTGCTTGACGTAGTGCGCGACCCACTTGGCCGTGATCTGGCCGTAGTTGTAGTCGGCGGCCAATACGTAGACCTTCTTGCCCCATTGCTTCTGCGCGATCTCGACGATCGGCTCGACCGCCTGCGCCGGCGTCGTGCCGGTGACGAAGCAGTTGCGGTCGCAGACGCCGCCTTCGTAGAGCACGTTGTAGAAGTAGAGGACGTTGGCGCGCTTGAAGGTCTGGCGGATCGCCTCGCGCGATGCCGAGGTGATGCCGCCGTGCACCACGTCGACCTTGTCGTCGCGGGCGAGTTGCTGCGCGTACTTGGTGTAGAGCGCGATGTCGGACTGGGTGTCGTACTGGACCACCTGGATCTTGCGGCCGAGCAGGCCCCCGGCGGCGTTGATCTCCTCCGCGGCGAGCGTGGTCGCCAGCACCATCGGCTTGCCGTAGGCGTCGAGGTTGCCGGAGTTGTCGAGCACCGAGCCGAGCTTTATCGGCGTGCCCTGGGCGAGCGCCTGCATGAATGGCAGGGCGGTGCCGGCCGCTGCGCCGGAAGCCGTGACGATGAAGCGACGACGTGAAACGGACATGGTCTTCTCCTGGGTTTTATAGCGCCGGATGGCAATGAAACGATGGCGACGGCGGCGTCATGCCGGAGGCGTCGCCTTGTTGCCTGTGGGAGCGCTCGCATCCGGGCCTCCCACCCTCTTCGGGCCGATCGCCGAGGAAAGATCCACGCCGATCGAATCGCCGATGCTCTTCAGGGCCGGCAGTTGCAGTGCCATGCCCAGGATGCTGTCCATCACCTGCGTCACCGGCGCGCGCGTGTCGGCCGAGCTGCCGCCGCCGGCTCCGCCCGGCGTCGAGGAGCCGCCGAAGCCGGTGACCTGGTGAATGCGGATGCTGTCGATCTTCTCGGCCGGCTTCATCATCTGAGCGATGATTTCGGGCAGCCGGTCGAGGCGGTGCTGCTCGAGTTGCATGTGCATGAGTTCGCCGCTGCGCGAGTTCTCGGCGGCGATCATCGCCCGCGTTCCTTCCGACTCGGCGTTGAGGCGGATGCGCTGTGCTTCGGCGCGCGTCGTCGTCGCTGCCGCTTCGGCGCGCGCCGTCATCAGGAGCACCGCGGTCTCGCTTTCGGCCTTGGAGGTCTCGACCTCGCCGCGCTCCTGCTCGCGCTTGAGGGCGATCTCGCGCGAGCGCTCGGCCACCGCACGTTCGCGCTGCGTCTGAAGCTGCTCCTGCGCAAGCACGATTTCGACCCGCGCCAGTTCGGCCTGCGCTTGCGCGCGTGCTTCCTCGGCGTGCTTGGTCGCCAATGCGATCGAGCTGTCGACCTTTCTCACCTCCGCGCTGAGCTGCGCCTCGATCTCGAGCTTGCGCAGCTCGCGCGCCTTCTGGATCTCGGCGACGCGCGTGTCCTTCTCGCGCTCGATGCGCGCGTTCTCCGAGGCCACCGTCGCCTGCTCGCGGGCGCGTGCCGTTTCGGCGTCGCTGGCGGCCTTGAGCTTTTCGATCTCGAGGCGCTGGCCGATCTGCGCCTCTTCTTCCTGGCGCGAAAGCACGAGGCGCTGCTTGGTCGCCTCGAGCTGCGTCTGGCGCACCGACACGTCGGCGTCGGCCTCGATCTCCGCACGCTTCTTCTTGCTGTTGGCGATGATCTCGGCGAGCTTGCGCAGGCCGACCGCATTGAAGGCGTTGTTGTCGTCGAGCGCGGCGAAGGCGGCCTGGTCCATGCGCGTCAGCGACACCGACTCGAGTTGCAGGCCGCTGTGCGCCAGGTTCTCGCGCACCGATTCGCGGATCGTGCGCACGAACTCGGCGCGCTTGTCATGCAGCGAGTCCATGGTCAGGCCGGCGGCGGTCGCCTGGATCGCGTCGATGAAGCGGCCTTCGAGGAGGTTGCGCACGCCGTCGGGGCTGAGCGACTTGGAGCCGATGGCCTGCGCCGCCGTCGCGACGCCGGCCTCGGTCGGCTGCACGCGCAGGTAGAACTCGAGCTCGACGTCGACCCGCATCCGGTCCTCGGTGATGAGCGACCTGGCTCCGGAGCGCGTCACTTCGATGCGCAGCGTGCGCATGTTGATCTCGTCCACCTTGTGCAGGAAGGGCAGCGCCAGGCAGCCGCCCGAAAGGACGATCTTCTGCCCACCGAAGCCGGTACGGATGATGGCGACGTCGCGCGAGGTCTTGCGATAGAAGCGGCTCAGGAACGCGACGGCAACAGCGATCGCGACGATAAGGACGATCAGTCCGAACAGCCAGGCCAGCAAGGTCATGGGGCTTCCTCCCTCGACGACTCAGTTCGCTGCAAGCGCCGATTCGGTGCAGGCAGCGTCGTTACTTTCCGCAGAAACTATATCAGGCGGAATGCAAGTTTCTTGCCCGTCCGGGCGTGCAGGGCGCGGCGCCTGTGCGGGCGACGACGGTGCCTAGAGCGCCAGCGGACGCTGGAAGAAATGGCCGCCGGCCTCGGCCAGATAGACCGGATGCGAGCAATGCTCGTTGCCGAGATAGCGGATGCCGCGCACCGAATCGAAGGCAAGCGGCGACGGCAGCTCGCCGAGCAGGGGCGCCTCCTCGTCGGCGGCGCGCCTGGCCAGTGCCGCCATGAAGTGCACGCCCTCGTAGGTCGACTGGCCGAGCGCGTTGAGTGTCGGCGCGCGCTGGCCGAAGTGGTTGTAGTAGCGTTCCTTGAACGCCATGTTGGCGTCGCTGGCCAGCGAGGCGAAGTAGCCCGACGAGACGAACAGGCGCTCGGTGTTGTCGGCACCGATCGCGAGCAGGCCGTTTTCCTCGATCGCGCACGACAGCCTGAAGACGTCGCGCGACAGGCCCGATCTGCCGAAGTCGCGATTGAAATGCACCGCATCCTGGCCGATCAGCGACAGCAGGATGGCGTGGGGCTTCAGTCGGGCGATCTCGTCGAGCAGTTCGGAATAGTCTTCCATGCCGAACGGCAGGTAGCGGTCGGCGAGCAACTCGCCGCCGCAGTCGGCGACGTAGCGCGCGGCGAGGCGATGCGAGACGCGCGGCCAGACGTAGTCGTGGCCAATGAACATCCAGCGCTTGGCCCGGTAGCGCTCGACCAGGTAGTCGATCGCCGGGCGCAACTGCTGCTCGGGCGTCTCGCCGAGGGCGAAAACGCCGGGTGTGCGCTCGCCGCCTTCGTAGAGCGGCGTGTAGACATAGGGGATCTGCCGCGCCACGTCGCGGAGCACACGCTGGCGCACCTGGCTGGTGTGCATGCCGACGATCGCGTCGATGGCGCCCGCATGCATCAGCTCGGCGGTGACGCTGCCGACCTCGAGCGCCTCGTCGGAGGAGTCGATGACGCGCAGCCGCACCTGTCGTTCGAGCAGGCCGCCTGCCGCGTTGATCTCGGCCTGCGCGAGCTGCGCGCAGGCGATCGACGAGGGACCCCAGATGCCGGCCGAGCCATTGATCGGGACGAGCAAGCCGACCACGAAGTCGTCGCCCAGGCCGGCGGCAGGGCAGCGGGCGGTACGCAGACGCGCGCGCCTCGCGGCCGACGCGTCTTTCGCACCGGCGCCGCCGCCAGCCGTCGTCTGCTGCATGTGACTCCCTGCGCGAGAAACCCGCGCCTAGTGCAGACTCGGCGGCCCGCTATGCTTTCCCGGGAAAGCGACTTCTACAATAGCACAGCATGAGTCGAGCCACGCCCCATCTCGGACTGCTGCTGGAGCGCGCCGGCCGGGTCGTGGGCGACCGGCTCAGCCGCTCGATCGGCCGCGAAGGCATCACCTCGGACCATTGGCGCGTGTTGCGTCACCTGGCCGACGAATCCGGCCACACGATGGGCGAGATCGCCGAGCGGCTCGAGATGAATCCGCCGACGCTGACCAAGCTGATCGATCGCATGGTCGGCAAGTCCCTGGTGCAGCGCGCCGCCGATCCCGAAGACAGCCGCCGCGTCCTCGTCTACGTTACCGACGCCGGCCTCGGGCTGCTGCGTGAGCTGCAGTCGAAGGTCGATGGGCATCACGCGGCCCTGCAGACCCTGCTGGGCGAGCGCAACGCCCGCCAGCTCGAGCGCTTGTTGACGAGGCTCGTCGACGCAGAGGAACAGCGCGCCGCCTGAATCTCGGCGTCGCCGCCGTTCACATGCGCGGCCGGCGCCGATGCCACTGCGTCGCCCGCTGGAACGCACGGCCGACGCGCAGCACGGCTGCCTCGCCGAGGTGGCCGCCGATGAACTGCACGCCCACCGGCAGACCCGCGGGCGTGAACCCGGCGGGCAGCGTCAACGCAGGCTGGCCCGACATGTCGAAAGGCGCGCTGTAGCGGATCAGCGCGGCCAGCTCGGCCGGCACCTCGCCGAGGGTCGCCATGCGGGCAACGGTCGGTGCGGCGATGTGCTGCGCCGGCACCAGCATCGCGTCGACACCGGCCAGGGCCGTGCTGGCGCGCCCGCGAAAGGCCATCCGGCGCAGCAGGATGCGCTGGTACTCCGTTCCCGACAGGGCCAGGCCGACGTCGATCAGGCCGGCCAGCCCGGGCCCGTACTCGGCGCGGCGAGACGGGAAGGTCGCAGCATGAGCCACGGCGGTCTCGACAGCGCAGTTGGGCGCCCAATCGGCAATCGCGCTCGTCACGTCGGGGAAGCGGATGGCGACGATCTCGGCGTCGAGTGTTCGCAGCGTCTCCAGCGTCGCCGTCACGGCACGGTGCGTCGGCGCGTCGACGCCGTCGAGCGCATAGCGCTCGTCGAAGCCGATGCGGACGCCGCGCAGCGAGCCGTCGCCGCTGGCGAGGTAGTCAGGCACCCGGTCGAGCAGCGCTGTCGGGTCGTCCGGATCGCTGCCCGCGATCGCGCCCATCATGATCGCGGCATCGGTCGCGCTGCGGCACATCGGTCCGATGTGGTCGAGCGAGGCCGCGAGTTCGTAGCAGCCGTAGCGCGAGACCCGGCCCCAGGTCGGTTTGAGACCGCTCAGGCCGTTCGCCGCCGACGGATAGCGGATCGAGCCGCCGGTGTCCGATCCCAGCGAGCCGAAACACAGGCCGGCGGCAGTCGCCACGCCCGAGCCGCTCGACGACGCGCCCGACCAGTAGTCGCGGTGCCAGGGATTGACGGGAGGCGCGATGTCGGGGTGGTGGTCGGCGAACGCGCTCTCCGTGAGCTGCAGCTTGCCGAGCACGATCGCCCCCGCCTCCCGCAGCCTGCGCACGACGGTCGCGTCGTAGGTCGGGATGAAGTGGCGATGCATCGGCATGCCCGCCGCGGTGGCGATGCCTCGCGTGTAGCAAAGATCCTTGATGCCGATCGGCACGCCGTGCAGTTGCGAGAGGATCTGCCGGCGGCCGATCATCTGCTCCGCGCTACGCGCCTGTTCGAGCGCGAGCTCCGGCGTGACGAGGGCATACGCCTTGAGCCCCGGGTCGAAACGTTCGATCCGGCGCAGCATGCCCTCGGTCAGTTCGACCGGCGACACCTTGCGCGACGCCAGCAGGCGCGCAAGCTCCGAGATTTCAAGGAAGGCCAGTTCGTCCATGGCTCCATTCTCGGGTCAGTCGGCGGTTGGTGCGAGAAGAGCCAGCGCGTCGAGATGACTCCTTCGGGCGATGTGCGGCATTCGTGCCTGATGCGCACGGCGCAAGTGCCGATGTAACAATCCGCCCATGGACGATGAAACCCACATGGCGCAGGCCTTCCGGCTTGCCGCCAAGGGCTACGCCGAAGGCGGCTGCCCGATCGGCGGCGTGCTCGTGCGCAGTGCCAGCGGCGAGGTGCTCGGCGAAGGCCACAACGCCCTGGTGCAGGAAGGCAACCCGATCCTGCACGGCGAGATGGCGGCGATGCGCGATGCCGGGCGTCTCGCGAATCGCCACGACACGACGATCTACACGACGCTGCAGCCGTGCTTCATGTGCGCCGGCACGATCGTGCAATTCGGCATCCCGCGCGTCGTCATCGGCGACGTCGACAACGCTTCCAGCGACGAGACGATCCGCTTCATGCGCGGCAAGGGCGTCGAGGTGATCGTGCTGGACCCGCGTGCGAGCGCGGCGGCGCGCGATTGCGTCGCGCTGGTCGCGAAGTTCCGCGCCGAAAAGCCCGATCAATGGCTGGAAGACTGGGGCGGCGGTCCGAACCCGGCCTTGCGTCCCGCCTGACGCCGGCGCGTCAGCGCTCCACGATCAGTTCGCCGCCGGCACGGCATGCAGCAGGCCGCGCGTCTCGATGAACGACACGACCGCGTCGAGGCCGTCCAAGGTCTTCAGGTTCGTCATCACGAAGGGCCGCGTGCCGCGCATGCGCAAGGTGTCGGCGCGCATCACCTCGAGGCTCGCGCCGACGTAGGGCGCAAGGTCGGTCTTGTTGATGACGAAGAGGTCGCTCTTGGTGATGCCCGGCCCGCCCTTCCTCGGAATCTTCTCGCCGGCGGCGACGTCGATGACGTAGATCGTCAGGTCCGACAACTCCGGGCTGAAGGTGGCGGCGAGGTTGTCGCCGCCGCTCTCGACGAAGACGATGTCGGCGTCGGGAAACTTCTCGAGCATGCGGTCGATCGCCTCGAGGTTGATCGACGCGTCTTCGCGGATCGCGGTGTGCGGGCAGCCGCCGGTCTCGACGCCGACGATGCGATCGGCGTCGAGCGCACCGGCGACGGTGAGCAGGCGCTGGTCTTCCTTGGTGTAGATGTCGTTGGTGACGACGACGATGTCGTAGCGATCACGCATCGCCTTGCACAGCATCTCGACCAGAGTCGTCTTGCCGGATCCGACCGGCCCGCCGACGCCGACGCGCAAGGGCGGCAGCCGGCGCGTGCGGCGGGCGATCGAATGCAGTGGGCTCATCCGCATGTTGTCATCCTGAGCGAGGCGAAGGATCTCGAATGTGACCGCCGATGAGATCCTTCGCTTCGCTCAGGATAACAAGGAGCAGGAGGAGGACGAGGCGAAGTCACGATCGGAACAGCCGCGAATATTGCGCCTCGTGCTGCGCCGAGAGGATGGCGAGCATCGGCGTGAATGCCTGCATTTCGCCAAAGGGCAGGGCGATCGCCGCATCGACATGGTCAGGGATCGCGGCGGCCAGCGCTGCCAGCACGCGCTGGCCGGCGGTCTGGCCGAGCGGTACGGCTTTCAGCGCCGCCTGCACCATGTTCTCGGCCCAGCCCGCTGCAAAGGCGATGAGCAGCTCGCGGAGGGGCGCGCCGGTGGCCACGCCGGCGAGCGCGAAGGCGACCGGCCAGGTCGGCGCTGGGGCCAAGGCTTCGAGCGCGCCGAGGCGAGGCTCGGGCGGGTCGCGGTGACGCAGCCACTGCGCCAGCGAACGGCCCATCTGTTCGCTTTGTTGACGAAGCTCGGCGGTCTCGCGCGTCGTTGCGAACCAGCGGTTCAGCGCATCAACGTGATCGAGGTCGCCGCGAAGCCAGGCGCGTGCGGCCTTGGCGACGACGGCGAGGTCGCTGCGGGTCACGGCCAGCTCGAGCTGGTCGCGCAGCCAAGCCAGGGTCTCTGCTTCGCTCGTGACCAGACCGGCCTCGACCGCCGCCTCCAGGCCTTCCGAATAGCTGAAGCCGCCGACCGGCAGGCTTGGCGACGCCAGGCGCATGAGCTGCAACAGCGCCGAGGCGGTCAGCCGCTCGGCGATGCGCGCAGGGCGTCGCCGCGGCCTCACGAATGCGAATGCCCGTCGTGGCCATGCGCATGCCCATGGACTTCGTGATCGTCTGCCTTGCCGTGATCCGGGCCATGTCCGTGTCCGTGCGCGTGCGCGTGCACGACACGCGCTGCGTCGTAGGCACCGCCTTCGGGCTCGAACGGCGCCTCCGCAACGTCGACATGCAGACCCATGCGGCGCAGCATCTCGGCGAGCACATGGTCGGGCTCGAGCTGCAATCGGGCTGCGGTCACCTCGAGCGGCACATGCCGGTTGCCCAGGTGATAGGCGGCACGCAGCAGGTCGAGCGGCGAGCCGTGCGAGCGCGGCGTGACGACGAGTACCGGCTGCGCCATCGCCTTCACCACGATCAGCGAGCCGTCTTCGGCGACCAGCACATCACCGCCGCGCACGACCTGGCCTCTTGCGAGGAAGACGCCCACGCTCCGGCCTTGCGAATCGACGGCGTCGAAGCGGCTCTTCTGGCGCGTGTCCCAATCGAGCTCGACGGTCGCCGCGCGGCGCACGAGCACCGGGGCGAGACCGGCGCCGGCCCGGATCAGCTTGCTGGCGATGAGCATCGTGGCGATGGCCGGCGGGCGGCCCGGGTCAGAACAGGAAGTAGCGCTGCGCCATCGGCAGCAGCGTCGCCGGCTCGCAAGTGAGGAGCAGACCGTCGGCGCGCACTTCGTAGGTCTGCGCGTCGACCTCGATGGTCGGCGTGCCGCTGTTCAGCACCATGCTCGCCTTGCCGATGGCCCGCGTGTGCCGCACCGGAATCGCGCGCTTGTGCAGGCCGAGTTGCGCGGGCACGCCGGCATCGATCGCCGCCTGCGACACGAAGGTGACCGACGACATCGCGAGCGCGCCGCCGAACGCGCCGAACATCGGCCGCCAGTGCACCGGCTGCGGCGTCGGGATCGACGCGTTCGGATCGCCCATTTGCGCCGCAGCGATCATGCCGCCCTTGATCACGAGGGCAGGCTTGACGCCGAAGAACGCGGGCTTCCAGAGCACGAGGTCGGCGAGCTTGCCCGGTTCGATCGAGCCGACCTCGAGCGCGATGCCCTGCGCGATGGCCGGGTTGATCGTGTACTTGGCGATGTAGCGCTTGACCCGGAAGTTGTCGTTGCGGTCCTTCGCTTCCGTGGCGTGCCGTCCGGCCGGCGGCGCGAGCCAGCCGCGCTGCGCCTTCATCTTGTGCGCGGTCTGCCAGGTGCGGATCACGACTTCGCCGACGCGGCCCATCGCCTGGCTGTCGCTCGACATCATCGAGAACACGCCCATGTCGTGCAGCACGTCCTCGGCGGCGATCGTCTCGCGGCGGATGCGGCTCTCGGCGAAGGCCAGGTCTTCCGCAATCGCGGGGTCGAGGTGATGGCAGACCATCAGCATGTCGAGATGCTCGTCGACCGTGTTGACCGTGTACGGCATGGTCGGGTTGGTCGACGAGGGCAGCACGTTCGGCAGCCCCGCGATCTTGATGATGTCGGGCGCATGGCCGCCACCCGCACCCTCGGTATGGAAAGTGGCGATGGCTCTGCCCTTGAAGGCGGCGATCGTATCCTCGACGAAGCCCGACTCGTTGAGCGTGTCGGTGTGGATCGTCACCTGGATGTCGTGACGCTCGGCCACGCCGAGGCAGGTGTCGATCGCCTTCGGGGTCGTGCCCCAGTCCTCGTGCAGCTTCAAGCCACAGGCGCCGGCCTCGACCTGCTCTTCGAGGGCAGCCGGCTGGCTGGCGTTGCCCTTGCCCATGAAGCCGAGGTTCATCGGAAAGGCGTCGGCCGCCTTCAGCATCGAGTGGATGTGCCAGGGGCCCGGCGTGCAGGTCGTGGCGAAGGTGCCGGTCGCGGGGCCCGTGCCGCCGCCCAGCATCGTCGTGACGCCGCTGGCCAGGGCTTCCTCGATCTGCTGCGGGCAGATGAAGTGGATGTGCGAGTCGATGCCGCCGGCGGTGACGATCATTCCCTCGCCGGCGATGATCTCGGTGCCCGGACCGATGACGATGTCGACACCCGATTGCACATCGGGATTGCCGGCCTTGCCGAGCCCGGCGATGCGGCCGTTCTTGATGGCGATGTCGGCCTTGACGATGCCCCAGTGGTCGATCACCAGGGCGTTGGTGATGACGGTGTCGGCGACGTGCGCCGAGATGCGCTGGCTCTGCCCCATGCCGTCGCGGATCGTCTTGCCGCCGCCGAACTTCACCTCTTCCCCGTAGCCGCCCGCACGCAAGGTGTAGTCGTCCTCGACCTCGATCACGAGGCCGGTGTCGGCGAGGCGCACGCGGTCGCCGACGGTCGGGCCGAACATCTCGGCATAGGCGCGGCGCGGCAGGGTGGACATCAGAGCTTGCCTCCGACCAGGCCACGAAAGCCGTGCACGATGCGCCCGCCCGCATAGGCGACCAGTTCGACCGTGCGCTGCTGCCCCGGCTCGAAGCGAACCGCGGTGCCCGAGGCGATGTTCAGCCGCATGCCGCGCGCCGCATCGCGGTCGAAGCGCAAGGCCGCGTTGGTCTCGGCGAAGTGATAGTGCGAGCCGACCTGGATCGGCCGGTCGCCGGTGTTCTCGACGACGATGGTGAGCGTCGGCCGGCCGGCGTTGAGGGCGATCTCGTCGTCCTCGATGAAGTATTCGCCCGGGATCATGGACGAGAGAGGCCGGCAAGTCTCATGCGATCGGCTGGTGCACGGTGACCAGCTTGGTGCCGTCGGGGAAGGTCGCTTCGACCTGGATGTCGGGAATCATCTCCGGCACGCCCTCCATCACGTCGGCGCGAGCCAGCACGGTCTTGCCTTCGCTCATCAGCGCGGCCACGCTCTTGCCGTCGCGGGCGCCTTCCATGATGGCGGCGCTGATCAGGGCGATCGCTTCCGGATGATTGAGCTTCAGGCCACGGGCCCGGCGCCGCTCGGCGAGCAGGGCGGCGGTGAAGATCAGCAGCTTGTCTTTTTCGCGCGGCGTCAGGTCCATCGCAGTCCGGGATTCGTCGGTTCGCCTGTCGGAGCGACATTGCCGAGGGCAGCAAGACCAGTGCCAGCGGGGCAGGGTCGGTCGATGATACGTCGCTGCGGCACGCGGGTGCGCTACTTCATCAGGTGCGCCAGACGCGCGGCGGGCAGGCGTCGATCTGCCACGCGGCTCGGCGCCATTCGCTCCAGATCCGGACCATCAGTGCCATGGCGGGCTCGACATTGGGCGCCAGCACCCGAACGACGACGACGCCGGCGTTCGGTGCCGTCGCGCCGGCCGTGCGCTGCAGCGCATCGCCGGTGGCGGCGACACGCGCGACGTCGAGCAGCGCGTCGCGGAGCGGCTCGGCGATCGACGTTCCCGCCGCGAACCAGAGCGTGCCGAGCACGCGCATGCCGGCCCAGCCGAGCGGCGAGTCGAGCAGGGCCGGCGCATCGCCGCGCACCGTGCCGCGCTCGAGCCAGCGGCCCGGGAACTCGATCGATTGATGGAAGCTGCCGGCGACGAAGGGCTGGTCCGACGTCGGCAGGCCGAGGGCAGTGAGGTCCCAGCCGATCGTCTCGGCGCCGGCGTCGAGCTCGAAGCGGATCGTGTTCAGCGCGACGCAGCCGCTGTAGGCGATGGTCTCGAGCGGCAGCCATTCGAACCGTGCGCCGGAAGCGGCGCGAATCGTCGTCGTTTGCGATGCGGTCGCCCCCGCGCTGCGATAGAAGCGCGTCGCTCCGGGCGTCGTGACGAGGGCGTGCGCGCCCGGCTCGAGCGTGATCGCGATCGTCAGCGCGTCGCCGCCGACGATGCCGCCCGGCGGATGCACCAGCACGCTGTGGCAGACGCGCGGGCCTTCGGGATGCAGGCTTTTCAGGACGCGCAGCGGGCCCTCGTGACGATCGTGGACGAGAGTGCGCTCGTCGTCCAGGCGATAGTCGAGCGAGAGGCTGCCTTGCCAGCTCACGGCCGGTCTCGTCGCGGCTGCCCCGGCGCGCTCACTGGATGAGTGCGGATCAGGCGCCGGCGACCTTGCCGACCAGCTCGCGCAGCACCTGGCGCATCTCGCCGAAGCCGCGCGTGCTCGGCACCCATTCGAGTACCGGCGTGTCCAGCCGGCGCGCCAGGCCCATGGGTGCGGGCTCGATGCGGACGTCCTGGCCGGCTGCCTCGCTGAAGGCGCGAAGAGCACGCGCCATGTGATAGCCATGCGTGACGAGGACGATGTGGTCGATGCCGGCGGGCCTGAGCAGCGCCAGGGTCCGCGACGCGTTCTCGCGCGTGTCGCGCGAGTTTTCCTCGATCCACTTGAGTGGCCGGCCGAATTCATCGGCGGCGATCCTGGCGGCGACGCGTGCCTCGGGCGCGGCGTCGGACTGGCCCCAGCCGACGCCGCCGCTGAAGGCGATCGGCGCGCCGGTCTCGCGGCCCAACCACAAGCCGTAGCGCAGGCGCTCGAGCGAAGGGTATTGAAGGCTGCTCACGCCGTATTCCGGGGCGAAGGGCTCGACCCCGGCGCCGAGAACGACGATGGCGACGGGCTTGCGCGCCGCGACTTCGGCACGCAGCTCACGCACGCGGTCGAAGCTGAGCGCGGGCGGTGGGGGAAGCAGCAGTTGGGCGACGGCACGCGCTGCCCCGGTGCAGGCCGAGAGCCAGAGCATGACGACGCTGATGACGATGAGAAGCCAGCCGAGCCCGCGCCGCGGCAACAGCAACCGGGCGCCTGCGAGCGTGAGGAAGAGGAAGGGCACCGGCGGCAGCAGCAACGCCGCGAGCACCGGCTTCCAGGACTCGATCCCGAGCATCACGAAAAGACTGTTCACGATTTTCTTGTGGGTCGTTGTGGACGCCGCGACGGCCCGCGATTGTGCCCAAGGTGCCGGGCCGCGTCGCCGCCCGTGGGCAGTCGGGGCATGATCGCGTCTCCCTTTTTCGGAGATGAAGTCATGAGCGACCGAGTGGTGGAGCTTCGCCGACTGCTGATCCGCAACTTCGACGAAGCGACCCGGCATCGCGAGCTGCGCGAGCCGCTGTACGACAGCACGGGTGCCCGCCTCGCCGCGGGCACGGCGGCGGTCGCGCTCGGCATGTCGATCGATGTCGTCGCCCCCGGCATGCGCGGCTGTCCGTATCACCTGCACCATGCGCAGGAGGAAGCCTTCGTCGTGCTCGAAGGACACGGCAGCTTGCGCGTTGCCGGCGAGATGCTCGAGATCAAGGCCGGCGACGTCGCCTTCATTCCGGCCGGGCCGGACTACCCGCACCAGATCGTCAACACCTCCGACGCGCCGCTCAAGTACCTGTCGATCAGCACTCGGCAGAAGCCCGAGGTCGTCGAGTACCCGGACTCGGGCAAGTTCCTCGCCATGGCCGGCGTGCCTGGCGACGACGGCTTCAGTCGCATGGCGCGCCTGGCCGAGGACCTCGACTACTGGGAAGGCGAGCCCTAGTCTTACTGTGTCACAAAAGAAGCTTTGCGCTTGCTATGCCGCAGCACGGACACTGCCCGAGGCGGGCGATGAGTTCGTAGCTCAGGTTGAGTCGCAGTGTCGTGACCGAGGTGGCGACGTGTCTCTGTGCGCGCAGGACTGCCGCGGGGGATGAAATCCTGGGGAACGGCAGGCACTTGGCGTTCGATGAAGTTTTTTTTACCGCCGACGGGCTTGTCGGCGGTGAGTCGTTCGGCCATCAAGAACCCGTAGGCTGCGATGCTGAGGGTGGCGTGGTGGTGGAACCCTCGCCAGCCTCGGCCTTCGTAATGTCCCAGCCCGAAGTCTTGCTTGAGGTCCTGATAGTCGCGTTCGATACGCCATCTCTGATGGGCCGCTCCGACCAGTTCATTGAGCGGCGTCTCCTCGGGCATCGTGGACAAGACGTATTTGACAGGCTCCGCCTGGCCTGCAGGCCACTCGATGAGCAACCACTGAAGCGGGCGCAACCGAGCCTTGCCCACGTTGCCGCCGGCGTGCCGCACGCGCACGGCTGCAAATCGCCCGCTGAGGGGCTCGTTGGTGCCCTCGCGCCAGCTGATGGTCTGGAACGCTTCGGCAGGCAGCGCCATGGCAAGCGCCTTGACGCTCATGGGCTGAAGCCGCGCGGTGCGCCTGGGCATCACCGGAGGCCGCCCTTTGCCGCTGTAGCGCTTCGGCGGCAACGGCTCGATGCCCGGTGGCCAGACCACGACCGCTGAGGTCACGCCCACGGCGTACTGCAACCCCATGTCGCTCAACGCCTGACGGAACGCTGTGTCGACACCGTAGCCCGCGTCGGCCAGCACGCAGTGCCTCGGAGCTCCTTCGGCCAGTAAGCGACGCAACTGCGTCAACGCGATCTGCGTCTTGGTCGCAAAGCGCACCTCCTCGGGCACGCCGGCCTGAAGTCTTCGCACCGGATCGGCCGCCCAGTCCTCGGGCAAATAGAGCTGCCACGCCACGGGGACGCTGCCTTGATCGCACGCCAGCGATACGCTGACCGCCACTTGGCAGTTGTCCTGCTTGCCCAGCATCCCGCAGTATTGGCGCGCGACGCCGACGGAGTGCCTGCCCTTCTTGGGAAAACCGGTGTCGTCGATGATCCACCAACCGCCCCGGGCAAAGTCCATCTTCGGAACAACCCACTGGCACACCCGGCGCAGCGTCTGGGCGTCGGACCACTCGGCCTTGGCCACGAAATGATGCAGAGCTTGGTGCCGGGCGCTCGCGTGCAGCGGGTCGACTCGTGCGGCCATGGGTTCGACGCTCTTGCGCGCCAGCGGCAGCATCAACCCCGTGCAGTAGCCCTTGAGCCCCGCGTGACGGTCCAAATGCCCCAGCCCTTGAGACAAATGGGCCAAGTACAGGTCAAACCGTTCGCTTGCACCCATCGTTCCTCATGGACGAATGAAGAGGTGCGTATAGTGCCATCAATTTATTGACACAGTAAGACTA
>JBBRLS010000070.1:0-16419 GCA_038231215.1 Burkholderiales bacterium | reverse complement strand
GCCCTTGGCCACCAAACGCAAACGGCCCCGTGAAGGGGCCGCATTTGCGAGCGCAAGGGCCTAGCTGCGCCGATCCCCGGTGCTTCCCGACTCCACCAGATCGCCCTTGCGCCGCCCATATCGCGGCTCACCGTCGGCATGCGTCGACGCTGCGCGGTCGCCTTCCCTCACTTCGCCACCGCACACGACCAGCATCGCCAGAAACTCCGGCGACAGGATTTCGTCTTCGGCTTCGGGCGCGCTCTTGCGGCGGTCGTTGGGATAGGGCATGGACGGCTCCTGCGGTGCAGCGAGCATTCTGACCGTCTCGCCCGGCCCTGTCATGCGAGACCGGGGTGCCGCCGTTGCCTCTCGCTTCAGGCCGGGGCGCTCGTCGAATGGAAGCCGTCGCCAAGCTCGAAGCGCGACATGCCCAGATGCCGCGGGCCGCGCTGGCCGCCCGGCCGCAGCGGAGCGCCGGCGTTGCGTGCCAGACGACCGCCCATCGATTCGGTGCCGGGCCGCCCGGCGGGGACGATGCTGTTGGCGGCGATCCAGACCGACGCTGCGCTCGACCGGTCGGCGAGCACCACGGCCATGCGCGAGCGCAGGTCGGCGAGGTTCGGCGACGACCAGTTGCGAACCAGCGACTCGAAGTCGCTGAGGGCGCGGCGCAATTGAT
The DNA here is from genome assembly GCA_038231215.1 of Burkholderiales bacterium. Taxonomy (GTDB): domain Bacteria; phylum Pseudomonadota; class Gammaproteobacteria; order Burkholderiales; family Burkholderiaceae_C; genus Schlegelella_A. The sequence continues at coordinate 15,758 of JBBRLS010000070.1, read as the reverse complement.
CGACCGGAAGCCGCTCGACCGTGCGCAGGCCGTACTTGGCGAACTTGCGCTCGAAGCGCGCGAGGTGGCGGTAGGTCTGGCGGTGGCTTTCGTCCTCGTCGAGCACGCGGCGCAGCTCCTGGGCCATGACCCGTGTCGTGTCGGCCGTCGCCTGCAGCGCCTGGATGGCGGGCTCGGGCCGGGTGGGTTCGTGCTCGCGCGTCACGGGCTTGGGACGCGGCGTGCGGGAGCGAAGCTTGCGCGCCTCGTTCTGGGACACGAAGGTGCGGGCGATCAGCAGCACCGCCGAGAGCAGGGCGCTGCACAGACGAGCCAACGAGGTGCGCATGCTGCGAGGGTCGATAGTCCGGACCACCGGCTTATCGGCGAAAGGCCGCCGCGCCTCGAGTGCGGTTACTCCCGCTTACGTTGCGACCACACTCGTCGAGGCCGGGCTGACGTCGATCGGCGAGGCGACGCCGACCGAGTCCTTCGCGAAGGAGCCCCGGGCTCCTATGCGGCGAGCGCCGAAGCCGCCGCGGCGGCTAGGCACTTGTTGCACTTGCCGAGGCCCGGCAGGCGCGAATCCGGCTTGCCGTCGCCGGTCTTGAAGTTGGCCTGGCAGCGCCGGCACACGTACATCTTGGAGCTCGACATCATGGGCTTGACGCCCGGCTCGCCGGTCGGCCGCGCGGCGACGTATTCGGCCTGCGTCTGGCGCAGTTTCAGGGATGCGCCCGACGCGGCGACCGGGGCACTCGCTGCCGGCTTGGCGGCGGGGGCCGCGACTTTGGATGCTTTGGAGGCGGAAACGGAGGGACGGGTGGCCATGGCGATCCTGGTAGTGGCGACAGGGCACCGTCGGGTGCCGCGTCGCTCGCGAGGGGCCACTATTGTCCCAGCAAAGCGGGGGTCGCGTCCGAAGGGTTTGCCTTGACCACGCACCGGCCCGGTCTTGGCGGACACCCTGCCGGCCCTGGACGCGCGCTTCCCTACTCGCGCTTCAGGCCGGCGGGCCGCTCGAAATCGAGCTCGTCCTGGCGTACCGTGACGAGCCCCGGCGATTGCGCCTCGAGGGCTGGGGCGAAGCGCGACGCGACGCCGGCGACGGCGATGCGCCGACCGGCAGTGCCGAGGTTGGCTGCCGCGTAGCGCTGCACGTCTTCGGCGCTCACCGCCTCGAGCGAGGCGATCTGCGTCTTCAGCTCGGCGGGCGAGCGGCCGGTGACGACGAGCCCGCGGATCGCGCTCGCCAGCCCGGCGGTCGTCTCGACGCTGCGGCTGAAGCCGCCGATCAGTGTCGCCTTGCGCGCCGCCAATTCATCGGCCGGCACGGGGGTCTGCATGACGCGGTCGATCTCGCCGTTCAGCAATTGCACGACCTCGGCGGCGGACTCGTTCTTGGTCTGCACCGCCGCCGAGAACAACGCGTTTTCGCGTCGCGACTCGATCTGGCTGCTTGCCCCGTAGCTGAGCCCGCGCTTGATGCGGATCTCCAGGTTGAGGCGCGACGAATAGCCGTTGCCGAGGAGCGTGTTCAGGACCGCGCCGGTCGCCCGGTCGGTGCCCTTGCGCTGTGGCAGCGGCAAGGCCAGCGCGATTCCAGCCTGGCCTGCGGTCGGCATGTCGATCACCGCCAGGGCAGGCCCGTCGGCAAGCGTCGGGGCAGGCGGCGAGACGGGCGCGGTCCCGGCCGGCGCGGTCCAGCTTGCGAAGTTCGCGCGGGCCAGCGCCAGTCCGGCGGCCGGCGTGATGTCGCCGGCCAGGATCAATACGGCGCGGTCCGGCCGAAAGGTCGCACGGTGCAGCGCGACCAGGTCGTCGCGGCGGATGCGCGGCAGCGAGGCCGGCGTGCCGCTCGCCGGGTGGCCCCAGGCGCCGCTGCCGTAGGCCATGCGCACGGCGGCCAGGCCGGCGAGCGCGCCGGGGTTCGAATAGCTGACCTTCAGGCCGTCGAGCGTCTGCGTGCGCAAGCGGTCGATCTCCTCCGGCGCGAAGGTCGGCTCGCGCACGACCTCGGCGACGAGGCCGAGCGCCGCGCCGAGCTTGGGCGTGGTCACGGTGATCGAGACCAGCGACTGGCTCCAGCCGGCGCCGCTCTCGAGCGAGCCGCCGAGTGCTTCGGCCGCGGCGGCGAGCTGCGGCGCGGTGTGCTTGCGCGTGCCCTGCGTGAGCAGGCCGCCGGTCATCGAAGCGAGCCCCGAAAGTTGCGGCGGATCGAGCTCGCTGCCGGAGAGCACGACCAGCGAGGCGGTGACCAGCGGCACGCCTTCGCGCCGGGCAACGATGACGCGCAGGCCGTTCGGCAGCGCCTGCTCGCTCGGCGCGGCGATCGCCAGCGGGCGCGGCGCGGCGGGCGGCGGCGGCGTGTCGTAGGTCTGTGCGCTGGCGATGCCGGCGAACGACAGCAGCACGCCCGAGGCGACGATGCAGACATGGGTGCGGTGCTTCATTGCGCGGTCGCGTCCTCGGCGTAGTCGAAGCTCACCATGTGCGCGCCGGTCACGTAGCGGCGCATCACGCGCTGCACGTCGGCGGCGGTGACGCGCTGCAGGTCGTCGAGGTCGGTGTTGACGCGGCTCGCGTTGCCGCCCAGCACCGCGGCGTCGGCGATCGCCGAGGCCAGGCCGATCGGCGTCTGCCGCGTGCCGAAGGCGCCGGTCAGGATCTGCACCTTGATCTTGTCGAGCTCGGCCGGCGACGCCGGCTTGTCGACGAGGCGGCGCACTTCGGCGAGCAGCGCGCTGCGCACCGCCTGCGCGTCCTTGCCGCCGGCGGCGATGGCGCTGGCGATGAGCAGGCCCGGCCCGGCGCGCAGGTCGGCGCTGAAGCCGGCCTGGGTGGCGATCTGCTGCCGGTAGACCAGCGACTGGTTGAGGCGCGACGACTCGCCGCTCGAAAGCAACGCCGCCGCGACCTGCAGGGCCGGCGCGTCGGCATCGGTGACGGGCGGCGCGAGCCAGACCGCGGCGACGGCCGGCAGCGGCACCTTGGGCGCCTTGACGGTGATCGAGCGATCGCTGGTCCACGGCGATTCCTTCGCGTCGCGCACAGGCAGCGGCGCGGCCGGCCGGGCGATCGGCGCGAAGTACTTGTCGACCCAGGCGTCGAGCTGGCGCGCGTCGAAGTCGCCGGTGACGACGAGCGTCGCGTTGTCCGGCCGGTAGTAGCGGTCGTGGAAGGCGACGACGTCGTCGAGCGTGGCCGCGTCGAGGTTCTCGATGCTGCCGATGACGCCGCGGCGATAGGGATGCTGAAGGTAAGGCTGGGTGCGCACCGCCTCGAAGAAGCGGCCGTACGGCGAGGCGAGGATGCGCTCGCGGTATTCCTCTTCGACGACGGCGCGCTCCGAGCTGAAGTTGCCGGCGTCGACCTTGAGGTTGGTCATGCGCTCGGCCTCGGCCCAGAGCAGCGTCTCGAGGTGGTTCGAGGGCACGACCTCGTCGTATTCGGTCACGTCCTCGCTGGTCGAGGCGTTGTTCGAGCCGCCGACGTCTTCGGTCATGCGATCGAACTGCTCGCTCTTCAGGTACTTGGTGCTCTTGAACATCATGTGCTCGAAGAGATGCGCGAAGCCGGAGCGGCCGGCCGGGTCGTCGCTGCCGCCGACCCGGTACCAGACCTGCACGCTCACGGTCGGGCTGGCGTGGCTTTCCGACGAGATCACGGTCAGACCGTTGCTCAGCTTGCGCTCCTTGAAGACGATGCGAGGCACCTTGAGCGTGGCCGACGTTGCGGCGCTCGTCATCGCCACCGATGGGCCGGCCGCCGCAGCGCCGAAGGCAAGGCACGCCGCGAGTGCGACGGCGATCCGGCTCATCACGACGGCACTCCGATCGACTCCGTGACCAGCGAGTAGTGCTCCACCGACGGCGGCACGGCGAAGAACGGCCCCACGATCGCCCGCCATTCGGCGAATAGAGGGCCGCCGCGGAACTTGACGGTGTGGTCCTCGAGCGTCTGCCACCAGATCATGAGGATGTAGCGCTCGGGCGACTCGATGCCCTTGACGACGCGGTGCAGGCAGTAGCCCTCGGCCTTCATGATCACGGTTTCGATGCCGTGCTGGAGGGCGGCGTCGAACGCGTCGTTTCGACCGGGTGCGATGCGGATGTCTGCGATCTCGAGAATCATGGGCGGGTGTGGTTGAAGACGACTCTTGTCATTCTGAGCGAAGCGAAGAATCTCGTCGGCAGCGTGGAGATCCTTCGCTTCGCTCAGGATGACAGCAGCGTTGAATCACACGCCCAGATGCCGGGCCAGCGCTTCGCCTTGCCCGGCCAGCGCGGCCGATTCGCCGGCCATCGCGACCACGCCTTTCTCGAGCACGACAGCGCGGTCGGTGTGCGCCAGCACGGCGCGCGCGTTGCGGTCGACGATCAGCGTGGCGATGCGGGTGGCGCGGATCGCGGCGACGACGCGCCAGATCTCGGCGACGATGAGCGGCGCCAGGCCCTCGGTCGCCTCGTCGAGGATGAGCAGGCGCGGGTTCGTCATGAGGGCGCGGCCGATGGCGAGCATCTGCTGCTCGCCGCCCGAGAGTTGCTGGCCGCCGTGGCCGAGCCGTTCGGCAAGGCGCGGAAAGGTTGCCATCACGCGCTCGAAGGTCCAGTCCCGCGCGCCCTCGGGACCGGCGCGCGCCGCCATCACCAGGTTTTCGCGCACCGAGAGGTTGGCGAAGATGCCGCGCCCTTCGGGCACGTAGCCGATGCCGAAGCGCGCCATGCGTTCGGGCGCGGCGCCGGTGACCGCGCGGCCCTGCCAGGCGACCGCGCCGCCGGCGGCGCGGACGTAGCCCATCGCCGTGCGGATGAGCGTCGTCTTGCCCATGCCGTTGCGACCGAGCAGGCCGAACGAAACACCCGCAGGGATCTCGAGCGACACGCCGCGCAGCACGTGGCTGTCGCCGTAGCGCGCGTGCAGGTCGGTCAGCGACAACAGCGGTGTCATGAGATGTGGGTGTCGCCCAGATAGGCCTCGCGTACCGCGGGATCGTTGCGAATGCGTTCGGGCCCGTCGCTGGCGATGACGCGGCCGTTCACCATCACGGTGATCCGGTCGGCGACCTTGAACACCGCGTCCATGTCGTGCTCGACGAGCAGGATCGCGTGTGCCGGCTTCAGCGTCGTGAGCAGGGTCAGCATGCGGCCGGTCTCCTCGGCGCCCATGCCGGCGAGTGGCTCGTCGAGCAGCAGGGCCTTCGGTGCGGTGGCCAGGCACATCGCGATTTCGAGCTGGCGCTTGGCGCCGTGGCTCAGCGTGCCCGCGCCGCGCGACGCCACGCCCGCCAGCCCCGCTGCATCGAGCGCCTGCGCCGCCGCATCGAGGCTCGTGCGGTCGCGGGCGGCGCGCTCCCAGAACGGCCACGGCCGCGGTGCCTGCGCCTGCGCTGCGAGGCGACAGTTCTCGAGCACGCTGAACTCGCCGAAGATGGTCGTGCGCTGATAGCTGCGGCCGAGCCCGGCGCGGGCGCGGCGCGGTTGCGGCCAGCGCGTCACGTCGTGGCCGGCGAACATGACACTGCCCGCGCTCGGCGCGAGCTCGCCGGAGAGCATGTTGACGAGCGTCGACTTGCCGGCGCCGTTGGTGCCGATGACGGCATGGATCTCGCCGACGTGCAGCTCGATCGACACCGCATCGACCGCGGCGAGACCGCCGAAGCGCCGGCTCAGCACGACCGCGCTCAGCAGCGCCGGCTCAGCCATGCGCGCGTCCCCTCAAGAGCGCGTCGAGACCGATCAGTCCCTTGGGCAGCAGCGCGACGAAGCCGATGATCGCCAGGCCGAGCGTGAGCTGCCAATGCGAGGCGAGCGGACCGAGCAGCGCCTCCGACTGCACCAGCTCTTTCAGCAGCGTGAAGGCGACCGCGCCGATGACGGCGCCGCGCAGGCTGCCGATGCCGCCCAGGATGATCATGAGCAGCACCGCGCCCGACTCGTGCCAGGCGAGCAGCTCGGGGTTGACGGTGCCGTCCTTGATCGCGAGCAGCGCTCCGGCGAGTCCGGCAAGTGCGCCGGCGATGACGAAGGCGGCGAGCTTGTAGGGATAGGTCGAGAAGCCCGCGGCGCGCATGCGTTGTTCGCTGACGCGAATGCCGGCCAGCGCGTGGCCGAAGCGCGAGCCGAGCAGCAACGCGAGGAAGGCGTAGGTCAGGGCGAGCGCGGTGATCACCGTGTAGTAGAGCGGCAGACGCTGCTCGAGGTCGAGCAGCGTCGTGCCGGCGATGCGCAGCGCCGGCTTGGCCGTCAGGAAGATGCCGTCGCTGCCGCCGCCGGCCTTGGTGTCGTGAACGACGAAGTAGGCCATCTGTGCGAAGGCCAGCGTCACCATGATGAAGTAGACGCCGCGCGTGCGCAGGCTCAACGCGCCGACGAAAAGCGCATAGGCGGCGGCGCCCGCGACGGCGAGCGCGAGAACGGCGAGCAGCGGCGCGCTGGCGTCGCCCGAGCCGAGCACGACGGCGTAAGCGCCGATGCCGAGGAACGCGGCATGTCCGAGGCTCACCAGTCCCGCTGCGCCGACGATCAGCTCGAGGCTGAGCGCGAAGATCGCGTAGATGGCGATGCGCGCGACGAGGTCTTGCGCATACGGCGAGATCAGCGCCGGCAGGACGGCGAGCACGACCAGCGCCGCCGCCGGCACGAGCCAGCCGCCCGGCTCGCGTCGCGCGATGTCGGGCAGCGCGCCGACTTCGGCAGCGATGTCGCCGCCTGCTAACGGCGTGGCTTCAGTAGCCACGCTTCATCAGCCCTTCCGGCCGCCAGACCAGCACGACCGCCATCAGCAGGTAGACGCCGACGCCGCTCCACTCGGTGAAGAACACCTTGCCGAAGGTGTCGACGATGCCGACAAGCAGCGACGCGATCAGCGCACCGGTGATCGAGCCGATGCCGCCGATGACGACCACGACGAAGCAGATGATGAGCACGCCCCCGCCCATGCCCGGATACACCGACGACAGCGGCGCCGCGATCATCCCGGCCAGCGCGGCGAGGGCGACGCCGCCGGCGAAGACGATGCGGTAGAGCAGACGGATGTCGATGCCGAGGCCGCGCACCATGTCGCGGTTGCTCGCGCCGGCGCGGATCATCATGCCGAGGCGCGTCTTGTTGAAGACCGCGTACAGCCCCATCGCGACGATGATGCAGGCGACCGACGAGAACACGCGATACCACGGGTACGACATCAGCTCGCCGAGACGAAAACTGCCCGCCAGCCAGTCTGGCGCGGCGACGCCGTGGACGTCGTTGCCGACGAGGATCGAGCGCAGCTCCTCGAAGACGAGGATCAGTGCGTAGGTCAGGAGTACCTGTTGCAGGTGGTCGCGCTCGTAGAGGAAGCTGAAGAACGCCCATTCGAGCAGGTAGCCGAAGACGACGGCGAGCGCGATGCCCACGACCAGCCGGGTGAAGAACCAGTCGCCGAACCAGGGCGCGAGCGCGAACGCGAGGTAAGCGCCCAGCATGTAGAAGCTGCCGTGGGCGAGGTTGATCACGCCCATGATGCCGAAGATCAGCGTCAGGCCGCTGGCAACGAGAAAGAGCAGCAGGCCGTACTGGACGGCGTTGAGGCACTGGACGAGAAAGGTCGAAAGATCCACTCGACGTTCAGCGCTCGCCCGGACCTGCGTTCAGGGAAGCGTCGGCGCCGTCCAGGGCTCCGTGCTGGTCAGCGACTGCAGGAACTCGACGATCTTCGCGATCTCCGGGTCGGTCAGGCCCGTTGGCGAAAGGATCGGCGACTTCTTCGCGTCGTCACCGCCGCCCGCGGCCATGTAGCGCACCGCCTCTTGGAGCGTGGCCCGGCTGCCGTCGTGGAAGTAGGGTCCGGTGAGCGCCACCGAACGCAGCGTCGGCGTCTTGAAGGCGCTCGTGTCGGCCTCGTTCTTCGTCACGTTGAAGCGGCCCGGGTCGGGCTTGGCCTTGCCGGCCTCGAGGCCGATGTTGAAGAACGTGCTGTTGCCGTAGAAGGGCGGCGTGTGGCAGGTGGCGCAGCGGCCCTTGCCCGTGAACAGCCGAAAGCCCTCGACGGCCTCGGCGCTCACCGCATTCCTGTCGCCCGACTCGTAGCGGTCCCAGGGCGAGTTCTCGCTGTTCTTGGTGCGCAGGTAGGCGGCGAGCGCCTTGACGACGGAGTCAGGCGCGGCCGGGCCGCCGAACACTGCCTGGAACTGCGCCGCGTAGCCGGGGATGCCGTTGAGCAAGGCCGCGATCTTCACCGGGTCGGCGCCCGACTGGCCGCGCCATGCGGCAAGCACCTGGCCTTCGAGCGTCGTGGCGCGGCCGTCCCAGTACCAGAGCGTCTGGTGGCCGACGTTGTACAGCGTCGGCGTGTTGCGCGCGTTGACGACGCCGTCGTCGCGCTTCGAGAAGGGCAGTCCGTCGGTCCAGCCGAGGTGTCGGTAGTGGCAGCTCTGGCAGGCCGTGTTGCCTGTGCCGGAGAGGCGCTTGTCGACGAAGAGCTGCGCGCCGAGCGCGACCTTGGCCGGGCTGCCCGGGTTGTCGGCGGGAGGGACGATCGGCGGCAACGCCGAGATGCGCTCGATGACGGACTTGCCGGCCTCGGGCGCGGCGCAGGCGGCAGCGAGCAGCGCGCTCGCGAAGCCGGCGGCGAGAAGGAGGGAGCGGTGGTGCATCGTCGTCTCCTGGACAGGTCGCGGCGCGGCGCGGCGCAAGCTCACATCTTGCAGCCGCGCGCTGGATCCGACAACGCCTTCACCGCGACCGAGCGGAATTCGTTGTAGTTGCCCTTCACCTCGCGCAGGTAGATGTCCTGCACCGGGTTGCCGGCGGCCGACAAGCTGAACTTGCCGCGCGGGCTGTCGACGACGGTCTTTCTCATCGCGGCAGTGAGCTGGTCGCGCTTGGCGAGGTCGCCGTTCACCGCCTTCAGGCCGGCGCCGAGGATCTGTGCCGCGTCGTAGCCCTGCACCGCATAGACGTCGGCGTTGGCCTTGTAGGTCAGCGCGTAGCTCTTGCGGAAGTCGTTGTTGCGCTTGGTGTCGAGGTTGTCGGCGTAGTGCAGCGTCGTCAGCATGTTCTGCGCCGAAGCGCCCTGCGCCTCGAGCGTGCCGTCGGTCAGGAAGCCCGCGCCGTACAGCGGGATCGTCTTGTTGAGGCCGGCCGCCGCGTAGTCCTTGACGAACTTGACGGCGCCGCCGCCGGCGAAGAAGGCGTAGACCGCGTCGGGCTTTTGCGCCGCGATCTCGGTGAGCAGGGCCTGGAATTCGACGCCAGGAAACGGCAGGTTCAGGTCCTTGATGACCTTGCCGCCGGTCTTCTCGAGCCCCTCGGTGAAGCCCTTGGTCGACTCGGACCCGGCCGCGTAATTCCAGGTGATCGTCATGGCTCGCTTCACGCCCTTGCCGCCGGCGACGATGCCCATCGCGTAGCCCGGCTGCCAGTTCGAGAACGAGCTGCGTACGATGTTGGCGGCGCAGAGCGGCCCGGTGATCGCGTCGGCGCCGGCATTCGGTATGACGAGCAGCGTGTTGTTCGCCTTCGCCGCGTTGGCCATCGCCAGCGCGACGCCCGAATGCACCGTGCCGACGAGCACGTCGACGTTGTCGCGCTTGATCAGCTTGTTGACGTTCTCGGTGGCCTTGGAGGGCTCGGACTCGTCGTCGACCTTGAAGTACTGGATCTCGCGGCCGCCGAGCTTGCCGCCTTGCTCCTGCACGTAGAGCTTGAAGCCGTTCTCGATGGCCACGCCGAGAGCCGCGTAGGTGCCGCTGTACGGGAGCATGAGGCCGACCTTGATCGGCCCGCTCGCCTGCGCCCCGGCGGTGAACGAGGCGGCCGAGAGCAGCAGAGCGGCGGTGGCGGAGAGAACGTGGCGGGTGGCTGGCATGGGGGCTCCGGGTCAGGTGGATTCTTGTTCGCGATGCTCGCGAATGAAGCGGCCGGCTTCGCGCACAAGGAGCGCAGGCTGATCGCGATGCGGCGAGTGTCCGCATTCCGGGATCACGAGCAAGCGGGTTTTCGGCAATCGACGGGCAATGGCGCGGATTTGTTCGAGGGTGCCGTACTCGTCGTCTTCGCCCTGCACGGCAAGAATTGGCGCTTCGATCGCGGCGATCTCGGCCTCGATGTTCCAGTCGCGAAAGGCCGGCGAGAGCCAGGCGTCGTTCCAGCCGCGAAACGCCGAATCGGCGTCGTCGTGATGGCGGCCGAGCCGCGCGCGCAGGTCGGTCGATTCATAGGCATCGCGTGCCTTCTCGATGCTGGCGATCGACACGTCCTCGACGAACAGATGCGGCGCCACGGCGACCACGCCGGCAACCGGATGGCGCACCGCGTGCAGCAGCGCGATCGACGCGCCGTCGCTGTGCCCGAACAGCCACGGGCGCACGATGCCGGCGCGGTCGAACAGGGCAGGCAGCACCTCGTTCGCCTGCGCGTGCATGAAGTCGGGCGCCCAGCGCTCGTCGAGCGGCTTCGGCGTCGAGCGGCCATAGCCGTAACGCGAGAAGACAAAGCCCGAAAGGCCGTTGGCGTCGCAGAACGCGGCAGGAAAGCCCTTCCACATCGCCACCGAGCCGAGGCCTTCGTGCAGGAAGATGACGACGGGCGCAGCGGAGCGCGGCGCGCCGACCCATTCGTATTCGAGACGAAGCTCGCGCCCATTTGTCATCCTGAGCGAAGCGAAGGATCTCTCTGCCGCAAGCGAGTCGGTTCCCACGCCGAGACCCTTCGCTTCGCTCAGCGTGACAGAGACTTGTCGGACGATGACGAAGCCGGAATCGCGCTGCGCTCGCGCTCGCGCAAGCGAAAGCGCTGGATCTTGCCGGTGGCCGTCTTCGGCAGCTCGTCGACGAACTCGATGGCGCGCGGGTACTTGAAGGGGGCGAGCCTTTCCTTGACGAATGCCTTCAGCTCGGCATCGCTGACCGCCGCGCCGGCCTTGACTACGACGAAGGCCTTGGACTTGGTCAGGCCCTCGGCGTCTTCGGCGCCGATGACGGCGCATTCGAGCACCGACGGGTGCTGCATCAGCGTCGCTTCGACCTCGAAGGGCGAGACCCAGAGGCCGCTCACCTTGAGCATGTCGTCGCTTCGGCCCGAGTAGGTGTAGTAGCCGTCGGCGTCGCGCACGTACTTGTCGCCGCTCTTGGTCCAGCCGCCCTGGAAGGTCTCGCGCGACTTCTCGCGGTTGCCCCAGTACATGAGCGCGGCGCTCGGGCCCTTGATGAAGAGGTCGCCGATCTCGCCGTCGGCGACCGGCCGGCCGTCTTCGCCGCGCAGCTCGATCTCGTAGCCTGCGACGGGCTTGCCGGTCGTGCCGTAGCGGATGTCGCCGGGCCGGTTGGAAAGAAAGACGTGCAGCATTTCGGTCGAGCCGATGCCGTCGACGATGGCGCAGCCGAAGTGACGCTCGAAGCGATGGCCGATCTCCGACGGCAAGGCTTCGCCGGCCGAGGAGCACATGCGCAGCGCGACCGCGTCGCGCGAAGGCAATGCGGGCGACGCGAGCATGCCGGCGAAGCCGGTCGGCGCGCCGAAGAAGATCGTAGGTCGCAGGTCTGCGCGCGTCGTGGGCTCCAGCGGCGGGCCGGTCACGGTGGAAGCAGCGGCGCCGGTCCAGCGCTTGAACACCGCGTCGGGCGTCGGGCGTTCGGCCATCAGCACGACGCTCGCGCCGACCGAGAGCGGAAAGGTCAAGGCGTTGCCAAGACCGTAGGCGAAGTAGAGCTTGGCGGCGGAGAAGCACACGTCGGACTCGGCGATGCCGAGCACGCCCTTGCCGTACAGCTCTGCCGTCCACCAGGCGTTGGTGTGCGTGTGCACGGTGCCTTTGGGCTTGCCGGTCGAACCAGAGGAATAGAGCCAGAAGGCAGGGTCGTCGCCGTGCGTCGCCGCCGCGTGCGCGAGCCGTGCGCTTTTCTCGATCAGCGCATCGAAGGCAAGCGCACCTGTTGGCACTTCGGCTGTCGCGCCAGCGACGATGACATGGCCGACTTCGTTCGGTGCCTGCGCCATCGCCGTCGCCAACGTCGGCGCGAGCGCGGCCGAGACGATCGCCGCCTGAGCGCGGTTGTGCGCCAGCATGTAGGCGTAGTCGCCGGCCGTGAGCAAGGTGTTGACGGCGACCGGCACGACGCCGGCGTACAGGCTGCCGAGAAAGGCGACGGGCCACTCGTTGGCGTCGAGCATGAGCAGCAGCACGCGCTCTTCGCGGCGCAGGCCGAGGCTGAGCAGGGCCGAGGCGAAGCGACGCGATCGATCTTCGAGCTGGCCATAGGTGAGGCTGCCGCGATCGTCGACGTAGGCGAGCTTGTCGGCGCGGCCGGCGTTGACCTGGAACAAGTGCCGCGCGAAATTGAGCGGCTCGGGCGACGAGATCTCCATGTCAAGCACTATACTGCATGTATGGTCGACACTGACAAGGATTCCTTCCTGCTCGCGCTCGGCGAGCGCGCACGCACGCTGCGAGCGCGCCGCGGACTGACGCGCAAGTCGGTGGCGGTCGCTTCAGGTGTCTCGGAGCGCCACCTCGCCAACCTCGAATACGGCACCGGCAACGCCTCCATCCTCGTCCTCCAGCAAGTCGCGACGGCCCTCGACTGCTCGCTCGCCGAGCTGGTGGGCGACGTGACGACCAGCTCGCCCGAATGGCTGATGTTGCGCGAGTTGCTGCGTGGCCGCAGCGACGCCGAAATGCGTCGCGGCCGTCTCGCCCTGGCGACTCTCTACGGCGTGTCCGGCGGCGACGCTGCGCGCGGCCGGCGCATCGCGCTGATCGGGCTGCGCGGCGCCGGCAAGTCGACGCTGGGCCGGCAATTGGCCGAGACGCTCGAGATGCCCTTCGTCGAGCTGAGCCGCGAGGTGGAGCGTATCGCCGGCTGCAGCATCCGCGAGATCCACGATCTCTACGGCACCAATGCCTATCGACGCTACGAACGACGCGCCCTCGACGAGACGACGCGCTTGCATGCCGAGGCGGTGATCGCGACGCCGGGCGGCATCGTCGCCGAGCCGGCGACCTTCCACGCCTTGGTCGAGTCGTGCCACACGATCTGGTTGCAGGCCTCGCCCGAAGAGCACATGGCGCGCGTCGCCGCGCAGGGCGACACGCGGCCGATGGCGGCGAGCCGCGAAGCGATGACCGACCTGCGCCGCATCCTCGCCGGCCGAGCCGCGTTCTACGCCAAGGCCGACGCCTCGCTCGACACCTCGCACAAGAGCGAAGACGAGAGCCTGCACGCCCTGACCACGCTGGCCGGCGAGTTGCTCGGCGGCCTGCCGGCCAGGAAAACCGCGTCGCGCAAGCGCATGAAGCAAACTGCACGCGCCGTTTGACGTGCGATCAGAATATGCACTATGATGCACCCATCGATCTGCGCCCGCCAGGAGACTCCGCATGGAAACGACCCCGTCATCCGGCCCGGTCGACTACCGCACCGACCCCTCGCAGTACCGGCACTGGAACCTCTCGGCCGAAGGTTCGCTCGCCCGCCTGACGCTCGACATCGCCGAAGACGCTGGCATCCGCCCGGGCTACAAGCTCAAGCTCAACAGCTACGACCTGGGCGTCGACGTTGAGCTCGCCGATGCGTTGAATCGCATCCGCTTCGAGCATCCGCAGGTGCGCTCGGTGATCGTCACCAGCGGCAGGGACCGCATCTTCTGCTCGGGCGCCAACATCTTCATGCTCGGCGTCTCGAGCCACGCGTGGAAAGTGAACTTCTGCAAGTTCACGAACGAAACGAGGAACGGCATCGAAGACACGTCGCGGCATTCGGGCGTCAAGTTCGTCGCCGCGGTGAACGGCGCTTGCGCCGGCGGCGGCTACGAGCTGGCGATGGCTTGCGACGAGATCGTCCTCGTCGACGACCGCTCGTCGTCGGTGTCGCTGCCCGAGGTGCCCTTGCTCGGCGTGCTGCCCGGCACCGGTGGCCTGACGCGCGTCACCGACAAGCGCAAGGTCCGCCACGACCTCGCCGACATTTTCTGCACCTCGGTCGAAGGCGTGCGCGGGCAACGCGCCGTCGAGTGGCGGCTGGTCGACTCGGTGGCCAAGCCGGCGCAGTTCGCCGCCGCAGTGCATGAGCGCGCCGCGAAGCTCGGCGCAGGCAGCGCGCGGCCGGCCGAAGCCAAAGGCGTCGCGCTGCCGAGGCTCGAACGCGAGGATTCGGCCGACGCGATCCGCTACGCGCACGTCGAGGTCGCGATCGACCGCAGCACGCGCACCGCGACGATCGCCGTCAAGGCGCCGACCGGCGCGCAGCCCGCCGACCTGGCCTGCGTCACGGCGGCAGGCGCGTCGTGGTGGCCGCTCGCGATGGCGCGCCAGCTCGACGACGCGATCCTCCACCTGCGCACCAACGAGCTCGAGATCGGCACCTGGATCCTGAAGACCGAAGGCGACGCGGCCGCCGTGCTCGCCGCCGACGCGCTGATGCTCGCCAACGAGGACGACTGGTTCGTGCGCGAGACGATCGGCATGCTGCGCCGCACCTTCGCGCGGCTCGATGTCTCGTCGCGCACGCTCTTCGCTCTGATCGAGTCCGGGTCGTGCTTCGCCGGCATGCTTGCCGAGCTGGCCTTCGCCGCCGACCGCGCCTACATGCTGGCCTTGCCCGACGACGCGGCACGCGCGCCCAAGCTGCAGCTCGACGCGTTCAATTTCGGCACGCTGCCGATGGTCAACGACCAGTCGCGCCTGGCGCGCCGCTTCTACGAAGAGGCCGCCCCGTTGGCCGCGGCGCTCGACGCGATCGGCACGGCGCTCGACGCCGACGCCGCATTGCAGCTCGGCCTCGTCACCGCTGCGCCCGACGACATCGACTGGGACGACGAGATCCGCATCGCCCTCGAAGAGCGCGCCGCGATGAGCCCCGACGCGCTGACCGGCCTCGAGGCCAACCTGCGCTTCGCGAGCAAGGAGAACATGGCCACGCGCATCTTCGGTCGCCTCACCGCCTGGCAGAACTGGATCTTCCAGCGGCCCAACGCGGTCGGCCCGAAGGGTGCGCTCAAGGTCTACGGCACCGGCGAAAAAGCCGGCTTCGATTTCACCCGCGTTTGAACCCGCTGTCACCTTGAGCGCAGCGAAGGGTCTCATCGCCGTGCAAGGCCGAGATCCTCTGCTCCGCTCAGGATGACAAAGCAACGAGACAGCACCATGGCCATCGATTACTCGCAGAAAATCCCGAACAACGTCAACCTCGCCGACGACCGCACGCTGCAGCGCGCGCTCGAGCAGTGGCAGCCCAACTTCATCCACTGGTGGGACGACGTCGGCCCCGAGAATTCGACCAACCACGAGGTCTACCTGCGCACCGCAACGAGCGTCGACCCGCAGGGCTGGGCGGTGTTCGATCACGTGAAGATGCGCGACTACCGCTGGGGCATCTTCCTGAACCCGGCCGACTCGGAGCGGCAGGTCCACTTCGGTGACCACAAGGGCGAGAAGGCCTGGCAGGACGTGCCCGGCGAGCATCGCGCCAACCTGCGCCGCATCATCGTCACGCAGGGCGACACCGAGCCCGCGTCGGTCGAGCAGCAGCGCCACCTCGGCCTCACCGCGCCTTCGCTCTACGACCTGAGAAACCTGTTCCAGGTGAACGTCGAAGAGGGCCGCCACCTCTGGGCGATGGTCTACCTGCTGCAGAAGTTCTTCGGCCGCGACGGCCGCGAAGAAGCCGGCGCGCTGCTCGAGCGCACCTCGGGCGATGCCAACAACCCGCGCATCCTCGGCGCCTTCAACGAGAAGACGCCCGACTGGCTGGCCTTCTTCATGTTCACCTACTTCACCGACCGCGACGGCAAGTTCCAGCT
>JBBRLS010000069.1:0-16739 GCA_038231215.1 Burkholderiales bacterium | reverse complement strand
CGCCTTCGTGCAGCAGGGCTTCGTCGGCCTGGTCATGCGGACGATCCCGGCGATCGTGCCGACCATCGACGCCATGAACCTGCCGCACGTCCTGAAAGACGTGGCGCTGACCAAGCGCGGCCTCGTCATCTTCGTCGGCGCTACCGGCTCGGGCAAGAGCACCTCGCTGGCAGCGATGGTCGACCATCGCAACGAGAACTCGTACGGCCACATCATCACGATCGAGGACCCCGTCGAGTTCGTGCATCCGCACAAGAACTGCATCGTCACGCAGCGCGAGGTCGGCATCGACACCGACGGCTGGGGCATCGCGCTGAAGAACTCGCTGCGCCAGGCGCCCGACGTCATCCTCATGGGCGAGATCCGCGACCGCGAGACGATGGAACATGCCGTCGCCTTCGCCGAGACCGGTCACCTCTGTCTTGCCACGCTGCACGCGAACAGCGCCAACCAGGCGCTCGACCGGATCATCAACTTCTTCCCGGAAGAGCGGCGCGCGCAGCTGCTGATGGACCTGTCGCTGAACCTGAAGGGCCTGATTTCGCAGCGCCTGCTGCCGCGCCAGGAAGGCAAGGGTCGGGTCGCCGCGGTCGAGATCATGCTCAACACGCCGCTGATCAGCGACCTGATCTTCAAGGGCGACGTTGCCGAGATCAAGGAGATCATGAAGCGCTCGCGCGAGCTCGGCATGCAGACCTTCGACCAGAGCCTGTTCGACCTCTACGAGAGCCAGGTCGTGACCTACGAGGATGCGCTGCGCAACGCCGACTCGGTCAACGACCTGCGCCTGCAGATCAAGCTGCACAGCCACCGGTCGAGGAGCGGCGACCTGACCGCCGGCACCGAGCACCTGCACATCGTGTAGATCGGCGCCTCGCCGCATTCGGAACGGCCTCCTGCGAGGCCGTTACCATTTTTGCCATGAACACCAAAGTCTACGAAGCCACCCCCGCACGCACCGTCGCCTTCCTCGGCCTCGGCGTGATGGGCTATCCCATGGCCGGACACCTGGCGCGGGCCGGGCACGAGGTCACGGTCTACAACCGCACGCCGGCCAAGGGCGCGGACTGGGTGGCGACCTACGGCGGCGCGGCCGCGGCGACGCCGGCCGCCGCAGCCGCCGGTGCCGACATCGTCTTCGCCTGTGTCGGCAACGACGACGACATCCGCTCGATCACGATCGGTGCCGATGGCGCCTTCGCAGGCATGAGGCCGGGCACGATCTTCGTCGACCACACGACGGCCTCGGCCGCGGTCGCGCGCGAGCTGGCGCAGGCGGGCAGGGGTCGCGGCATTGCCTTCGTCGACGCGCCGGTCTCGGGCGGCAACCTGGGCGCCATCAACGGCGCGCTCACCGTGATGTGCGGTGGCGATCAGGCGGCGTTCGACACCGCTCGACCGGTGGCGATGGCCTTCGCCAAGGCGATGACGCTGCTCGGCCCGAGCGGCGCTGGTCAGCTCGCCAAGATGGTGAACCAGATCGCCATCGCCGGGCTCGTGCAAGGCCTCTCGGAGGCGATCGCGTTCGGCCAGCGCGCCGGCCTCGACATGAAAGCGGTGCTCGAGGTCATCGGCAAGGGCGCCGCGCAGAGCTGGCAGATGGACAACCGCGGCCCGACCATGATCGACGGCAAGTTCGACTTCGGCTTCGCCGTCGACTGGATGAGGAAGGACCTCGGCATCGCCCTCGAAGAAGCACGGCACAACGGCGCGCGGCTGCCCGTCACGGCGCTCGTCGACCAGTTCTACGCCGACCTGCAGGCACAGGGCGGGAACCGCGCCGACACTTCGAGCCTGATCAAGCGCCTGGATTAGAAGCCTGGGCGGCCCAGGCTGCTCAAGGCTTCGCGACCGCCTCGCTCGCCGCGCTGTCGGGGCGGGCCAGGCTCTTCGGCTGGGTGCCGGCCAGCTCGGCATCGGTCAGCACTTCGAACACGCGAACGACCTTCACAACGCCGCCGACGCCGCGCGCGATTTCGGAGGCGCGGGTCGCCTCGCGTTCGCTGACGCGGCCCATCAGGTAGACGGTGCCGCGATGCGTCACGACCTTGATCGAATTGGCGAAGATATCCTTCGCGTCGACCAGGCTCGCCTTCACCTTGGCCGTGACGAACGCGTCCTTGCTCTTCTCGCCGAAGGTGTTGATCGGCCCGATCGTCAGCTCGTTGACCACCGACTGGACGTTTTCGATGCGGGCGGCCACCTGCTCAGCGGTCGTCTTGTCGCCTTGGTTCGGCACCTCGCCGGTGAGCAGCACCATCCGGTTGTAGCTGGTCGTGCTGATGCGGGCGCGCTCGCCGAAGGCCTCGTTCATGCGACCGTTGGCCTTCAGCTCGATCGTCTCGTCGTCGACCTGCGAACCGGCGGTGCGGCGGTCGGTCGCGACCATCGCGCCGCCGACCACGGCGCCGCCGACCAGAACCGCCGCGCAACCGGAGAGCAACGCCGCCCCGCTGGCGAGGCCGAGAGCGATCCACGCCGACCGCCGTCGGAGGCGGTACAAAGAAGCAAGGCTCATGTGTTTTCCTGGTCGCCCAGCAACTGCAGGTCGACCGCATCGCACAGGCAGTGCAGCACGAGCAAGTGCACTTCCTGGATGCGCGCCGTCCGCTCGTGCGGGACACAGATGTGGACGTCGGTCTCGAGCAGTTGCTCGCGCATGCGACCGCCGGTGTTGCCGGTCAGCGCGATCACGGTCATGTCCTTGGCGTGCGCGGCCTCGACCGCGGCCAGCACGTTGGCCGAATTGCCGCTGGTCGACAGGGCGAGCAGCACGTCGCCCGGCGAGCCGAGCGCCGCGACCTGCTTGGAGAAGACGACATCGAAGCCGTAGTCGTTGCCGACCGCGGTGAGGATGGAGGTGTCGACGGTGAGGGCGAGGGCCGCCAGGCCGGGACGTTCGCGTTCGAATCGGCCGACGAACTCGGCGGCGAAATGCTGTGCGTCGGCGGCCGATCCGCCGTTGCCGCAGGCCAGCACCTTGCCGCCGCCGGTGATGCATCCGACGAGCGCGCTGACGCCGTCGGCAATCGGTTTGCTGAGGACTTCTGCAGCGGCGTACTTGAGGTCCGCGCTGTCGAAAAACTGTTGCTGAATTCTTTGTTCGAGCATGGTCGCCGATCATATGACACGCGATTCGCGCATCGGTTCACGCGGGAATGCATCAAGACGCGTCGAACGCGGCGCGCAACCACTCGATGCGGTCGCCCTCGACGGTCACGACGTCGAACCGGCAGGGTGGCGGCGTCGCGAAACGGCGCAGGAAATGGCGGGCCGCGAAGACAAGACGTTGCTGCTTGCGTGCGTCGACGCTCGCTGCCGCGCCACCATGGCGCGCATCGCGTCGCGCCCGCACTTCGACGAAGACCAGCGTGCCGTCGGCGTCGCGCAGGATCAGGTCGACCTCGCCGCCACGGGCATGTGGCCCGCGCGCGACCCGATAATTGCGCTCGACCGGGACCAGCCCGCGCGCGACCAGATGGGCGAGCGCCAGCGACTCGGCAGCGTCGCCGCGCGACTTGGTGGTCGGCGCGGCAGCGGATCTTGCATCGGAGGTCATGGTGGTGGCGGATCGAACGATGCTCGTGCAGGCCGCGGCAGCCGCGGCCGGCGACCAGCAGTATCCCGCGCCGGCGTTCTACGTCGTCGCCACTCCGATCGGCAACCTCGCCGACCTGACGCTGCGTGGCTTGCACGTGCTTGCGCTCGTCGATGCGATCGCCTGCGAGGACACGCGACACAGCGCTCGCCTGCTCGAGCACTTCGGCCTCGCCAAGCCCCTGATCGCGGCGCACGAGCACAACGAGCGCGAAGCCGCAGCACCGGTTCTTGCGCGGCTCGGGCGCGGCGAGCGCGTGGCCTATGTGAGCGATGCGGGCACGCCGGCCATCAGCGATCCGGGCGCCGCGCTCGTCGCCGCGATCCGCAGCGCCGGCTATCGCGTCGTGCCCATCCCGGGGGCGAGCAGCGCACTGGCGGCGCTCGCCGTCGCCGGCGACGCGAATGGGCACGGCTTTGCCTTTGTCGGCTTTCTTCCAGCGCGCGGCAGCGAGCGCGCGAGCGCTCTTGCGCAATGCGCTGCGGCGTCGGCGACGCAGGTGTTGTTCGAGGCGCCGCATCGCATCGCATCGATGGCCGCGGCATTGGCCATCGCGTGCCCCGAACGCGTCGTGACCCTCTGCCGCGAGCTGACCAAGCAATTCGAGACGGTGGCGACGATGCCTTCGAGCGAACTCGTGGCGTGGCTCACAGCCGATCCGAATCGGACGCGCGGCGAATTCGCTTTGGTCCTTCATGCGCTGGCGCACCAGGATGCGGTCGCGAGCGACACCGCGCACGACGCGGTCCTTCGACCCTTGATCGCCGCCTTGCCGCTCAAGCAGGCCGTGGCGCTGGCCACCGAGATCAGCGGTGCGCCGCGCAATCTTCTCTATGCGCGCGCGCTGACCCTCAAAATAGCTGCGCCGCCCGAAGGCGGTGCGGACTGAGGATCGACCGAAACGATCAGGACTTCGGTGCGGCCGGCGCGATTTGCGCGTCGTGCTTCTGCTTGTGGATGTTGGCGCTCGCACGGTCCTGCATGCGGGCGAGGTGACGGCGCTCCTTGGTCGTCACGGTGCCGTCGGACTTGGCCTTGGCTTCGGCACCGGCGATGCGGGCTTGCTGCTTGTCGAGACGGTTCGTTTCCTTGGCCGTGAGCTGGCCCGAGGCGACGCCGGCATCGATGCGGGCTTGCTGCTTGGCTTCGCGGGCATCGACCTTCGGCGTGACTGGCGCCGCGGCTTGTGCAAAGGCACCGATCGAAGCGATCGCGAGGGTCGCGCCGATGGCGACGTTCTTGAGGTTCAGCATGATGATTTCTCCGTAGGGTTGAATAGCGTTCGTCGTGTGAAGACGGGGTTTTCGTCCCCGCCTGTCCTCAACGAAGGACCGGTCACACCGACGACGCGAGAGGCCGTAAAGATGTGTGAAATGCCCGGCTCCTACAATTCGCATCCGACTTCCGAAAGCGCTGCGCCATGATTTCCCGCGAACCCACGATTGAGCGTCTTGCCATTGCGCGCTCGCTTCTGCTTGCGCCTTTCGATCTCAGCGAAGCGACGCTGGCCAAGGCGCTGGCGACCATTGCCACGCACGAAATAGACGACGCCGATCTCTACTTCCAGTACACGCGCAGTGAGGGCTGGAGCCTGGAAGAAGGCATCGTCAAGAGCGGCAGCTTCGGCATCGATCAGGGCGTCGGCGTGCGTGCCGTCGCCGGCGAGAAGACCGCGTTCGCGTACTCCGACGACATCTCCGAGGCGGCGCTGATGGACGCCGCCCGCACCGTGCGCACGATCGCCGCCGCGGGCCAGGACAGACGAGTCAAGGTGCGTCGCGGCACGTCGATGGCGCGCAGCCGCGTGCTCTATGCGCCTATGGATCCGATCGCCACGCTCGACAGCGTGCAGAAGGTGGCGCTGCTCGAGAAGGTCGAGCGGCTGGCTCGCGCCAGGGACCCGCGCATCGTCCAGGTGATGGCCGGTCTGGCCGGCGAGTACGACGTCGTGCTCGTGGCGCGTGCCGACGGCACGATCGCTGCCGACGTGCGCCCGCTGGTGCGCCTCTCGGTCACGGTGATCGCCGAGCAGACGAAGGACGGCGTGGTGCGCCGCGAGTCCGGCAACGGCGGCGGCGGCGGCCGCTTCGGCTTCGGCTACTTTCAGGACGACGTGATCGAGTCGTACGTCGATCACGCGGTGAAGGCCGCGCTCACCAACCTCGATTCGCGCCCCGCGAAGGCGGGCGAAATGAGCGTCGTGCTCGGCCCAGGCTGGCCTGGTGTGCTGCTGCACGAAGCGATCGGCCACGGCCTCGAAGGCGACTTCAACCGCAAGGGCGCAAGCGCCTTCACCGGCCGCATCGGCCAGCGCGTCGCCGCCAAGGGCGTGACCGTGCTCGACGACGGCACGATCCCCGATCGGCGCGGCTCGCTCAACGTCGACGACGAAGGCAACCCGTCGCAGAAGAACGTGCTCATCGAGAACGGCATCCTCAAGGGCTACATCCAGGATTCGATGAACGCGCGGCTCATGAAGGTCGCGCCCACCGGCAACGGCCGCCGCGAAAGTTACGCGGCGGTGCCGATGCCGCGCATGACCAACACGTACATGCTGGGCGGCGACAAGACGAGTGAAGAGATCGTCGCCGGCCTGAAGCGCGGCCTCTATGCCACCAACTTCGGCGGCGGCCAGGTCGACATCACGAGCGGCAAGTTCGTGTTCTCGGCGAGCGAGGCGTTCTGGGTCGAGAACGGCAAGATCCAGTACCCGGTGAAGGGCGCCACGCTGATCGGCAACGGGCCCGATGCGCTGACGCGCGTCAGCGCCATCGGCAACGACATGAAGCTCGACACCGGCGTTGGCGTGTGCGGCAAGGAGGGGCAGAGCGTGCCGGTTGGCGTCGGCCAGCCGACGCTGCGCATCGACCGGCTGACGGTGGGCGGAACCGCCTGAATCTCCGTCGTCCTGAGCAACGCGAAGGACCTCGGCGGTCGAGATCCGTCGCTGCGATCAGGAGGACGAGCAGCCGGATCTAGACGACGCGCACGTCGAGCGTCGGCAAGCCGGCGATCAATCCCTGCATCACATCGCCCGGCACGACCGGACCGACGTTTTCCGGCGTGCCGCTGTAGATGATGTCGCCCGGCATCAGCTCGAAAGCCTGCGACAACTTGGAGATCTGCTCGGCGACGCTCCAGGTCATCATGTTCAGGTCGGCGCTCTGCTTGACGATGCCGTTGACCTTGAGCGTGATCGCGCCCTTCGTGAAGTGGCCAACGTCGGCGACCCGGTGCAGTGGCCCCATCGGTGCCGAACGGTCGAAGCTCTTGCCGATCTCCCAGGGCTTCTTCTCGTCGCCCATGGCGCGCTGCAGGTCGCGCCGCGTCATGTCGAGACCGATCGTGTAGCCGTAGACGAGCGCCAGCGCATCGTCGACCGACACGTTCTTGCCGCCTTTGCCGAGCGCTGCGACGAGCTCGATCTCGTAGTGGTAATTCTTCGTCAACGGCGGATAGGGATGATCGGCCGTCGTGCCCACGGCGACGAACTGGATCGCGTCGCTCGGCTTCTGGAAGAAGAAGGGCGGCTCGCGATTCGGGTCGGAGCCCATCTCGCGCGCATGCGCCGCGTAGTTGCGCCCGACGCAGTAGATGCGTCGCACCGGAAACATCTCGCTCGTGCCGACGATCGGCAGCGTCGGCTGGGCGAGGTTGAAGACCGTGCGCGAGCCCGCAACGGCACTCGAGGCGCCCCCGCTCGCGCAGCCCGCGAGCGCCGCAAGACCGGTGGCGGCGCTTGCCGACAACACTCTTCTTCTATCCATGACGAGTCTCCTTGACGTTGCTTCGCCGCGCGAAATCGCCGTGCTACATTGGCGCCCATGAATTCGCGCGCCTGGTTCTTTGCGTATTTTGCTCATCTGCACCGCTCGGCGGCTGGAGAGATGGCGATCGCGTAGGCAAGTCAGCGCAAACCGAACTCCAAACCGCCGGGCAACCCCCGGCGGTTTTTCTTTGTCGAAGGAAATCGTCATGGTCAAGATCAGCCACCCCGCCACCGAGAGCGCGCATGCGCACGGCGAACGCACCAGCCAGACCGACGACCTGCGCATCAAGGACGTCACGCCCTTGCCGCCGCCGGAACACCTGATCCGCTTCTTCCCGATCGCCGGCACGCCGGTCGAGCAGCAGATCGGGGCGACGCGCGGAGCGATCCGCCGCATCATGCAGCGCGAGGACGATCGCCTGCTCGTCATCATGGGCCCGTGCTCGATCCACGATCCGCTCGCCGCGGTCGAATACGCGAGAAAGCTCAAAGCCGAGCGCGACCGCTTTGCCGGCACGCTCGAGATCGTGATGCGCGTCTATTTCGAGAAGCCGCGCACGACGGTCGGCTGGAAGGGCCTCATCAACGATCCCTACCTCGACGAGAGCTATCGCATCGACGAGGGGCTGCGCATCGGCCGGCAGCTCCTGCTCGAGATCAATCGCCTCGGCATGCCGGCGGGCAGCGAGTTCCTAGACGTCATTTCGCCGCAGTACCTGGGCGACCTGATCTCCTGGGGCGCGATCGGCGCGCGCACGACCGAAAGCCAGGTGCACCGCGAACTCGCCTCGGGCCTGTCGGCGCCGATCGGCTTCAAGAACGGCACCGACGGCAACATCCGCATCGCCATCGACGCGATCCAGGCGGCGGCGCGTCCGCATCACTTTCTCTCGGTGCACAAGAACGGCCAGGTGGCGATCGTCGAGACGCGCGGCAACAAGGACTGCCACGTCATCCTGCGCGGCGGCAAGGCGCCGAACTACGACGCCGCGTCGATCGCCGCTGCTTGCAAGGAGATCGAAGCGGCCCGGCTGCCGTGCACGCTGATGGTCGACTGCAGCCACGCCAACAGCAGCAAGGACCCCATGCGGCAAATCGAGGTGGCGCGCGACGTCGCCGGCCAGCTCCGCGCCGGCAGCCGCTGCATCTTCGGCGTCATGGTCGAGAGCCACCTCGTCGCCGGCGCGCAGAAGTTCAGCGCCGGCAAGGACGATCCGGCCCGGCTCGTGCACGGCCAGAGCATCACCGACGCCTGCCTCGGCTGGGACGACTCGGTCGGCGTTCTCGAGGTCTTGAGCGAGGCGGTTCAGGCGCGGCGCCAATAATCGCGCCACACTTCGAGTCTCCCCGCAGACCGCGAAAGATGCTCGCACGATGTCGCGCCGAATGAACCGCCGTCACGTGCTTCATGGCATCGGCGCCGCCGTCGCGGTCATCGCCTTTCCGTCGCTCGCCGCGTCGCACGATGGCCTGCCACGCATGACGGACGGGCCGTTCTATCCGCCTCTCGCCTACCGCGCCAGAAGCATCGACTGGGACGCCGACCTCACGGTCGTGCGCGGCCGCGCGCCGGACGGCCTGCCGCGCGCCCGCGCTGCCGGCGAGCACCTCGATCTGTACGGCAGTGTCCAGGACACTAACGGTCGACGCGTCGATGCCGCCATCGTCGAGATCTGGCAATGCGATGCCTACGGCAGCTACCGGCATCCGCGTGGCGCAGGCAGCCGCGTCGACGAGGGCTTTCAGGGATTCGGCCGCGCCACCAGCGACGCAGAAGGCGTCTATCGATTCCGCACCATCCGCCCGGTCCCTTATCCCGGCCGTACGCCACACATCCACGTCAAGCTGCGCCATGCGTCGTTCGGCGAAGTCACGTCGCAACTCTTCGTTGCCGGAGAGCCGGGCAACGCGGGCGACATCCTCTACCGCGACCTTTCCGGGATCGATCGGTCCGCGACCGAACTTCGCCTGCTGCGCGCGCCGCAAGGTTCTGCGGTGATGTGGCTCGCGGAGCGCGATCTGATCGTCGGCGCCTAGCCTTGCCCATCGCGGCGCGGGGCCTGCGCCGCGATGGGCGTGGGACTTGCGCGGCTCAGTCGGCGTCGCGCGCCAGGCGTTCGCTGTTCCAGTAGACGTCGTCGCCACCCAGGCCATCGAGATTGGCGCGATTGAGGACACGAGCCAATACGAACAGCAAGTCGCTCAGGCGATTCAGGAACTGCCGCGACTCGGCGCGCACCGGCTCGCTCGCGGCCAACGCCACGACCGAACGCTCGGCACGTCGCGCCACGGTGCGGCCGACGTGGGCGAGCGCCGCGCTTCGCGTCCCCGCCGGCAGGATGAATTCCTTCAGCCGCGGCAGGCTGGCGTTGTAGTGGGCGAGCGCCGCGTCGAGGCGTGCCACGGCTTCGGACTTGAGCAGCTCGTAGCCCGGGATCGAGAGTTCGCCACCGAGGTTGAAGAGCTCGTGCTGGATGACGACGAGCAACTCGCGGACGTCGTCGGGCAAGGGCTCGGCGAGCAGCACGCCGAGATTCGAGTTCAGCTCGTCGACGTCGCCGAGAGCGGCGATGCGCAGGTGGTTCTTGCCGACCCGGCTGCCGTCGCCCAGGCCGGTCGTACCGTCGTCGCCGGTACGGGTCGCGATCTGGGTCAGGCGGTTCGACATGGTCCATGCCATGCTACCGCGCGACCGACAGCGCCGTGGCAGCTTCCTACAATGCGCCGATGGTGCCCCAGTCACCGAGGAGACGCCGCATGAACGCACCGCTGCCCGCCCACCTGCTTCCCCAGCTTGCGCCGCGCGCCGTGCCGCCCGCCATGCTGGC
Source organism: Burkholderiales bacterium (assembly GCA_038231215.1). Classification (GTDB taxonomy): domain Bacteria; phylum Pseudomonadota; class Gammaproteobacteria; order Burkholderiales; family Burkholderiaceae_C; genus Schlegelella_A. Next base: position 6,544 of record JBBRLS010000069.1, on the reverse strand, counting down.
CGCGCTCAAGGCGCACTTCGGCGATCGCTGCTCGACCGCGCAGGCGGTGCGCGAGCAGCATGGCCGCGACGAGTCGCCGATCGACGCGCCGCCGCCCGAGGCGGTCGTCTTCTGCGAGAGCACCGAGGACGTGGCCGCAGTCGTCAAGCTCGCCGACCAATACGCCGTGCCAGTGATTCCGTTCGGCGTCGGCTCGTCACTCGAAGGCCATCTGCTCGCGGTGCAGGGCGGCGTGAGCATCGACCTCTCGCGGATGAACCAGATGATCGCGGTCAACGCCGAGGACCTCACCGTCACCGTCCAGGCCGGCGTGACGCGCATGCAGGTGAACGAGGAGATCCGCCACACCGGACTCTTCTTCCCGATCGACCCCGGCGCCGACGCCTCGATCGGCGGCATGAGCGCCACGCGCGCCAGCGGCACCAACGCGGTCCGCTACGGCACCATGCGCGAGAACGTGCTCGGCCTCACCGTCGTCACAGCGCAAGGCGAGGTGATCCGCACCGGCACCCGGGCGCGCAAGTCATCGGCCGGCTACGACCTGACGCGACTCATGATCGGCAGCGAAGGAACGCTCGGCGTCATGACCGAGATCACCTTGCGGGTCTATCCGCTACCCGAGGCGATGTCAGCGGCGACCTGCACCTTTCCGTCGATCGACGCGGCGGTGCGCACGACGATCCAGATCATCCAGATGGGCATCCCGATCGCCCGCTGCGAGTTGCTCGACAAGTACGCCGTGCAGGCGGTCAACCGCCACGACAAGCTGACGCTGACCGAAGCGCCGATGCTGCTGATGGAGTTCCACGGCAGCGAGGCGAGCGTCGCCGAGCAGGCGGCGACGGTGCAAGAGATCGCCAGCGAGCACGGCGGCGACGGCTTCCAGTGGGCGACCACGCCGGAAGAGCGGAAGAAACTGTGGACGGCGCGCCACCACGCCTACTTCGCCGGCCTGCAGATGAAGCCGGGCTGCCGCACCGTGACGACCGACACCTGCGTGCCCATCTCGCGCCTCGCCGAATCGGTGGTGCAGGCATCTGAGGAAGCGGTGGCCGCGGGCCTGCAGCACTACATCGTCGGCCACGTCGGCGACGGCAACTTCCACGTCGCCTATCTCGTCGACCCGAACAAGCCGGAGGAGCGCGAGACCGCCGAGCGGCTCAACGAAGCGCTCGTCATGCGCGCACTGGCGATGAACGGCACCTGCACCGGCGAGCATGGCGTCGGCCTGCACAAGATGGGCTTTCTCGTCAGCGAGGCCGGCAATGGCGCGATCGAGATGATGCGCACCGTCAAGCGCGCGCTCGACCCGAAGAACATCATGAACCCGGGCAAGATCTTCGCGCTCTGAGCGGCCCGCGCCGCGCGCATCAGCGTGTCAGCACGTCTTCGTGCAGCAACTCGTAGCGCGTGGGAATCCAGATGCGGTCGTTCGGCGTCGAGACGATGCGTCGGACGAAGTCGGCTTTCAACCCCGCACGTCGATAGAGATCTGATTCCTCGCGGTCCGCGGGGACGTCGCGGGCTTCGGCCGACTCGCCGACCGAGCGACCGCGGTGAAAGCCGATCCGGGCCGTGTCTGCCGCCGAGCGATTGGCGCCGGCGAGCAGCACCAGCGTGCAGGCGGAAAAGCATTCACCCTCGACCCGCGTGTTGATCTGGTAGCGACGCACCACGTCGGCCATGCGGCTGCCCTCGCGCAACCAGCCGCCCGGGGAGTCGAGCAGCAGCGTCGCGACCTTGGGACCTTCGCCGATGGCCTTGTCGATCGCCGCCGCCGCGCCGTCGTTGATGCCGCCGGAAAAGGCGACGACGCGGCCGCCATCGCGCAGCGTCACACCGAAGCCGTCGGTCGGCTGCGTGCCGCTGGCCACGGCCCAGTGCTCCTTGAGGTAGGGCCCGAGCTTGCCCAGCTCATGCACCGTAGCGAGCGTGCCGAGCCCGAGCGACAGCAAGGCGAGCAGCGGCCACAGCAGTTGCGTGCCGGCGATCAGGCGGCGCAGTGCCGACATCGTCGTGCCGAACACCGACCAGAGCCAGACGACGAGCAGCAGCGGCTCGAAGCAGAGCACGGCGATCGAGACCGAGCGCATCGTGCCGTGGTCGCCGAGGTGGCGAAAGAGGTAGCCGCCAGCGAACGCCACGCCCCAGCCCACGAATACCGTGTGCAGCCAATACGAGCGAGCCAGCGAGTAGTCGCCGACCAGGTGTCGCCAGAGCAGCCCGGCGCGCGCCTCGCGGCGGTCGTGGCGCGACCGCCACTCCGACCCGCTCACATCCGCTCGAGCTCCGAGGCGGTGATCGACCAGTGAGTCGTCACGTCGCCATAGGAATCGACGCTCTCGAGGTTGACGCCGAAGCCCCAGAGCCTGGCGACGTGCTTCAGCACTTCCTGTGCGCCGTCGTGCAGGGGGCGGTTGTTGTGCCGGGTGTGACGCAAGGTCAGCGCCCGGTCGCCGCGCAGGTCGACGCTCCAGACCTGGATGTCGGGCTCGCGCGAGCCGAGGTCGTACTGGCGCGACAGGGCTTCGCGCACGTGACGATAGCCGGCGGTGTCGTGGATCGCCGAGACGCGCAGGTGCTCGTCGTGCTCGTCGTCGAGGATCGAGAAAAGTCGCAGGTCGCGGATCACCTTCGGCGAGAGGTACTGGCCGATGAAGCTCTCGTCCTTGAAGTTGCGCATCGCGTGGTGCATTACCGGCAGCCAGGGCGTGCCGGCGAACTGCGGGAACCACTCGCGGTCCTCGTCGGTCGGGTGCTCGCAGATGCGCTTCAGGTCGGTGTACATCGCGAAGCCGAGCGCGTAGGGATTGATGCCGCCGTAGGCCGGGTGGCCGACCGGCGGCTGGAAGATGACGTTGGTGTGCGACTTCAGCCACTCGATCATCACGCCGTCGGTGAGATGGCCTTCGTCGTACATCGTGTTCAGCAGCGTGTGGTGCCAGAACGTGGCCCAACCCTCGTTCATCACTTGCGTCTGGCGCTGCGGATAGAAGTACTGAGCGACCTTGCGCACGATGCGCACGACCTCGCGTTGCCAGGGCTCGAGCAGCGGCGCATTCTTCTCGATGAAGTAGAGGAGATTCTCCTGCGGCTCGACCGGAAAGCGCTTGGCGTCGACACTGTCTTCGGCGCGATCGGGCCGTCGCGGCAGGGTGCGCCAGATATCGTTCACCTGCGTCTGCGCATAGGCCAGCCGATCGGTGCGGCGGGCCAGCTCTTCGGCCAGCGACAGCTTGCTCGGCCGGTGATAGCGGTCGACGCCGTAGCTCTGCAGCGCGTGGCAGCTGTCGAGCGTGTCCTCGACCGCCTGCATGCCGTGCTTCTCTTCGCATTCGGCGATGTAGTTCCGCGCGTATACGAGATAGTCGATGATCGACGACGCATCCGTCCACAGGCGGAACAGATAGTTGCCCTTGAAGAAGCTGTTGTGCCCGTAGGCGGCGTGGGCGATGACGAGCGCCTGCATCGCCGTCGTGTTTTCCTCCATCAGATAGCTGATGCAGGGGTCGGAATTGATGACGATCTCGTAGGCCAGACCCATCTGGCCGCGCCGGTAGCGGCGTTCGTTGGCGATGAACTCCTTGCCGTAGCTCCAGTGCCGGTAGTTCACGGGCATGCCCACCGATGCGTAGGCATCCATCATCTGCTCGGCGGTGATGACCTCGAGCTGGTTGGCATACGTGTCGAGCGCATAGCGCGCGGCGATGGCGCGAATCTTGTCGTGGTACTGCTCGACGAGCTCGAAGGTCCAGTCGCTCGGATCGGGCAGGGGCTTCTCGGGCCGCGGACCCGCCGGCAGCGGCGCGAGCGGAATCAGCCGCTCCGGGCGAAGCCGCCGCACCGACGGGGAAGGGCGCGACTCGGCGGTCACCGACTTCATGTCGCCGCTCCTTCGCTCTTGAACAGGTCGCGGAAGACGGGATAGATCTGGACCGCATCGGTCACCTTGCGCATCGCGAACGAGCGCTCGGTCGTCTGCAGCCGGGCGTACTCTTCCCACAGGTTCTGCTCTTCCTCGGCCACCTGCACGTAGGCAAAGTAGCGGCACTTGGGAAGGATGCTGTCTGTGAGCAACTCGCGGCAGCGGCCCGAGTCGTGATGCCAGTTGTCGCCGTCGCTGGCCTGCGCGCCGTAGATGTTCCAGTCGGCACTCGAATAGCGCTCCCTGATGATTTCGTCCATCAACACCAGCGCGCTCGAGACCACCGTGCCGCCCGTCTCGCGAGCGCGAAAGAAGTTCTCTTCGTCCACTTCCTGGGCCTGCGTGTGATGGCGGATGAAGACGAGGTCGATCTTCTCGTAGTGCCGCGTCAGGAAGAGGTAGAGCAGGATGAAGAAGCGCTTGGAAAGATCCTTGCGCGCCTCGTCCATCGACCCCGAGACGTCCATCAGGCAGAACATCACCGCCTTGGCGGTCGGCACCGGCAGGCGCACCCGGTTGCGAAAGCGCAGGTCGATCGGGTCGAGGTAGGGGATGCGGTCGAGCCGCGTGCGCAGTGCGGTGATCTGCGTCTGCAGGGCTTCGCGTGCCAGCACCTCGGCGACGTCGGCGCCAACTTCGGGCAGCTCGGCCAGCCGCGCCAGCAGCTCCGCCAGCTCCGCGCGCGAGCCGGCGCCGATGGCGACGCGGCGGCCGATCGCGCCGCGCATCGAGCGGATCACCGAGAGATTGCTGGGCGTTCCAGAGTTCGAATAGCCGGCACGCTGGCTCTTCATCTCGGGCGTCTCGACGAGCTGGCTGCGAATCAGGCGCGGCAGGGCCAGGTCGTCGAAGAAGATCTGCATGAACTCTTCCTTGGTGAGGTGGAAGACGAAGTCGTCTTCTCCTCCGTCGGAGTCGCCTGCCTGACCCGAGCCGCTGCCCTTGCCGCCGCCGCCCTGCGGCCGCTCGATGTGGTCGCCGCGAACGTACTCGCGATTGCCGGGATGCACGATCTCGCGCGCGCCGCCCGTGCCATGGCCGAACGCGGGCTCGCTGATGTCGCGCTTGGGCAGATGGATGTCTTCGCCCTGCTCGATCTCGCGGATGCCGCGCTTGTCGACGGCCTTGCGCACCGCGTCGCGAACCTGCCCCTGATAGCGACGCAGAAAGCGCTCGCGATTGCCGATCGACTTGTTCTTGCCTGCGAGGCGGCGGTCGATGATCTGCTGGAGCATGAGGCTTCCTAGGAGCTCTTCCTCACTCGCAGGTACCACTCGCAAAGCAGGCGCACCTGCTTCGACGTGTAGCCCTTCTCGACCATGCGGTTGACGAAGTTCTCATGCTTCTTGGCCTCATCGGCGCTCGCCTTGGCGTTGAAGCTGATCACCGGAAGGAGCTCCTCGGTGTTCGAGAACATCTTCTTCTCGATCACCGTGCGCAGCTTCTCGTAGCTCGTCCACAGCGGGTTCTTGCCGCTGTTGTTGGCGCGCGCGCGCAGCACGAAATTGACGATCTCGTTGCGGAAGTCCTTGGGGTTCGAGATGCCGGCGGGCTTCTCGATCTTCTCGAGCTCGGCATTGAGCTGGCCCCGGTCGAACACTTCGCCGGTGTCGGTGTCGCGGTACTCCTGATCCTGGATCCAGTAGTCGGCGTAGGTGACGTAGCGGTCGAAGATGTTCTGCCCGTACTCGCTGTAGCTCTCGAGATACGCGGTCTGGATCTCCTTGCCGATGAACTCCGCGTAGCGGGCCGAGAGATGCTCCTTGATGAAGCCGAGATACTTCTGCTCGGTCTCGGCCGGGAACTGCTCGCGCTCGATCTGCTGCTCGAGCACGTACATCAGGTGCACCGGGTTGGCGGCGACCTCAGCCGGGTCGAAGTTGAAGACCTTGGACAGGATCTTGAAGGCGAAGCGGGTCGACACGCCGCTCATGCCTTCGTCGACGCCGGCATAGTCGCGGTACTCCTGGTAGCTCTTGGCGCGCGGGTCGGTGTCTTTCAGGTTGTCGCCGTCGTAGATCAGCATCTTCGAGTAGAGCGACGAGTTCTCGGGCTCCTTCAGACGCGTCAGCATGGCGAACTGGCTCATCATCTTCAGCGTGCCCGGGGCGCACTTGGCCTCGGACAGCGACGAGTTGCGCAGCAGCTTCTCGTAGATCTTCACCTCCTCGGAGGTGCGCAAGCAGTACGGCACCTTGACGATGTAGATGCGAACGAGGAAGGCCTCGTTGTTCTTGTTGTTGCGGAAGGTCTTCCACTCGCTCTCGTTGCTGTGCGCGAGCACGATGCCGTCGAACGGGATCGCGCCGAAGCCTTCGGTGCCTTTGTAGTTGCTTTCCTGCGTGGCGGTGAGCAGCGGGTGCAGCACCTTGATCGGCGCCTTGAACATCTCCACGAACTCGAGCAGGCCCTGGTTGGCGAGGCACAGGCCGCCCGAGAAGCTGTAAGCATCCGGGTCGTCCTGGGCAAATGTCTCGAGCTTTCTGATGTCGACCTTGCCGACCAGCGCCGAGATGTCCTGGTTGTTCTCGTCGCCCGGCTCGGTCTTGGAGACGCCGACCTGCTTCAGCACGCTGGGGTGGCGCTTGACGATCCTGAACTTGCGGATGTCGCCGCCGT
>JBBRLS010000068.1:0-17178 GCA_038231215.1 Burkholderiales bacterium | reverse complement strand
GTGTAGCCGAGGATCGCGGCGCGTCCCGACGACAGTGCCTGCACGGCCAGGATCGCGAGCACGTGCCAGACGATCATGTTGGTGAGCGAGAGCGCGCCGAGCGCACGCCAGTCGCGCCGCACGATCGTGAAGGGAATGCGCTGCACGCGCAGCACCGCCCACAACACCGGCAGGCCGAGCCACATCGACAAGGTGCGGAAAGCGAGCGGCGGAAAGCCGGTCACGCCGAGCTTCATGATCGGCCAGTTGATGCCCCAGACGATGGTCAGGACGGCCAGCAGCCAGAGGTCGCGGGCGCTGAAGACGTGGTGCTGGGACGAGGCCGGCGCGGCCGATGCGTTGCTCAGGGGCGCCCCATATAGCGTTTGCGCCAGAAGAACACGCTCATGCCGAGGCCGAGACCGAACATGACCGCGAAGACGATCCAGAATCCGGTCGGGCTGTGGATCAGCGGCAGGCCTTCGAAGTTCATGCCGAAGAAGCCGGTCACGAAGTTCAGCGGCAGGAAGATCGCGGTCAGCACGGTGAGCGCCCGCATGATGTCGTTGGTGCGGTTGTTCTGCTCCGAGAAGTGCATCTGCACGGCGGTCTCGGCCGACGACTCGAGCCGCCGCACGTGGGTCAGCACGCGCTCGATGTGCTCGAGCACGTCGCGCGAGCGCAGGCGCAACTGCTCGCGGTCGCGATGCAGCTTGGGGTCGGTCTCGGCGGGCCACTCCTCGAGCGCGTCGATCCATTCGACGATCGAGGCGCGCTGGTCCTCGCAGGTGTCTTCGAGCAGACGCAGCGAGTTGCGCGAGTCGAACAGGGTGCGCAGGTTGCCCGAGTGGGCGTTCGGGTCGACGAGCTGCTTCTGCAGGTAGTCGATCTGCTTCGAGAGCAGGCGGCGCAACTCGAGGTAGCTGTCGACCATGTAGTTGACCATGCGCAGCATCAGGTCGGCCGGACTGGTCGGCATGCGCGCTGCGCCGCGGCCCTCGGCGCCGCTGGTCTGGCTTTTCAGGCGATCGGCAAAGTATTCGCGCACCAGGCAGTCGGTCGGGTGCACGGTGAGCAGGACGCGGTCGAAGATGGCGAAGCCGACCGGGCTGGTGTCGATCGCCTCGAGCGCGGCGCGCGCCGTCGCTTGCGTGCCTGTCCGGTCGTCGGCGAACAGCCGCTCGCTGCCGGCGCCGGCGGCGAGGCGCCGGAACACGAGCAGGTCGTACTCGGACGTGTAGTCGAAGTGCGAAGGCAGCTGGTTGTTGAGCAGGTCGGCGATGTGCAGGTCGTAAAGCTGGCTGCCGGTCCAGCGCTGCAGCGCCGTTTGCACGCCGGCCGCGCCGACCTCGAACTCGGGGCGCGCGCTGGCCAGCCACAGGTAGCCGGTCGACGGGACGGCTTCGGGAAGGGCCTCGAGCTCCGTGAACTGGTCGCCGAAGACGTGGAAGACGCGCATCGTTCGCGGCCCCGCTGCGATCAGCGTCGCGCGGCCAGCGCCCGCGCTGCCTCGAGCGCGAAATAGCTGAGCACGCCGTCGGCGCCGGCGCGCTTGAAGGCGATCAGCGCTTCCATCATCGCGGCGTCGTGGTCGAGCCAGCCGTTCTGCGCCGCCGCCTTCAGCATCGCGTACTCGCCGCTCACCTGGTAGGCGAAGGTCGGCATGCGGAACGCGTCTTTCACGCGGCGCAGGATGTCGAGGTAGGGCATGCCGGGCTTGACCATCACCATGTCGGCGCCTTCGGCGATGTCGAGCGCCACTTCGCGAAGCGCCTCGTCGCTGTTGCCCGGGTCCATCTGGTAGACCTTCTTGTTGCTCTTGCCGAGGTTGGCGGCCGAGCCGACGGCGTCGCGGAACGGGCCGTAGAAGGCGCTCGCGTACTTGGCGCTGTAGGCCATGATGCGGGTGTGGATGTGGCCGCTCGATTCGAGCGCGGCGCGGATCGCGCCGATGCGGCCGTCCATCATGTCGCTGGGCGCGACGATGTCGACGCCGGCCTCGGCCTGCACCAGCGCCTGCTGCGCGAGCACGGCGACGGTGTCGTCGTTGAGGATGTAGCCCTGCTCTTTCGGATCATTGTCGAGCAGGCCGTCCTGACCGTGCGTGGTGTAAGGATCGAGCGCGACGTCGGTCATGATGCCGAGCTCGGGGAAGCGCTTCTTCAGCTCGCGCACCACCGTCGGCACCAGGCCGTTGGCGTTGAGCGCTTCGCGTCCGTCTTCGCTCTTCAGCGAAGGCTCGAGGACGGGGAAGAGGGCGAGCACCGGGATGCCGAGCGCGATGCATTCCTCGGCCACCGGATAGAGCAGGTCGATCGAGAGGCGCTGCACGCCGGGCATCGAGGCGATGTCCTGGCGCTTGCCGTGGCCGTCGAGCACGAACACCGGCAGGATGAAGTCGCTGGCCGACAGTCGCGACTCGCGCACGAGGTCGCGGCTCCAGGCGTCACGGCGCAAGCGCCGCGGCCGGCTCGCGGGGTAGGGCGGGGGCGTTTGCACGGGGCGGATTCTAGGGCGGCATCGGGACAGCCATGCCGCCCGCCAAGTGTCGTCCTGAGCGCAGCGAAGGATCTCCTGCGACTACGGTCGAGGTCCTTCGCTCCGCTCAGGACGACAAGGGTTCGATAATCGTCCGATGGCTTCATCGTTGCTCTGGGTCAAGGCCCTCCACATCGTTTTCGTGAGCAGCTGGTTCGCCGGCCTGTTCTACCTGCCGCGCATCTTCGTCAACCTGGCGAGCGTGCCCGCCGACAGCCACGCCGAGCGCGAGCGGCTGCTCGTCATGGCGAGAAAGCTCTATCGCTTCTCCGGGCTGCTCATGGTCGTGGCGATCGCCCTCGGCCTCGTGCTCTGGCTGGTCTATGGCGTGGGCAAGGGGCCGCACAACTACTGGCTGCACGCCAAGATCGTGCTCGTCGTCTGCGCCATCGGCTATCACCACGCCTGCCGCTCGTTGCTGCGCAAGTTCGAGGAGTTCGCCAACGAGAAGAGCGAGCGCTGGTTTCGCGTCTTCAACGAGACGGCGGTGCTGCTGTTCGCGGCGATCGTCGTGCTCGTCGTGGTCAAGCCCTTTTAGGCTCGGGCGGAGCGCCGGGCGCGACGATGGCACGCCACCGCAGCTCCGCGGTCCCGCTGTCGTGGCTCTACACGGCGCTGATCGTCTACGCGAGCCTCTATCCCTTCGCCGGCTGGCGCACGCCCGGCGTCGGCCCGCTCGAGTTCCTGCTGCTCGGCTGGCCGCGCTGGTGGACCCCCTTCGATCTGGTGTCCAACCTGCTCGGCTACCTGCCGCTCGGCTTGCTCTATTTCGTCGCGCTGGTGCGCAGCGGCCGGCCGGCCGGCCGCTCGGCATGGATCGCTTCGGCGCTTGGCACGCTGTTGTCCTTTTCGATGGAGCTCCTGCAGAACTATCTGCCGCAGCGCGTGTCGTCGAACGTCGACCTCGCCCTCAACGCGGCGGGAACGATGCTGGGCGTCGGCATCGGCCTGATCCTGAACCGGCACGGCGGCATCGAGCGATGGCAAAAGGTACGCGAGCGCTGGTTCGTGGCGCGCAGCGCCGGTGGCATGGCGTTGCTCGTGCTCTGGCCGATCGGCCTGCTCTTTCCGACCGCGGTGCCGTTCGGCCTGGGCCACGTGCTGGGCCGCGTCCAGCCTGCGCTCGCCGATCTGCTGCAAGGCACGCTGGCCGAAGGCTGGACGGCAGGCTGGGGCGAGGCGGCCAAGGCGCAGGCCGAGCGCGTGGCGCTGGCGCCGGCGAGCGAGCTCTCGATCATCGTGCTCGGCCTGATTGCGCCTTGCCTCGTCGCCTTCACGATCGCCGTGCCGGGTTGGCGCCGGGCCGCGCTCGTGGTCGGCGCGACGGCGCTCGGCGTCGGCGCGACGACGCTCTCGACGGCGCTCAACTTCGGCCCGCAGCACGCCTTCGCGTGGACGACGTCGCTTGCGGTGCAGGGCGTGCTCGTCGGCATGGCGGCGGCCGCCTTGTTGAGCTTGGTGCCGGGCCGCGTCGCCGCCGGCTTCGGGCTGATCACGCTGACCGCGCTGGTGATGCTCGTCGCGCAGGCACCGGCCGACCCGTACTTCGGGCAGAGTTTGCAAGCTTGGGAGCAGGGGCGCTTCATCCGCTTTCACGGCGCAGCGCAGTGGGTCGGCTGGATCTGGCCTTATGCAGGCATGAGCTATCTGCTGGTGCGGCTGGCGGCGCGCGAGTCGGGCGCTTACCGTGGGGAGCGCCGCGCTGTTCTGCGCTTGTGACTGAGCAGGCGAGGCGGCAACTCGGAGGACCCTCGACGGGTGTCGGCTGTAGCCAGTTATCGACCGTTCAGCCGGCTGCGCTTGCCGTCTCCAGTCGACCCTTCAGCGACATTCGTCGGGCGTGATTACTCGGCGCAAAGCTGACGACCGCTTGCGCCACAGGTTTCGATGGTGTGTCTGTCGCGCACGACGACCCGGGCGACTACTTGCGCTGCATCGTCGTCGGCCCGTCGGCCGAGAGCGACCCGGTCGAGCCAATCAAGGTTCTGGCGTGACGCTTGCGGCAACGGCCTGACGCCGCCGCCACGCTGCGGGCGGCATGCCGTACTCGCGCCGGAACGCGCGGCTGAACGCCGTGTCGGTCTGGTAGCCGACCTCCTCGGCGATGCGCGCCAGGGGCGCGTTGCTGCGCGCCAGCAGGTTCGAGGCCAGCAGCATGCGCCACTGCGCCAGGTACTGCATCGGCGCCTGGCCGACGAGCTGCTGGAACCGCTCGGCCAGCACCGAGCGCGAACTGTCCGCCACGCGGGCGAGTTCCTCCAGCGTCCACGGCCGCGCGGGCTCGGCGTGCAGCGCGCGCAGCACCGCGCCGACGATGCGGTCGTTCACGCCGGCCAGCCAGCCGGTGCGGCCATCGGCCTGCTCGTTCATGTGGATACGCAGCACCTCGATGAACAGCACCTCGGCCAACTTGGCGAGCACGCCCTGACCGCCGGGCCGCGGCGAGCGGGCTTCGGCCAGCGCGTAGCGCAGCGAGGCCTCCAGCCACACGCCTGCGTTCGAGCCGCGCACGCTGACCCTCAGCACCGGTGGCAGGCCGGCGAGCAGCAGTCGCGCCAGGCGCGCGTCACACGCCAGGTAGCCGCACACGAGCTTGGTCGTGGCACCGCCGCCGCCGTAGGCCAGCAGGCGCGGGCGGCGCGCCAGCACCTCGTGCAGCCGCGCGCCAGATGCCGGCGCCAGCCCGGGCTGCGATCCCATCCGGTGCGCATCGCCTTGCGGAAACAGCACGGCGTCGCCCGCCGCCAGCCGCATCGGCGGCGCGTCGCTGAGCTCGACCCAGCACTCGCCTTCGGTGATCAGGTGGAAGATCACGACCCGCTCGGCGGTCGGCTCCAGGTACGGCGCGGCCGCGTCGGCGTGCGGCGACTGGTAGCACCACGGCGCGGTGAAGCGCCCGTGCAGAAAGATCGCACCGACCAGGCGCACCACGCGCAAGGTCTGCGACAGCGCGTCCATCAGCCGGTCACCTCGACGTGCAACCCCACGGCCAGTGGCTGCTCGAGCGCGCAGGTCACCGGCGAGCAGCCCGGCGTCGCTTCCACCAATGCGCGCAACACGTCCGCGTCGACACCCGGCGCGCCGATGCGCACGTGCAGGTCCATCGCCAGCGGGCCGGCGGGCACCGAGCGGCCATCGGGCTCGGCCACACCGACCAGGCCGCGCAGGTCGCTGCGGCTGCTGGCATGGGCCTCGAGCGTCTGCAGCACGATGCCACGGGCCGCCGCCTCCATCGCAATGCGCGTCACCGCGCACGAAGCGAGCGCCGTGCGCAGCAGCCAGCCCGGCGTAGGGGCGGTGTCGTCGCCGCCGATCGCCGCGGGCATGTCAGTGGTCACGTCGGCGCCCGCCGCACTGCGCGCCACGGTACGCAGGCCACCTGCCCAGCGCACGGTAGCGGGGGCGTCGTCGTGCAGCCCCGCGTGCGGCTTGCGGCGCAAGGTCGAGACCGCACGTTCCATCGACGCAGCAATCTGTTCCAAGGCCATTGTTTACTCCTGCTGATGAGATGGCCGATTCTGGTGTGCCGGCCGCCGGATGAACAGCGACCGGGACCGCCGGCGGACGCGTGGACAGCCACTGCGGACGCACGGGCAGGCTGCAAGATGCTCTCGGACGCACGGGCAGGCGCCTGCGACGCGCGGGCAGGACGGCCGACCGGGCCGCCGCGACAGTGGAGTCCTCTCCAACCCACCCGAGACCAGACATGAACGCTCCCGTCGACTTCACCGCCCTCAAGTCCCGCCAGCAGGCAGCCTGGGGCACCGGCGACTACGCCGTCATCGGCACCACGCTGCAGATCGTCGGCGAGTCGCTCGCCGAGGCCTGCGACCTGAAGACCGATGAACGCGTGCTCGACGTGGCAGCTGGCAACGGCAATGCCACGCTCGCTGCCGCGCGCCGCGGCTGCGTGGTCACTTCCACCGACTACGTGGGCAGCCTGCTGGAGCGCGGCGCCGAACGGGCGCGCGCCGAGCGGCTCGACGTCACTTTCCAGGTCGCCGATGTCGAAGCGCTGCCGTTCGGCGACGCCAGCTTCGATGCCGTCGTGTCGACCTTCGGCGTGATGTTCGCGCCCGACCACGCGAAGTCCGCCGCCGAGATGGCCCGTGTCGTGCGCCCGGGCGGCCGCATCGGCCTGGCGAACTGGACACCCGACAGCCTGATCGGCCGCATGTTCAAGGTGCTGGGCCGCTACGTGCCACCGCCGGCGGGTGTGTCGCCGCCGTCGCTGTGGGGCACCGAGGCCCATCTGCGCACGCTGTTCGGCGATGCGGCCGCCGCGGTGCAGGCCACGCCGCGGCACTTCGCTTTCCGTTACCGCTCGGCGGCGCACTTCGTGGAGGTGTTCCGCACCTGGTACGGACCGGTGAACAAGGCGTTCGCTGCGCAGACACCCGAGAAGGCCGCGGCGCTGGAGGCCGAGTTGGTCGAGCTGCTGGCGAGCCTGAACCGCGCCGGTCCGGCCTCGCTGGTCGTGCCCAGCGAGTATCTCGAGGTCGTGGTCACGCGCGCCTGAGCGGCGCGATGGACGCCCGCCTGCAGCGCCGCATCCAGCGATACGGCTGGGACCTGGCGGTCGACGACTACACGCGCCACTGGCATGCGCTGCTCGCCGGCGTGCAGGACGAAATGATCAGGCTTGCGGCGCCCGCCGCCGGCGAGGCCGTGCTCGACGTGGCCTGCGGCGCTGGCGCCGTTACGGCCGCCGTGGCGCAGGCCGTCGGTCCGACCGGCCGCGTGCTCGGCGTCGATCTGTCGCAGGCGATGGTCAACGCGACAGCCCAACATTTGCAGGGGTGTGGGCTGGCGCAGGCATCGGCCGAGCGCATGGACGCCGAGCAGCTCGCGCTGCCCGATGCCGGCTTCGATCTGGTGCTCTGCGCACTCGGAATGATGTACCTGCCCGACCCCGATGCCGCGCTGCGCGAGATGGCCCGGGTGTTGCGGCCGGGCGGGCGTGTGGCGCTGGCGGTGTGGGGGGCGCGCGCGCGCTGCGGCTGGGCGTCGGTGTTCGGCATCGTCGACGACGAGGTGCGCAGCGAGGTCTGCCCGCTGTTCTTCGCGCTCGGGCAGGGCGAGGCGCTGGCGCGGCGCTGTGCGGCAGCCGGTCTCGAGATCGTCGCGCAGCGCCGCCGTGAGGACACGCTCTGCCACGTCGACGGCGAGGCCGCCTGCACCGCGGCACTGTCCGGCGGGCCGGTGGCGCTGGCCTGGTCGCGCTTCGACGCCGCGGTGCGCGAAAGGGTGCGGACGCGCTACCTGGCGTCGCTCAGCCCGTGGCGCGACGGTGCCGGCTACCGGGTGCCGGCGGAGTACGTGATCGTCGCCGCTCGGCGCCCGCAAAGTGCTTGATTGACTCCCGCTGCAGATCGACGCGCGCCAGCGCCCGGGCTGGCGCCCGGACCTGCGGTCCGATGTCCGCGAGGACGCGCTCGATCACCGCATTCGAGGAACGCAACAATGAAGATGAGTCCGGAGCCGCAATCCGGGACAGTGCTTTAGGTTCATCTGAGAGACTCGCCTGAGCATCCGGGCAGCGGCGAAACGCCGTAACGGGGCCATCCACCAGCGCCCGCTTGTGGGATCTTGACTCATGCTCGCCCGCTGTGACTGACCGGTGCGCTGAATGCAAGAGACACCCGGCAAGCGAGCAACCCTTCGCTGCCGCATTCCGGGACAGGCCGATTCACAAGTACAGTTGGTTCAGGCGCACCACATTAGAAGGCGGATCCCAGGCCGAGCAACTGCAAGGCCAGCCGGTGGGTTCTCTCCGCCGGCTCGGCGAGCGCGAACAGCACGTTCATGTGATGCCGGTCGGGCACCTGCTCGCAGACGCTGACGACCTCGCGCCCCCAGGCCTCGGCGATGCGCTCGTTCTGGCGCAGGAACTCTTCGCTTTCGTCGCCGCCGACGACGGCGACGAGGCGACGGCCGGCCGATGGCGCGGCCATCGCGGCCGGGCTGAGACGCAGCGCCGAAGCCGCGTCGAGACGGAGATCGGGCGCCAGGAACGGCGCGTGACGCAGCGGCTCGAGCTCGAACACGCCCGAAACGGCGAGCGCGCTCTTCACGAGGTCGCCGGGCAGGTCAGGTGCGACCTTGTGCCAGTCGCAAGCGAGCAGCATCGCCGCGAGGTGGCCGCCCGCCGAATGCCCCGCGACGACGATGCGCATCGGGTCGCCACCGTGCGCCGCGGCGTGGCGCCACACCCAGGCGAGCGCGCGTGTGAGCTGCAGCGCGATGTGGTCGATGCTGACCGCTGGACACAACGCATAGTTGGGCAGCACGACCATCGCGCCGGCGTCGATGAACGGCGCCGCAACGAAGGACTGATCGCGCTTGTCGAGCGCCCGCCAGTAGCCGCCGTGCACGTAGACGAGCACCGGTGCGCCGTGCGCTCGCGGCAGGAAGACGTCGAGGCGCTCACTGGCGTCGTCACCATAGGCGAGGTCGAGCGCGCACGGCAGCGCGGCTCTCGCTTCGGCCGAGCGCTCCGACCACTGATGCAGGATCTCGAGATGCTCGGGAATGCGGGCGCGGTTGTTGTACTGCGCGTCGAACCACTCGGGCGGGGGCAAGGTCGCGGAGCTCGGCGCGTCGCAGGGGTTCGTCATCGCTTCGCCGACGTGCGCGGGGGTCGTGCGCCATCCACCATCGCTGCAGGCCGCGCCCGCACTCGCGGCTTCGGCGCCCTGGCGGCGTCGCGCTGCGCCGCGTCGATGAGCGCGTCGGCCATCCACAAGGCGATGCGCTCGACCTCGCGGTCGGGCAGGCCCCAGATATCCTTCAGGATCATGTACGGCTCGATGCCGTAGACGACGGATAGCGCCCGATGCAACCGGTCGCGCACCGCCACCGGCATGGCCGGCGCGAGCGGCGCGATCGCATGCTCGAGGATGCGAACGCGATGGCCGCGACGATAGGGTTCCTCTTCGAGCAGGCCGGCGCGTTCGAGCGCCCACTGCTCGAGCGAGAGCTGCGCGGCGGCGCGCATCTGCGGTTCGAACTCCTTGAAGCGCGGGAAGGTCTGCAGGAACAGCTCGTGCACGCGGGCCCGCCCGTCGGCCTCGCTCGAGGCGAAGGTACGCACCGGGCCGAGGGAAGAATCGACGATCGCCGTGACGAGCGCGCTGCGGCTCGGAAAGTAGCGGTAGGTCGTGGCCCGAGATACCTTGGAACGCGCCGCTACCTCGGCCACCGAGGGGATGTGCCCGTCTTGCCGGATCAGGGCCATTGCCGTGTCGAGCAGCAACCGGAAGGTCGCGGCCTTGACGCCGCGCTCGGGTGGCAACGGCGGTTCGCTGAGCTTATGTTTGAGACGCACGTTTGCGGGTTTGTCCTGAGCAGCGTATGCGCCGTTGCTCTTGTGAGGGCATGAGACCAGCCTCTATGATGCGACGAGCTCGATTTGAGACGCAAGTCCCAAACTGAATCAACGATCTCGCAGCGCTCGGGACTTTCCCGTACGACCGCGGACCAGATGGAGACGAACAGGCAATGCGGATCGCCAGCTGGAGCTGGGGCGGCCGGCTTCAAGTCGGAACGATCTCGCCCGACGGGCGCGAGGCCACGCCCTTGGCGGTGGCCGACGCGGCGCGCGGCGCGCTCGTGCTGATCGAGGCGCTGGCCCGCGGCGAATCGCTGCCATCGCCTTCGGGTGCGCGCCTGCCGGTCGAGGCGATCGAACTGCACGCGCCCCTGCCGAAGCCGCTGCGCAGCCTCTTCTGCATCGGCCGCAACTACCGGGCGCATGCCGCCGAGCTGGCCGACAGCGTCTTTAGCGCCAGCCTGCCGGCCGAAGACGCCTGGCCGATCGTCTTCACCAAGCTCGCCGACTGCGTGATCGGCTCGCACGACGCGGTGCGCCTGCCCGGCGCGGCGATCACGACGCAGATCGACTACGAGAGCGAGCTGGCGATCGTCATCGGCCGCGGCGGCCGCGACATCTCGCGCTCGCGGGCGATGGACCACGTTTTCGGCTACACGGTCGTCAACGACGTGAGCGCGCGCGACGTGCAGGTGCGCCACCAGCAGTGGGATCTCGGCAAGAGCTTCGACACCTTCTGTCCGATGGGCCCGTGGATCACGAGCGCCGACGAGATGGACGGCCGCGCCACGCGAGTGCGCTGCTGGGTCAACGGCGAGCTGCGCCAGGACGGCAACACCAAGGACATGATCTTCGACATCCCGACGCTGATCGAGACCTGCTCGCGCGGCATCACGCTGTTTCCGGGCGACGTCATCGCCACCGGCACCCCTTCGGGTGTCGGCATGGGCTTCAAACCGCCCAAGTGGCTGGCCGCCGGCGACGTCGTGCGCATCGAGATCGACGGCATCGGCGCGATCGAGAACCGCTTCGAGTGAAGGCGACGCGATGACCCTGCATGTGTTCGATCGCACCGTCGTCGAGGAGGAAGGCGAGGGCGACGCCATCGTCTGCGTGCACGGCCTCGGCGGCAGCACCAACACCTTCACGCCGCTCATGCCGGCGCTGGCAAGGCACCGCGTGATCCGCGTCGACATGCCGGGCAGCGCGCGTTCGCATCGCGTCGAAGGGCCGCTCACCGTCGAGCGTTTCGTCGAGACGCTGCTCTCGATTTGCACACGGCTGAACGTGACGCGCGCGCACTGGATCGGCCATTCGCTCGGCACCATCGTCTGCCAGCACCTGGCCGTCGCGGCGCCGAAGCTGGTGCGCAGCATCGCCCTGTTCGGCCCGCTCATCGCGCCGCCCGAAACGGCGCGCGTCGCGATTCGCGCCCGCGCCGCCAAGGCGCGAAACGAAGGCGTCACCGGCATGCACGAGATCGCGCTCGCTCTGCTCAACGGCGCGATCTCGGCCGACACGCGACAGCGCTCGCGGCTAGCCGTCGCCTTCGTGCGCGAGAGCCTGATGCGCCAGGACCCCGACGGCTATGCGCGCACCTGCGACGCGTTGGCCGAGGCGAGCGCCGCGCCGGTCGAGCGGATCGAGGCGCCGGTGCTGCTCGTCACCGGCGACGAAGACGGCGTGGCGCCGCCGCAGCAGGTGCGCGCCTTCGCAGAGAAGCTGCATGGGGCCAAGAGCACGCGCGTCGTCATACTGTCGCGCTGCGGTCACTGGACGCCGATCGAGCGACCCGAGGAATGCGCGCGCGAGCTGCGCGACTTCCTCGCGCACCAACGCTAGGAGCACATCGCATGGCCGACACTCACTACACCAACGTGCGCATCTTCGACGGCGGCGGCGAAGCGCCGTTCATGGGCGAGGTGCTCGTGCAAGGCGACCGCATCTCGCGCGTCACGAAGAGCGGCTACGGCATGCGTTCCGCGCCGGTCGGCGGCGCGCGCGTTGTCGACGGCGCCGGCGCCTTCCTCATGCCCGGCATGGTCGAGGCGCATACGCACTTCTCGTGGAACGACCAGCCCAGCCTCGACGCGATCCAGCGCATGCCGCCCGAGGAGCACATCCTCTGGTGCGCCGAGGTCGCCAGGAAGTATCTCGACATGGGCTGGACCAGCTGCGTCGGCGCCGCCGCAGCCAAGCCGCGCCTCGACGTCGTGATCAGGAATGCCATCAACGACGGCACCATCGTCGGCCCGCGCTACCTCGCGGCGAGCCAGGAGATCACGGTGCCCGGCGGCCTGGGCGACACGACGCAGCCGCATCTCATGCAGCCCGAGTTCGCGTTCGGCGCCGTCGTCAGCGGCGCCGAGGAGATGCGGCGCTGCGTGCGCATGTTCGCGAAATGGGGCGTCGATTCGCTGAAGATCAACCTCTCGGGCGAGTCGATCACCGGCATGCCGGGCGACATGTGCCAGTTCACCGATGTCGAGATCGCCACCTGCGTCGAGGAAGCGAAGTCGTGGGGCAAACGGGTCGCGGCGCATGCCCGCTCGTGCAACTCGATCCAGCGCTGCGTGAAGCACGGCATCGAGGTCATTTACCACGCCAGCTTCACCGACACCGAGACGCTCGACCTGCTCGAGCAGCACAAGCTCGAGCACTTCATCGCGCCGGGTCTCGCCTGGCTCATCAACACGTCCCACCACGCCAGCGAATGGGGCCTGACGCCCGAGGTGACGAAGAAGATGGGCTACCACCGCGAGCTCGAAGCGGCGGTCGAGACGATGAAGGGCTTGCGCAAGCGCGGCGTGCGCATCCTGCCCGGTGGCGACTACGGCTTTGCCTGGACGCCGCACGGCACGAACGCCAAGGACCTCGAGTACTTCGTCAAGATCATCGGCATGAGCACGATGGAAGCGCTGCTCTCGGCCACCGCCTGGGGCGGGCCGATGATGAAGCAGGGCAAGGACATCGGCTACCTGCGCGAAGGCTGCTACGCCGACATGCTGCTGATCGACGGCGACCCGCTCGCCGACATCACCATCCTGCAGGACAAGTCGCGCATCCTGTCGGTGATGAAGGGCGGCGAATTCCATCGCGCGCCGCCGGTTCGCCAGGCGCACGCGACGCGCTGGGCCGCTTGAGCCACAAGGAGCACACCATGGCCGAGACGCTCTTCACCAACGTTCGCATCCTCGACGGCAGCGGCGCGATGCCGTATTCGGGCAGCGTGCTCGTGCACGGCAACCGCATCCGCGCCGTCAGCCGGTCGAGCGCGGCGCTGTCATCGTCGGGCGCGACCGTGATCGATGGCGCCGGCGCCACGCTCATGCCCGGCATGTGCGAGGCGCACACCCATTTCTCGTGGAACGACGCGGCCACGCTCAGCGCCATCCAGACCATGCCGCTCGAAGAGCACGTGCTCTGGTGCGCCAAGGTCGCCAAGATGTACCTCGAGGCGGGCTGGACCTCGTGCGTCGGCGCCGCCTGCGCCAAGCCGCGGCTCGACGTCGTGATCAGGAACGCGATCAACGCCGGGCAGATCCCCGGCCCGCGCTATCTCGCTGCCAGTCAGGAGATCACGGTGGTCGGCGGGCTCGGCGACGAGACCTTGCCGCACCTGCCGTTTCCCGAGTTCAGCTTCGGCGTCAACGTCAACTCGGCCGACGAGATGCGCACCGCGGTACGCCTCTTCCTGAAGTACGGCGTCGACTCGATCAAGCTCAATCTCTCGGGCGACAACTTCACGCCCGACTCGCCCGCCGGCACGACCTGGATGAGCGACGCCGAGGTGGCCGCGGCGATGGACGAGGTGCGCGTGCGCGGCAAGCGCGGCACATCGCACGCCCGTTCGGCGGCTTCGGTGAAGCAGTCGCTTCGCCACGGCATCGACGTCATCTACCACGCCAGCTACACCGACACCGAGACGCTCGACATGCTCGAGGCGGCCAAGCACCGCGTCTTCGTCGCGCCGGGCATCGCCATCATCCTGGCCATGCTCAACGACGCCGAGCCGTGGGGCATCAGCAACGCCAAGGCCAAGGCGATGGGCTACGGGCACGAGTGGGACGCGGCGCAGGAGTCGCTGCGCGCCATGCACAAGCGCGGCATCCGCATCCTGCCGGGCGGCGACTATGGCTTCGCCTTCACGCCGCACGGCCAGAACGCGCGCGACCTCGAGTTCTTCGTCAAGTACCTCGGCTTCACGCCGATGGAAGCGATCCGCTCGGCCACGCTTTACGGCGGCCAGATCATGATGAAGGAGAAGGAGCTCGGCGTCATCAAGGACGGCTTCCTCGCCGACCTGCTGCTCGTCGACGGCGATCCGCTCGCCAACCTCTCGATCCTGCGCGACCCGAAGCGCATCCTCGCCGTCATGAAGGACGGCGTCTTCGCCAAGTCGCCCGAGATCGCGTCGCAACGGCGCTGGGAGCACGCGGCGTGACGCAACGGGGCGGCGCAATGCAAGCTGTCACCCTGAGCGAAGCGAAGGGTCTCGGCGCCGCGAAGAGATCCTTCGCTGCGCTCAGGATGACACTTGCGCTCAGGATGACACTGGGATGAGCCGTCGTTCCAGGATCGCGCTCTGGCTGCTGTTTGCCGGCCCGATCGCCGTCTTCTCGGTCTGGGCGGTCATCGACAACGCGCCGCTCTACTTCAAGACGCTGCTCAACGGCCTGACGCTCGCCTCGCTCTACTTCCTCGTCGCGAGCGGCTTCACGCTCGTGTTCGGGCTGATGCGCAACGTCAATCTCGCGCATGGCTCGCTCTACCTGCTCGGCGCCTACGTCGGCTGGGTCGTCGGCGAGCAGACCGGCTCGTGGCTGCTCGCCGTCGCCGCCGGCTTCTTCTCGGCGGCCGTCGTCGGCCTGCTCATGCAGGTCTTCATCTTCCGCACCATGGAAGGCCAGGATCTGCGCCAGACGCTGGTGACGATCGGCCTGTCGATCGTATTTGCCGACCTGATGCTCTGGATCTTCGGCGGCGAGATCTACACCTTCGAACCGCCGTCCTTGATCTATGGCTCGACGGTGCTGCCGGTGGTCGAGAAGTTTCCGACCTACCGGCTCTTCGTGCTGCTCGCGGCGGTCGTCATCGGCATCGGCCTGTGGACCTTCCTCGCCAGGACGCGCATCGGCATGATGATCCGCGCCGGCGTCGACGATCGCGGCATGCTCGCCGCCTCGGGCGTCAACGTGCAACTCGTCTTCGCGGTGACCTTCGCAATCGGCGCCGGGCTCGCGGGGCTGGCCGGCGTGGTCGGCGGCTCGGCGCTCTCGATCTCTCCCGGCGAGGACACGCGCTACCTGCTCGCCTCGCTCGTCGTCGTCATCGTCGGCGGCATGGGCAGCGTCGTCGGTGCCTCGATCGGCGCCTTGCTCATCGGCCTGGCCGAGCAGTTCGGCCTCGCCTACGCGCCAACCTACAGCGTCGTCTTCACCTTCGTCATCATGGTCGTGGCGCTCGCCTTCCGGCCGCGCGGGATCATGGGGAAGGCGGCATGAGCCGCCGGGCCGCGCCCAAGGCGAATACCGCAGCGCCGAGCGCGGAGGTTTCCGAATGAGCGCCTCCCAGTGGCGCAGGGCGATGAACGCGGCGGCGACGGCCGCGGCGCATACGTCGGCGCCCGCGCTGTCGCGTGCACGTGAGCAAGCGGCGGCGCGCGATGCCGGCGTCGAGGCGACGCCGCGCTGGCTCGCACGCTTCGTCGAGGCAATCCGCGGTCGTCATCTCGTCGTGCTCGTCGCGGTGCTCGTCTACCCCTTCGTCGCCTCGCCCTTCTTCACCTTCCAGATCGGCGCGCAATCGCTCGCGCTCGGCCTGATCGCGCTCTCGCTGACCTTTCTCGGCGGCTATGGCGGCATGGTGTCGCTGGCGCAGATGACGGTGGCCGGCCTCGCCGGCTACCTCGTCGCGATCTTCGGCACGAGCAGCGTGGCTGCGATCAGCCTTGGCTGGCCGTGGTGGCTTTCGGTGGCCTTCGCGCTGGTCGGCGGCACGGTGTTCGCCGCTGCGGTCGGCTGGCTCTCGGTGCGTACCGAGGGCATCTACACGATCATGATCACGCTCGCGATCGGCGTCGCCTTCTTCTATCTGGCGCAGCAGAACTACACGCTCTTCAATGGCTTCGGCGGCTTCAGCAAGGTCGCCGCGCCGGAGGTCTTCGGCATCGACTTCAAGGAGCCGGTGCCGTTCTATTTCGTCGCCCTGGCGTGCGCGCTGGTCGGCTACTTTCTCGTCAAACATCTCGTGCGCGCGCCCTTTGGCGTGGCGCTCCAGGGCATTCGCGACAACCCGCGGCGCATGGACTCGCTCGGCTATCACGTCACCGCGCATCGCGTCGCCGCCTATGCCGTGGCGGGCCTGCTCGCGGCCGTCGGCGGCGTGCTCATGGTCTGGTACAACGGCCGCATCTCGCCGGGCACCGCCAACCTCGGCGCGATGATCTCGATCCTGATCATCGCCGTGCTCGGCGGCATGCGGCATCCGATCGGCGCCTTCATCGGCGCCGTCGTCTACGTGCTGCTGCAGAACTTCGCCATAGACCTGTTCGTGCGTGAGCGCTTCAATCTCGTCATCGGCGGCGTCTTTCTCGCCATCGTCCTGTTTTCCCCCGATGGTCTGCTCGGGCTGTGGGCGAACCTTCGCTCACGCCTGGCCCAGGCCCAGCCTTCCCACCCGAAAAGGAGACACCCGTGAGAGAAACGAAGAGAAAAGTTTGGCTGCGCAGCGCAATCGGCGCAGCCGCCGTGGCCGCATTGATGGGCTCGGCCTGGGGCCAGGAGACGCTCAAGATCGGCGTGCTCGCCAACCTCGAAGGACCGTTCGCGGTGCCAGGCCAGGACGGCTACCGAGGCGCCGACATGGCGCTCAAGGAAAAGAACGGCATGGCCGGCGGCAAGAAGATCGAGTTCATCAAGGTCTCGTCCGACGCCACGCCTGACAAGGCCGTCGCCATGACGCGCAAGGCCGTCGAGCAGGACAAGGTGCAGATCATGATCGGCCCGCTCTCGGGCGACGAAGGCATCGCCGTCAAGAACTACGCCAAGACCAAGCCGGACATCACCTTCATCAACGGCTCGTCGGGCGCGCAGGCGACGACGCTGTCGGATCCGGCGCCGAACTTCTACCGCTTCAACACCGAAGGCGCGCAGTGGATGGTCGGCGTCGGCGAGGCGGCGCTCGCCAAGGGCTACAAGAAGGTCTTCCTCGTCGCTGAGGACTACGGCTTCCCGTACTCGCAGGTGCAGGGCTTCATGGCCAGCTATTGCGCCAAGGGCGGCAAGGTCGTCGACAAGGCCTGGGTGCCGCTCGGCACCAAGGACTACGCC
>JBBRLS010000067.1:0-17547 GCA_038231215.1 Burkholderiales bacterium | reverse complement strand
TGGTGGAGAGGAGGAGGATCGAACTCCCGACCTTCGCATTGCGAACGCGACGCTCTCCCAGCTGAGCTACCCCCCCACTGCAACGGCAGTTTAACAAAGCGTCGCCGACGTCGAACTCAGGTCAAGTCGAAGCGGTCCAGATTCATCACCTTGGTCCAGGCGGCCACGAAATCGTCGACGAACTTCTGCTTCGAGTCCGAGCTGCCGTAGACCTCGGCGATGGCGCGCAGATGCGCGTTCGACCCGAAGATCAGGTCCACGCGCGTGGCGGTCCACTTGGCTTCGCCCGACTTGCGGTCGCGCCCTTCGAACTCCTCCGTGGCGCCCGAGACGGCCTTCCACTCGGTGCCCATGTCGAGGAGCTTCACGAAAAAGTCGTTGCTCAGCGCGCCCGGCTTTTCGGTGAAGGCGCCGTGGCGAGCCTGCCCGACATTGGCGCCCAGAACGCGAAGGCCACCGACCAACACGGTCATCTCCGGCGCCGTCAGTGTCAGCAGGTGCGCCTTGTCGATCAGCAGAACCTCGGCGGCCACGCTGTAGCGCGCCTTCTGGAAGTTGCGAAAGCCGTCGGCGATCGGCTCGAGGGGTGCAAAGGAATGCACGTCGGTCTGCTCTTGCGAGGCGTCCGTGCGACCCGGCGCGAAAGGAACCGTGACCTGGTGGCCGGCATTCCTGGCGGCCTGCTCCACGCCTGCGCCACCCGCCAGCACGATCAGGTCGGCGAGCGAAAGCTTCTTGCCGCCCGCCGTGTTGAACTCGCCGCGAATGCCCTCCAGCACCTGCAGCACCTTCGCGAGTTCCTGCGGCTGATTGACGGCCCAGTCCTTTTGCGGCGCGAGACGGATCCGCGCGCCGTTGGCGCCGCCCCGCTTGTCCGAGCCCCGGAACGTCGATGCCGACGCCCAGGCGGTCGAGACGAGCTGAGGCACCGTCAGGCCCGACGCCAGCACCTTCTTCTTGAGCGACGCGATATCCTGCGCATCGATCAGCGCGTGCTCGACCGCGGGGATCGGGTCCTGCCAGATGAGCTCTTCGGCGGGCACCTCCGGCCCGAGGTAGCGGGCACGCGGCCCCATGTCGCGATGGGTCAGCTTGAACCAGGCTCGCGCGAAGGCATCGGCGAACTGGTCGGGGTTGGCCAGGAAGCGCCGCGAGATCTTCTCGTAGGCCGGATCCATGCGCATCGACAGGTCGGTGGTCAGCATGGTCGGTGACAGGCGCTTGGCCGGGTCGTGCGCGTGCGGAATGGTGCCGGCACCAGCGCCGCCCTTGGCCACCCACTGCTGCGCGCCGGCGGGGCTCTTCGTCAGCTCCCACTCGAAGCCGAACAGATTCTCGAAGTAGTTGTTGGTCCACTGCGTCGGCTTGTTGGTCCAGGTGACTTCCAGTCCGCTGGTGATCGTGTCGCCGCCCTTGCCGCTGCCGAAGCTGTTGCGCCAGCCGAAGCCCTGCTCCTCGAGGGGGCTGGCCTCGGGCTCCTTGGCGACGTGCGACGTCGGTGCGGCGCCGTGGGTCTTGCCGAAGGTGTGACCGCCGGCGATGAGCGCCACGGTCTCCTCGTCGTCCATGGCCATGCGGGCGAAGGTTTCGCGGATGTCGACCGCGGCGGCGATCGGGTCGGGCTTGCCGTCGGGACCCTCGGGGTTGACGTAGATGAGGCCCATCTGCACGGCGCCGAGCGGGTTCTCGAGGTCGCGCGTGTGCGGCACCTCGCTGTCGTCGTCGGAGGAGACCACGCCGTGGCCCTCGACCCCCGGCGAGCCTTGCGCATAACGGATGTCGCCGCCGAGCCACTTCGTCTCGCGACCCCAATACACGTCCTGATCGGGCTCCCACACGTCGGGCCGGCCGCCGGCGAAACCGAAGGTCTTGAAGCCCATGGATTCGAGGGCGACGTTGCCGGCAAGGATCATCAGGTCGGCCCACGAGAGCTTGTTGCCGTACTTCTGCTTGACCGGCCAGAGCAGGCGGCGGGCCTTGTCCAGGCTGACGTTGTCCGGCCAGCTGTTCAGCGGCGCGAAGCGCTGTTGGCCGCGGCCGGCACCGCCGCGGCCATCGCCGATGCGGTAGGTGCCGGCGCTGTGCCACGCCATGCGGATGAACAGCGGCCCGTAGTGGCCGAAGTCGGCCGGCCACCACTCCTGTGAGTCCGTCATCAACGCCGTAAGGTCTTTCTTCACAACAGCCAGATCGAGGCTCTTGAACGCAGCGGCGTAGTCGAAATCCTCCCCCATCGGGTCGGACTTGGAAGAGTGCTGATGGAGCAGATCGACGCGCAATCGCTCAGGCCACCAGTCCTGATTCGTGGTGCCGGTACCGGTGGCCTGGTTGAACGGGCACTTTGCCGCCGTTGTATCGCTACCCATGTGAGCACTCCTTCTGTGGACCGAGATGATGCGACATTCTCTTTGAGAAGCTGCGCTGGCGAGACTGGAAACCACTATCTTGCCGATAGCACTCGGGTCGCCGTCTACGTTGGCGCCAGGCGGCGCATCGTTCGCCATCCGTCGGCCGTGTAGACGGCGAGCGCGATCCAGATGAGCGCGAAGCCGGCCAGGCGCGCCGGCGTGAACGTCTCGTGGAAAAGCCAGATGCCGAGCACGAACTGGATCGACGGCCCGAGGTATTGCATCAAGCCGAGCGTGGTCAGCGGGATATTGCGCGCGGCAAAGGCGAAGAGCAGGAGCGGCAGCGTCGTCGCCGGGCCCAGGCCGAGCAGCCACAGGTTCGTGCCGAGGTCAGGCGCCGGAAAGCTCGTCGCGCTGCCGCCCCACCACCAGGCCATGCACGCCAGCGCGGCGGGTGCGAGGATCATGGTCTCGAAGGTCAGGCCTTCGAGCGCGTTGAGCACGGCCACCTTGCGCAGCAATCCGTAGGCGCCGAACGTGAGGCCCAGCACCAGGCCGATCCAGGGCAGGCGTCCGGCGGCGACTGTCAGCCAGACGACGCCGATCGCGGCGATCATGAGCGCCGTCCACTGCGCGCGGCGCGGCCGCTCGCCGAGCAGCCCGTAGCCGAGCGCGACGTTGACCAGCGGTGTGATGAAGTAGCCGAGGCTGGCGTCGACCACGTGGCCGTTCGAGACCGCCCAGATGTAGGTGATCCAGTTGGCCGAGAGCAGCAGCGAGCTGGCGACGAAGCTGGCGATGCTGCGCGGGTGGCGCAGTGCCTTGCCGAGCCACGACCAGTGACGCCGCCATGCCAGCACCGCAGTCACCAGCAGTAGCGACCAGACGATCCGGTTCGCCAGCACCTCGACCGGCTGCACGCCGGGCAGGAGCCGGAAGTAGAGCGGAAAGAAGCCCCACCACGAGAACGCCAGGGCCGCGGCCCAGACGCCCCGGGTGGCGCGCGCGTCAGGCAATCACGAGATCTCGAGCAGGCGCTTGCCGTGCTGCTCGCGCAGCCGGTTCTTCAGCATCTTGCCGGTGGCGCCGAGCGGAATCGACTCGACGAAGACGACGTCGTCGGGCGTCCACCACTTGGCGATGCGGCCTTCGTAGAAGGCGAGCAACTCGTCGCGCGTCAGCTCGGCGCCGGGCTTCTTGACGACGATGAGAAGCGGCCGCTCGTCCCATTTCCTGTGCTCCGCGGCGATGCACGCGGCCATCGCCACCGAGGGGTGCGCCATGGCGATGTTCTCGAGGTCGATCGAGCCTATCCATTCGCCGCCCGACTTGATGACGTCCTTGGAGCGGTCGGTGATCTGCATGAAGCCGTCGGCATCGATCGAGGCGACGTCGCCGGTCGGAAACCAGCCTTGCCCCGTGGCGTCGGGCACGATCGGATCGCCGCCTTCGTTCTTGAAGTACTGCGAGACGACCCACGGCCCGCGCACCAGCATCTCGCCGGAGGTCTTGCCATCCCACGGCAGTTCTTCGCCCTAGTCATCGACGATCTTCATGTCGACGCCGTAGACGGCGCGGCCCTGCTTGGCCTGGATGGCGAGGCGCTCCTCGGCGCTCTTGTCGAGCTGCGAGCCCTTCAGGATCGCCACCGTGCCGACCGGGCTCATCTCGGTCATGCCCCAGGCGTGCAGCACGCTGACGCCATAGCCCTCCTGAAAGGTCCTCATCATCGCCGGCGGACACGCCGATCCGCCGATGACGGTTCGGCGCATGGTCGAGAACTTGAGGTCGTTGCTCTGCACGTAGCCGAGCAGCCCCTGCCAGACCGTCGGTACGCCGGCCGAGAGCGTGACGCGCTCGGTCTCGAACAGCTCGTAGAGCGACTTGCCGTCGAGCCCCGGGCCGGGAAAGACGAGCTTGGCGCCGGTCATGCAGGCGGCGTACGGCAAGCCCCAGGCGTTGACGTGGAACATCGGCACCACCGGCAGGATGGTGTCGCGCGCCGAGAGGTTGAGCGCGTCGGGAAGGGCGATGGCGAAGGTGTGCAGCAGCGTCGACCGATGGCTGTAGAGCACGCCTTTCGGGTTGCCGGTCGTGCCCGAGGTGTAGCAGAGCGAAGAGGCAGTGTTCTCGTCGAACTCGGGCCAGGCGAAGCTGTCGTTCTCCGCCTCGAGCAGATCTTCGTAGCAGAGCAGGCCGGGGATCTTGCTCGCCGCCGGCATGTGCGCGCGATCGGTCAGCGCGACGAAATGCTTCACCGTCTTCAGCCGCGCGGCCACCGCCTCGACGAGGGGCAGGAAGGTCAGGTCGAAGAAGAGGACCTGGTCTTCGGCGTGATCGGCGATGTAGACGACCTGGTCGGGATGCAGGCGCGGATTGAGCGTGTGCAGCACCGCGCCCGAGCCCGAGGCGGCGTAGTAGACCTCGACGTGGCGATAGCCGTTCCAGGCCAGCGTGGCGACGCGCTCGCCGCGCTGGATGCCGAGCCGCGCCAGCGCGTTGGCCATGCGCCGCGAGCGCGATGCCAGCTCTCGGTAGGTGGTGCGATGGATGTCGCCCTCGACGCGCCGCGACACCACCTCCTGCTCGCCGTGATGCCGCTCCGCGTGCACGAGCAGCGAAGAGATCAGCAGGGGCACCTGCATCATCGAACCGTACATGTCGTCTCCGTTGTCGTTCGTCGCGAAGCCGGCGGTCGTTGCCGCAAGCGATTCAGGGCGTAGCTGAAAGCGGCTTCAGGTCGCCGCAGGAGGCGCCCATCCATTTGCCGTTCATGGTCGTCTTCGACAGCCGGGGCGTCGTCGCCGACGACAGCGTCGACGACACCGTCATCGTGTAGCTCTCGCTTCCCGAGAACAGCATCTCGCTGTCGCTTTCGACCTTCAGCGCGGGGCAGCTCGAGTGGAACTTCCACACGCTGCTGGTTCGCGTCAGGTAGTCGATCTTGCAGCCGGCGGCCTCGGCCTGCATCTTTCCGGAAGCGAGCGACTCCTTGGTCAGGCAGACGCGCGTGACGCCGCCGTCGCCCATGGCGATGCCGCGCTCTTTCATCATCGCCTCCATCTGTGCGCGCGCTGCGGGCGACAGGTTTTTCATGCGATCGGCCGGCGCGGCTGCCTTCTTGCCGTCGACCTCGCGATCGGAATGCACCTCCCACAACCCGGGCTTGATCGGCGGCGTCTGCGCGGCGGCGAGCGTCGAAACGAGGGCTGCGGCAAAGGTACAGGAAAGGCGAATCGCGGATGGGCTCATGGTCGACGTCACTCCAGCGGTTGTCGTTTGATGCTGCCGGTGCGTCGGCAGAAGCGGCATTTTGCAGCGTCGCGGGCGCTGAGACCTCATAGCCGACCCTAGTGGGTCGTGAAGTCGCCGGGCTGCAGCGCGATCGGCTGGCCGTGCGGCGTGCGGTCGGCGGCGTGGTCCCAGGCCGCGCGCAGGCGGGCGAGCTCGGCGTCGCTGCCCGCCTGCTTGGCGACGACCAAGGCTTCGAGTGCCGCGACCCAGTGCCGGTAGTAGGTGTCGCCGAGATCGGGATCGCCTTCAGCCTGGGCGGCGTCGATCTGTGCTGTGAGCGCCGCCGCCCATTCCTTCCATGCGAAGAGGCCGCGCTCGTGCAAGGCGAGCGCCATCGCGAAAGCTTGCGCCTGCCAGGGCTCGCGAAAGATCGGGCCTTCGTCGTCGCGCGGCAGATGAGGCAGGGCGTGGAGGGCGTCGGTCTTCATGCCGGCTCGAGGTACGGCTCCCAGGCGTCGAAGGACACGCCGACATCGGGCTGATCGGCAGGCCCATCGAGGACGACGCAATAGAGCCAGTGCGGCTGCTCGCCGAGGCCGAGCGCATGCGCGTCGGCGAAGACATGGAAGCCGTGGATGCGCTCGATCGTCGCGAGGCGGCCGCGTGCGTAGCCGGGAAGCCGTGTGTGATGGTTCGGCCGATCGGCGCGAATGCGGACACGCGCGCCGATGCCGAATCGCGCCGGTGCTTGCACGGTTCGCAGCGTCGGCGCGCCTCGGGCGAGCACGGCGGCGACGTCTTCGGCATGCAGCACCCGCTTGATCGTCGCCGCTGGTTGCCGCATCTCGCCGGACGCGATCTCACCGCGCTCGGCGAGGCCGCGTTCGACAAGCATCTTCTCGAGCGCCGCGAGCCAGATCCGCCAGTAGTCGAGCTCGGCGTAGTCGGGCAGCGTCTCGCGCGCGGCGCGGCTCATGTCGATGTTCCAGGAGCCGGTGGCGCCCATTGCCAGCGTGAGCGCCATGGCGCGCGCTTCCCACGGTGCGTGGAAAGGCTCGCCCTCGGGCTCGTTGATGATGGCGTCGTGGTTAGGCCGACCGCCGAGGTCAGCGTGGGTGACGTAGCTCATGCGGCGCCCGGCGACAGGGCCAGCCCGGTGCCGATCATCGAGTCGCGCGTTACCAGCTCGGCGAGCTGCGCTTCGGTCAGCGCCTCCGTGCCCGCCGGTCGCTGGGGGATGACGAGATAACGCACCTCGGCCGTCGAATCCCAGACGCGGATCGATCCACCCTCGGGCAGCGTCACGCCGAACTCGGCGAGCACGCCACGCGGGTCGGCGACGGCGCGCGAGCGGTAGGGCGCGCTCTTGTACCAGACCGGCGGCAGTCCGAGCACCGGCCACGGATAGCAACTGCACAGCGTGCAGACGACGACGTTGTGCCGTGTCGCGGTGTTCTCGAGCGCGACCATATATTCGCCTTGCCGGCCGCTGTAGCCGAGCGAGGCGATCGCCGCCGTCGCGTCGCGCAGCAGCCAGTCGCGAAAGCCGGCATCGACCCAGGCGCGGGCGACGACGCGGGCGCCGTTGCGCGGGCCGACGCGCGTCTGGTAGGTGTCGATCAGCGCGTCGAGCGCGGCCGCGTCGATGTAGCCTTTGTCGGCAAGCAGCGTCTCGAGCGCGCGCACGCGGAGGTCCATCTCGCCGAGCTCGCTGTGCTCGTGGTCGTGCTCAGGGTCGTCGTGGTCGGATGACGCGCTCATGCGGCCATCCTAAACCTCGCCGCGCCTGCGAGAGCTCGAGCTCCCACGTCTCGCCGTCGAGCAGCGGCTCGATCGCTGCCATCGACTCGAGCAGTCGCTGCTCTACTTGCGTTCGATACTGTATAAACGTACAGTTGTCAGATGGACGCCGTGCCCGCTCTCGTTTCAGCGCCTCTTCGCCCGCCGGCGCTTGCCGGTGCGGGCCCGGGCGCGGTCGCTGCGCCCGGGCGGCGTGCTGCCGAACGGCGCGCCCCCGAAACCCTGCATCCTGCCCTCTGGCTCGGCCACCAGCTCGGCCGCAGCGCCGCCCAGGTCGTCGCCAGCGGCTTTGCCGCGCTCGACGCCGAGTTGCCCGGTGGCGGTTGGCCGCGCCGGGTGCTGAGCGAGCTGCTCCTGCCGCATGCGGGCGTCGGCGAGATCCGGCTGCTCGCGCCGCCGCTGGTCGCAGCGCAGCGCGCCGGCCGCCTGGTGATGATCTTCGACCCGCCGGCCAACCTCTCGGCCTGGGCTTTGGCCCGGCTCGGCTTCGACGTCGAGCAGCTCCTCGTCGTCAACACGCGGGCCCGCGTCGTTCCAGGCAGCGACAGCCTCTGGGCGCTCGAACAGGCGCTGAAGAGCGGGCACGTCGGCGCGGTGCTCGCCTGGCTGCCGCCGCGCCTGCGCACGGAACGGCTGCGTCGCCTCCAGCTCGCCGCGCACAACCACGACGGCCCCGCTTTCGTGTTGCGCGAACTCGCCGCGGCGGCGCGGCCGACCGCTTCGCCCTTGCGACTGTCGTTGCATGCCGGCGGCGCCGACCGCCTGCGCGTGCAGGTCCTCAAGCGGCGTGGCCCGCCGCTCGAGGCACCGCTGCAACTGGCCTTGCCGGCGGTGCTCTCGGAGGCTGCGCAGCGTCGCTGGCAAACCAGTGTTCGCGAGCCGTTGCAGGGCCTGCGCGAAGCCGTCTTCGTCAATCTCAGCTAGGCCCCAAGGCCTTCGGAAATCCCTTGTCCCGACGCCTTCGCCGCCGTCCCTTTCCCGCTCCCCTTTCGCCGTGCTCTGGATCGCGCTGCATCTTCCGCTGCTCTCGCTCGAATCGTTCGCAGCGACGCTGGCCGCGGCCGGCGGCGTCGAGCAGGGGGCAGTGGCCGCACGGCCGATCGCCCTGCTGGAAGCGCATCGCATCGTCAGCGCCAACGCCGCGGCGCGGGCGCTCGGCGTCAAGCCCGGCCTGAAGCGCGCGACGGCGCTGGCGCTCGCACCGCAGATCGTCCTCGGCCAGGCCGACGCGGTTCGCGACGCCGCGGCCCTGCTGCCGGTCGCGCACGCCGCGCTCGCCTTCACGCCGAGTGTCTCCCTGCCGCCCGCGTCCGTGCCCGACGCCGCCGACGACACGGTGCTGCTCGAAGTGCAGGCGAGCCTGCGCTACTTCGGCGGCCTCGAGCGTTTGCGAGAAGCGATCGTCGCCGCCGTCCGTCCGCTCGGCCACGTCGTGAAGATGGCGAGCGCGGCCACGGCCCGGGGCGCAGCCATCCTCGCCCGCATCGATCCGCCGCCGCAATGCGCCGATCTCGCCACGACCCGCCTGGCCCTCGAGGCGGCGCCGGTGTGGTTGCTCGGTCCCGGTCGCGAGCATTGGGAGGCCTTGCAGGGCATGGGCCTGCGCAATCTCGGCGACCTGCTCAGCCTGCCGCGCACCGGGCTGGCGCGCCGTTTCAGCGAAGCCATGCTCGTCGAGCTCGACTGCGCTTTCGGTCGCCGCGCCGATCCGCGCGAGCCGCTCGTCCTGCCGCCTGCCTTCGAAAGCAAGCTCGAGCTTTTTGCCCGCGCCGACACGACCGAGCAGGTGTTGCACGGCGCCTCGGTGCTGCTCGAGCGGCTGATCGCCTGGCTCGCGGCGCAGCACGCGTTCGTGCGCCGCTTCAGGCTGCTGATGCATCACGAATCGCGTTGGCAGCAGAGCGAGCGCACGCCGCAGGCGACGACGCTCGAGATCGCGCTGGCCGAGCCTTCGCGCGACAGCGCGCATCTGCTCGTGCTGTTGCGCGAGCGGCTGGCGCAATTGCAGTTGCCGGCGCCGACGCTCGAGCTTTGTCTGCAGGCCGAGGACATCGCGAAGCGCGCGCCGCCCAATGCCGAACTGTTCGCCACGGCGCAGAACGAGCAGGAGGGCCTGACCCGCCTCGTCGAGCGCCTGCAGGCGCGCCTCGGCGCCGGCCGGGTGCAGCGACTGGTGGCGCTCGAAGACCATCGTCCCGAGCGGGCGAGCGCCTGGCGCGAGGCCGATGCCGCCACGGTCGGTGGCGGCCGGAGCGGTGCGAAGGGCGGGACGAGGCAGGCACGCGTCGCGTCGGCCGATGCGCTGGCTGGCCTGCTGCCGGAGGCCGCGCGGACGGCGCCGCGGCCGGTCTGGCTGCAGCCGGCCGAGCCGCTTGACGAGCGGGCCTCGCGTCCGCTTCTCGAAGGTCGGCCGCTGCAACTGCTCTCGGGTCCCGAGCGCATCGAGGCCGGCTGGTGGGATGCGGCCCTCGCCGGTCGCGACTACTTCATCGCCGCCGCCGCCGACGGCGCGCTGGTCTGGATCTACCGCGAGCGCTTGCCGTTATCGCGAAGCGCGAACGAAGACGAAGCCTCGGCGAGCGGCTGGTTCCTGCACGGCCACTTCGGATAGGTCATCGGCGCTCTTCCCCCACCAGCGTGAAGCCGCGCCGGCGAAGCGAGTCGCCGAGCCAGCGGTTGCCGTTGACGCCGCAGAACAGCATGTAGACAGCATAGAAGCCGAGCACGACGAGCAACAGCGCGGCGGTGCGCGAGGTCGCCGTCGGTGCGCCGGCGTAGAACGCCGAGCCGACATAGAAGAGGCCGCCGACCACGGCGAGCAGCCAGGTGCGGCGGACGATCGCCTTGAGCGAGCCGACGAAGAACGCCTGCCACGAAAAGCCCATCTTCACGCGAACGATGTCGCCATTGGGCGCCTTGTACAAACGATAGGTACTCATTCCAACCAGCCTCCGCCTTTTGCGGCTTCGCCACGAAGCCCGGGCCGTACTGCGATCGCGCGCCTGCGGCGGAATGCCGTAGTCAGGATCGGTACAAAAGAGGCTTCGACGCATTTGCGTCGGACTGGAGCGGGCGATCGTATCGATCGCGTCAACTCGGTAACAAGAGGTTCGCGTGGCTCGTGAGCAGACGTAGCGCGGACTCGCGTCGACAGTCCCTAAGCGACCCGCCCGAACCACCACACCGACAAGCCCGCCGCGAGCATGACGAGCGCCGCGCCGACGAGCGCCAGCAGCGCGCTGATCTCGGTTTCTTTCTTCTCGACGATGAGGCGTGTGCTGAGGCCCTGATAGACCTTCTTCAGGTCTTGTGCCGTGCCGGCGTAGAAGTAGTCGGCGCGAGTCAGGTTGGCGATCGACTTGAGCGTTTCCTCGTCGAGCCGCACGCGCATCGACCAGCCCTCGAAGCCGATCGTCTCGCCTTCCTTGGTGCCGATGCCGACGGTGTAGATGCGAACGCCGCGGTCGGCCGCCATCTTGGCCGCCTCGAGCGAGTCGGGGCCGGTGGTGCGCTGGCCGTCGGTGAGCAGGATGATCGCCGCCGACGCGTACGAGCCCGGCGCAACCGGCGTGAAGTCGGGCTTGGGCTTGTCGTTCGGGCCGGGCGGCATGGCGCGCGCACCGGTGATCTGCGAGAGGTCGATGCCGGCCTCGGGAAAGATCGTTGCCAGCGAGAGCACGATGCCGCTGCCGATGGCCGTGCCGCGCTGCAACTGGAAGCGGTCGATCGAGGCATTGACGTCGTCTCGGCTGAGCGTCGGCGCCTGCACGACGGCGGCGGTGCCGGCGAACGAGACGACCGCGATCTTGACGTTGCGCGGCAGGTCGGCGACGAAGCTCTTCGCCGCGACCTGCGCGGCGACGATGCGGCTGGGCTTGACGTCTTCCGCGCGCATGCTGCCGGAGACGTCCATCGCCAGCACGATCGTCTCCTGCGCCGAAGGCAAGGTGATGAGCGCGGCCGGCCGCGACGAGGCGAACAGCAGGGCGCTGAGCGCGAGCAGCATCAGCACCGGCGGCACGTGACGCCGCCAGGCGCCGCCGCGGCCGAGCGCCTCGCGCACGAGGCCGAGATTGGCGTAGCGCAGCGTCGTCTTCTTGCGCCGCGTGACGAGAAAGACGTAGAGCGCGATCAACGCAGGCACGGCCAGCATCGCCCACAGCATGTTGGGCCAGAGGAAGGTCATGAACGGAGAGGGAGCGTTCATGACTGCACCCCGGGCGCTGCGCGCCGCCCCGCCGAGCGGGGGGAACCATCCTTCGGGCGGCCGAGCGGATGGTTCATGCCGTCGGCCTCACGTGCGCCGGTGCGCCCACGCGCGCGCCGCTCCAGTTGGCGAGCCGGCTGCGCTGCTTCTTGAGATCGGCGAAGCGCAGGATCGAATCGACGAGGTCGTCGTCGGTGGCCAGCTCCAGGGTGTCGACACCGGCCCGCGTCAGGCTCTGCCGCAGCTCGCCTTCGCGCCGCTCGGCGGCGGCCTTGAAGCGCTTGCGAAAGCCGGCGTTGTGCGTGTCGACGACGAGCTGCTCGCCGGTCTCGGCGTCGCGCATGTTGACGAGGCCGATGTCGGGCAGTTCCATCTCGAGCGCGTCGAACAGGCGCACCGCCGTCACCTCGTGGCGCATCGCGAGCTGGCCGAGCGCCTTCTCCCAGCCCGGTGCGCTGATGAAGTCGGAGACGACGAAGAGCGTCGAGCGGCGCTTGATGTGGCGCTGCGCGGCGGCGAGCAGATCCGTCAGGTCGGTCGAGCCGAAGGCGGTCTCGACCGGGCGCGCCGCCATGCGTTGCAACAGTTCGAGCACATGCGTGCGGCCGCCGCGCGCCGGCAGCACCGTGTCGACCTGGTTGCCATAGAGCAGGGCGCCGACGCGGTTGCCGTGGCGCGTGAGCAGGCGCGCCAGCACGGCGACGAACTCGCGCGCGATGCGACGCTTGGTGTGGCGGTTGGAGCCGAAGTCGACGCTGGCCGAGAGGTCGACGAGAAACCAGGCCGAGAGCTCGCGGTCTTCGGTGAACTGGCGCACGTAGGGCTGCTGCAGGCGCGCCGTGACGTTCCAGTCGATGTGGCGAACGTCGTCGTGGTGCTGGTACTCGCGCAGGTCGGCGAGGTCGAGGCCCGCGCCGCGCATGAGCGTGCGGTAGTCGCCTTGCAGCAGGCCGTCGAGGCGGCGCAGCACCGTCCACTCGAGGCGCTGCAGGAGCGCCTCGGTGTTCGGCTCTTCGTCCGACGACGCATCGGTCGGGCGCCGGGCCGCCCCAAGCCCCGCCGCGCCCTCTCGGGGGGCAGCGACCGAAGGCAGCGTGGGGGCTGTCATTTTTCGAGAGGCTTTTCTGGAACGGGGATCTTCTTCATGACCCGCTTCACGATCGCGTCGGCATCGAGGCCTTCGGCCAGCGCTTCGTACGAGAGGACGAGACGGTGCCGGAACACGTCGGCGACGAGCCCGGTCATGTCCTCGGGCAAGGCGTAGCTGCGGCCGCGCATGAAGGCCAGCGCACGTGCGCCTTCGATCAGGCCGATGGTGGCGCGTGGGCTGGCGCCGAAGCTCAGGTACTTGGCCATGTCGGCGAGACCGTAGCGGTCGGGCCGGCGCGTTGCGCTCACCAGCTTGACCGCATATTGCATCAGCGAAGGGTCGACGTAGACCTTGCGGCATTCCTGCTGCAA
This sequence comes from Burkholderiales bacterium, assembly GCA_038231215.1. Taxonomy (GTDB): domain Bacteria; phylum Pseudomonadota; class Gammaproteobacteria; order Burkholderiales; family Burkholderiaceae_C; genus Schlegelella_A. Next base: position 4,497 of record JBBRLS010000067.1, on the reverse strand, counting down.
TTCGGCGAGCTGGCTCATGCTGGCGATCGGGCTGAGCTGCACCGGCGGCCCGGTGACGCGCTGCGCGATCACGAACTCTTCTTCCTCGCTCGGGTAGTCGACGAGGACCTTCATCATGAAGCGGTCGACCTGCGCCTCGGGCAGCGGATAGGTGCCTTCGGTCTCGATCGGGTTCTGCGTCGCCATGACGAGAAAAGGCCCGGGCACCTTGTGCGTCTCGCCGGCGATCGTCACCTGGCGCTCCTGCATTACTTCGAGCAGCGCGCTCTGCACCTTGGCCGGCGCGCGGTTGATCTCGTCGGCGAGCAGAAGGTGCGTGAAGACCGGCCCGAGCGAGGTGCTGAACTCGCCGGTGCGCGGATTGAAGATGCGCGTGCCGACCAGGTCGGCGGGCACCAGGTCGGGCGTGAACTGGATGCGCTTGAAGGTGCCGAGCAGCGTTTGCGCGAGCGTCTTGACGGTGAGTGTCTTGGCCAGGCCGGGCCCGCCCTCGACGAGCAGGTGGACTTGCGCCAGCACCGCGACCATCACGCGCTCGAGAAAATGGTCCTGGCCGACGACGACGCGCTTGACTTCGTAGAGCACGCGCTCCATCAGGGTGGAGGCTTCGCTTGAAACGGTGGTGGTATCGGTCATGTTGCGGTGTTGCCCTTTCGTCAGAACGGCGGCATGCCGGCCGCCGCGGCGGCGTTCTCGATCGGCACGGCGAAGCCGATGCCGATGAAGACGCGCTGCCGGTTCGGGTTGAGGATGGCGGTGACGATGCCGACCACCTCGCCGTCCATCGTCACCAGCGGCCCGCCGGAGTTGCCGGGATTGGCGGCGGCGTCGAACTGGATCAGGTTGCTGAGCATCTGCTGACCGTCGGGCGAGCGGAACTGGCGCTTCAGCCCCGAGACGATGCCCGACGAGACCGAGGGCCCGATGCCGAAGGGATAGCCGACGGCGATCACCTCGTCACCGGGCGAGAGATCGGCGGTCGAGCGCATCGTCGCCGCTTCGAGGTCGTCGGGAATGGTGCGGGCGCGCAGCACCGCGAGGTCGTTCTCCGGTTGCGTGTTGAGCACGACCGCGTCGGACTGCGAGCCGTCGAAGAAGGTGACGCGGATCTTCCTGGCGCCGTGGATGACGTGCAGATTGGTGAGGATGGTTCCGTTGTCGATGATGACGACGCCGCTGCCGACGCCGCGCTCGACCGTGCCGTGCTCCTTGTCGTCGTTGCCGTCGTCGCCTTCGGTCATCAGCCCGACCACGCGCACGACCGAAGGGATGATCGATTCGTAGGCGCGCGACGCCGCCGAGACGAGCGGCTTGTCCTCGATCGACTGGCGCATCGCCGCGTCGATCTGCTCCATGGTGAGCGGCGCCTTGGCCGAAAGCATGGGGTTGCTCCACCAGAAGGCGGCCGCGAGGGCAATAAGGGCCAGCGCCCAGAGCCGACGTTCGTTTCGAGCGAGGCTTGCGACGACGCGCGAACGGCCCGTGCTCTGCGCCGCAGATGGCGCAACCGCGTCAAGCGCGTCTTGCGCCGGCTCGGCGACGCGCGGCGAACGGCTGTAGAGCGGCACTTTCTTCATGGTCGGCGTCCGGCAACCATGCGGCACACGCAAGACGCGGGCCGCCTGTCGCTGCTACGGTAGCACGCTGCTCATGACCTGTCATGGCGCGGGACGGCCGTTTCGGCAAGGCATCATTCGTACCTGTGTGGATCGACACGCATTGCCACCTCGACGCCGCCGAATTCGACGCGGATCGCGGTGCCGTCGTCGCCGCAGCGCGCGCTGCCGGGGTCGCGACGATCGTCATTCCCGCCGTCGACGCGGGCAACTTCGCTCGAGTCCGCGAGCTCGCGCACCGACATGATCTCTGCTACGCGCTCGGCATTCATCCGATGTGCACCGGCGCGGCGGGCGTTGCCGACCTGGCTGCGCTACGTGTCGCCCTCGAAGCGAACCGGGACGATCCGCGCCTGGTCGCCGTCGGCGAGATCGGCCTCGATCACTTCATCGCGGGGCTGGACCGCGACCGCCAGGCCGGGATTTTCGCGGCGCAGTTGAAGCTCGCCCGCGAGTTCGAGCTGCCCGTGCTCCTGCACGTCCGGCGTGCCGTCGACAGCGTCCTGAAGCAGTTGCGCATGCGGCCGGTGCAGGGCGGCATCGCCCACGCCTTCAACGGCAGCGAGCAGCAGGCCGGCGCTTTCATCGCGCTCGGCTTCAAGCTCGGCTGCGGCGGCGCCCTGACTTTCGATCGTGCCCTGCGCATCCGCCACGTCGCCAGCAAGGTGCCGCTCGAGGCGATCGTCATGGAGACCGATGCGCCCGACATCGCCCCGCAGTGGCTCTATCGCACCGCCGAGGCGCGCGCCGCGGGCGCGACGATGCGCAACGTCTCCGCCGAGCTGCCGCGCATCGCGGGCGTGCTCGCCGGGCTGCGCGGCATCGCACCCGAAGTGCTTGCCGCAGCAACGACCGCCAACGCCTGTGCGGCGCTGCCGCGTCTCGCCGCTCTTTTGACTGGAGTGCCCGCATGAACGATCGCGCGACGCCCGCGCCGGCGCCGGAAGTGAACATTTCCGAATCGCGCGGCATCCGCTACCTGCATTTCGATTCGCCGTGGATCCAGGGTGCGATGAAGATCGAGTCGCCGGACGAACTGCATCTCGACTACATCCAGCGCATGATGGTCTGGATGCTGTTCCGCGACGAGGCCGAGGTGACGAGCGGCCACGCCGTGCAGCTCGGCCTCGGCGCCGCCGCAATCACGCGCTTTTGCCACAAGCGCCTGAAGATGCGCACGACCGCCGTCGAATTGAACCACCATGTAATCGACGCGTGCCGGCACTGGTTCAGGCTGGCGCGCGACTCGGCGCGACTTCACGTCCTCGAGATGGACGCCGCTCGCTACGTCGCCGATGCGTCGCATCGCGGCAGCGCCGACGTGCTCTCGGTCGATCTCTACGATGAAGACGCAGCGAGCCCGGTGCTCGACAGCGCCGATTTCTATCGCCATTGCCGGGGCCTGCTCGCCGAGGGCGGCCTGATGACCGTGAACCTGTTCGGGCGCGAAGCCTCGTTCGACCAGAGCTTTGCGCGCATCGCCGAAGCCTTCGGCGCCGACCAGGTCCACGCCCTGAAACCGACTCCCGAGGGCAACACGATCGTGCTCGCGATGAAGCATGTCACGGTCCCCGACCGCGCCGTGCTTGCCCGGCGTGCCGAAAACATCGAAACTCGATGGAAGCTGCCGGCCCGCAAGTGGCTGCGCATGATGAGCCTGTTTCCGGCCGAGACTCTGGCCTCCCTACCCGAGCTGCCGCCCGCATGAAAACGACGACGAGAAGCGAGCGCCCCGATCCGGCTGTCGCTGCCAAGGGCGGCCTCGAACCGCCCTTCGAGCGATCGATCTCTCCATCGCGGAATTCGACGAACTTTCCGACCACCGATCTGACGCTGCCCACCGTCCAGCCCGCCGGCAAGCTGACCTGGCGCACCGTGCTGGCCTGGCTGCGCGAAGACAAGATCCTGAGCGCCGAAGACGTCGATCGCACTGCCCATCGCTTTGCCGGCGGCAACAGCTCGCAGCATCCGCTGGTGCGCATCGGCAGTGCCGGGCTGACGCGCCTGGGCGACGGCAAGGTGCTCGACACCGAGACGCTCTCCGAGTGGCTGGCCAAGCGCAGCAAGCTTCCTTACGTTCGCATTGACCCGCTCAAGGTCGACGTCGGCCGCGTCGCCGACGTGATGTCGATCAACTACGCCGAGCGTCGCCACGCGCTGCCGCTGACCTTCGGCCTCACCGACGTGACCATCGCCACCTGCGAGCCGCTCGATGTCGCATGGGTTTCCGAGATCGAGTCGCACACCAAGCGGCGCGTTCGGCTGGTCATCGTCAACCCGATCGACATCGCGCGCTACACGACCGAGTTCTACGCGCTGTCGCGCTCGGTGCGCAACGCGACGAAGATGGGCGAGAGCTCGGCGCTCGCCAACTTCGAGCAGCTCGTCGAGCTCGGCAAGAGCTCGAAGCAGCTCGACGCCAACGACTCGGGCGTCATCCAGGTCGTCGACTGGCTCTGGCAATATGCCTTCGACCAGCGCGCCTCCGACATCCACCTCGAGCCGCGCCGCGAGAGGAGCGTCATCCGCTTTCGCATCGACGGCGTCATGCACACCGTCTACCAGCTGCCGCCCGGCGTGATGAGCGCGATGATTGCGCGCGTCAAGCTGCTCGGCCGCATGGATGTGGTGGAGAAGCGCCGTCCATTGGACGGCCGGATCAAGGTTCGCAACATACCGGGCGACGAGGTCGAGATGCGCCTCTCGACGATTCCCACCGCTTTCGGCGAGAAGATGGTGAAGCGCATCTTCGATCCCGACACGACCGTGAAGACGCTCGAGAGCCTGGGCTTCGGAAGCCACGACGGCCGGCGCTGGGAAGAGCTCACGGCCAAGCCGCACGGCATCATCCTCGTCACCGGCCCGACCGGCTCGGGCAAGA
>JBBRLS010000066.1:0-17690 GCA_038231215.1 Burkholderiales bacterium | reverse complement strand
TGACCCAGACTTTCGACAGCAAGAACGCCGGCGCGCGCACCCTGACGCCGACCGGCTATACCGTCATCGACGGCAACGCGGGTGGCAACTACATGGTCACCACCCAGACCGCGGCGGGAACGATCACCCCGGCCGCGCTCGTCATCGGTGCAACCTCCGACACCAAGGTCTACGACGCGACGACGAGTTCGGGGATTTCGCCAACTGTCGTTTCGGGCCTCAAGGGCACCGACTCCGTAACTTCGCTGACCCAGACTTTCGACAGCAAGAACGCCGGCGCGCGCACCCTGACGCCGACCGGCTATACCGTCATCGACGGCAACGCGGGGGCCAATTACTCGGTCACGACGCAGACCGCCGCGGGAACGATTACGCAAGCCGCACTCGTCATCGGCGCTGCCGCCGACACCAAGGTCTACGACGCGACCACAACCTCGACGGCCGCTGCGACTGTCGTCTCGGGTCTCAAGGGAAGCGACAACGTCACTTCGCTGACCCAGGCCTTCGACAGCAAGACCGCCGGGACACGCACGCTGACTCCCAGCGGCTACAGCATCAACGACGGCAATTCCGGGGCCAACTACTCGGTGACGACGCAGACCGCAGCGGGAACGATCACCCCGGCCGCGCTCGTCATTGGCGCGGCCTCCGACATCAAGGTCTACGACGCCACGACGAGTTCCTCGGCAGCGCCCAGCGTCGTCTCCGGCCTCAAGGGGAACGACACCGTCACTTCGCTGACCCAGGCCTTCGACAGCAAGAACGCCGGCGCGCGCACCCTGACCCCGAACGGCTACGTGGTCAACGACGGCAACTCCGGCGCCAACTACTCGGTCACGACGCAGGTCGCCGCGGGCGTCATCACGCCGGCTCCCCTCTCGGTCGTTGCCGACGACAAGACCCGCGCGCAGGCGCAGCCGGATCCTCCCCTGACGGCCTCGTTCCGTGGCTTCGTCGCCGGCGAGACGCCGCTTGTGCTGAGTGGCGTCCTCGACCTGAGCACGACGGCCACGGCGATCTCGGCACCCGGCACGTATCCAATCGTTCCGAGTGGCCTCAGCGCTTCGAACTACACGATCACCTTCTCGAACGGCGTCTTCTCAATCATCGGACCCTCGTTTACGCCCGCGATGTTCGGCTCCGAACTGGCCCAGCGCGACCTGCGCTTGACGGCACCGATCGGCACGAGGAGCGATTGTTTTCGACCCTCCCTCGAGGCGACGGCATCGCGAAGCTGGATCGAACGACCTTTCGGCACGCCCGCAGAGTGCACGCAGAACCGCTTCGCACGAGAGCCTCGTTGACGATGTTCGCACCCGTGCGACGGAAGGCTCGCCGCACGCTCCTCGGCCTCGCCTCCTGGGCGCTGGCGCTCTGCACAGTCGTCGCCGATCCCGCGTTGGCGCAGACTCAGGCCGAATCGCCGAGCTTCGAGATCAGGCGCTACGAAGTCGACGGCAACACGGTGTTGTCGATCGCCTCGATCGAGGCTGCGCTGGCGCCGCATACCGGCACCGGCCGCACCTTTGCCGCCATCGAGGCGGCCGTCGCCGCCTTGCAGCATGCCTATGTTCGCGCCGGCTTCGGTGCGGTCAAGGTCTCGCTGCCTGAGCAGCGCCTGACCGAAGGAACGGTCCGCCTGCGCGTGGCCGAAGCGCGACTGCGCTCGCTCGCCATCGAAGGCAATGCGCACTTCGACGCCGACAACATCCGCCGCAGCGTGCCCGCCCTTCGCGAAGGTGCACCGCCGAACACGAGCGAGCTCGCACAGCAGATCCGCCTCGTCAACGAGAACCCGGCCAAGCGCATCAGCGTCGACCTCAGAGGCGACGCCGCGGCAACGATCGACGCGACGGTCGCGGTGCAGGACGACAAACCCTGGAAAGTGGGCGTGGTCCTCGACGACACGGGCACGCCCGCCACCGGCCGGCTGCGCTCGGGCGTGTTCCTTCAGCACGCCAATGTCGCCGACCGCGATCATGTGCTGACCGCTCAATACGTCACCTCGCCCGAGCGCCTGCGGCACGTCACCATCGTCGCCGCGAACTACCGGATTCCGCTTTACGGACTCGGCGATTCGATCGATCTCTTCGGCGTCTATTCGAACGTCGATTCAGGCGTCGTCAGCGATCTGTTCAGCGTGCGCGGAAGCGGCTCGGTCGCGGGCGTTCGCTACAACCACAACTTTCCGCCCGCCGCCAGCTATCGACACCGGATGACTTACGGCTTCGAGAATCGCGCCTACGTCAACCACGTCGAAGCGCTGGGAAGCGGGTCCAGCCTGGTGCCCGACGTCACCGTCCATCCCGCGAGCGTCGGCTATGCGGGGACGTGGACCGGCGAGGGCCAACAGATCGATTTCAGCGCGTCCGTCTTTCTCAACATCCCTGGCGGAGCGCACGGGCGGGCAGAGGACATAGCGGCCGCACGCGCCGGCGCGAGCGCCGACTATTCGATACTGCGCTGGTCGGCGAGCTATGTTCGCGCCTTGCCAGGCGATTGGCAGTTTCGGCTCGCGGGCGATGGCCAGTACAGCCACGCCTCCCTCATTTCCGGAGAGCAGTTCGGCATCGGCGGGCAGGACTCGGTGCGCGGTTTCCTCGAACGCGAGATCGCCAACGACAAAGGCCAGCGCGTCAGCGTCGAGCTGCAGACGCCCGATTTCGGCGCGCGGCTCGGCAGCGGCATCGTCGCCCACGCGCTCGTCTTCAGCGACCATGGGCGCGTGACCCGCAACAACGCGCTGCCCGGCGAGGCCGCCAAAGCCAGCATCGCCAGCGTCGGCGCCGGACTGCGGATGTCGCTCGCGCCGCACTTCAACCTGCGCATCGACGCCGCTCACATCACGCGCGGTACCGCAGCGAACCCACGCAGCGCCGACAGCGTGCACTTCAGCGTCGGCATCGCGTACTGACCCGATCGCCACTCAGCACAGCTCGTCGATGTTCTTCGGCCAGCTTTCCTTGAGCAAGCGCGACAGCGCGCGGTCGGCGGGCAGCTTGCCGCTCGGCATAGACCGTCAAGTCTGGCATCTCGGGCATCGGCCCAGTGTGCCCGCCGCGCCGATAATCGCCCGCTTCCCCGAATGCCGGCCGCCCGCGGCCCTGTCATGGCCGACCTCGCCTCCGTTTATCTTGCCAAAGAAGTGCGCCGCAGACGCACCTTCGCCATCATTTCGCACCCCGACGCGGGCAAGACGACTCTGACGGAAAAGCTCTTGCTGTTCTCCGGTGCGATCCAGATCGCTGGCTCGGTGAAAGCACGCAAGGCTTCTCGCCACGCGACCTCGGACTGGATGGAGATCGAGAAGCAGCGCGGCATCTCGGTCGCCTCGAGCGTGATGCAGATGGAGTACCGCGACTGCGTCATCAACCTGCTCGACACGCCCGGCCACCAGGACTTCTCGGAAGACACCTATCGAGTCCTCACCGCCGTCGACGCAGCGCTGATGGTCATCGACGCAGCCAACGGCGTCGAGCCGCAGACGCGTCGCCTGCTGCAGGTCTGCCGCGCCCGCAACACGCCGATCCTCACCTTCGTCAACAAGATGGACCGCGAGGTGCAGGAGCCGCTCGTGCTGATGGACGAGATCGAGCGCGAGCTCGGCATGGAGGTCGTGCCCTTCACCTGGCCGGTCGGCATGGGCAAGCGCTTCCATGGCGTGATGGACCTGCGCGAAAAGCAGATGCGGGTGTTCAAGGGCGGGCAGGACCGAGTCAATGGAAAGGGCGGCGACAACGACGAGATCCTCGCCGGCGTCGACAACGCGGCCTATGCGACGCGCTTCGGCGCCGAGTACGAGCAGGCGAAGGGCGAGATCGAGCTGCTCACCGACGCCGCGCCGCCCTTCGACCGCGCCGCCTTTCTCGCCGGCCGGCAGACGCCGATGTTCTTCGGCTCGGCGGTCAACAACTTCGGCGTGCGCGAGGTGCTCGACGCGCTCGTCGACCTGGCGCCACCGCCCGGCGACCGCGTCGCCACGCAGCGCACGGTGCATCCCGAGGAGCCCAGGTTCAGCGGCGTCGTGTTCAAGATCCAGGCCAACATGGACCCGGCGCATCGCGACCGCATCGCCTTCGTTCGCGTCGCCTCGGGCCACTTCGAGCGCGGCATGCGCCTCAAGGTCGTGCGCTCGGGCAAGGAGCTGCGGCCGAACACCGTGGTCAGCTTTCTTTCGCAGCGTCGCGAGTTGCTCGACGAGGCCTTCGCCGGCGACATCATCGGCATTCCGAACCACGGCGTGCTGCAGCTTGGCGACACGCTCTCGGAAGGCGAGGCGCTGCAGTACACCGGCCTGCCGTTCTTCGCGCCCGAGATGTTCCGCTCGGTCGAGGTCGCCGATCCGCTGCGCACCAAGCAACTGCGCGCCGGCCTCACGCAACTCGGCGAAGAAGGCGCGATCCAGGTCTTTCGTCCGGTCGCCGGCTCGGTGCTCCTGCTCGGCGCCGTGGGGCAGCTGCAGTTCGAGGTCGTGGCGCACCGGCTCGAGCACGAGTACGGCGTCAAGGCGCGCATCATGCCGAGTCGCTTCCAGGTCGCGCGTTGGGTGACCTGCGAGCCCGAGGACGGCGGCGCGAAGGAGCTGCAGCGCTTCATCGACGCCAACCAGCATCGCGTCGCCTACGACGCGGTCGATGCGCCGACGGTGCTGGTCGAATACGCGCCCGAGCTGCGGGCCATCGAGGCCAACTGGCCGAAGATCCGCTTCCACGCGCTGCGCGAACACGCCGGTCTGGTGTTCCAGAAGCAGCTCGAAGGCTGAGCCGCAAAACGCACGCGAGGAGATCATCATGGAGAAGTGGCTCGCTGCCGCGCTCGACTATCTGCCGCGCTGGATCGAGTTCCAGATGCTCGCCACCGAGCAACCCGGATGCTCGCTCGCCGTCGCGTACAAGGGTCGCGTTGTCCTCGAACTCGCGAGCGGGCATGCCGACCTGAAGAAGGGCACGAAGCTCACGCCGAGGCATCGCTTCCGCGTCGCCTCGCACTCGAAGAGCTTTACCGCGGCGGCGATCATGAAGCTGCGCGAGCAAGGCAGGATCGGGCTCGACGACCGCATCGGCCAGCACGTGTCGGGGCTGCACAAGACGATCGCCGCGACGCGCATCGAGCAGTTGCTGTCGCACAGCGCCGGCCTGGTCCGCGATGGGGCCGACAGCGGCCAGTGGACCGATCGCCGTCCGTTCCTCGACGAGGCCGCGCTGCGCGCCGATCTCGCCAACGGCACCGCCATCGAGCCGGGTACCCGCTTCAAATATTCCAACCACGGCTTCGGCCTGCTCGGGCTCGCCATCGAGGCGGTCACCGGCGAGCCCTATGGCGAGTGGGTCGGGCGCGAGATCGTCTCCGCCTCGGGCCTGCTCGAGACCGGCGCCGACGCGCCGTTCGCACTGGCGTCGCCGCGCACGCCCTTTGCGCGCGGCCACTCCGGCAAGCTGCCGCTCGGGCGGCGCGTCGTCATCCCCGCCGACAACCCCACCCATGCGCTGGCCGCGGCGACTGGCTTTGTCAGCACGGCCTCGGACCTGGCGCGCTTCTTCGCCAGCCCGGCGCCAGCGGCGAAGAAGAGCGTCCTGTCGCCGGAGAGTCGGCGTGAAATGACGTGACGTCGCTGGCGCGATCCGCATGCCAGCGTCGAGCGTTGGTATGGCCTGGGAACGATTTCAGGCGCGCTTGCCGACTGGGAGTGGTTTGGCCATACGGGCGGCTTCCAGGGGACGCTGACGCGAACCGTCGCCGTGCCGGCACACGCGCTGTCGATCTCGGTGCTGACGAATGCATGCGACGGCCCGGCCCTCGCCTGGCTCGATGGCAGCCTGCACATCTTGCGCGCGTTCTCGCGGCACGGTGCACCCTCGCGCCGAACCGCCGCCTGGAGCGGACGCTGGTGGAGCCTGTGGGGCGCCACCGATCTGCTGCCGATGCGCGACAAGGTGCTGATCGCCAATCCGCTGCTGACCAACCCCGTTCAGGACGCCAGCGAGATCGCGGTTTCAGGCCGCACGAGAGACGGCGCATGCACGGGGAAGGTAGCCTTGGCGGGCGGCTTTGCCAACCACGGCGAGCCGGTGCGCATGGTTGTCGACAGCAACGGCAAGCCCAGGGAACTGTGGCTCTCGGGCAGTAAGTTGCTGCCGCAACCGAAGATCGAACGGGAGCTTGCCGCGCGCTACGCGTAGCGCCGGCCGCTCACCGGTCTATCGGGTCAGTCGCGCTCTTTGTCGTGGCCGCGGCCTTTCTGGCCGTGCTCGCGATCATCGTGCTTGTCGCGCTTTTCCTTCTTTTCCCAGCCGCGGTGCTTGCCGCGATCCCAACCCGGATGCTCGCTTTCGTAGCGCTCGCGGACCCACTCGTCGCGCACGAAGTACACCGGCTGGCCGCACGCGTTGTAGCGACCGCAGTAGGCGCGCCAGTTCTGCTGATGCGCCGGCGGCACGTAAAGGTAGACGGGCGGCGCTTCGCGCACGTAGCGGGGCTGCAGGATGACGACGGGCTCTTGCAGGATAAGTGCCGGCTGCGGCACGACGCCGATGTTGACGCGACCATAGACGCCCGGCTGGTTGATGCCGATCGAGACACCGATGTTGGTCTGGGCGGCGGCCAATCCGGCGGCGCCCAGGGCAAGAGCCAGGACGATGAGTTTTTTCATGAGTGTCTCCACGAGGTGTATTCGGGATTAACGCACCGGGCCGACCAGGCAACCACGCGCGTCGGCGCCGCGAGCCTGTCGGACAGACGCCCGCGGGCGACACGACTCGTGACAATCGGCACATGTCGCGCCCCCGCCTGTCGCTTTACCTCGATCTGGTCCGCTGGGATCGGCCGGCTGGAACGCTGCTCCTGCTCTGGCCGACCCTTTCGGCGCTGTGGATCGCCGCGAGCGGGTTCCCGGGCTGGCACCTCCTGTCGGTGTTCGTCGTCGGCACCTTCCTGATGCGCAGCGCCGGCTGCGCGGTCAACGACGTCGCCGACCGCGAGTTCGACCGCCACGTCAAGCGAACGGCGGCGCGACCCGTGACGAGCGGCGCCGTGGCCCCACGCGAAGCACTCATGCTCGGTGCGGCACTGGCGCTGGCCGCTTTTGCGCTGGTCGCGACGACCGACGCCGCCGCCGTCGCATGGAGCTTCGCCGCCTTGGCGATAACGCTGTTCTATCCCTTCAGCAAGCGCTTCTTCGCGATGCCGCAGGCGGTCCTCGGCGTCGCGTTCAGCTTCGGTATCCCGATGGCTTTCGCCGCGGTGCGCGGCGGCGACGGGTGGTCGCTGTCGGCGCTGGCCGGCGCGGTGCCGGCGCTGGCCTGGTGGCTGCTGCTCGGCAACCTGTTCTGGGTGCTCGCCTACGACACGGAGTACGCGATGGTCGATCGCGACGACGACCTGCGCATCGGCATCCAGACCTCGGCCATCACGCTCGGTCGCTTCGACGTCGCGGCGGTGATGTTCTTCTATGCCGCCTTCCTTGTGGTCTGGTGCGTGCTCGGCGTTCGGCTCGGCTTTCGCTGGCCGTACTTCGCCGGGCTCGCCACCGCCGCCGGCATCGCCGCATGGCACTACACGCTGATCCGCGGTCGAAGCCGCGACGGCTGCTTTCGCGCCTTTCGCCTCAACCACTGGCTCGGCTTCACCGTCTTCGCCGGCGTCGCCCTTCAACCCCTGTCATCCTGAGCGAAGCGAAGAATCTCAGCTTGCCGGCGAGATCCTTAACTAACGCTCAGGATGACATGCAGGATCCGAGGCTCAGGCCGCGACCGGCTCTTCCGCAGCGATGCGGTCGAGGGCACGACCGAGCGCGGCGACGGCCATGTCGACCTGCGCACGAGCGATCGTCAACGGCGGCGCCATGCGCACGACGGTGCCGTGCGTGTCCTTGGTGAGCACGCCTTCGTCGACGAGCGCGTCGCAGACCCGGCGCGCTCCGGCGAACGCCGGATCGATCTCGACGCCGATGAGCAAGCCCTTGCCGCGGATGTCGGTGATCGCCGGGTGCGCTAGCCGCGCAAGACGCGACAGCAGGTAGTCGCCCTGAGCCCGTGCGTTCTCGCAGAAGGAGCCGTTCTCGAGCAGGCCGAGCGCCGCTTCGCCTACGGCCGCGGCCAGCGGGTTGCCGCCGAAGGTGCTGCCGTGGTCGCCAGGGTTGAACACCGCCATCACGTCTTCGCGCGCGCAGAAAGCGCTGACCGGCAGCAGGCCGCCGCCGAGCGCCTTGCCGAGGGTCAGGCCGTCGGGTCGCACGCCTTCGTGATCGCAGGCCAGGATGCGGCCGGTGCGGCCGAGGCCGGTCTGCACTTCGTCGGCGATCATGAGCACGTTGTGGCGCGTGCAGATCTCGCGCACGGCGCGCAGGTAGCCAGCCGGCGGCACGATGATGCCGGCCTCGCCCTGCACCGGCTCGACGATGAAGGCCGCCGTGTTCGGGCCGATCGCCGCCTCGAGTGCCGCCGCATCGCCGAACGGCACGCTGGCGAATCCGGGCGTGAACGGGCCGAAGCCGTCGCGATACTGTGCTTCGCTGGAAAAGCTGATGATGGTCGTCGTGCGGCCGGCGAAGTTGCCTGCGGCGACCAGGATCTGCGCCTGCCCGGCCGGCACACCCTTGACCTTGTAGGCCCACTTGCGCGCCGCCTTGATCGCCGTCTCGACGGCCTCGGCGCCGGTGTTCATCGGCAATGCGCGCGCCATGCCAGTCATGCGGCAGAGGCGCTCGAGAAAGCTGCCGAGGCGCGCAGTGTGAAAGGCGCGGCTCGTCACGGCCAATGTCTTCGCCTGCTCGGTCAGCGCATGCACCAGCGCCGGGTGGCCGTGGCCGAAGCTCACTGCCGAGTACGCCGACATCATGTCGAGGTAACGGCGGCCGGCCGTGTCGAACAGCCAGACGTCGTCGCCGCGCTCGAGCGTGACCTTGAGCGGATCGTAGTTGCGCGCGCCGTAGCGACGCTCGAGGTCGACCGGGGTCGTGCCCAGGCGGGCGAGTGCGGCAGCACGGGCGGTGGTGGTCATGGCGCTTCCTGCGGGTCGGACAAGTGCCTTGCAGTCTATCGGTTCGAGCGCGAAAGGTGCTTTCTACTTCGTGCGTTGTCGCGGTTTTTGGCGCACGTTTGTTGCGCAACATAAAGGACAATGACGGTATGGCTATCGAATTCGACAACATCGACCACAAGATTCTTCGCATCTTGCAGAGCACGGGCCGGGCTACCAACGTCGAGCTTGCGGCCAAGGTCCATCTCTCGGCGCCGCAGTGCTTTCGCCGCGTTCGCGCGCTCGAGGAGCGTGGCGTGATTCGCGGCTACGCGGCGCAGCTCGACGCCGAAGCGCTAGGCCTCGCCGTGACCGCCTACGTCAGCGTCAGCATCGCCGGCGACCAGTTCGGTCGCGTGCGCGAGATCGAGGCGCAGATCCGGGCCTATCCGCAGATCCTCGAATGCCAGGGCGTCTCGGGCGACTACGACTATCTGCTCAAGGTCGTCGCCCGCGACCTGAAAAGCCTCAGCACCTTCCTCACCGACCGCCTGATGCAGGTGCCCGGCATCGACGACGTGCGCTCGATGATCTGCCTCGAGGAGATCAAGCCGCCGTCGCCGCTGCCAGTCGATCAGGGATAGAGGCCGCGTTCCTCGCGGGCGATGAGGATGCGCTCGCAGGCGACGGAGAAGGTCGCGGTGCGCAGGCTGATCTTGTGCCGGTCGGCCGTTTCCCAGATCTTCTTCAGCGCGTCGACCATGATCTTGTCGAGGCGGACGTTGATCTCGTCTTCGCTCCAGAAGAAGCTCGAGAAGTCCTGCACCCACTCGAAATAGCTGACCGTGACGCCGCCGGCGTTGCAGATGACGTCGGGCACGACCAGCACGCCGCGCTCGCCGAGCACGTCGTCGGCCTCGGGCAACGTCGGCCCGTTCGCGCCTTCGAGCACCAGCCTGGCCTTGATGCGCTGCGCGCGCTCGGGTGTGATCTGGCCTTCGAGCGCGGCCGGGATGAGGATGTCGCAATCGACGTCCCAGAAGGCCTCGTCGTCGATGAGCTCGCCGCCTTTCACGTTGGCGATGCCGGTCTCGTGGGTGATGGCGCCCATCGTGCTGGCCATGTCGAAGCCGGCCGGGTTGACGCGCGTGCCGGTGTGGTCCTGCATCGCGACGAGCTTGGCGCCGGCCTGCACGAAGAGCTCGGCGGCGGCGCTGCCGACGTTGCCCATGCCTTGCACCGCGACGCGCGCGCCGTCGAGGCCGAGGCCGATGCGCCGCGCTGCCTCGCGGCCGGTGACGAACACGCCGCGGCCGGTCGCCTTGACCCGCCCCAGCGAGCCGCCGAGGTGGATCGGCTTGCCCGTGACGACGCCGGTCGCGGTCGTCCCGGTGTTCATCGAATACGTGTCCATCATCCACGCCATGATCTGGGCGTTGGTGTTCATGTCGGGCGCCGGGATGTCGCGCTGCGGGCCGATGATGATGCCGATCTCGCTCGTGTAGCGCCGGGTCATGCGCTCGAGTTCCTTCATCGAAAGCTTCTTCGGATCGACACGGATGCCGCCCTTGGCGCCGCCATAAGGCAGGTTCACCGCGGCGCACTTCACCGTCATCCACGCCGCCAGCGCCATCACCTCCTCGAGCGTCACGTCGGGGTGGTAGCGCACGCCCCCCTTGCCGGGCCCACGCGACAGGTTGTGCTGGACGCGAAAGCCTTCGAAGTGGGCGACGCTGCCATCGTCCATCTCGATCGGCACGTCGACGATCAAGGCCCGCTTGGGGCGCTTGAGGGTCTCCGACCATCGCGCCAGCGAGCCGAGGTAGGGCAGCACACGGTCGACCTGCGCGAGGTAGGTATGCCAGGGGCTGGTTGCCGTGGGCGTGAGATAGGAGAGGTAGCTCTTCGGGTGGTCGGCAATGGATGGCATGGCAGGCTCTGCAGAATCGGATCGGTCCGCGACTCTAGCCCTCGGCGCAAGGCACTGTCACCTTGCGCTGCCGCAGGCGCAAGGTGATCAGTCCGGCGCGGCGCCGAACTCGTCGCCGAGTTCGCGGGCGCGGTCCCGCGCGGCGAGGATGGCGGCGACGAAGGCGTCCTTGACGGCGCGGGCCTCGAGAACGTTCATCGCCGCCTGCGTCGTGCCGCCGGGCGACGTGACGTTCTTGCGCAGAATCTCGGGTGCGTCGCTCGACGCAGCGACGAGCGCGGCCGCACCGGCCACCGTCTGCACGGCGAGTCGTCGCGCCTCGAGCTCGGGCAGACCCATGTCCTTCGCCGCCGCCAGCATCGCTTCGATGAGATGGAACACGTAGGCCGGACCGGAGCCCGACAGCGCCGTGACGGCGTCGAGCGCATCTTCGCGATCGACCCAGACGAGCTCGCCGGTCGGCGCGAGAACGGTCTCGACGCTTCGACGATCTTCGCTGCTTACCGCCGGCCGCGCGAACAGGCCGGCCACGCCCCGGCCGATCAACGCGGGCGTGTTCGGCATCGCCCGCGCGACGCGTTCGCTGCCGGTGGCGAAAGCGATCGCGTCGCTGCGGATGCCGGCCATCACGCTCAATTGAAGCGCGTGGCCCACATGCGGCGCGCACGGCGCCGCAGCGGCGCGGAAGAGTTGCGGCTTGACCGCCCACACGACAAGCCCCGCCACCGCGAGCGAGGCGTCCGCAGCGGCCAGCGCGGCAACGCCGAATCGCTCGTGGAGTGCGCGCCGCTGCCCGGCGCCGGGCTCGACCACGATCACCGAGCTCGCCGGCTGCCCGCCAGCGATCAGCCCGCCGACGATCGCGCTCGCCATGTTGCCGCCGCCGATGAATGCGATCGTCTGCATCGGGGCAGTGTAAGCAGGGCGCGACGGCGGCATGATTGGCAAGGTCGCCCGATCGCGTCACCCGTCGAGAGGAAGTGCAGATGAAGCTCGAAGGCTCATGTCATTGCCGCGCCGTGCGCTTCAGCGTCGAAGCGCAAAGTCCGGTGCCCTTCATGCACTGCCACTGCTCGATCTGCCGAAAGACCGCAGGCAGCGGCGGTTTCGGCATCAACCTCGGCGCGCGAGCGGCGACGCTGAAGGTGCGCGGCGAGCAGCACCTCGGCCGCTATCACGCGCTGATCCGCGAGCCGGGCAAGCGCAGCAGGCGATCCCCCGCGACACGGCACTTTTGCCTGAAGTGCGGCAGCGCGCTCTGGCTTTGGGACCCGCGCTGGCCGGAACTCGTTCATCCGCACGCATCGGCCGTCGACACGCCGTTGCCGAAGCCGAAGGAGGTCGTCGAAGCCGCCCTCGCCTACGCGCCGGCGTGGATCGACGTGCCGAAGGGCAAGGGACACGTGCACTGCCAGGAGTGGCCGGCCGAGTCGCTCGAGGAATGGCACAAGCGGCAAGGGCTGCTGAGCCCGTGACACACCGTGGGCAGCGTCGCTAGAGCCCCGCGAGCAGGGCCGCGTTGCCGCCCGCGGCGGCAGTGTTGATCGTCACCACCTGCTCGGCGCAGAAGCGCGGCAGGTAGTGCGGCCCGCCGGCCTTCGGCCCGGTGCCCGAGAGCCCTTCGCCGCCGAAAGGCTGGACGCCGACCACGGCGCCGATCATGTTGCGATTGACATAGACGTTGCCGATGCGCGCCTCGTGCGCCAGGCGCAGCGCGCGACTGTCGATGCGCGTCTGGATGCCGAGCGTCAGGCCGTAGCCGAGCGCGTTGATGCGGGCGATCACGGCGTCGACGTCGCCGCGCCAGCGAACGACGTGCAGCACCGGTCCGAAGATCTCCGACTTCAGGTCTTCGATGCTGGCCACCTCGAAGGCGATCGGTGCGACGAAGCCGGACTCGGCAGTCGCAGGCACGACGATCGGCGTGGCGCCGACGAAGCGCGCCTCGCGATGCAAGCGCTCGACGGCCGAGCCGATGGCGGTCCACGCATCGGCATCGATCAGCGGGCCGACGTCGGTGTCGTAGCGCGCCGGGTCGCCCACCTTCAGCTCGGCGAGCGCGCCGCGCACCATCTCGACGACGGCGTCGGCGATGCCTTCGTGCACGCAGAGCAGGCGCAGTGCCGAGCAACGCTGGCCGGCCGAGCGGAAGGCACTCTGCACGACGGCGTCGACGACCTGCTCCGGCAGCGCGCTCGAGTCGACGATCATGGCGTTGACGCCGCCGGTCTCGGCGATCAGCGGCACGATGGCGCCTTGCCGCGCCGCCAGCGAGCGATTGATGAGCTGCGCCACCGGCAACGACCCGGTGAAGCAGACGCCGCCGATGCGCGCGTCGGCCACCAATGCCGCGCCTACCGTTTCGCCCGGTCCGTGCACGAGCGACACAGCCTGCTCGGGCACGCCGGCCTGGTGCAGTAGCGCGACCATGCGCGCCGCGACCGCGGGTGTCTGCTCGGCCGGCTTGGCGACGACGCTGTTGCCGGCGACGAGCGCGGCGACGACCTGGCCGCTGAAGATCGCGAGGGGGAAATTCCACGGGCTGATGCAGGCGAAGACGCCGCGGCCATGCAGATGCAGCTCGTTGCTCTCGCCTGTCGGCCCGGGCAGCGTTTGCGTGACGAGACGGCGCTCGGCTTCGTCGGCGTAGTAACGGCAGAAGTCGACGGCCTCGCGGACTTCGGCGACGCAATCGCCCTGCGTCTTGCCGGCCTCGACGACGAGCACGGCGCAGAACTCGGCGAGGCGCGCTTCGAGCAGGTTGGCGGCGCGGCGCAGCACCGCGGCACGCTCCTTGACCGGCGTCGCATTCCACGCCGGGAAGGCCGCGACGGCACGGCCGACCGTCGCTTCGACTTCGGCCGGGCCGGCCTCGGCGACGCGCTCGAGCCCAGCCGCGGCCAGTGCAGCGATCGCTCGCTCGATCGGCTCGCGCTCGGCGAGAACCGCGAGATCGAGGCCACGCGAGTTGGCGCGAGCCGTCGGGTCCGCGGCGCGGTAGAGATCGATCGGCAGCGGCAACGGATGCGCCGCCGGCGGCGCCGAGAGCGGCGAGGCGAGCAGCTCGTCGACGCCGACCGAGGTGTCGGACAACTGATGCACGAACGACGAGTTGGCTCCGTTTTCGAGCAGCCGTCGCACCAGGTAGGCCAGCAGGTCGCGATGCTCGCCCACTGGCGCGTAGACGCGTAGCGGCAAGCCTCCTACCTGGCCGGCCGCGCGAGCGACCTCCCGGTACACCGCCTCACCCATGCCGTGCAGGCGCTGCATCTCGAAGCGCGCACCGCGAACTGCGGCCATCTCGACGATCGCCGCGATCGTTCCGGCGTTGTGCGTCGCGAACTGCGAATAGATGACGTCGCTGTGACCGATCAACGCCGCTGCCGCGGCGAGATAGGACACGTCGGTGTGTGCCTTCTCGGTGAAGACCGGGTAGCCCGAGAGGCCCATCTCCTGCGCCCGCTTGATCTCGCCGTCCCAATACGCGCCCTTGACGAGACGCACCATGAAGCGCAGGCCGCAGTCGCGGCCGATCCGCGCCACCTCGTCGACGACTTCGATGGCGCGCGTCTGGTAGGCCTGAACGGCGAGGCCGAAGCCGCGCCATTGCGGATGCGCGCCGGCGATCTCCCTGGCCAGCGCCTCGAAGACATCGAGCGAGAGCTCGAGGCGATCGCTCTCTTCGGCGTCGATGGTCAGGTTGAGATTCGCCTCGGCGGCCCGGTCGACAAGCCTGCGTACTCGTGGCACGAGCTCGGCGAAGACGCGCTCGCGCTGCGCTTCTTCGTAGCGGGCAAAGAGCGCCGAGAGCTTGATCGAGATGCCGTCTGCTTCTTCCGGCCCGCCGCCGGACCGTGCCTTGGCGATCGCCACGATCGCGCTGTCGTACGACGCGAGGTAGCGCTCGGCGTCGCGCTCGGTGCGCGCGCCTTCGCCGAGCATGTCGTAGCTGAAGCGGAGCGTGCGCATGGCCTTGCGCGCGCTGGCCGCCTCGCCAAGGGCTTCGCCGATCGAGCGACCGAGCACGAACTGGCGACCGAGGAGCTGGATCGCGCGCACCGTCGCGGCCACCACGGTCTGCGCGCCGAGTCGACGCAGCAAGCCGGTCTCGCCTTCGCTGTCGGGCAGGAAGCGCTTGGAGAGGGCGATCGCGCTCGCCGACAGGCCGGCGATCAGGCGATGCGGCGATGCGCTCCGCACGCCGCCCGTCGCGGATCCGAAGTCGGCGCGGCCGAGCTGGTCGGCGGTGAGCGCGATCGCCGTTTCGGCGTCGGGAACACGCAGCAGCGCTTCGGCCAGGCGCATCAAGGCCAGGCCCTCGCGGCTCGAGATCGGGTACTCCTGAAGTAGCGATTCGAGGGCCCAGAACGGCGCCGGCTTGTCGCGTACGGCCTGCACCCAAGGTCGCGCCAGGGCGGCGGCGTTCTCCCAGCGGATGGCCTGGCTGGCCGAGGAGCGAAGCCCCGCGACGACATCGGCCTCGGCACGGACAGGTGGCGGCAAGCGCGGGCGAGGCGGCGGGGCGATGCTCATCGGCCGATTCTCGCCAATCGCCGCCGGCTCAGCCGGCTTGCGATCGATCGCCGAAGATGGCGCTGCCGACGCGCACCATCGTCGCGCCCTCGGCGATGGCCGCTTCGAGGTCGCCGCTCATGCCCATCGACAGGGTGTCGAGAGCAAGGCCGTCGCGACGAAGCGCTTCGAACAGCTCGCGCAGGGCCCGATGCGGTCGTCGCTGGTCACTGAAAGCGACGGCCGGCTCGGGGATCGCCATGAGACCACGCAGCGCGAGGCGCGGCAGCGCCGCGACGGCGCGCGCTGCGGCGCCGACCTCCGCCGGCGCGAAGCCGGCCTTGCTCGCCTCGCCGCTGATGTTGACCTGCAGGCAAACCGAGAGCGGCGGCAGATGCGCCGGCCGCTGTGCGCTGAGCCGCTCGGCGATCTTCGTTCGATCGACCGAATGCACCCAATCGAAGCGCTCGGCGACGAGCCGCGTCTTGTTGCTCTGGAGCGGGCCGATGAGATGCCACTCGATCTGCGACCGCAGGTCGGCAAGCGCCTCGATCTTGTCCGTGCCTTCCTGAACGTGGTTCTCTCCGAAGTGTCTTTCCCCGGCGAGGAAGGCCTCTCGCACCGCTGTGGCGGCGAAGGTCTTGCTCACGACAAGCAGCGTGACGCTTTGCACGGGCCGACCGGCGCCGGCACAGGCGCTTGCAATGCGCCGGTGCACTTCCGCGAGCTTGTCTGCGATCATTGCGTCATTGTTGCGCTGCGAGAGCGCTGCCAGGCGTGTTGCCGCGCCCAGTCGCCACTTCCGGAAGACCCATGGACATCACCCAACTGTTGGCTTTTTCGGTCAAGAACAAGGCCTCCGACCTGCACCTTTCGGCAGGCCTGCCGCCCATGATCCGGGTGCACGGCGACGTCCGCCGCATCAATGTCGACCCGCTCGAGCACAAGCAGGTGCACGACATGGTGTACGACATCATGAACGACTCGCAGCGCAAGAACTACGAAGAAACGCTGGAGTGCGACTTCTCGTTCGAGATCCAGGGCCTGGCGCGCTTTCGCGTCAACGCCTTCAACCAGAACCGCGGCGCCGGCGCCGTGTTCCGGACCATTCCCTCGAAGATCCTGACCCTCGAGCAGCTCAACTGCCCGCCGGTTTTCGCCGAGCTGTCGCTGAAGCCGCGCGGCATGGTGCTTTGCACGGGCCCGACCGGCTCGGGCAAGTCGACGACTCTTGCCGCGATGGTCAATCACCTCAACGAGAACGAGTTCGGCCACGTGCTGACCGTCGAGGATCCGATCGAGTTCGTGCACGAGTCGAAGAAGTGCCTGATCAACCAGCGTGAGGTCGGACCGCACACGCTGTCGTTCGCGAACGCGCTTCGCTCTGCCCTGCGCGAGGACCCCGACGCCATCCTGGTCGGCGAAATGCGCGACCTGGAGACGATCCGCCTCGCCCTCACCGCGGCCGAGACGGGCCACCTCGTGTTCGGCACGCTGCACACCTCGAGCGCGGCGAAGACCGTGGACCGCATCGTCGACGTGTTCCCCGCCGCGGAAAAGGAAATGGTCCGCGCCATGCTGTCCGAGTCGCTCATCGGCGTGATCTCGCAGACGCTCTGCAAGACCAAGGACGGGAACGGCCGCGTCGCCGCGCACGAGATCATGCTCGGCACGGCGGCCATTCGTAACCTGATCCGCGAAAGCAAGATCGCGCAGATGTACTCGGCGATCCAGACCGGCAACTCGATCGGCATGCAGACGCTCGACCAGAACCTCGCCGACCTGGTGCGGCGTAATATCGTCGCTCCGGCGGAAGCGCGCTCCAAGGCGAAGTTCCCCGAGAACTTTCCTGGCTGAACGACGCATCCGGAGCAACGATCATGGAACGCGACCAGGCATCGAAATTCGTCAACGACCTGCTGCGCCTGATGGTGTCGCGCCAGGGCTCGGACCTTTTTCTCACCGCCGATTTCCCGCCGGCGATCAAGGTCGACGGCAAGGTCACCAAGGTCTCGCCGCAGCCGCTCACCGGCCAGCACACGCTGGCCCTGACGCGCTCGATCATGAACGACAAGCAGGCGGCCGAGTTCGAGCGCACCAAGGAGTGCAACTTCGCGGTCGCGCCGCAGGGCATCGGCCGCTTTCGCGTCAACGCCTTCGTGCAGCAGGGCTTCGTCGGCCTGGTCATGCGGACGATCCCGGCGATCGTGCCGACCATCGACGCCATGAACCTGCCGCACGTCCTGAAAGACGTGGCGCTGACCAAGCGCGGCCTCGTCATCTTCGTCGGCGC
>JBBRLS010000065.1:0-17769 GCA_038231215.1 Burkholderiales bacterium | reverse complement strand
GGACGTGCCTTTGGTGGAGAGGGTGGGATTCGAACCCACGTTACGGTGAACCGTAAACCAGATTTCGAGTCTGGCGCATTCGACCACTCTGCCACCTCTCCGGTCGGGTGCTTCGGCGGGTCTTGTTGCCGAGGGCAGGATTCTAGTCGACGGGCTCGTCGGCTCAGGCCTCCGTGCGCAACGCCACGCCCGGAAGGCGTGGGTCGCTCAGGCGCGTCTCGAAACGCTGGCCCGGCAGCATCGCAGCCGCATCGGTGATGGTGCCTGTCGTGACGATGTCGCCAGCCACGATCGGCCACTGCTCGCGCTGCGCCGCCATCGCATCGACCCACAGGCGCAACGCGGTGAGCGGGCCGTCGAGGACGATGCTGCTCACGCCCTCGTCGATCGTCTCGCCGTCGCGCAGCAGCGCGACGTGGATGGCGGCGAGCTCGCGCGCCGGGTCGGTGAACTCGGCCATCGGCACCGGCCGGCCGACGCACAGCCGGCCATGCAAGGCGAAGTCGGCGACAGTGTCGGCGGCCTTGAAGCGCCAGTCCGCGAAATGCGTGTGCACGATCTCGAAGCCGTGCGCCACCCAGCCGATGCAGCCGGCCAGCTCTGCCTCGCTCATGCCGGCGCGCGGTGCACGGGCGAAGCCGAACATGATCTCGGGTTCGAGTCGCGGTTGCGAAAACGGCGCAAGCGACACCGAGGCTTCATCGCCTTCGAGATGCTCGACGGTGCTGTCCCAGACCGGCCCCCAGATCGGCGCGTGCACGCCGTAGCGATCCCAGATGCCGCGATTGGTGAAGCCGATCTTGTAGCCGGCGGGACGCTCGCCGCGTGCCAGGCGCAGGCGGCGCAACTCGTCGGCGACAGCGAAACCGGCTGCGAGGTCGAAGGCCGGATCGCCCTCGCTCGGCAAGTCGACGAGCCGCGCGCCGTCGAGCGCAGCCAGCAGCGCTGCGGCCCGCACGTGTTGCGATATCTTCAAGCGCGCAACTCGCTGGCGCCGCCGAGATACGGCCGCAGCGCCTCCGGCACGGCGATCGACCCATCGACGTTCTGGAAGTTCTCGAGCACCGCCACCAGCGTGCGCCCGACCGCGAGGCCCGAGCCGTTCAGCGTATGCACGAACTCGTTCCTGCCCTGCGCGTTCTTGAAGCGCGCCTGCATGCGCCGCGCCTGGAAGGCGTCGCAGTTCGAGACCGAGCTGATCTCGCGGTAGGTGTCCTGCGCCGGCACCCAGACCTCGAGGTCGTAGGTCTTGGTCGAGCTCGGGCCCATGTCGCCGGTCGAGAGCAGCACGACGCGGTACGGCAGGCCGAGCTTTTGCAGGATCGCCTCGGCGTGGCCGACCATCTGCTCGAGCGCGTCGAAGCTCTGCGACGGATGGACGATCTGCACCATCTCGACCTTGTCGAACTGGTGCTGGCGGATCATGCCGCGCGCGTCGCGCCCGGCGCTGCCGGCCTCGGAGCGAAAGCATGGCGAATGCGCGGTCAGCCTGATCGGCAGCGCACTTTCGGCCAACACCTGTTCGCGAACCGAATTCGTGAGCGGGATCTCCGAGGTCGAGATCAGGTACTGCTCGGGCGCCACCTCGTCGCCGCCGCGCGAGACCCAGAACATGTCTTCCTTGAACTTCGGCAACTGGCCGGTGCCTTCGAGCACCTCGCGGTTGACGATGTAGGGCGTCCAGCATTCGGTATAGCCGTGCTCGGTGGTCTGCACGTCGAGCATGAACTGGGCGAGCGCGCGATGCAGCCGCGCCACCGGACCGCGCAGGAACGAGAAGCGCGAGCCGGAGAGCTTCGCGCCGACCTCGAAGTCCATGCCGAGCGGCGCGCCCAAGTCGATGTGATCCTTCGGCGCGAAGTCGAAGACGCGAGGTGCGCCCCAGCGCCGGATCTCGAGGTTGGCCGATTCATCGCCGACCGGCACGCTCGCGTCGGGCAGGTTGGGCAAGCCCATCAGCATCTCGGAGAGCTCGGCCTGGATGGCTTCGAGCCGCTCGGCCGATCGCTGCAGCTCGCCGGCGATGCCGCCCACCTCGGCCATCTCGGCGCTGGCATCGGCGCCCTGGCCCTTCTTCTTGCCGATCTCGCGCGACAGGCTGTTGCGCCGCGCCTGCAGTTCCTCGGTACGGGTCTGCAAGGTCTTCCTCTCGGACTCGAGCGCGCTGAAGCGTGCCACGTCGAGAAAGGGCTGCGGCGACTTGCGCGTCTCGAGTCGGGCCACGACGTGGGCGAGATCCTTGCGCAGGAGCGTGATGTCGAGCATTGGACGAAACGTGCGAAAAGGGTCGAATTGTAGGGAGCAGCACTCGCCACGCCCTCGTCGCCGGGGCGCGCCGTGCCGGGGGGTCATCACGGGACTACAATTGATAATTGTTCCTATTTACAACTCGGGACGGCACGATCGGTGATGCCTACCTCGACACTTCGCTCGCTCAGCTCGCTCGCCCCCGGCGCGCGAGCGACGGTGACGCGCGTCGTTGCCGCGTCGCCGGAGATCGATGCGGTGGCGCTGCGTCGCTTGGGCGAGCTCGGCTTCCTGCCCGGCGAGCCGGTGCAGTTGCTGCGCCGCGGCCCGGGCGGACGCGAGCCGCTCGCGGTGCTGATCGGCGAGACGATGTTCGCCTTGCGCCTGCTCGAGGCGCAGTGCATCGAGGTCAGCCCCTTCGTCGAAGCGACGACGGCCTGAAGTCAAGATGAGTCAGGCGCTGAACGCACCCAGCCAGGCGCCGCTCTGGAGCATCGCCCTGGTCGGCAATCCGAACTGCGGCAAGACCGCCCTCTTCAATCTGCTGACGGGGGCGCGGCAAAAGGTCGCCAACTACGCCGGCGTGACGGTCGAGCGCAAGGTCGGCCTGACGCGGCTGGCCAACGGCCGCACCGTCTCCATCATCGACCTGCCCGGCGCCTACAGCCTGTCGCCGGCGACGCCCGACGAGCAGATCACGCTCGAGGTGATCGAAGGTCGGCGCCACGGCGAGGCGGCGCCCGACGCGATCGTCGCCGTCGTCGACGCGACCAACCTGCGCATGAACCTGCGCCTCGTGCTCGAGCTGGCGCAACTCGGGCGGCCGCTCATGGTCGCGCTCAACATGGCCGACGTGGCGCGCGCCGAGGGCTTGCAGATCGACGTCGCCAAGCTTTCCGCGGAGCTCGGCTGCCCGGTCGTCGAGACCGTCGCGGTCAAGTCCGACGGACACGCCGGCCTGCTCGCGCTGCTCGGCGAACACCTGGGCAAGGCGATGCCCAGCAGCACCGCGCCCGAGCCCGCCAGGGAATCGCGCTCTTCCGCCGACTTGCAGCTCGAGGTGCGCCGCATCCTCGCCATCGCCGCGCCGGGCGCGGCTTCGGTGCAGCGATTCCATCACCGCATCGACGCCGTCGTCATGCACCCGGTCTGCGGTCTGGCGCTGCTCGGCGTCGTCCTCTTCCTCATGTTCCAGGCGGTGTTCTCCTGGGCCAACGTGCCGATGGACGCGATCAGGGAGGCGATGGCCACGATCGGCGCATGGACCACGTCGCACATGGCCGAAGGGCCGCTGCGCAGCCTGCTCGTCGACGGCGTGATCGCCGGCGCCGGCAGCGTCATCGTGTTCCTGCCGCAGATCCTGATCCTGTTCTTCTTCATCCTCGTCCTCGAGGACTCGGGCTACCTGCCGCGCGCCGCCTTCCTGCTCGACAACGTGATGGGCAAGGTCGGCCTCTCGGGACGCGCCTTCATCCCGCTGCTCTCGAGCTTTGCCTGCGCCATCCCGGGGATCATGGCAACGCGCACCATCGCCAACTGGAAGGACCGGCTCGCCACCATCATGGTCGCGCCGCTCATGACCTGCTCGGCGCGCCTGCCGGTCTACGCGCTGCTTATCGGCGCCTTCGTGCCGAACACCGCGATCGGCCCGTTCAACCTGCGCGGCCTGACCCTGTTCGTGCTCTACGTCGCCGGCGTGGTCTCGGCGATGGGCGTGGCCTGGGTTTTCAAGCGCGTCTGGATCAAGCGCCGCTACCAGCCGCTGATGCTCGAGCTGCCGCCCTATCGCATGCCCAGCCTGCGCAATCTCGCCCTCGGCCTGTGGGAGCGCGCCGCGATCTTTCTGAAGCGTGTCGGCGGCATCATCTTCACGCTGATGGTCGTGCTCTGGTTTCTCTCGAGCTTTCCGTCTCCACCGGCTGGCGCGACCGGCCCCGCGATCCAGTACAGCCTGGCCGGCATGCTCGGCCAGGGCCTGCAGCACATCTTCGCGCCGATCGGCTTCAACTGGCAGATCTCGATCGCCCTGGTGCCCGGCCTGGCCGCGCGCGAGGTCGCGGTCGGCGCGCTCGGCACGGTGTATTCGATGTCGGCGGCTGGCGGATCAGTCGCCGAATCGCTGTCGCCGGTGATCGCGCAGGGCTGGTCGCTCGCCACCGCGTTCTCGCTGCTCGCCTGGTACGTGTTCGCGCCGCAATGCATCTCGACGCTGGTCGTCGTCAAGCGCGAGACCAATTCGTGGCGCTATCCGATCGCCATGGCCGTCTACCTGTTCGCGCTCGCTTATGCGGCCGCGTTCATCACCTATCGCGTCACGCTCTGGCTCGGAGGCTGACCGACATGCTGCAATCGCTCATCGTCGCCTTGATCGTCTTCGGCTGCGCCGTGTATGCGGCATGGACGCTGATGCCCGGCGCATGGCGTCGCGGCATCGCGCTGGCGTCGCTGAAGCTGCCTTTGCCGGCCGCGGCAGCCGCCTTCATGCGCAGGCATTCGGTCGTCGCCAGCGGGTGCGGCTGCGATGGCTGCGACGTCGGTACGAAGGCGAAGCAGGCGCCTTCCGGTCCCGCGACGATTACGTTTCACCCGCGGCGGCGTCAGCGCTGAGGCGCCCGCCGGGGCTCAGCTCCGGTCGGCCGCCATCGACTTGTCGCCCAGTCCCATGGGCAGCGGAAAGTGCACCGTCTCGACGGCGCCGGGAAGGCTGCGCACCGAGACCGCGCCGAGCGCGCGCAGCCGCGCTATGACTTGCTGCACCAGCACCTCGGGCGCCGAAGCGCCGGCGGTGACGCCGACGCGGCGCTTGCCGTTGAACCATTCGGCCTTCAGGTCGTCGGCGACGTCGACCATGTAGGCGTCGGCGCCGAGCCGCTCGCCGAG
This sequence comes from Burkholderiales bacterium, assembly GCA_038231215.1. GTDB lineage: Bacteria > Pseudomonadota > Gammaproteobacteria > Burkholderiales > Burkholderiaceae_C > Schlegelella_A. The sequence goes on along the minus strand of JBBRLS010000065.1, from coordinate 12,642 downwards.
CTCGCGCAGGCGATTGCTGTTCGAGCTGCTCGGGCTGCCGACGACGATCAGCACGTCGACGCCGGGCGCGAGCACCTTGACGGCGTCCTGGCGGTTCTGCGTCGCGTAGCAGATGTCCTGCTGCTTGGGCTGGCGCACGCCGGGAAAGCGCAGCTTGACGGCGGCCACGATGTCGGCGGCGTCGTCGACCGAGAGCGTCGTCTGCGTCACGACGGCGAGCTTCTGCCCTGCTGCCACCTCGACGCGCGCCACGTCGTCGACGTCCTCGACGAGATAGATGCCATGGTCGAGCTGGCCCATCGTGCCCTCGACCTCGGGGTGGCCCTTGTGCCCGATCATGATGAACTCGTAGCCCTCGCGCGCCAGCTTGGCGACCTCGACATGCACCTTGGTGACGAGCGGGCAGGTCGCGTCGAAGACCGAGAAGCCGCGCTCGGCCGCCTCCTGCCGCACTGCCTGCGAGACGCCGTGAGCGCTGAAGACGAGCGTGGCGCCTGGCGGCACGTCGGCGAGGTCCTCGATGAAGATGGCGCCCTTCTTCTTCAGGTCGTCGACGACGTAGGTGTTGTGCACGATCTCGTGGCGGACGTAGATCGGTGCGCCGAAGCGGATCAGCGCGCGCTCGACGATCTCGATGGCCCGGTCGACGCCGGCACAGAAGCCGCGCGGTTCGGCCAGCACGACCTCTTCGACCGACGCGTTCTCGCCGCTCACAGGATGCCTATCAATTCGACTTCGAAGGTCACGGGACGCCCTGCCAGCGGATGATTGAAATCGAAGACGAAGGCATCGTCTGCCACCTCGCGCACGACGCCGGCAAAGCTCGCCTGGCCATCGGGCGTCGGAAAGCGCACCACGTCGCCGACCCGATAGTCGATGTCGGCGTCGCCATGCTCGGCGAGCAGCGAGCGGGTCACTCGTTGCAGCAGTTCCGGACTGCGCTCGCCGAAAGCCTCGCCCGATGCCAGCTCGAACGAGGCGCGGCTGCCCTCGGCCAGGCCGAGCAGGCGCTGCTCCATCGCCGGCGCCAGCTCGCCGGTGCCGAGCGAAAGCGTCGCCGGCCTGGCGCCGAAAGTGTCGATGAAGGCGCCGCCGTCGGGGCCGCTCAATCGATAGTGCAGGGTCAGGAAGGACCCGGGCTCGACGCAATTCAAGAGGCTCGGCTTTCGGAAGATAGACTGAGGGCGATTTTACGAGCCGGCGCTCCTTGCCCATCAGGCCCCGACCTCTCATGCTCAAGGACATTCCCGCCCCGGCCCGCCCGCGCGAAAAGTTGTTGGCCCACGGACCCGGTGCTCTCGCCGACGTCGAACTCATCGCGCTGCTGCTGCGCACCGGCTTCGCCGGCACCTCGGTCCTGCAACTCGCGCAGAACCTGCTCGACGCGTTCGGTGGCCTGGCAGGCCTGCTTCGCGCCGGCCCGGACGAGCTGAAGCGCGTCAAGGGACTCCGCGGCCCCGCCAAGCGCGCCGAGGTCGCGGCGGTCCTCGAGCTGGCACGCCGATCGGTGGCCGGCGAACTGGCCGCCCGGCCGGTGTTCGACGCGCCCGGCAAGGTCAAGGAGTATTTGTCGCTGCAGCTCGGCGGCCGCGCGCACGAGGTGTTCGCGGTGCTGTTCCTCGATGCGCAAAGCCGCCTCATCGCGCTCGAGGAGATGTTTCGCGGCACCCTGACACAAACCTCGGTCTATCCGCGCGAGATCGTCAAGCGCTCGCTCGAGCTCGGCGCGGCGGCCGTCATCCTCGCGCACAACCATCCTTCGGGCGCCGCCGAACCGTCGCGCGCCGACGAGTTCCTGACGCAGACGCTGAAGAGCGCGTTGGCGCTGGTCGACGTGCGTGTCCTCGATCACCTCGTCGTCGGCCAGGGCGCGGTCGTCTCGTTCGCCGAACGGGGGTTACTGTGAAGACCGGGACGTGAAGGCGCATTCGCTCCACGAGCTGGCCGCGCTGCGCAGCGCGCTCGCCGAGCGTCGCCGCGCCGCCGAGGCCGAGCTGCAGGCAGGGCGCGAGCAGGCATTGCGCGAGCGACAGGAACGCTCGCTCTTCGCAACCGCCGTCGGCACCGTCGTGCCGCTGCGCAAGGTCGCGCACGCGGTGCCCGAGCGGCCGCGGCCGCCAGCGCGCGCACGCCAACGCGAGCGCGACGACGCGGCGGTGCTCGTCGAAGCGCTCTCCGACGGCTTCGATGCCGAGTCGCTGCTCGATACCGACGACGCGCTCTCGTTTCGCCGGCGCGGTGTCGGCATCGAGGTCGTGCGCAAACTGAGGCGCGGCGTCTGGGTGTTGCAGGGTGAGCTCGACCTGCACGGCCTGCGTCGCGACGAAGCGCGCGAACGCCTCGCCGCCTTTCTGCGCGAGTCGCTGAAGAAGGGCGCACGCTGCGTGCGCATCGTGCATGGCAAGGGCCACGGCTCGCCCGGCCGCGAGCCGGTGTTGAAGGCCAAGGTCAAGTCCTGGCTGGTGCAGCGCAGCGAGGTGATGGCCTTCACCTATGCGCGCGCCTCCGACGGCGGCCACGGCGCCCTGATCGTGCTGCTGAAGCCTGGGGCCTAGGGCTTGTTGTTCGCGGGCTCGGCGACCATCCTCGACGCTGCCGCGTTGACCGCCTGGGCAGCCGGCGAGCCGGCTTGCGTGGCGAGCAGCAGGCTGCGCTTCTTGACCGCCTCGCGCACCGCGGGATCGCTCGGGATCTCGCCCAGCAGCTCGAGCAGCAGCGGCTCGCCGTCGCCCTCGGCCTTGAGCTGCGGCGCCACGAAACGGTCGACGACGAGCTGGAGCTGATTGCGGATCGTGCGGCCTTCGCCCGCGGCACTGACCTGGTTGACGATGAGGCGCACATGACGGCGCTTCTGCAACGTGGCGAGCACCTTGATCGTCGCGTAGGCGTCGGTCATCGAGGTCGGCTCGGGCGTGACGATGACGAGCACGTCGTCGGCCAGCGAGATGGCGTGCAGCACGACGTCGGAGATGCCCGCGCCGGTGTCGAGCAATATGCGGTCGAAGCGCGGGCGAACCTGCGCGATGATGTCGACAAGCTGTTCGCGCACCTGCGGCGTGAGGCGCGAATACTCGACCAGGCCCGAGCCGGCGAGCAGCACCGAAAAGCCGCCGGGCGCGGGCAGGATCGCCTGCTCGAGCGTCGCCTTGCCGGTGAACACGTCGTGCAGCGTGATCTTGGGATGGAGGTTGAGCACGACGTCGAGGTTGGCCAGGCCGAGATCGGCATCGAGCACGAGCACGCGTTCGCCGCGCTCGGCGAGCGCCGCCGCGAGGTTGGCCGAGACGAAGGTCTTGCCGACACCGCCCTTGCCGCTCGTGATCGCGAGGATCTTGCCGCTCATCAGAGATCCGCGAATTGCGACGTGCCGAAGAGCAGGCCCTTTTCTTCGGCCGACACATGCGAGACCGCCGGCTGCTCGAGGCAGGCACGGTTGCGGCCTTCGGACTTGGCGCGATAGAGCTGCTGGTCGGCGCGCTCGACCCAGAGCAGCGGCGACGAGCGCACCCACTGCGGCGCGAAGGCACCGCCGATCGAGACGGTGACGCGAACGTCGGTACCCGGCGCGATGTTGATCGTCATCGCCTGCACGCGCAGGCGGATCCGCTCGGCGACGGCGTGCGCGAACGAGGGCGCGCAGTTGGGCAGGATCATGGAGAACTCTTCGCCGCCGAATCGCGCCACCGTGTCCATCGGCCGGATGCATTCGTGCAGGGCGTGCGCGACCGCACGCAGCACGCCGTCGCCGGCCGGGTGGCCGTGCGCGTCGTTGACCTTCTTGAAGTGATCGACGTCGATCATCAGCACCAGCGCCGGCTCGCCGGCACGGGCCACCCGATCGACCTCGCTGGCGAGCGTGAGCTCGAAGTGACGACGATTTGCCAGCCCGGTGAGCGGGTCGCGGCTGGAGAGCTCGCACAGCCCATCGATGACCGCCTGCAGCCATACCGCCTTGCCCGCGACCTCGATGTCGGGAAGCCTATGCCCCGATTGCTCGAGCAACTGCAGCGCCCCGTCGAGGCTGAGCGCGTTCGAGTCGTTGAGCGGGGTATCGATCGAAAGGGGCACTCGCGGCGTGGGACGAATTTCAGTTCAGTCTAGCAGTGCGGTGCCTTCGCCAGCCGTGCGAAATGGCTGGGTTCAGCGCCCTTCTCTTGGTGATGCGGGCAGGAACAGCTCGAGCAGGTCGTTCAGGAAATCGAAGCCGCGCTCGCTGGGACGCAGCCAGTGCAGGTCGCGCACGACGAGGCCGCGTCGCTCGGCCTCGGCCAGCGGCCGCTCGATTGCAGTCACCGGCAGGCCGGTTCGCTCGCTGAAGCGGGCGACCTCGAAGCCCTCGCGAAGGCGCAAGGCGTTGAGCATGAACTCGAAGGGCAGATCGCTTCGTCCGACCTCGGCTTCGGAGGCAATCGCGGCGCCGCCCTCGGCGCCGGTCATGTAGGCCGCCGGGTCGCGCAGGCGCACCTGGCGCACGATGCGATGCGCAAAGCTCAGCTTGCCGTGCGCGCCGGCGCCGATGCCGAGGTAGTCGCCGAACTCCCAGTAGTTGAGGTTGTGGCGCGAGCGATGGCCGGGCCGCGCATAGGCCGAGACCTCGTAGCGATCCAGGCCCGCGGCGCCGGTCGCGGCGGTGATGCCGTCGAGCATGGCGAAGGACATGTCGTCGTCGGGAAGGCGGGGCGGGTGCTTGGCGAAGAAGGTGTTCGGCTCGATCGTGAGCTGGTAGACGGAGAGATGCGGCGGCTCGAACGAGAGTGCTGCGGCGAGGTCGCCTGCGCTCTCGGCGAGCGTCTGTCCCGGCAGGGCGTACATGAGGTCGATGTTGAAGGTCTCGAAGGCGTCGCCCGCCTCGGAGATGGCGGCCCGTGCCTGCGCCGCGTCGTGCACGCGGCCGAGCGCGGCGAGACGTGCGTCGTCGAAGCTTTGCACACCGATCGAAAGCCGCGTCACGCCGGCGGCGCGAAAGGCGTGGAAGCGCTCGCGCTCGAAGGTGCCGGGGTTGGCCTCGAGCGTGATCTCGCAACCGGGCTCGAGCGGCAAGCGGGCGCGAATGGCGGCGAGCAATCGTTCGATCTCGGCAGGATCGAACAAGCTGGGCGTGCCGCCGCCGATGAAGATCGTATGCACGCGGCGGCCCCAGACGAAAGGCAGCGAGGCCTCGAGGTCGGCAATCAGCGCATCGACGTAGCGTTGTTGCGGCAGCTCTTCGAGCGCACCGCGCACCGCGTGTGAATTGAAGTCGCAGTAAGGGCACTTCTTCAGACACCAGGGGATGTGCACGTAGAGCGAAAGCGGCGGCAGCGACGCGAGCGTGAGCGCGCCGGAACGCATGAAGCGGGCAAGCCGTTCGGCTGCGGGGGCGGTCGGTGCCGAGGCGGCAGCAAGAGGTGCCGCGACGACCGGCGGCAGGGCCTTCATATGCGCTCTCTCAACCGAGGCGCCAGACGTCGCGCATCAGCGCCAGCATCTGCCGCGCGGCCAGGGCGCGATGGCTGACCGCGTTCTTTGCAGCGGCGTCGAGCTCGGCCACCGTCCTCCCGAGCGAAGAGATGAAGACCAGCGGGTCGTAGCCGAAGCCACCTTCGCCACGCGGCGCCCCGGCGATTGTCGCCTCCCAGCGGCCGATGGCGATGAGCGGCTCGGGATCATCGGCGCTGCGCAGCGCGACCAGGGTCGAGACGAAGCGCGCGCTGCGGTCGGCGCGACCGCGGAGTCGCTCGAGCAGCAGGGCGTTGTTGGCGGCGTCCTGCCGACGTCGATGCGCCTCGCGATCGGAGACTGTCGGGTCGAGCGGCGCGAAGTGCGCCGAGACGACGCCCGGCGCACCGCCGAGCGCATCGACGACAAGACCCGAGTCGTCGGCGATCGCCGCGCCATTCGCGGCGCGCGCCGCATGCCGCGCCTTGGCCAGCGCGTTCTCGACGAAGGTCCGGTGTGGCTCCTCGGCCTCGCCGATGCCGAGCGTTCCCTGCGCGACGAGCGCGAGGCCGAGCGGCGCGAAGAGCAGCCGCAGCTCCGCGAGCTTGCCCGGGTTGTTCGACGCGAGGACCAGCCTCACCGCGCGTGCCGCCGGACGCTCAGGCCGACGCGATGCCCAGCGCCTGGCTCTGCGCCACGACCAGCTCGCCGATGCCCTTGGCCGCGAGCGCGAGCAAGGCGTCCATCTCGATTCGCGAGAAGGTCGCGCCCTCGGCCGTGCCCTGCAACTCGACGAAGCCGCCCGAGGCGGTCATGACGACGTTCATGTCGGTGTCGCAGGCTGAGTCTTCGACGTATTCGAGGTCGAGCAGCGGCGTCGCGCCGACGATGCCGACCGAGACCGCGGCAACGGCGTCCTTGATCGGCGAGCGCTCGATGCGGCCTTTCGCGAGCAGCCACGTCACCGCGTCGTGGGCGGCGACGTAGGCGCCGGTGATCGCCGCGGTGCGCGTGCCGCCGTCGGCCTGCAACACGTCGCAATCGAGCGCGATCGTGCGCTCGCCGAGCAGCGACAGATCGAACACACAGCGCAGCGACCGGCCGATCAGGCGCTGGATCTCCTGCGTTCGCCCGCTCTGTTTGCCGCGCGCCGCCTCGCGGTCGCCGCGCGTGTGCGTGGCGCGCGGCAGCATGCCGTACTCGGCGGTGAGCCAACCTTCGCCGCTACCGCGCTTGTGCGGCGGCACTTTCTCCTCGACGGAGGCGGTACAGAGCACCTGCGTGTCGCCGAATGCCACGAGCACCGAGCCCTCGGCATGGCGCGTGAAGCCGCGCGTGATGGAGATGGGACGAAGCGCATCGTGCGCGCGACCGGATGAGCGTTGAAAAGGGGTTGGCATGTCGTCCTGAGCAAAGCGAAGGACCTCGAAAGAGGCGGTGTCGAGATCCTTCGCTCTGCTCAGGATGACAACGGCGGGGCCGGGGAAGCTCAGCTCTTCTTGTGCCTGGCGCTGCGCTGTATCGCCTCGTTGATTTCTTTTATGGAGCGCTCGATTTCGGCGTCGTCGAGCTCGTCGGGGGAGACGTCGGTGCCGAGCACGCTGGCCTGGATCGTCGAGGCGAAGACGCCCTCGCCGACCGCCGTGGTCTGGATGCCCTGACCGCTGTCGCTGCCTTCGATGCCTTCCCACTCGACCGCCAGCACCGAGACGTTGTCGCACTTGGCGCCGCCGTTGCGCAGCGCCTGCTCGACCAGCTCGGGCACCGAGTCGGAGAGCGGCAGGTTGGAGAGCTGATCGGTGATCTCGCTGTCGCTGACCGTGCCCCAGAGACCGTCGGAACAGAGCAGCAAGCGGTCACCGGCCTGCATGAGCAGCGGCCCGACCGTGTCGACGACCGGCTTGCCGGGACTGCCGAGGCAGGTGAAGAGGACGTTGCGGTTGAAGCGGTCGCCCATCGGCACGACCTGGCTCATCGTCTGCTGCAGCTCGGAATACGAGTGGTCGCGGGTGCGCGCGATCAGCTTGTCGCCGCGCACGAGATAGAGACGGGAGTCGCCGCAGTGCGCCCAGTACGCCGCGTTGCCTTGCAGCAGGCAGGCGACGACGGTGGTGCGCGGCGTGTCGATCAGCGCCTTCTGCGTCGCATAGCGCAAGAGCTGGTGGTGGCCCGAGACGATCGACTCGTGGAGAAAGCGCAGGGGGTCGGGCAGCGTCGGCTTGCAGTCGCGCTGGAACATCGCGGCCAGCGTTTGCAGCGCAAGCTGTGATGCGACCTCGCCCTCAGGGTGGCCGCCCATGCCGTCGGCCAACGCGAACAGTCCCGCGTCGCGCGTGTAGCAATAGCCCATGCGGTCTTCGTTCTTTTCGCGGCCGCCCTTGCGGCTCACTTGATAGACGGAGAAGCGCACGCTCGTTCAGGCCTTCGCACTCGAAGTGATGTTTTCGAGCTGCAGCTTCAGCCGCTCGCTGAAGCTCAGCTTGGTGTACTGGCGCTCGGTCTCGCGCGACAGCTCCTTTTGCAGGGCGAATACGCTCTGCGGCCGCGACAGCGGGTCGAGCGACATGCACCACTCGGTCACTTCGATCAGGTTGTCGCTGTAGACGTTGCGCAGCCGCGAGAGGCTGAGCGCAAGGCGGTCCTTCTCGATGCGCTGCGGCGCGTCGTTGGGCGGGTAGCCCTGCATGCAGGCGTAGATGCAGGCGCCGATGGCATAGATGTCGGTCCACGGGCCGAGCGTGCCGTCCCTTCGGTACATCTCGGGCGCGGCGAAGCCCGGCGTGTACATCGGCCGGATGAAGTTGCCTTCCTTGCTCAGCACTTCGCGCGCCGCGCCGAAGTCGAGCAGGACCGCCTTGTTCTCGTTGGTGATGAAGATGTTGGCCGGCTTGATGTCCAGGTGCAGCATCTTGTGCTGGTGGACGATTCTCAAACCCCGCAATATTTCGTCGAACAAGGAGCGGATCGTCGATTCCCGAAACACCTTGTCACGTTTGAGATCGCGCGCCGTGACGATGAAATCCTGCAGGGTATCGCCCTGCAGGTAATTCATCACCATGTAGACGGTTTCGTTCTCGCGAAAGAAATTGAGCACCGAGACGACGCTGGTGTGCGATATCTGGGCGAGCGATCGGCCCTCTTCGAAGAAGCTCTTCAGGCCGAGCCGGTAGAGCGGCTGCTTTTCGGGCTTGACGCGGGGCGTCAGTTCGCCGGGCGAGCGCTCGGCGAGCGAGGAAGGGAGATATTCCTTGAGGGCGACGAGCTTGCGGTCGGCATCTTCGCAGAGATAAACGACGCCGAATCCACCGGCCGCCAGTTTCTTGATAACCTGATAGCCGCCCACCACCGTGCCTGAAGGCAAGGGTGCTGGTTTGGGCTTTGACATGGGTCGAGAAACAGGGGGCAAAACAACGTGGCAGTTTACAGCATGACCGGCTATGCCAATGCCTCCGCAGCCCCCGTTTCGGCGCCTCCGGCAGCATTGCACGAACGGCGGAAAGACGCGCATTCAGGCCCGGCTGCAAGGCCCGTTGTCGGTGTAGAGATGCGCTCGGTCAACGGTCGCTTTCTCGACATCAGCCTGACCCTGCCCGACGAATACCGCTCGCTCGAACCGACGCTGCGCGAGCTCGTCACCGCACGCTTCAAGCGCGGCAAGATCCAGCTCCGACTGACCGGCGCCGCCGAGTCGGAAGGCGCAGGCGCCGAGCCGCTGCCCGAGCAGCTCGCCCACCTCGGCCAGGTCGAGAGCCGGGTGCGCGAACTGCTACCGAACGCCCGGCCGCTTTCGGTCCATGAGGCGATGCAGTGGTGCCGCGGCGCGGCGCGCGCCGAAGTGGCCGGTGACGACGTGCTCGAGACAACGAAGCGCTGCATCGAAGGCCTGGCCGCGGCGCGGGCGCGCGAAGGCGAACGCCTGGCGACGATCCTGGCCGAGCGCGTTTCCCACCTGCGCGCGCTGGCCAGCGCCGCCGAGCCGCTGGTGCCCGCCGCGGTGGCGCGACAGCAGCAGCGCTTCATCGAGCGCTGGAACGACGCGCTCGTGCAGACCGGCGCCGCGCAGTCGATCTCGCGCGAGGCCACGCAGGAGCGCGCGCTCAACGAGGCCGCCGCCTACGCGATCCGCATCGACGTCGCCGAAGAGCTCGGCCGGCTGCGCTCGCACCTCGACGAGATCGATCGCCTGCTCGACAAGGGCGGCGAGATCGGCAAGCGCCTCGAGTTCCTGATCCAGGAGCTGCTGCGCGAAGCGAACACGCTCGGCTCCAAGTCGACCTCGATCGAGATGACGGCGATCTCGGTCGACATGAAGGTCGCAATCGAGCAGTTGCGGGAGCAGGTGCAGAACGTCGAGTGATGGAGAGCGCATGCGCGAACAGAAGATCGCCTTCGACGGCGCCTGCGATTGCCACTTTCACGTCTACGAAGACCGCTTCCCGCTCGCGCCGACGGCGACCTTCAAGCCGCCGCACGCGCCGGCCGAAGCCTATCGGCGCGTGCAGCAGGAGCTTGGCCTGACGCGCTCCGTCGTCATCCAGCCGACCGGCTACGGCTTCGACAACCGCTGCACGCTCGAAGGCTTGGCCTCGCTCGGCAGCGGCACGCGCGCCATCGTCGTCGTGCCGCCCGACGAGCCCGAGGCGTCGCTGGCCTCGCTCGATCGCGCCGGCGCACGTGGCGTGCGCTACATGATGCTGCCCGGCGGCGTGCTGCCGTGGTCGGGGCTCGAGGCGACGGCGGCACGCATCGCACCGCTAGGCTGGCACATCGACCTGCAGCTCGACGGCCGCGAGCTGCCGCAGCACGAAGCGATGCTGCTCGTACTGCCATCACGCCTCGTGATCGACCACGTCGGCCGCTTCCACGGGCCGACAGAGATCACGAGCCCGGCCTTCCTGTCGCTGGCACGTCTGCTCGACGCCGGTCGCTGCTGGATCAAGATCTCGGCGCCTTACGAGAGCTCGAAGCGCGGCGCGCCCGACTACGCCGACATTGCGCCGCTGGCGCGTCAATTGGCCGAGGGCTGGCCCGAGCGATGTCTGTGGGCCAGCAACTGGCCGCATCCGAACCAGAACCCCGCGCCGACCGAACAGGCGATGCTGGCGTGGACGATGCAGTTCACGCGCGACGACACGGCCCGCCGGCAGATGCTCGTCGACAACCCGGCCGAACTCTACGGCTTCTGAAAACGCCGTTCGCGGGGCGTCACTCGACCGCGTAGAAGCTCATCAGCACCTGCGCCGGCAGGCGCCGGCCGACACAGAGGAACTGGCGCTCGTTGAGCCAGGACCAGCGCTCGTCGCCGGTCTCCAGGCTGACCTGGCCGCGAAAGTAGACCTCCTTCGGATCGACGGGCTCGCCGCGCAGCAAGCGCGCCGTGACCTCGGCGCTGGCGACGCGCAGCGCGTGGTTCTGCACGAAGACGCGCGCGCCGTCGTCGAGTTCGAGCACGTAGCGCGCTTCGAGCCGGGCGAGCGTGCCGCCGTGGATGAGCTGGAAGTCGGCGCCGCCGGGCAGCATGCGGCCGGTGATGCGGCCCGTGACGCTGCCACCGAGGATGGCGACGACTCGGCGCTGGCCGAGCGGCGTATAGCCGACGTCGATCGGCACGCCGACGTCGACGACGAGATCGCAGAGGTGCTCGAGCGCGGGTGGCGGCAATGTGAAATCAGACATGGTCGGGTTCGGGCTGCGCGGTCATGAAGCGGTTCGCGCGGCGCACAGTGTCCGCGACGATGCGCGGCACGTAAACTGCGCGCCAAACCGAACTCGCGACATGGACTATCCCGGCAACCTCTTCGCCGTCGCCGCACCCAGCGGCACAGGCAAATCGAGCCTCGTCAACGCGCTGCTCGAGCTCGACTCGCACCTCGTCGTCTCGATCTCGCACACGACGAGAAAGCCGCGCGGCCAGGAGCAGGACGGTCGCGAGTATCACTTCATTGCCGAGCCCGAGTTCCGCGCCATGGCCGCAGCCGGCCAGTTCGTCGAGTGGGCCGAGGTGCACGGCAACCTCTACGGCACCTCGCGCGGCGCGATCGAGGAGCGGATCGTGCGCGGCCACGACGTGCTGCTCGAGATCGACTGGCAGGGCGCGCTGCAGATCAAGCGCCTGTTCCCCAACGCCGTGCTGATCTTTCTCTTGCCGCCGAGCTGGGACGAGCTGCTACAGCGGCTGCAGCGTCGCGGCGAGGACGATCCGGCGGTCATCGAGCAACGCATGGTCAATGCTCGCCTCGAGGTCTCGCAGGCCCGGCACTTCGACTTCGTTATAATCAATGCATTGTTCGAGACGGCGCTGTTCGATCTCAAGGCGATCGTCCACTCGCAGCGCCTCAAGTACGCCTCTCTGCAGCGCGCCAAGCCTGCGGTTTTCGCGGCACTCGACTTGCTCTGACCTTCGATCCCTCGCGTGGCCTTTCGGTCGCGCAACGAAAGACTCCATGGCCCGCATCACCGTCGAAGACTGCCTCGTCAAGATCCCGAACCGCTTCCAGCTCGTGCTCGCCGCGACCTATCGCGCGCGCATGCTGAGCCAGGGCCACGCGCCCAAGGTCGAGACGAAGAACAAGCCCGGGGTCACGGCGCTGCGCGAGATCGCGGCCGGCGAAGTCGGCATCGAGATGCTGCGCAAGGTCCCGGTCTAAGCACGTTCCTCGCGGTGGCAACCCCACCGCACAGAAACCCCTGCGGCGCATCAGCGCCCACACCGACGCCGATGGCCCCGGTTCCGCGCTAAATTCGGGCATGGTCGCGCGCTCTTCCACCGCCTCGCCCGACGCCAAGCCGGCGGCGCGAAAACGCCCGCCCCTGCTCACGGCACCCGCCGCCGCTGACGCCGCCGCCGCCTCGTTCGCGGCCCTCACCGTCAAGCTCGATTACCTCGACGCTGCCGACATCCGGCGCGTGCGCGAGGCCTACCGCTTTGCCGACGAGGCGCACCTCGGCCAGTTCCGCGCCTCGGGCGAGCCCTACATCACGCATCCGATCGCCGTGGCGGGCCTGTGCGCCGAGTGGAAGCTCGACGCGCAAGCCATCATGGCGGCGCTGATGCACGACGCGATGGAGGACTGCGGCATCACCAAGCCGGAGCTGATCGAGCGCTTCGGCGCACCGACCGCCGACCTCGTCGATGGCCTCACCAAGCTCGACAAGCTGAGCTTTTCGACGCGCGAGGAGTCGCAGGCCGACTCGTTCCGCAAGATGCTGCTGGCGATGACACGC